>NZ_JAKKCN010000020.1:0-8083 GCF_021728155.1 Vibrio sp. J2-4
ACATAACAAAGCATTTAAGAGTGATTCCCAACGCATGGCATTTTTCATTCCATCGTTAGGTTTTGTGTTTACGGTGGTCTGGTTGGGTTTCGTGGTAGCGTTGCTCACACCTTAATGCGGCGTTAGCCCTATCAGAGGAAAACAATGAAATCTGCAGTATTAGTTATTGATGTTCAGTCGATTCTGTTCGACCCGGAACCTCAACCATTTGAGTCACAAATCGTACTCACCAAAATTAATGAAGTTACGAAATTGGCGCGTGCTAAGTCTGTCCCAGTTATCTTTGTTCAGCACGATCAACCTAAATCTGTTATTGAATACGAAAGCGCTGGTTGGGCATTGCAGTCGAGCTTAATTACACAAACTGGTGACCATTTCGTTCGCAAAACAACACCAGACTCTTTCTTGAATACTAATCTTCAAAGTGTTTTGAATGAACTCGATGTAGATAGCTTAATTGTGTGTGGCTACGCCTCAGAGTTTTGCGTTGATACCACCATTCGCAGAGCTGCAGGCTTAGGCTACCCCGTAACTTTGGTTTCGGATGCTCACACAACTCATGATAAGGAGCACGCCAGTGGGGCTCAAATTCGAGAGCACCACAATGCCACGTTACCTAGCATTTCTAGTTTCGGTGTTAAAATCGAAGCGGTAGAGGCGTGCAACCTTTGGGCATAGGGCTAACAAGCAATTTAAGAGTGATTCAGCACGCTTGGCATTTTTAGTTTGGTTTAAGTTTGGTGATTACGGTGGTTAAATTGAGTGTCGTGGTTGCGCGCTTCACACCTTAATTGGGCGTTATAAAGCTCGAAGAAAAAGGACATTTCATGGAAATTCGAACAGGTAAAATTAAAGATGTTGCTGGTATCACCGACATCTTTAATTTTTATATTGAGCATACTAATGCACGCTTTGAGGAAGTTCCATTTACTCTGGAAAATCGTCAGAAATGGTTTTCTCAGTTTTCTAGCACTACCAAATATCAACTATATGTAGCCACAGAAAACGGCGTGTTGCTAGGTTTTGCCTATTCCCAACAGTACAGAGCAATTTCAGCTTTTGACGACACCGTAGAAGTGACCGTTTATCTGACACAAGAAGCAAAGGGGAAAGGTTTAGGTTCTAAACTATATACTCAGTTGTTCTCATCAATTCGTGCTTATGGTGTCCATCGTGTATTGTCGGGTGTTGCATTACCAAACGACGCATCAGTTGCATTACATAAGCGGTTTGGTTTCAGAGAAGTCGGAGTTTTCAATGAGTATGCACAGAAACATGGACAGTACATTAGCTCGGTGTGGTTAGAAAAGGCGTTTAACGTAGAGTCAGCTTTATAACAAACAATTTAAGAGTGATTCGGCACACGTGGCATTTTTACTATGCGTTAGTTTTAGTGGTTAAGGTGGTATGCGGAAGCATCGTATTGCGTGCCTCACACCTTAATTGGGCGTTAGGGCACAAGGAGTAAAATGATGATTCATCACATAGATCATATTGTTCTCACAGTCTCCGACATAGAAAAATCAGTGGACTTTTATAAACGGGTTTTGTGCATGGAAGAGGTAACTTTTGCCAATGGCCGTAAGGCTGTAACGTTCGGAAATCAAAAGATTAACTTTCAGCTTCTTGGCCAAGAACCGCGAAATGTAGCTAATGTTGGTTCGGGTGATGTTTGCTTAATTTCAGATTGGTCGTTGACATCAGTGGTAAACCATTTAGTTAAAGAAAATGTCAAAATCATAGAGGGTCCAGTCGAAAAATCAGGAGCCGTTGGTGCAATCCAATCGGTCTATTTTTTGGATCTTGATAAAAACTTAATAGAAGTCAGCGTGTATCAATAGGCTCTGCGCCCTAACAAACTGTTCAAGAGGGATTCGCAACGCGTGGCATTTTTACTATGCGTTGGTTTTAGTGATTAAGGTGGTATGCGGCGGCTTCGGTATTGCGTTGCTCACCCCTTAACAGGGCGTTATGTACTTTAAGGAAAATTGTAACCAACTCTAAAGGATTGAGAGTGATAGATCATTTTGAAATTAAGGTAGTTGCATTCGAAGAATGTCGTGTGTTTTACAAGAATGTACTGGAGCCATTGGGTATTGAGCTCAAGTGGTCAGATGAAAATGCTGCTGGCTTTGGGCTTTCGAGCGAGCCAAATGTAAGGTTTCTAATTGAAAAAGGCGTCAGTAATTCTAAGTGCCATATTGCTTTTTCTGCATCAAACAAATTACAAGTTTCCGCGTTTCATCAAGCGGGGTTATCTTTAGGTGGTAAATGCAACGGTAAGCCTGGTTTACGAAAACACTATGCTCCAAACTACTACGCTGCGTTTTTGATTGACCCCGAGGGCAACAATGTGGAGTCAGTTGTGTACCTTTAGCACGTACATAACAAATTGTTCAAGAGTGATTCGGCACGCGTGGCATTTTTACTATGCGTTGGTTTTAGTGGTTAAGGTGGTATGCGGGAGCTTCGGTATTGCGCGCCTCACACCTTAACAAGGCGTTATGGCGCACGATCGAACTAACTAGGTACTCAGGATGAGCGATAGAGTAAAAGAAGCATTGATTTGGTTTAAGGGAACCTTGGAATCAGAGCGAATTGACTATCAAATTGTGGGTGGTTTGGCTGCAACAATTTACGGTGGTAGCCGAGCAGTTGCGGACATTGACTTGTATATCCACAATGGCGATGCAGAAAAACTGTTAGCAAAGGTTGGTTCATATGTCTCCAAACCTTTAACGCATTACGTGGAATGCGGTTGGGATTTAGAGTATTTCCAATTAATCTACCATTCTCAAAAAATCGAAGTTGGTTTGTCTAAAGGAACTAGAATTCAATCGGCTCTTGATGGTTCATGGCACAGGTTAGAAATTAATTTCTCTAATTCGGTTTCAATGTTTTATCAAAATGTCGAAGTGCCAGTAATCCCTAAAGACGAGTTAATAAAGTACAAGCGCTTACTGAACAGAGAAGTGGATTTAATCGACATACAGGAACTTACGGAAAATCCAGGGCCATAACAAATTGTTCAAGAGTGATTCGGCACGCGTGGCATTTTTACTATGCGTTGGTTTTAGTGGTTAAGGTGGTATGCGGAAGCTTCGGTATTGCGCGCCTCACACCTTAACAAGGCGTTATGTAGCTAGGAGTAAAATGGAAGACATTACATCAAATTTGTATGAGTGTAAGCACTGTTCTGGAAGTGGTACTTGCTCTTCAGGGGTCGATAGTAAATATTGCCTGTCTTGTGCTAAAAAGGCTGATTTGCCATTTTGGAGTCGGAAAAACCAACAAGGTTTGATTTGCGGTTCTTGTGGAGGAATTGGTAGAACTGAACCTCTAACTGAGAGAATGAACAAGCGGATAGCACCTCTTTTAGCTATTTATTTGGTAGTTATTCTTCTCGTTTTCTTAATACTTTCCGCTTTCACAAATAATCAGTACTTCTCAGAAATTCTCGCGTTTTCGAGTGCGATTATTGGTTCAGTTGTTGGATACTATTTCTCAAACAGGAAAGCTACATAACAAATTGTTTAAGAGTGATTCGGCACGCGTGGCATTTTTACTATGCGTTGGTTTTAGTGGTTAGGGTGGTATGCGGAAGCTTAGGTATTGCGTGCCTCACACCTTAACAAGGCGTTAGGTTTTTCGGAGGTAAAATGCATAAGTTTGTATGGGATACATCAGCAATAGTAAATATTAAAGAATCGAATGATGATGGATATTCACCGGGTAGAAGTCTATTTAAAGATCTTTCTGACGGTTGGATTGATATTGACTATAAAAATATATTTCCAACTCTCGCTGTTTTCGAAGTAAATGCAACGGTCTCAAAGCTCGCTCGCAAAGGAAAACCGGTTCTTAGAGAGTTCTATCTTTTAGATGACCGAGCTCTTATGTACGATGTTGACCAAGAACTAATTCGAAAAGCTAATCAATTATTTACGTTGGATGGCTTTGATAAGTTGTATGGTGCAGATTTGGTTTTTGCATGCATCGCAAAGATTGAAGATGCGTACTTGGTTACAATGGATCGCAAACTTGCCATGCATGTTTCGAAGCATGTAAAAGTCATTGATTTGAATGAGAGTAAATCTTCGCCAGTTTATAGAGCACTCTTTGAGTAAAAACCTAACAAACTGTTCAAGAGGGATTCGCAACGCGTGGCATTTTTACTATGCGTTAAGTTTAGTGTTTAAGGTGGTTTGCAGTGGCTTCGGTATTGCGTTGCTCACCCCTTAACAGGGCGTTATGTGCTTGGAGGAATTAATATGCAAAAGAAGCAAATTGCAAAATACATATTATTTTTCCTTGGTATTGGAATTGTTATAGCTGTTGGCTTTGATCAGCTGTTCTTTCGAGGAAAGCTTATAGGGACTCATCACGGCGTGGTTCTATCTTCGTGGGATAACACAGATGCTCCTGGTAAAAGCCGAAGCATCCACATTTATAGAGCAGCTGTAAAGTTAGAGCATGGTGAGGTTGTACAGGTTATATGCAAGTCGATCTGTATTGAGGGCAAGGAGGTTATTGTTGAACAGTACAAGCCATTGTTTGGCAGCTACAGCAACTATTACAGTTCATTATTGGCTCCGTGAAAAATGTAACTACACACATAACAAACTGTTTAAGAGTGATTCGCAACGCGTGGCATTTTTACTATGCGTTGGTTTTAGCGTTTAAGTTGGTATGCGGCGGCATCGGTATGGCGTTGCTCACACCTTAACAGGGCGTTATATTTTAGGAGAGTAGTAAATGTCAGGCTCATATAGAGTGTACCCTCATAATGACCTAGTAAATCTGGGTTTCTATCACTTAAAAACAGTAAGAGCAAAGGTTGAAAACGACGTTCAGGATGCAATTGCTTTAGATTGTCATAGTTGCTTAATCGCTTTAGCATTTTCTGTAGAGGCTTTTGTTAATTTTGTAGGCGACAAGAAAGTTACTGGCTGGGAAGAACGTCAGGGATTTTATAAAAAAATGAAGCAAATATGCGAGGTGGCATCTATTGAATTTGACGAGGCAGTGGAGCCTTTTTCTACACTATCTCGAATAAAAGTATTACGTGACTCAATGGCGCATGGGAAGCCGATTGTAGGCGAGGCTAAATCCGGTACTTTAGCTCGTGAAGCCCTTAAATGCCCTTGGGATGATTATTTGACCCCAGAATTTACTGAACAAGCATATGCTCAAGTGAAAGAATTTCAGAAGTTAATTCTCGACAAAAGCGGTATCAGGCTAGGTGAAAGCATAACTATGTCCTGTGGTTGGGAATAAATATAACAAAGCATTTAAGAGTGATTCGTAACGCTTGGCATTTTCGCTTCGCTCAAGTATAGCCAAGCGCCACTCACACCTTAATGCGGCGTTAGCACTGGGTTGGCATCAAAGGCTAAAAGTTTCTGTTTTTATTGGTTTCTTTTCCTCGCTTTACACCTGATTAAATGTTCCTCTCACGTTCGCTCCGGTGGCACTAGATGTAAAGTTTTCGCTTTGATTTCAGCGTTTACGGTTTCTAACTTTCGGGCTATTTCTCTGGTGTTGTTTCTTTAGTGCTGCGGAGTTTGAGGTAAAAAGCGTTTCTTTGCCGCTGCTGTTCAAGTTCGAAGCCCGTATCCTTTGCTAATTTGAAAGCGGTGAAAAAGGGCAGTTAAGCATGTTTTTCTTCTAGCTAACTTACGTTTTGAAGTTAGTTTTCAGTTTGACAGTTGTCTGTTTGGTTTCAGTGTTTCCAACCATGAATTTCGTGCTATATTTCAATATCTTGGTGTGTGCCAAAGGCTTAAAGGGCAGCGTGCTAACAAACAGTTCAAGAGGGATTCAGCACGCGTGGCATTTTTACCATGCGTTAGGTTTAGTGATTAAGGCGTGATGCGGTAACTTCAGTGTTGCGTGCTTCACCCCTTAACTGGGCGTTAGGCTTATAGTTATACAAACGGGGATTATAGTGTTAAAACAGGGCATTATAGTGCTGTTATGCAGCATCAGTTTTCAGTCATATGCAAACTCAGAGCAAGCTAACTGTAATCAGTTACTCTCTGCATTTATAAGTGACATCGGAAAGTCATACGTTCCAGGGACGACTACCACCCACGCTTATGGTGGTTATCTACCTTCAGGTGAGTGCGTGATTCGCCGAAACTTTGATTTAAATCCTAAGCAGTTTTTTAAAGGAAACTTCCCAAAGGGAGCGAGCAAACATCTTCCAGAGAAATTAACTAGAAACGAATTTGGTATGATTAGAGATGCTATAAAGACAAATAATATGTATATCCTTTTGGAAAAGAACTCTCAGGCTCTTAATTTTATGAAAACTTTTCAGAAAATTTCGATTGTAGATACGTATTCTTCGTATGGTTATGATATGGAAAAATTTGAAGTCACACTGTATGAGACCGGAAAGCCGTTCTCTGACAAAAAATAAGCCTAACAAAGCATTTAAGAGTGATTCCCAACGCTTGGCATTTTTCATTTCATAGTTGGGTTCCGTGCTTACGGTGGTATGGTTGAGTTTCGTGGTAGCGTTGCTCACACCTTAATGCGGCGTTAGTCGCCAGAAAAAGCTAGCAATCAAAATCATGTTTCTAAGCTTAAAATTTGGCTGATGATTGTTTGGTACACCGATTCGTCATTCATGTTCAAAACTCAGTTTCAGCTGTTTTAAGTCCAAAGTTTTGCAAGTGTACTAGCGGTTGTTTTGTTCTTTGGTGCTGACTGAGCGGGGCAATCGAGAGTTTGTTTTTGGCTGCAACTCTGCTCGGTGAGCTTGTTGGTTCAAAAGCAACTCTACACGCTGAAAAGACGTTTTCTCTGGTGTGGTAAGTTCCACGTGGTTTCAGTGACTTTGTTGAAAGTCCGCATTGTCAGATTAGTTCTTCCAAAAGCGCTTTTTGGCGTTGTCAGTCCGTTTCCCGTGGCGTTGGTTGTTCCAAGTGGTTTCATTGAGTAGCCGCTGTGAAACTACGCCTGACTTGAGTGCATCAAAGCACATAAAGTTTGTTGTTTGCAAAGTTTAGTTCGGCTTAAAATTGTCGCTCGGTGCCTCGCGACTAACAAACTGTTCAAGAGGGATTCGCAACGCGTGGCATTTTCACTATGCGTTGGTTTTAGTGTTTAAGGTGGTATGCGGCGGCTTCGGTATTGCGTTGCTCACCCCTTAACAGGGCGTTATGCGATTCATGAAGTCAGCGAAAGGAATAGAGATTTATGTACAAAGTTGGCGTTGTTATATTTGATGATTTCACAGATGTAGACTTTTTTCTTATGTATGATTTGCTTGGGAGAACAACCGATAGTTGGACGGTCAGCATACTGGGAACTAAACCTGAACATCATTCCCACCTTGGTATGAAAGTTATAACAGACGGGCATATTTCAGAGGTGACGAACCAAGATGTCGTTCTTATCACTAGTGGTAAACGTGGTATTCCAGCAGCGATGAAAGATGCTGAATTTATGTCAGCGTTGAGCCTTGACCCAAATAGACAGCTAATTGGCTCGATATGTGCCGGTTCATTTATCCTTCATGAGCTCGGTTTACTAAAAGGTAAGCCATTAACAACCAATCCAGATGCTAAAGGTGTTCTACAAAAGATGGGAGGAGACGTTATGGATCTACCTCTAGTAGTAGAAGGTAACATAGCCACTGCAGGAGGTTGTCTTTCACTGATGTATCTCATTGGTTGGGTAGCAGAGCGGCTGTTTGACTCAAGTAAACGAAAAACTATTCAGAATCAATTAATTCCAGCCGGTCAGTTAGAAATTTTTGAAGAGCTCATTACCACAACTATTCAGTCAGCAGAGTTGAAAAATTCGCATAACAAAGCGTTTAAGAGTGATTCGTAACGCTTGGCATTTTTAATTTGCGTTGGTTTTGGTGTTTAAGGCGCAATGCAGAAAGTTCGGCATTGCGTTACTCACACCTTAACGCGGCGTTAGCATACTTTGATAGGAGTTCAGATGGCTACGATAGTCGAACAAATTGTTAATCGTGAAATTGACTCGGTCATCGTGTACGAATCTGATCAAGTTATAGCTTTTGCAGACCATGATCCAATCAACTTTGGGCATATTTTAATTTGTC
>NZ_JAKKCN010000021.1:0-6676 GCF_021728155.1 Vibrio sp. J2-4
ATACATATTAGCTTTAAACAACATTCAAGATGTTGTCGACTTTGAACGAAGCGTTATAGAAGTATCACCAAACAGTGGGAACCTAATCGTCCACCGATTGTTTCTAAGTCCAGAAAAAATATTAAATATCCCTTTCCATAAACGGGTGGTGTATAGGGCTGAAGGAGCTGATACTGCAGTATTTTTTGCTCCAGAAATCTATGATTTGATTAGTAATGATTCAAGGTTTTCTCTAGTTAGGAAAATGAAGAAGAATACATCTACGCGTGCACCTAAGTTTTAGGGAAAAATAATGAAAGAAGACTATATTATTTTAACAAAGCAAAGCTTAACTAACTTCCCACTCCAACAAAGCCCTAAGCCAATAGTGCCAGTAGAGCCCGATTTGCTTTTGGAAATGACCTTTTCTCCAAAGCTATTTATCATCAGTGATATTGCGTCAAAAGTAGAGAAACTGGTCGTTCATGGAGTAGAGTGGCTAGATGCTCGAGTGGATTGTTCTCCAAGCCAGCCGTCTGATGATGAAACTAAAGTTTACGAAGATTATCGTATGCCTTACATCCATCAAACTTATAAATTGACGGATAAAGAAAAACAATACGGCAAGTTGAACTGGTTAGACATCGAATCAACAGAGTTTGATTACTCTAAACTAGATAATGTTCCTTTAGAAGAACGATTAATATTTAAGCTAGAAGAAGACCTTGGCTTAGTGTTTATTCACCAGAGCGTGATTGACCTTCTTAAAAAAGACGTCAAGGACGTTTGGGTAAGGGATGTATAATGATAAGCGCCTAAAGGCGTTTTTTCATTTGGCACCATATTTAAATCAGTAGTTCAAGCGAATGGAACGCTCCGAGATGTTTGTTTAACAAAGGTCGGCAAGCCGAACGTTCTTATCCCTTATGGTAACAATGTTAAATCAACAGGCCTTCCTGGTGGCACTAAGACTATCTCTATGGATGGTGGTAACCGTGTCGCGATTAAAGGCCGTTCGTTCTAAAAAAGCACTGGTGTAAGTTATAGGTTTGAGATGGAAATAGTATACATAAATGAGGACTTTAACGAGGGTGAATCATTATTTACTGCCGTTGATAGTCGGTCATCTTTCTATGATGATAATGATTTCACTCCCACTTCTTGTAAAAGTGAGATTGTGTGGAAAGATGATGATATCTATGAAATTGAAGCATTAGATTTAATCAGAGGTGGTGCTTTTAATGTCACTAAGCCTATTGCTGAACTAATTATGAGTTTCGACCCATACGGCGTTGAAGTTTATCCCGCAAAATTAACCTGTTCCGGAGACGGAGTGTTAACTGAGCGCTACATCATAGCAGTAGAAAACTTAGTAGATGTTGTTGATTATGATAAAAGCATAAAAGTAACTGACGTAACTACTCGTTTTTACTTATCTGATGAAAAGATCAAGGAACTTTCGGATAGCAAGAGGCACGTTTTTAAACCTGTCGGAATGACAAAAACGTTCTTCTCAATCGAGTTGTTTGAAGCGCTTGTCCGATTAGATGAGGAGGGTAAAATAAATACTAGTATCGTTGCCTTTTCATTTGATACATCCGAAGAGACGCCCCGAGTCTAGTGTAAGTAGGTAATTATAATAATGACTAACTACGCAGTTTTATCTAAACAATCTTTGACTGACTTCCCATTCCAGCAAAGCTCTAAGCCAATTGTGCCAGTAGAGCTCGATTTGCTTTTGGAAATGACCTTTTCTCCGAAGTTATTTATCATCAGTGATATTGCATCAGAAGTAGAGAAACTGGTCGTACACGGAGTAGAGTGGTTAGACGCTCGCTTGGATTGTTCTCCAAGTCAGCCATCTGATGATGAAATTAAAGTTTACGAAGATTATCGTATGCCTTACATCCATCAAACTTATAAATTGACGGATAAAGAAAAACAATACGGCAAGTTAAACTGGCTAGACATTGAATCACCAGAGTGTGATTGACCTTCTTAAAAAAAGACGTCAAAGACGTTTGGATAAGAGATGTATAGAAAGCGCCGAAAGGCGCTTTTTTCATTCAACACAAGATTTAATCTGTAGATCAAGTAAATGCAACGCTCCCAGATGTTTGTTTAACGAAGGTCGGCAAGCCAGTCGTTCCTATCCCTTATGGCAACAATGCTAAATCAGCAGACCTTGCTGGTGGGACTACGACGGTCTCTATGGATGGCGGTAACAGTGTCGCTATCAAGGGCAGTACGTTCTCAAAAAGTACCGGCGATGCGGGCGGTGACAGAAAAGGCGTTGCCTCAGGCACGATAGAAGCCGAAGCAAAATTCATTTCAGCTTCACCAACGGTTAAATTTGAGGGCAAAGGCGTATGTCGTCTGTCCGATCAAATGACTATGAACAAAGCCAACACCATGTGCTTGGGCGGTGCACAAAACCCATCGGTTTCTGTTACGGAAGATCAGGAAGGGACGTATACGGTTGATTTGTACCTCTCTTACTCAGACGGTGAACCCGTTCAAGGCGCAACATACACTCTCACAGATCAATCTGGCGCGGTGTTTGAAGGAACATTAGACAACAACGGTAAAGCATCGGTTGGTGGCGTTGCTCCGGGGGAGTTTGCTATAGAGTACGGCGAGGACAGCCGCGATTTTATGCCAAATGTCCCAACCAAGACCAATCCAAACTTTAATCCAAGTGCGAACGCGCAGCTAATTATTGAAGAAGCTAAGCGTGGAGAAGTCGGTTTCTGGGAGAATGCGTGGAAGAGAATGTCTGGTGCTGCAAGCTGGGTTTGGGGCGTCATTCTTGGTGACTTTAACGATGATGCCTCCGTAGAACAGATCATTGCCAATACGGCCCTGACCATGATCCCTGTTGTCGATCAAGCAGCAGATGTCCGCGATTTATCAGCGAACATTATGACGTTGTTGAATGAGGAAGAACGTGATAAGTCCGAAAACTGGTTAGCACTTTCACTTACCCTTGTCGGCTGTGTTCCTACGTTTGGTAGTGCGGTTAAAGGCACATGTAAAGTTGCGCTAAAAGGCGGTAAAGGAACATCAAAAGATACTTTGCTAGCCGTTTTAAGAGGCATGGGTAAAGGCGATCCAGAAAAATTCTTGCGTACATTAGATTGGGTGAATTACGCCAAACAAACCAGCCAGATTGTTAGCGATGTTCTAAAACCTTGTATTGAAGTGGCAACCGAGTTGGCTTCATACGCAAATAGAATGGGCGCAGATGAGCTCGGTGCGTATTTCTTAAAGTTAGCGGATGAGGTAAAAATCATCGATAAGATGGTGCCGGACAAGCTTAAAGAAGCGATGGGCGAGTTTGATGATCTTTTTGCTCGAATCTTAGGTAAGGGCGAGAAAACGTACCCAGCAAAAGTAAAACATAATACCGGTGAGTCTGCTCAGTCAGGAAAGAACTCTGCAAAGGCGAATGAGGACAAAGATAAGAAGCCTGTGAGGTGCAAAATCTGTCGCAGAATTGCTGGTCACAAAAATGGTCAGTGTTCAGAAGCACTGAAAGCAAAGTAGTAAGGGATTAATATGGGCATTAGAGAGAATGAAGGGCGTTATGTTCGCTCACGTAGTTTGCGGGATACTGCGGTTAAAAAGAAGCATCCATTGAACTTTATGGATAGAGCCGTCGCCTCTCATCATATTATTTCTTGCGAAGCTACTCGTAGGCTATCTAGTTATCGCCGTAAGCAAATAACTAATAAAGGCTATGACGTAAATCACGCGTGGAACTTAGTAATTTTACCAATGCAGGATAAAATCGCTTGTCACTATAAACTGCCGTTACATAAGTCTAGCCATCTATCAAACAATATTATTACTCATTATGAAAGGTCTGCTGGAGTCAATATTTCTGACATTAAAAGTAGTTTAGAAAATCAAAAAAACTCAGAAACAAACCAAGATACAAAAAAGATTCTTGAGGATGATCTAAGTGTTATCGATGTATTATCAGGTTATCATAAAATAGTTGCAGTCAAATTGGCACGAATTCTTAAAGGTTTACATTGTAAAACAGACCCAACTGATTTTAGTGAGAGGCTAGATGACTTGTCGCAAGAATTATTAGGAGAAATTGATAGAGGTGACTTGTTACTCCTCCGAAGAGGAAAGCATTTTCCCAAAGGGCAGCGCGGGTGTCGCGATTGTAGAAAGCCTAATGCTAAAACCGATCGTATACATTTTGGACCTTTAGATAACGCTCCCAGTATGCCAAGAGTATTAGCATTTTGTTATACTTCGGATGGCGATTTAAAGACCGTTCAACAACAAAAATAATTGGAATATTATATGTATTTTGCATTGATCTCAGAAGATTACTACGCATCTAGTACTAATTTCACTCCCGTTGATAACAGAGAGTCGATGTACAGTACGAACATTTATCATCCTTCTTCATCTGAGAACCCTATCATCTGGCAAGATCTTGAAGGAGGCAGTATCAATTCTGTTGGACCCATTGTTGATTGTGGTGACCTTTCTGTCAGTGCCAACTTTGCTCAAATGCTGATGAGCTTTGACCCTTATGGTATAGAAGTTTACCCTTCACTTTTGAAAGCAGATAATGGATCTGCTGAGGGGCGATATTTAATTGCAGTCAACAATGTAATAGATGTACTCGATGAGGAAAAGTCGATCATAAAAACTTCACCAAGAAGTGGAAAAAAATTGGTGCATGTGCTTTATCTTTCTGAAGAAAAACTAAAGAGCATACCACTAAACAAACGAATCGCCTTTCGAGTAAAAGGTGCTGAAACAGTGATGTTTTTTTGTGAAGAGTTTTTTAATGAGGTTGGCTCTTTATCGGAATTTGATGTTTTAAGAAAAGCTAAAGTTAGTACTCTAGATAGAGCACCAAAGTTTTAAGGAATTACGATGAAAGAACAATATCATTTACTAACTAAACAAGACTTAGGTAACTTCCCATTCCAGCAAAGCCCCAAGCCAATTGTGCCAGTAGAGCCAGATTTGCTTTTGGAAATGACCTTTTCTCCAAAGCTATTTATCATCAGTGATATTGCATCAGAAGTAGAGAAACTGGTCGTACACGGAGTAGAGTGGTTAGACGCTCGCGTGGATTGTTCTCCAAGCCAACCAACAGATGATCAAATTAAAGTTTACGAAGATTATCGAATGCCTTATATCCATCAAATTTATAAATTGACGGACAAAGAAAAACAATACGGCAAGTTGAACTGGTTAGACATCGAGTCGACAGAGTTTGACTTTTCTAAATTAGAAAATATTCCCTTAGAAGAACGATTGATATTTAAACTAGAAGAAGATTTTGGCTTAGTTTTCATTCACCAAAGTGTGATTGCCCTTCTTAAAAAAGACGTCAAGGACGTTTGGGTAAGGGATGTATAGAAAGCGCCGAAAGGCGCTTTTTTCATATCAGCGAGATTAAAAAAAGAGTTGAGAAAAAATATTACTGTAAAAAAGAGTTTACCGAGGACCTAGATGATGCTGCGGAAGATATAGTGGATAAACTAAACAGCTTTCATTGGACTCTGTCCAGGTTTGGTAAAGACTATGCTCCGGGCTCAAAAATTGGATGTGGAGGTGGTAATATTGAAAGCGACAAAAAAAAGTAGAGAAGCATGTCCTCATAGGCTTAATGTTACTGGAACTAGGCACACTATTCGGAATAAACTAGGCAAGATAATGGAACCTAGAAAGTTAAAGGCAGGATCATGAGTGATTATTTCTTCGTAAAAGAAAATCAAATTACACCAATTTATGCAGTCCCTGAGGAATATGAAGAAGCAGCATACAGTACAAGATTTACCTTTCCATGTAGGCCCGTACCTGTTTTAGCAAAATACAAACCAGACGAGCAGTATAGAATACCGGATGTTATTATAGAGCCTGAATTTGCTATGTCTAGAGATATATATGATAGTTTGAAATTTGAACAGTTATATGGTTCTAACTGGATACATATCAAATTAATTGATAAAGGTGAACATGATTTCATGATGTTGCAGTTAGCACATGAGCTAGATGTCATCTGTCATGAACAGAGTGTTTTTAAAAGGTTCAAACGAGGAAATATATCAGGTATGAAAAAAGTCGTTATTGATCCTCAGAAAATTTCATCGATTCCCCTTCAAAAAAGACTAGTTTTTAGAGCTTCAGCATGGGGATTTCACACATTCTTTCATAAAAGTATAGTAAAAGAAATTGAATCAAAAACTCCAAATGGTGTTGAATTTGTACCAATAGAGCACTTTAATGAAGCGTGGGCCGGTTGACATGTATATCAAGTTTAATAAAGACAATATTAGTAAATTATTACCTGAACAAAGACCAGGTATGATTTTTTCTAACCCAGACTTGTTTATTATTTTTGAAAATAATATCCGATTTGTAATTTGGGAAGAGATTTTAGAAAAGTTGAATCAATTTTGGCTAGAAGGGAAAGATGCTTGGGATAGTGATTTTGATTTTGGTAGCCATCCTGATGATTATGATAGACAGTTTTATGATTATAAAACAATTGAACTTTTACAATTTCCAACCCTATCTGATTTAGAAGTGGAAGAAAAATATGCTTTTGTTTTTAACGAGAATAATGAATTATATATTAGTGAGAACTTCGTTAAAGACTTGAAGTCAGCTGGATGTGTCGATGTATGGTATGATACCACAGCTCCATATGGCCGTT
>NZ_JAKKCN010000022.1:0-6268 GCF_021728155.1 Vibrio sp. J2-4
ACACCGCCGTAAACTTTAGCAAGAGTAGTACAGATAGCTGCAGTTAGAGTTGTTTTACCGTGGTCAACGTGGCCGATAGTACCAACGTTAACGTGCGGTTTCGTACGTTCAAATTTTTCTTTAGACATGAGTGGTCCCTCTAGGTACGGATTTAGGTGGCCCAAATTGACCACGCAACCAAAAAAGATAATTGGTAAATCTAATATCAAAAGGAAATAAACTTGAGAGCTGGTGCTGATAGGCAGACTCGAACTGCCGACCTCATCCTTACCAAGGATGCGCTCTACCACCTGAGCTATATCAGCACTCAAATTAGAGTGGAGCGGGCAGCGGGAATCGAACCCGCATCATCAGCTTGGAAGGCTGAGGTAATAGCCATTATACGATGCCCGCAACACGTAACTCTGAGAGCTATTTCCTAAAGAATATGGTGGAGGGGGACGGATTCGAACCATCGAAGGCAGTGCCGGCAGATTTACAGTCTGCTCCCTTTGGCCACTCGGGAACCCCTCCAAATTTTCAAGCCATTCAGACTACTAAAGGAAAGAATGGTGCCGACTACCGGAATCGAACTGGTGACCTACTGATTACAAGTCAGTTGCTCTACCTACTGAGCTAAGTCGGCATAAGTGGTGCGCATTCTATTGAATGATTTTCGAGGTTGCAATAGTAATTTTAAAAAAAATCATAAAATTCGATTTTTTAGATTCGTTTGCTGCAAATTCGTACAAACTTGGCTTTTTTAAAGTAAACTTCGACCTTTGTCGTTTGCTTTGAAGTTCGCTTGATGTATGTTCTTGCTTCTACTAAACCAAGGATAAAAGAGACCCATGAGTCCATTTTTGTCATTTGACCGTGCAAACTGGGCCGAGTTAAGAAACTCTGTACCGATGACACTTTCTGAAGACGACTTGACTGCGCTTCAGGGCATTAATGAAAACCTAACCATGGAGGAAGCGGTAGAAATCTACCTTCCTTTGTCTCGTCTTTTGAATCTGTATGTCCAAGCGCGTCAAAGCCGCAACTCTGTATTACAGCAATTCTTGAATACGGAAGAACATGCCCCTCCTTTTGTGATTGGTATCGCCGGCAGTGTCGCTGTAGGCAAAAGTACGACAGCTCGTATTCTGACCGCATTACTTTCTCGTTGGGAGAATCATCCCAAAGTGTCCTTGGTCACTACAGATGGCTTTCTATATCCGAAAAAGGTACTAGAAGAACGCGGTATCATGCATCGTAAAGGGTTTCCTGAGTCCTATGATATCAAACGTTTAGTTGAGTTTATGTCTGACGTTAAAGCGGGTAAGCCGGATCTTGAAGTACCTATTTACTCCCACATCACGTATGACATTACGGACGAACTAAGAAAAGTTGATAGACCGGATGTTCTTATCATTGAAGGTTTAAACGTTCTACAAAGTGGAATGGATTATCCGCATGATCCACATCGCGTCTTTGTCTCTGATTTTTTGGATTTTTCGATCTATGTCGATGCTGAAACAGAGACAATTGAACAGTGGTATGTGGAACGATTTTTAAAGTTTCGCCAAGGGGCCTTTACTAAACCCGGTTCTTATTTTAGTCACTACACGCAACTGTCAGTCGATGAAGCAAAGCAAAAAGCGAAACAAATTTGGCATGATATTAATGGGCTCAACTTGGAGCTGAATATTCTTCCCACCCGAGAAAGAGCCCATTTGATTCTACACAAAGGCGTCAACCACTTGGTTGATAAGGTGTCTTTACGAAAGTAATTGAACGTCAATCGCTTTTACGCAACGAGATTTCGCCACCAATGTAAGTCTCTAGCCCTTGCGAGGTTTCGAGTAATATCCCGCCTTGATGATCGATGCCGCGTACGACGCCGTGCACCTCTCTAGGTCCGATGAGCAGCTTGACTTGACGATTGAGAAAGTTATCTAATCGATTCCAACGTTCGACAAAGCTGGTAAGCCCTTTCAGTTCATACTCGATAAGTGCGGAATTCCAATGCTTGATAAGCGTCGTCGCTAGAACATTTCTATCGATCACGAGACTCTCGTTTACCTGATTCAATGTTGTCCATGGTTGATCAATCTCAGGTTGCTCATCAGGCATTCCAATATTGAGCCCCATCCCAATCACAAGATGAGCAGCACCACCGGCCTGCCCTGACATCTCCACTAAGATTCCTGCCAGTTTTTTATCTTGATAATACAGGTCATTTGGCCACTTGAGTTTAACGCCTTGTATGCCCATTTCTTCTAGTGCTTCCACTGCGGCAATACCAATAACAAGGCTTAAGCCCATTGCCGCGGCCATTCCCGCATCTAATCGCCAGTACATGGATAGGTATAAGTTAGAGCCAAATGGAGAGATCCATTGTCTACCGCGGCGACCACGTCCTTGTGCTTGATACTCAGCTATACAAACACGGCCCTTTTCTGACTCTGCAACTCTATCAAGCAAATACTGGTTGGTTGAGTTAATCACAGGAACAAGCTCAACAATTGACTCCGCACTAGCAGTAAGGAGAGCTTCATCTAGCAACTGCAATGGTGATGCCAACTGGTAACCGCGCCCTTGCACTCGATAAATATCAATGCCCCACTCACTAAGACCTTTAATATGCTTAGCTATTGCCGCTCTGGATACATTCAGGGCTTCGCCCAGCGCCTCTCCAGAATGAAACTCGCCGTTACTTAATGACTTTAAGATATGAAGTTTCGTAGAGTGATCTTTTCTCATCTTAACGCCTCGATCTGAGCCAAGTTGGTTTCCCCGGTACGGTTCAGAAATCGCACTTCATGCTCAAGTTCTATTTGGTATTTATCCCACACTGCCTGCTTCACTAGGGAAGCAAGTGCGACAACATCATCGGCACTGCAGTTGTCCATGTTGGTCAAAACCAAGGCTTGCATAGGGTTGACCTGTGCACCATGCACAGACTTCCCCTTTAATCCGCACTGATCAATCAGCCAACCAGCCGCGACTTTCATTCCGCCAGGAGTTGGATAGGCCACGATATTAGTATGTTGCTTCATGAGCCGATCATAATGCTCTTGAGTGATCACTGGGTTTTTAAAGAAACTCCCTGCGTTACCTACTTTGGCTGGATCCGGCAGTTTCTCCGTTCGCACTTGGCAAACTCGCTCGAAGATTGTTGCTGGGCTAAGTTGTTCTTCCGGAATATCTTTTAAAGGACCATATTGATTAATCGGTTGCCATTGCTTAGCCAACTTAAGCCCTAGTGCGGTAATAAAGCACTTTTCATGCAAAGCGTGTTTAAAAATGGAGTCTCGGTAGCCAAAGTCACAGTCTCTGGCGCTCATTCTTCTATTTTCAAACGTAGTTAGATCAAGAACATCCACGTAGTCACAAATGTCTTTTAGCTCTAGCCCATAGGCTCCAATGTTTTGAATAGGAGCCGAGCCTGCACAGCCAGGGATCAGGGCTAGGTTTTCTAACCCACCAATTCCCTGACTCACACACCAGGAAACCAACTCAGGCCAGTCTTCACCACCTGCAATATGCAACAGGTATTGGTCATCCGTTTCCGTCACATGTTTACCCATGATTCGATTAACGATCACTAACCCGTCAAAATGCTCAGTGAAAAGAACATTACTTCCTTTACCTAAAAAAAGTTTCGGTAAATGGGTGAATCTCGGGTCTTGAAATAGTTGGGTAACCTCCTCGAGCGACTCGATGGTCGCTAAATAGGAACACGACTGTTCAATCCCAAAAGTATGGTAAGCCTTAAGGCTTGCATTTGTTTTAATTTGCATAGTAGGTTTGCAACGTCAGATAAGATTCTCTTAAACTGTCGACATTCTACATTAGTTATCTTTTAACCGCAGTGACAATACCTGACTCATTAATCATAGAAGTGTTAAATCCTATCAAGCTCCCTCTCATTAAGAGGTTGTACAAAGCGCATTACCCTTCGGGTCGAGCCAAAAAGGATGAACTGATCATTACAGCGAGCCATAAAGGTGAAATCGTTGCGTTACTACGCTTAAAAACCGTAGATAGATCTCGATTGCTGACGGGAATGCTGGTCATTCCAACACTTAGGGGAACTGGCATTGGAAAAGAACTACTAACTCATTGTAAAAACAATGTTTTCACTGATGGCGATTATTGCTTCGCGTTTACACATCTCGAATCCTATTATTCCAAGCATGGATTCAAAACCATTGATTGCTCTGAGCTACCACACCCGCTAAAAATGGCATTTCAACGCTATGTAGATAGCGGTAAAGATCTCATTCCAATGCAATTCATCTCTTCAACGACATCAAAACGCGCGCTTTTGTAGCCAGGTAAATCATATCTTTGATAAAATGGCAGGTTCGCAATATTGCACTAAACTAAGGTACTCATACCGATATGATAGTAAGTAGGAATCCATTCGAACAGTTGCCAAGTCTCGCTGTCAATCCGGAAGACTTTGATGTTCTGTATTCAGCAGAATCATTCAGGACTCGTCTTTTGGATGCAATCAGCAAAGCAACGTCGCGAATTTACCTAGTCGCTCTATATCTGGAAGATGATGAAGCTGGACGTGAAATTCTCACTGCGCTTTATGAAGCGAAACAGCGTAATCCTGGGTTGGACATCAATATCTGTGTCGACTGGCATCGAGCGCAGCGTGGCCTGATTGGTGCGGAAACATCTGAGGGTAATTCTGCGCTTTACAAAGCGTATGCCAATAAGTACCAACACCCGATCCCTGTCTATGGTATTCCTGTGCGTGGCAGAGAGGTTTTTGGGGTACTGCATTTAAAAGGCTTCATTGTCGATGATACTGTCATCTACAGTGGGGCAAGCTTAAATAACGTTTACCTGCACTATCACGAACGCTATCGCTTTGATCGTTACCATGTGATTCGACATGAATCTTTAGCTAATTCAATGGTGCAATTCATTCAGGAAGAGATGATTGCTCACCCAGCTGTCAATGATCTTGCTGGAAAAGATAAGCCAGAAACCAAAGAAATTAAGTCGGCGATTCGTCAACTGAGAGCTTCACTTGCTCAAGCTAATTATCAGTTTGAAGACCAACCTGCAACAGAGGAAAGTGTAAAAATCACCCCGCTAGTTGGTCTAGGCAAACGCCGCAATCTGCTCAATCAACAGATTGTAAAGTTACTAGCGGCCGCCCAAAACGAAATCTTTATCTGTACGCCTTACTTTAACTTCCCTAAAGCGCTGCATCGTGAAGTGAAGCGAGCTATGAAACGCGGTGTGAAAGTAACTATTGTTGTGGGCGACAAGACAGCAAACGACTTTTATATTGCCCCTGAGGAAGACTTTAAAACCATTGGCGGACTTCCATATCTGTATGAAGTAAACCTACGCCGCTTTGCGAAAGCAAATGAAGCGAATATCGCTGCGCGTAAACTGTCAATTCACCTCTGGAAGCATGACAATAATAGCTTCCATCTCAAAGGCATTTGGGTTGATAAACGCTATATGCTACTGACGGGGAATAACTTAAATCCTCGGGCTTGGTCACTTGATCTAGAAAATGGACTTCTCATCCAAGACAATTATGCGAAACTCACTGATAAGTTCGAAGATGAGGTTTCGCGTATCCTTGAGCATACCCATCTTATCTGTACTTATAAACAGTTAGAAAAAGTGGAAGATTATCCGATAGGGGTGCAGCGGTTAGTAAGAAAAATAACCCGCCTAAAAGCAGATGGGGTTTTAAAACGCATCCTGTAAGCATAATTAACTTCAAAGCTCAGCATTTTCCTGCTGGGCTTTTTTATTATTCCTAGCTCCAACAGCTTAATACTCTTTTAGACCTCTATATTAGTAGACTTCAGTAAATAAGCTTGCGAGACGCAACGTAACCCCAAACGCAACAACCTAGAATCTAGAACGGCAATACATGCGTAAGTGGCTAGGTGCTTAATAACTCAGTCTTCCGATCTTACTCTTTCTCACACTACGCTAGTGAATAAGCTTTCTCACACGTAATAAAGGGGAGCTTTAATGAGTCAGCACAGGGGCTCAAAACTAGCCCTCGATACTGGGAGCCGGTTCAGTAGAAACAGCACAGAGTTGTGAATCAACTCGTCATGATAGGGCTTAGAAAGCATAGCGAGAGAAGAGCCTGCCTCTCGATGCAAGGTTTCAATATGGAAATGAGGTTAAGGTAAGTCGGGTAACCAAAACGAAAAAAGCCCCAGTCTTTCGACAGAGGCTTAATATAAGTGGCGGAGTGGACGGGACTCGAACCCGCGACCCCCGGCGTGACAGGCCGGTATTCTAACCA
>NZ_JAKKCN010000023.1:0-5805 GCF_021728155.1 Vibrio sp. J2-4
TAAAACCAACGCATGGTGAAAATGCCACGCGTTGCGAATCACTCTTAAACAGATTGTTATGCATTTACACTACCGAAGACCGCTTTACTTCCCAGTACTTAAGCTCTGCGTCATCAAATTTTTGTTCAAGCGCATCTAGGTCATGCTTGATTTTGAAATTTCGTTCGTCGTCAGTGATAGGAAGTAACCAAGCTACGTGAGCGTGGGAACTATTTAGAGGCATTATTTCCAAGTCCTCTCCAAATGGATACGGCAACGAAATTAGCCAGTTTTCACAGTTAGAACCCTCAAGCCAAGGCTCACCAATAGGCAAGGTATGGCCAAAACCCAAATTATGATTCGAATGGTAATAAGTTACCATTGCCAGCATTTCAACTAGACGATTTGACTCGATCGGTGATACGACAACAAACTCGTGAAGGGCTGAATCACTGTGTGTAATCTCTGATGCACCTACTGAGCAATACACCCACATATTAATTTGAGGGCCAGGTGCAAACCTGACAACCTGAAAATCGGGTACAATTTTCTTAATTGGCCCAAGCTCCCAAGACAATATCTCGAAATCATGACCTTCAAAGAACTCTGCGTAATGTTTAATAATCTTTTCTTTAGTAGACTTCATAATATCCTTGATGCATAATAATATCCTTGATGCATAACGCCGCATTAAGGTGTGAGTAACGCAACCACGAAACCCAACCTTACCACCGTAAACACTGAACTCAACGATAGAATGAAAAATGCCAAGCGTTAGGAATCACTCTTAAATGCTTTGTTAGTTGCCTTATGCTTATACGCAAAGCTTTTTTATATGTTCTTGTTGAGCTAGTTGTTTCCCATGTTCAACAACATCACCAATACAGGCAAGAATAAAGTTTTCCTCAATGACAGTAGTTGCACTTACCAACTCTTGGTGTAAAAGTCCTATTTTTTTCTTTACTTCTACTGAAACATTACCATAGTCAACAAAATTATATAAGAAACGCAAAAGACCACAAACCTCAATTGTTTCCTTACCTTTTGAATCTAATGGGATAAAGAACAAAGAAGAGTTAAGAATTTTTATATGTTGATGATATATATCCAGATGGGGATGAATAATTAAATAATCCTCTTTGCTTGATGGTAATGTTTTTCTCTTTCTATTTTTTAAAACGTTCTTATTTCTTTTTGCTTGATTACAATCTTTACAAGACACACATAAATTTAATGGAGAAAACATAAACTGTGGAAATTCATCCTTAGGAATTATGTGCTCTGCATCCCATACACCATTGTGCTCAACTACATTCTTTTGTTTGCAATATGGACAAACAAAGCCCTGAACATTTATATAGTGATCTTTTATACTTTTTTTTAGATTTTTAAGGTCTACATCTTTATCATTATTCCAGTAATCTCCACACTTATCAGCATCGTCTAATCCATTATAAGAGTCTACTTTCCTCTGATCTTTATCATTATATTTTATTAACATTTCAGACATTTTCGACTTCCATGAAAGCTTCTTGCGCCATTTCCATTAACTTAAATACAGGATCAGAATGTTCTATTTTATCTTTCAACGACAAAAGGGTACTAAGCTTGTTTTTTTCGTATTCATCCAGTCTGCCAGTTTCTCCGAAACTGGTTAAGATTGATATTAACTCTCTAGTCAAATACTCATTTTTGTACCCCGGCGTCAAAAAGGTATTTGCCAACTGAAAATCAACAGATTTTCTATTTACTTCAGATGCTGAAACTATCGAACCATCGTCCATTTTTACTAGATAACAGTTTTCATCTCTTAACTTTGAAACCAGTAATGGGGAGTGCGTAGCAATCAGAAATTGACAGCCTCTGAAATTCTTAAATGTATTAATAAGAACATCAATATATCTCTCTTGCCACTCAGGATGAAGACAAACTTCTGGCTCATCAATACAAATTAAGCTGTTATCTTCAATTTGACTTGCTATTCCAAGAACGCTCATTACAACACTTTGTTCTCCAGAACTAGCATCTCCAATTCTAAAATTACTACCACTATTTTTTTCTAAATTAATTTCCCTTAAGCTTGCCATACCAAGATCTGAAAGGAAGAATAAATCATCAATGTTACCAATTTTATCAAGTTCAAAGTGAATCCCATTTTCCTCGAAAACAATATCTATTCTAGGTTTTAAATGTACATTCCCCATCCTAGAATATATATCAATAAACCTCTCAACTATTCCGTAATTAACACTTCGATCTTCATTTAAGAAACCTCTATATCTCGAACGCATGACCGGTCTTGTGTTATTTGACGTGAGAAACTCAATAAAACTATCTACAGGATTTGAGCTGTTTATTACATCATTTATACGGTTCCTTGGTAATTCCAAGTGATAGCTAGCTTTAATTATAGGGTTATATCCAAGAAATCCCAAAACCTCAAAAATTTTTGATATTCTAGATTCATCACCATAAGCTGACTTAAGTAAAGACATATATATATTACTCATATAAGCCATGCCTAGATCAGTAGATCTCAGATTACGTAGTCCAAGATATGAATATTTTTCGTGGAGGTTACCTCGTAAATCTAAAGGGAATTTATCAAACGGGCTTGTTGATACTGCAATTATTTGACTTGGTAAAGTATTTACTACTATTTTGTCACTCAACTTTCCATCAAGTAGCCCAGGTGAAACCATTTTCTCTCTTCGAAATTCATCCCGTCGAGACGTTTTACCAATGAATTCTTCAATAATAGCTTTCATTAACCGACTTTTACCTGTACCGTTTTTTCCTACGATCGCAGTATAAATATTCCCATTATTCTCAATTCCCCCTTGAGAGAAACTAAAAACCTTTCTTTTAAACCTATACTCTATTAACACTCTATTTCTCTCTGTATTTGCACCATTGACTTGGCAACTAACGCCTTGTTAAGGTGTGAGGCACGCAATACCGAAGCCTCCGCATACCACCTTCACCACTAAAACCAACGCATAGTAAAAATGCCACGCGTGCCGAATCACTCTTGAACAATTTGTTAGGCGCCTTTTCGCAAGTCGTCCCTTAACGCACTAATAATTTGCCTTGCATTCGAGTCTACTTTATCAAAAAGTTCACTTTCCTTTTGGGAACCCGTTTCACAATCATGTAATTCCGCGCGATCAAACATATGACTATCGATGAGTTTTTGCAGTTCAGTACTTTCAACAAGTAAAAGGGTTTGTGATAAAGAACCTAAATCTTCAAACGGACATTTACCTTCATTTTTAAAACCCATATTGGCTAAATCTTCCACTGCAGCTGAATAGGCAGCTAACTTTTTATCTCTAAGCCAATTGTTTAACTCTTTTTTTACTATGAACGGTTGAAGAACAAAAATGTCGATTAGTTTTACAAGCAACCCACCGGCACCGAAAGCTACAACTAACTGAATAAAATTTTCCACTAAAACTCCTAAGTGCCTAACGCCGCATTAAGGTGTGAGCGACGCTTGGCTATACTTGAGCGCAGCGAAAACGCCAAGCGTTGCGAATCACTCTTAAATGCTTTGTTATTTTGCTGTTACCCACTGGCTTTTTAGCTCAATAGTTTCACGGTCAAAATCAATTGAGGCCTGAACGCCCAGTGGTGTGACCAACATTGGATGTGTATGACAACTGTCAAAGCCATAGAGTATAGGAACATTTTTGCCATTTAACACTTCGAGCAAAACATCTAGCGGACTGCGCCCCGTCCCTTTGTCATTAAACAGTTCATGTTTGCCTAAAACAATTGCACCAACTTTTTCGAACACACCGCAAGCCATTAAATGAGCAAAAGAACGTTCGACAGTTTCTATACCTTTCAGCGAGTCTTCAAGCAATAGGATATCGCCTTGCTCTATCTTTGGCATATACTCGCTACCCCATATGCCCGCCATGGTATTTAGATTACCACCAATTATACGGCCACTAACCTGGCCTTTGCCTAAAAACTGCCATTCATTCGTGTAACTAGGCTTTGGTGAGTCCTGAGTTTCCCAGTCATGCTTAACATCTGTCCACAACTGAGGGATTGAATACTTATACGAGTCAGACCCCGAGCATAAGATTTCCAGAAAGAACTTTAGTGTTTCATCAACTAAGGGCGGAAACTCACCAAATGATGCAACCAGAGCTGGACCATAAAATGTAATTATCCCTGTCTGAGTATAGATACCCAATAGCAAAGCCGTTACATCAGAATAGCCGATGATAATCTTGGGGTCGTTTCTGAGTGCTTCATAGTCGATGTAGGGCAGTAGAGAATTACTATTGCTGCCACCAATTGTAGACATAATACATCGTACATTAGGGTCGCGTATTAATCGGTTCAACTCTTCTGCGCGATCTTGAATTGAGCCAGAACGATATGAATCAGAGCAGCCTGTGAGATCCCCCTCCACTAGCTCAAAGCCTTGAGATTCCAGATAAGACTTTGCTCGCCTGAAACGAACTGGCGCAAAAACCGTTGCTGGTGAAGATGGTGAAAAGAAGCCAATTTCATCACCAACTTTTAGAGCTTGTGGGAATATCACTTACCTTTATCCTCCATAATACAAATAGGCAAAATAACGCCCAATTAAGGTGTGAAGCACGCGACCACTACACTTAATTTGACCGCCGTAAACACAGAACTTAACCCATACCAAAAATGCCAAGCGTGCTGAATCACTCTTAAATTGTTTGTTATAGCGCGTTTTCAAAGAAGCATGAGAAGCAAATTCCACTTTTGCTATCCTGTAGTTTGCCCTCACAGCCTAATTCTTCACAGCTACGCTCTAAAACTTTGCCCTGATGGCTACATAGCTTACACAAATACTCATCAGAATCAGGTAACCTTTGGTAAGTTTTAGCACACTCATGAATGAACTCGTCATCCCAGAAGTCCATGCGAGATACGGTGTTAGCGCAACGAGGGCAATGCAGGGATCTGGATTTCTTGTCGTAGCCCAAATATTTCTTACATGCAGCAGGAGGCAAGACATCAATGGCTAAGCGATAATCAATTAAAAGTGAATTGACTATATACGACTGGTGATCTTCGTCAGACTGGATACTCTTCATTGAGTTTGCTGGCGTATTTTCAAGATATTTTCTCCTTGATTCAAACCAACACAATGAACCTTGAAAGTAACTATGGGTATATAGAATAAAGCTGGCCACTTCTTCAGGAGTGACATTCAGAGATTTATCAACTGTATGCATCACCTTATTTCTAATTGTTCGTAAGTCATCATTCCATTGAAGGAACTGATCCGTAAAACGATCGGGACAAACAGTGTCGTGAACTTTTATTAAATCTTGTGCATCCAAAGTACGAAATGCTGAAAATTCTATATCCCTTTTGTTACACCCTTTTGGCCATGATTGTGGGTTTCCAGAAATCAGTAAATAGGGAGAAACATTAACGATTCGTCCTTTGATGTAAAATTCTACAGATTGCTGTACTAATGCCGTTGCACTGACTAGCGTTTGCTTCGCAGAAGCCCAATAGCGTTTTCTCTCATTTTCGTGGTCGCTATCATCAATTACACTATATAGAGTTTCAAATTCATGTAAGTGCTCAGTCACAGAATCCCATGAAGCATTGAGAAAACCATTGGCAGCGCTATAAAAATCATCTTTTGTTGGAAATTCTAAAATCACAAATACTCCGAAGCTTGTTCTGCGCTATAACGCCCGCTTAAGTGGTGAGCAACGCAATACGATGCTTCCGCACACCACCTAAATCACTAAATTTACCGCAAACCACAAATGCCACGCGTTGCGAATCCGTCTTGAAGCGTTTGTTAGTACGATG
>NZ_JAKKCN010000024.1:0-5602 GCF_021728155.1 Vibrio sp. J2-4
GACAAATTAAAATATGCCCAAAGTTGATTGGATCATGGTCTGCAAAAGCTATAACTTGATCAGATTCGTACACGATGACCGAGTCAATTTCACGATTAACAATTTGTTCGACTATCGTAGCCATCTGCACTCCTATCAAAGTATGCTAACGCCCTGTTAAGGTGTGAGCAACGCAATACCAAAGCCGCCGCACACCACCTTAAACACTAAACGCAACGCATAGTAAAAATACCACGCGTTGCGAATCACTCTTAAACAGTTTGTTATGCTTATATTCTCTCCAGATTCTGCGCCGGATGAATACCTTGATAACTACCAACTTGAGTAAATGTAATAAACTGTGGTTTTACACGCTCGATCGAAGGCCAATTAAGCTTAATTTTATGTGTAATACTATCTTTTTTGAACTGTAATTCCATCGGTCTATGCAGCCCTAACTTGCTTGAGTCGCTAGGAACTCCTATGACGAGAACCATGGAAAAGCCATTAAACTTAACTTTAATACCTCTGATACATAAGTCAGTTTCGCTATACATTGGTATTAATTCAAAAGAATTAGCATGATGAATATGACCATCAGGGACTTGAACATAAAGCCCCCAACCTTTAGGCCACTTTACTCTAGGTTCACATAACAACTTTATGCATTTATCGCTGTATATGTAATCCGTACCGTCTCGAGCTTTTATATTCTTACTCTCGACCAAACCCACCAAAGTTTTTATCAGCCATTGTTCAATTGCACGACCATCAAACTCAAAACATAATGACCCCTTGTCGTTTGCAAGAAGACCTTTATCAATACGATGAATTGCCTCTACAAAACTACCAACATGAGAGTCTAATGGGCTTAAGTTAGAGTTATGTTCTTTACATAAGATATTCGACACTAAATTAGCTTTGCCTATACCTTTTAACTTATCTTTAGGTATCCAATACAACCCCGTAATGTCAACTGACTTACCATCTTGATTAATGATATTAAGCAGTTTATGCGAGATATAATGTTCGCGAGTAATGATATCGGAACAACCTCCTCGCCCTTTTAAGAAACACTTAGGATTCTTATTTCCATTTTTCTTTGGAATATAAAGCACGAAATTATCTCCATAAGCATAACGCCCAATTAAGGTGTGAGCCACGCTAGCACGACACTCAATTTGAACACCGTAAACACTAAACCAAATCCAAACCAAAAATGCCAAGCGTGGGGAATCACTCTTAAATTGTTTGTTATATTTTTGATGCCGCCATCAGTAAACAGTAGTTTTTTACGCTTTCACAATGCTCACCCATCCAGTATGCAAATGGGGTACTTCGATGCCAATTTAGATCAACCAAGCTATTGTGAATTGTACTATCTGGAGTACTAAGTGAACCATGTGCCACAACTTGCTCTGGTACATTGTTTAGTCCACACCACCATTCAGGCATCGAACGTTTCCACTTTGTCTCAAGCCAAACATCAGATAAAGCAACTACGTATTCACTTTCGAAACCGGTAACCCCATTGTCATTAAGGAACTGTTTGTCTCGATGATGTAGACGCTCAATATCGTTTATTATTTCTTGTTTTTTCTTTGTGTGAGATAAACGTTTTGCCTCAATGAAAAAAACAGCTTTGTGCTTAGGAGAAAAAACAAAACCATCAATGTGCTGCTTTTTCTCAACCCAAGGAAACTCAAGCCATGATACAGCTCGATCATCATCGAGACATTTCACTAGGGCATTTACGTAGATATGAACTTGGTTAGCTTCTGTGAAACCAGTACTCCCTCGCGCTGGATAAAAGTTTCTTAGCGTTCGGGTGTAAGTCGCGACCATTTCATCAAATGATCTAGAAATTATTTGTTCCATCGAAACCTCAGAAAAATATAACGCCCAATTAAGGGGTGAGTAACGCAACACCGATGCCACCGCAAACCACCTTAATCACTAAAATTAACGCATAGTAAAAATGCCACGCGTTACGAATCCCTCTTGAATTGTTTGTTAGTACGCTGCCCGTTAACCTTTGGTACATGCCAAGATATTGAAATATAGCACGAAAATTAAGACTTAAAACGCTGAAGCTAAAGGGACAACTGCCAAACTAGAACTCAATCTCAAAACGCAAGTTGGCGAGAAGAAAAACTTGCTTAACTGACCTATTTTCACCGTTTTCAAATTAGCAAAGGATACGGTCTTCAGGATTAAACAACCGCGCCAAAGAAACTCAGTGTTTGACGAAAATTTCCCAGCATCAAAGAAACCACACCAAAGAAATAACCCGAAAGTTAGAAACCGTAAACGGTGAAATCAACGCGAACACAACTCATATAGTGCCACCGGAAAGAACGTGAAAGGCACATTTAACCAGGTGTAAAGCTAGGAAAAGAAACCGATAAACTCCGAAAATTTTACCGTTGATGCCAATCCAGTACTAACGCCGCGTTAAGTGGTGAACAACGCGACCACCTAACCTAAACCATTGTGCCGTAAACACTTAAGCTAATACAAACCAAAAATGCCAAGCGTTGTGAATCCGCCTTAAACGCTTTGTTATGGCGCAACTCTCAACGATGGCCACCGAACTAGCCACCCTTTTGAATTTACACGATTATCAAAGGTTTCTCGTAACCTTTTAGGATTATACGTGACCCAGTAACTAAATAAGGATTCAAGCCCAAAAGCAGCAACACATTCATATTGGTTTAGCCCAATTTGGCGAATTGCTACCGCTGTTTCTTTTTCAGGCCAGTAACTCATTGCGTCCACGGAACTCTTATAAGGATTGTCACCATTACGCTCGTGCATCACAGCTTGGTTGCGTACTTGCCAGTTAAGCTGAGGCATACGAGCTTTTAGTTGTGCTTCATACTCCAAATAGCTATTGGGATTAGCTTCGCTTGGGTCAAAGTAGATGACATCCACATCATTCAAGGGAGTGGATGCTTTAAAACCATGCAGTGAGTCCCAAACTAAATTTCGAACGAAACCTGCCGCTATATAGCACTGCGACAAACTTAACTCTGAAACACAATTGAGAGCCTCAACTCTGATTGGATCTTGTTTGACTAGTTCTACGATCTTATCCATTTTCGCCCTGCGCCATAACGCCCTGTTAAGGTGTGAGCAACGCAATACCGAAGCTCCCGCATACCACCTTAAACACAAAACGCAACGCACAGCAAAAATGCCACGCGTTGCGAATCACTCTTAAACAGTTTGTTAACTTTCTAATCTAGCAAGTCATCTAACAACCCATCAAGATCTGCGACTTGCTCGCGAACAGTTGCCATTAGATCACTAAGGGCTGGGGAGTTTTCCTCAAATTCAAGCAAGATGCGTTGTTGACGGTCAAGGACAGCGAATACTTGAGATTCACTCCAGTAGAATTCATGTTCATCGTAAAAGTACTTTGACTTTCTTTCGAATACAGCCACGAGTTTGTCTTTGTATTTTGCCTCAAAGTACACAAAAACTTCGCTTTCAGTTGCTGTGGTTAGTGCCTTTGGTGGTATTTCAGCACTCCACTTCACTTCACCTTTAGAAGTTTCTCGGTTTAGCTTAGTTATCAGCTTTATCGCTTTTTCATTGGCACTCATATTAATCCCACTTCGAATCTTTTTCTAACTGTATGAGCATTGTAGTTATTGCACTCAGCTCTGTATATAATTCCCACGCTTTATCTTCATCAACAGAGGATAAACTATCTTTTATTATCAACCACTTTCGTGGTTTCAACTGTTTAACGAATGCCTTACATTTTTTCTGTTCTTCATTTGGAAGTTTAGGTATTAAGTTTTCAAGTAACGCTCTACTAATTGAAAGTTGCTTTCTTGCATCTTCCTTTTGAGTACCCCAACTCTTTAAGTTTGAAGATAACGCTTTGGACACCCCTTTGAGTTCTTTTGTTACTTGCGGCAATCTTGCTCGCCGCAAAAAAGAGTTCCGAATATGCCTAGCTTCGTATAGAAGCCAAAGTGTAAGAAAAAAGCCAATGACTGTAATCAATGTAGCTATATCTACAAACCATTGGGGGAAAACACTATTCAACCAACTATCTCCTTTTTAATAATTATAACGAATATCAATTTAGAAACTTAACGCCCAGTTAAGGGGTGAACAACGCAATACCTAAGCCGCTGCATACCGCCTTAAACACTAAAAACAACGCATAGTAAAAATGCCACGCGTTGTGAATCCCTCTTGAACTGTTTGTTATGTTTAAGATTCAATACCTTACGTTCAACTATACGGAAGTTTAACCCGACTTACTTTTGCAAACAAAACCAGAAGATAAAAAACTTTATTAAATCATAAACTTGACAGAATTGAACTTTGAAAAGAGAAAACACAAAAACTGAAGTTCTAACTCAAAGATTTAAGAACATTTTCGGAAAACAGCCTCAAACGATGCCAATTTGCTAAAAAACCAAAACAGAACGACTTAGAGAGCAAATAAAAGACACAAGCTACTGATTTTATTTGATTAAACATAACGCCGCGTTAAGTGGTGAACAACGCGACCACCAAACCTAAACCATTGTGCCGTAAACACTAAAGCTGATTCAAACCAAAAATGCCAAGCGTTGTGAATCCGTCTTAAACGCTTTGTTATGTTTTATTTTCAAGGTTATGCTGAACCTTCAAGTACACATTCACACACTCTTCAACCAAATTCTGCTTACCATGCTGAATAACCAAAAGGTAAATTATGTGGATTAGTATGGTTGCACCAATATGCCTCTGAAGCTCTGCATTAACATTTTCAACACTAGGTAACGCAGTAGCAGATGCATATAACAATAGATTTCTTTTGTTAGCAGTATCTTTAATATATTGAAATATTGAAGTAATTCCTCGCTCGGACGCAACCGCACGTACTTCGTGTAGGTAATTTTTAGCATTACCTGAAGCATCCACATTAACCTGATTAAGTGGAGGGTCTGGTTGTAAAATTAAATCACCGATCTGTAACTGGGTCCTAAGTATATCTTGCCCATTATTGTTTTCGATAACTAGCTGATATGGAACTTCACTTAACTTTAATGCAACGCCTAAGAGAGTTAAAAATGGGTACAGGCCACCCTTGTACTTATGATCATGCATTTTTAATTCATTAGAACGAAGATACCCTTTACTTTTTAGAGCAAGAAATAGAGCTGTTGCAGCCTCTTCTTCAGCAGTGATAGCCAAAAATGCAGCCACTTCTGGCATTGTTACCGCAAGTTCAAAGGATCTCTCAACATAGCGAATACTCGACTTTGCAGCGAAACCTGAATGCCCCTTCGTAACCGATGACATTTCAAACACTTTCTTCTGAAAATCACTTAACCCCATGGAATCCTCATAAAACATAACGCCCTGTTAAGGGGTGAGCAACGCAATACCGATGCCGCCGCATAACACCTTAAACACTAAAAACAACGCATAGTGAAAATGCCACGCGTTGCGAATCCCTCTTGAACAGTTTGTTATGCGATAACTGTAGAGTGCGCAGAGATAACCTGCCAGTTACCCTTTTGCTTTGTCCAAACACGAGAAAATGCAAACTCACCGTTTGCTACAGCCCCATTATAACTGCCTTTGATTTCCGCGTTTACGTAAACCAAAACGA
>NZ_JAKKCN010000025.1:0-5396 GCF_021728155.1 Vibrio sp. J2-4
AGCGTATAACAAAGCGTTTAAGAGGGATTTGGCACGCGTGGCATTTTCAATATGCGTTGAGTTCAGTGTTTATGGTGCATTGCAGAAGCTTATGTATTGCGTGCCGGCACCCCTTAACGCGGCGTTAGGCGCAGTAAGAAATTTCTTGGTTCATTTCTCTAATTTCTCTTTGGCCATCTGTTCTGGTTTTTCGGCAATCTGGCTTTACCTTCCTAAGTTCTTGAATCATTCAACTCGTAAAACATGCCAAAGTTTGTGGGTTGCCTCATTGGTTTTTGGGGTCGGTTTGTGGTGAGTTTCTTTGGCCCAAATCGCTTCAAGTTTATCTGTCTTCGAAATGCGTTTATTAGCTGACATTTTGCTCTGAAAGTTAGCCTTTTCAAATTCCATTTTTATGCGCTGAAAAGCCAATTTCTTTGGTGTTTTAGTTGCAGTGGGTTTCAGAAACTTAGCTGTTTTAGCATTTGGGTTCTAATCAAATTCAGTGAGTTACGTTAATTTCTTTTTCCAAAAGGTGGTTTTCTAAATCCCATTTTAACTATTTGCGTGAAGCGCCTAACAAAGCATTCAAGAGGGATTCACAACGCTTGACAGTTTTGGTTTGAATCAACTTTAGTGTTTACGGCACAATAGCTTAGGTTGGGTGGTGGCGTTGTTCACCCCTTAATGCGGCGTTAGTACGGGTTTGACATCAAAGGTCATAAGTTTTGGTGTTTATCTGTTTTGGCGCTCGTATTTACACCTTTCAGTTAATGCCTTTCACGTTCTTTCCGGTGGCACTATATGCGAAGTGTTCGCTTTGATTTCATCGTTTACGGCTTCTAACTCTTAGCCTATTTCTTTGGTGCTTCTTCATTTTCGTGGTGGCTTTTGAGAGAACCTTGATTACTTTTGTTGTGGCTGTTGAAGTACGAGGATCGAATCCTTTTCTAATTTGAAGCAAGTGAAAGTAGGGCAGTTCAGTGCGTTTTTCTTCTAGCCAACTTTCGTCTTTCAATCGGGGTAAAGTTTTGTAGCTGCCCATCTCACTTCAGTGTTCAAAGCCTTTCATATCATCTCAGTTTTCAATATCTTGGAGCGTATAAATAGAAGTAGCGCATGTACTAACAAATTGCTTAAGAGTGATTCGTAACGCGTGGCATTTTTACTTTGCGGTGGCTTATGTGATTAAGGCGCTGTGCGGTAGCTTTTGTATTGCGTTACTCACACCTTAGCAAGGCGTTAGTTGCCAGCGGAAAAAACGCAGCTAAGGCAGAAGATTTCGGGCTAATGAATCGTGTGATTTTGCTCGGTTTTGTACTTTGGTGTAGCTTGCTAGAATTGCGTTCGATTTTTAACATTGTGGTTTTGTTTTGCCGTTTCAGACGCGAATGTACTCGTTGAAAGTCAGCTTTGTGACATTGCCTTTCCAAAAGGTCTTTTTGGCGCTTTTAGGCAGTTTTCTACGGCGTTGTAAGTTCCAAGTGGTTTCAGTAACAGTTGCTTTGAAACTGCGCCTGATTTGAGTTTTTCAAAGCGCTCAAAGACGGTGTTGGCAAAGTGGAAATGAACGAGAAATCAAAGGTTAAGAATGGCAACTAACAAAGCGTTTAAGGCAGATTCGCAACGCTAGGCATTTTTGGTTTGCTTTGAATTTAGTGTTTACGGCACAATGGTTTAGGTCAGGTGGCAATGTTGCTCACTACTTAACGCAGCGTTATGCGTCTCAGGAAAAATATGAGTAAGTGGAAAATTGAAGCTCTTAAAGAGCACATAAGAGAAAAACACGAAAATTCGACAGTACTTGTTGAGTTTGTTGATTCGGTTGTCAGAACTATTGATATATATAAATATCATGAATGTGAGGTTTACCCTTACTTGAATAACGAGCCGAATGTACATTTATTCGAACTATTTAAAGAACTGACAACTAACTATAATAAACGGCTAGAGCACGAAGAAGAAACGATCAAAATACAAGCGCATATTCAAGCTGCATTTCACAATAGCAGAGCAATGTATGATCTTTTCGCCCAGTTGTTAAATGGGGTATTACTATCTAATAATTACCCTATCTACAAATGTAACATTAATAATGTTTGTTCAGACTTGCCTGATTCAAAGCTAAAGTTAGACCTAATTGATGTTCTAAATAGTGAAAACTACAAATATGTAAATAGTTTTATTAACACTATCAAGCACAGAAACTTATTGAAGTTTCCTCATACAATAGATTTTGTGGAAAGTAAATCTGCAATCAAAATCGCTCAGTTTGATTTTAATGGTCAACACTTTGAAGAAAAGTGGGGAATTGAAGCACTTACATGCACATATGAACTGACAAAACAACTAATAGGGTTGGGTCAACAGTTGAATATTGAGTGTGGGGTAAAATACGCATAACAAACTGTTCAAGAGGGATTCGCAACGCGTGGCATTTTTACTATGCGTTGGTTTTAGTGTTTAAGGTAGTATGCGGCGGATTTTGTATTGCGTTGCTCACCCCTTAACAGGGCGTTATGCGTCAAGAGGATGTTCATGTCAAAAGTAACATTGAAAGGTTTTATCTTAGTTCCTGAATCGGAGCTTGAATCGGTAAAAAGTGAGTTGGTAAATCATAAACGTCTTACACTCGAAGAGTCGGGGTGTATTACGTTTAGCGTTACCCAAAACTCAGAAGATCCTCTTCGTTTTGATGTTTACGAAGAGTTCGTAGATAAAATGGCTTTTGCGCATCATCAGCAAAGGGTCAAAGCATCTCTCTGGGGTAAAGTGACGGTAAATGTTGAGCGTCACTATGAAATCTTTGAGTAAACGCATAACAAATTGCTTAAGTGTGATTCAGCACGCGTGGCATTTTAATATGCGGTGGTTTCGGTGTTGAAGTGCCATGCTGATGCTTGGTCATTGCGTGCTTCACACCTTAGCAAGGCGTTAGGCGACATGAGATAAACGATAGAGTAGTGATAGTATCTTGGCGTGAATCTAGCTTCAGTTAATAGAAAAGGAGTGGATTAATGAATGGTAAAGCATTTGATAATTGGCAAAAATCTCGAAAGAAAGGATGTTTAAATTGGCTTTTCAGAACAACTTTCGTCACAGCCATTTTGTACATGATTTTTAATGTTATTTTCCTTTATCCATCTTCTGATGCGGCAAGCATTACGATTTTCTTATCGGATAATGCTCCTAATTACTCAATTTACACGATCGGGATGTTTTTCGCATTTTGGGCTATTTGGCTATACAACGAATCTTCGTATGAGAAAGAAGTTAAACGTAGAAATGTCGCCTAACAAACTGTTCAAGAGGGACAGTCAACGCGTGGCGAGTTTGGCTCAAATCTTGGTATTTGTGTTTATGGTGGTAAATTGAAGTTTGGTGGTAGCGCGTTGCTGCCCCTTAACGCGGCGTTAGGCATTTTGGAGTAAAAATGGGAATATCAGTGTCCAATAAACAGGAAGAAAGTTTCCTGTATGTTAGCGGTCTATCGGTAACAGAGACCATTAAGCTATGTGAAAATGTTGAAATTATTCCCGCTTGTTGTGACCCGTCAACAGACTTAATCATCAAACAAAGTTGTAGTGAAATAGACTTGGGTATTACGGCTATTTTTCTTCGTAGGGTTGGGGCTCAAGTGAAAATTTCCGGAGTCACAGGGAAAGAACTAGCTGCAAAAACGTGGAATGCTCAGTGGGATGTGGTCATTCTTAGTGCCTTGTTCGACTGTGATGCAGTAGCAAACCTTCAAAGTGATACGCCTGCCGAATTACTATCTAACACCAGTCGTTTATCGGTAACGAATTATCATATGAGAGGAAGCATTAATTCTCTCTATACAGTTACTCCTAAAGATGTTCTTTGGCTTAATACGCATTTTCAAAATGCTCGAAACCTCCTAGGTGTCGATAGATTCAGTGATGCTGTGAGTGCTCGTTCAAGTTACAGGTGGCACCCTAACCCAAGAGCGCAGCTAGCTGTATTATGGTCGGGTATTGAGGGGTTATTCGATATTCAAGGTGAAACGGTTTTTAAACTAAGTTTGTTCGTGGCCAAATTTTTGGAGCCTGGTGATAAAGATCAGGCAAAACGCATTTTATCGAGCGTCAAAAAGCTATACAAAAGTCGCAGTTCCGCTGTCCACGGTTCAAAGATTAAGGGAGACCGAAGCCAATTGGTTTCGGATTCTTCTGAGTTGCTAGAACGTCTAATACGCAGATGTATCGAAGTTGGTTCTATTCCAAATATTGAAGAACTTACCTTGTAATTGAGACATGCCTAACAAAGCGTTTAAGGCAGATTCGCAACGCTAGGCATTTTCGGTTTGCTTTGAATTTAGTGTTTACGGCACAATGGTTTAAGTATGGTGGTCAGCTTTGCTCACTACTTAACGCGGCGTTAGGCGACGGGCAGAAAAGTTCTTTGTTCTCATCTTCTTATTCCTCTTTGGCCTTTCGCTTTTCTATGTCGGCAACTTAGCACTGTCGGCTTAAATTCTTGAATATCTCCAACCGTAAAACATGCCAACGTTCGTGGGTTGCCTCATTGGTTTTTGGTGTAGGTGGGTGTTTGGTTGCTTATTTGGTTTCGGGTAACCTGCTTTCAAAAGAACTTAAACACTGGTGGGAAATTTCGCCTAACAAGGCGTTTAAGGCGGATTCACAACGCTTGGCGATTACACTTCCAGTTGAGTTAAGTGTTTAAGGTGCAATGGTTTAGGTTTGATGGTTTGCGTTGTTCACCACTTAACGCGGCGTTATGGCGCATGGTGGAATTTGAGCTCTCTATATAACTGAAAAAAATAACTGAAAAAATGGATATTGCAAATGTAAAAGGACTTATAATGGAAAATATTGCATTTATTCAACAGCATTTAGTCGAGAAAGGCGTCCCCAAAGATTTGACTAAACTAAATACTAACCTTTGGTCAAAGCTCATTTTCTCCGAGACTAAACCTCTAGTTTTTCAATCTCCAGTTCAAGTTTTCTTTAAGCAAGGGATAGTTTTCTGATTAATATAGGGCTTATTTATGTGGCTGTTTCTTTGGCGTGTAGAGCCAGGTAATTGGCTCATTCAATTAGTTTCTACAATATGCTTCGGATGCATTATGTGTGGCGTGTTATCATATCGTATCACTAAAGCGCATAAAAAATTGGGTAACACGAGTTGGGAAAATTGGTGTAGTGCTAACTATAAGTCTGCGCCATAACAAAGCATTTAAGAGTGATTCTCAACGCTTGGCAGTTTCGCTTCGCTCAATTATAGCCAAGCGCTGCTCACACCTTAATGCGGCGTTATACGAATAGAGGGAAATTATGTACAAAAGTACTGATTTTAACTTGGATTCAAAAGAGTTCAGGTTTAAGAAAGACTCATATCCTTTGTCTAAGATAAACAATGTTAGGGTTAAAAAGTTA
>NZ_JAKKCN010000026.1:0-4500 GCF_021728155.1 Vibrio sp. J2-4
AATCGAGTCCAAGTTAACTTCTTGCAACTGAAGTTTTCGGGATAACTGTTTCGACAACCAACTCTTGCCTGAGCCAGAATTACCGATGATGAGAATTTTCTTCATATTACTCCCGCATGCTAACGCCGCATTAAGGTGTGAGTAGCGCTTGGTTATACTTGAGCGAAGCGAAAGCTCCAAGCGTTGCGAATCACTCTTAAATGCTTTGTTAGGGCAAATTTACTCCGACAACTCAAAGTTAACCGAATAAGCACAAGGCTCAATATTGCTATGTTCGTACATTTCAGTTGCCTTTTTTATATACAAGTCTACTGGCGTACCATCTTTGCCGTATTTTACTAGGTAAAAGTAATACTCTTCTTTGTGTTCGGAGGACTTTGATATCCTCATTTCGTTATCAGATAAGAAGAATCTATACTGTCCATTTGATTTTTTACCTATTGATTTGACTTCAATATACCTTTCAATGCCAGGTTTTGAGTATGACAAAAAGTCATACCCATAAGCTGGGTACTCAGTACGATTTTTTATCTCTTTTACCAAATCACCTAACCCAAGCCCAATCAGCCTATTTTTTTCCCACTCTAATGCGTAGTTTTCACTGAGTAAGCCAATTCTATTTTGATTATCAACAATATCTTCAAAGTTTACTTTTCTCTTAGGTTTTTTTCGTGGTTTGGTAATGTTAGGAACACTGCTTTCATTCTCAGAAAACTGACTATATAGAAAAGACATAAACTTCGGGTTACTCCATTCCTTTGTATCAGGATTTGAGAGCTTTTCTTTGATGATCAAATGTTGATATTCACTGATATATCTATCATCGGGTAAGCCAAACTCTTGAGCGAAGTCTAATATATGCCCCTCACTACAAATATTAATATAGGATTCAGGAAAATACAGACTCAAAATTTTAGCTTTAAACATTTGAGAGAAAGGGTTCTGATCTATACCTTTAAAATCTAATTTCTCGCCGAGTTCAATCAAGTCAACAAGAGACTTTTTGATACTAGCAAAGGCTTCGTTAGGAGTTGATCCGAACTTTTTCGATGGTCTATATTTTTCGTGAGGATCCCCTTTCTTCTTTCCGTAGTATATGCCAAATTTCGAGGCTGTTGCTCCTTGTATATTTGCCCAACCTTTTGTTTTTGCTTCAACCATTGCACAAAATGAAGCCGTTCCTTTCCCAATGACATAGTCATCCAACGATAGTTGTGAGAGGCTTTCCAAGGGGAATTTTCGAAGAAAATCCCCTCTTGATGCTAATGCTTTGCTTTCATCGTTCTCATCAAACTCACTGAGAAATTTTTTAATGATTTTCTTCGTTATTTTCATATTAATTATACTCGAAACTCACATTTGCCCTAACGCTCTGCTAAGGGGTGAACAACGCAATACCGATGCCGCCGCATGCCCCTTAATCACTAAAATCAACGCATAGTAAAAATGCGACGCGTTGTGAATCCCTCTTAAGCAGCTTGTTAGTACGCTGCCCTTAAAGCCTTTGGCACACGCCAAGATACTGAAATATAGCACGAAATTTGTGGTTAAAAACACAGAAGCCTAACGGATAACTGCCAATCTAAAAACCGACCTCAAGACGAAAGTTGGCTAGAAGAAGAACATGCCAAACCACCCTTTTTCACCGCTTTCAAATTTGCAAAGGATTCGATCACAGGATTTGAACAGCCACACCAAAGAACGAATTTTAGGGTTAAACACCAACTGCACAAAAGAAGCCACGCCAGAGAAATTACCCAAAAGTTAGAAACCGTAAACGGTAAAATCAAAGCGAACTCAGCTCATATAGTGCCACCGGAGCGAATGTGAAAGGCACATTTGAATAGATGTAAAGCTGGGAAAAGAAACCAATAAACATCAAGACTTTTGATCTTTGATGCCAACCCAGTACTAACGCCCTGTTAAGGTGTGAGCAACGCAATACCGAAGCCACTGCGTACCACCTTAATCACTAAAATCAACGCATGGTAAAAATGCCACGCGTTGCGAATCACTCTTGAACAGTTTGTTAGCTTTTGAACCCACAACTATCACGATTTGCGGTGAAAGATCCGAGATAAACGCCATTGCTTCCTGAATATGAGTACTCAAAATTAACACCAAACTTGATTGGAGAGATCATTTTGTCATTCGAACACACAGATGGCAGGACTGAATCACGCAAAGTTGTCTTAACCCAAGATTTATCTACATTTTGAGGATCTACATTGATCAATGTGTAATGATAGATAAGCCTTGCATCCTCACCTAATGATGCCTTATCTAAACGGGTTTCAGCATCAACCATTGTTGGGGTGGTTGCATTAATTTGCTGCGCTGCTTTATTTAGGGCTTCATTAATTTTCGCCTGTTTCTCCGCTTCTTGAGTAGAAGAGACTGCGGCTTTTCCAAACTCTTTTCCGATTATTCCACCAACTGTAATAGCAATCAAAAGAGCTAAGACACCAAAGACTTTTAAGGCAATTTTAGTTAATTTTCCGAACATACAAAAACTTAATGATTACGTTAACTGATTATGAAACTCAGATAATATATAATAATAACCATATCTCAACTATGGTTTTTTTCTCTTGACGATAGATACTAGTGCGAAGAAAGCTAACGCCCAATTAAGGGGTGAGTAACGCTGCCACCCAACCTAACGCATTGTACCGTAACCACTAAAATTGAAGTAGAAGCCAAAATGCCAAGTGTTGGGAATCCCTCTTAAATTGCTTGTTATGTTCGTAGCCATTTGTACATGACGTGGCTATCAACTAACCCTAGATGAGCATGCTTATATGCCTTGGGAATTGTACCTATGATTTGAAACCCTAGCTTCTCCCAAAGCTTCACCGCAACTTCATTGGTAGAGACCACGCTGTTAAATTGCATGGCATCAAAGCCAAGTTCTAGAGCAGTTTCCTGAGAATGTTCACACATAAGGCGTGCAATGCCCTTACCTCTAGCTTTGCTAGAAACCATGTATCCACAATTACATATATGGCTACTTGGCCCCATTGCATTTGGCTTGATGTAGTAAGAGCCCAGTACAACGTCATTTTCTACGAAAACAAAAGCTTTCAGGGGAGATTCACACCATAAAGCAAATGCTTGTTCTAGCGTCATATTTGGGTCAAAGGCATAAGTTTCTTGTGCCTGGATTACCGCAGAAAATGTTGGCCAAAACGACTCAAAATCGGCTTTTGTGATTTCCCTAATCATGAATTTCCTCCTAGAACATAACGCCGCATTAAGGTGCGAACAACGCTAGACCACCCAACCTAAACCACTGCACCTTAAACACTGAAAACAAGTTTAAACTGAGATCGCCAAGCGTTGTGAGTCACTCTTAAATGCTTTGTTAGGCGCTTCACGCAAATAGTTGAAATTGGATTTAGAAAACACCTTTTTGGAAAGAAATACACGTAGCCCACTGAATTTGATTAAAACCCAAATGCTAAAGCGGCTAAGTACCTGAAACCCACTGTAACCACAACACCAAAGAAATTGGCAAATCAGCGCATTAAAATGGAACTTGGAAAGACTTACTTTCAGAGCGACGTTTCAGCCAATAAACGGGGTTCGAGGACAGATAAAATTGTAGCGATTTGAACCAAAGGGACTAACAATAAACCAGCTACAAAACCTAGTGAGGCAACCCTCAAACTTTGACATGTTTTACGGGTTGAGTAATTCATGAACTTGGGTAGATAAGGCCAAATTGCCGAAAAACTGGAACAAATAGCCAAAGAGAACTTAGAGATTTGAACCAAGAAATTTCTTACTCGCCTAACGCCGCGTTAAGGGGTGCAGGCACACAATACAAAAGCTACCGCACAGCGCCGTAAACACCGAACCCAACGCATACTAAAAATGCCACGCGTGCCAAATCCCTCTTGAACGCTTTGTTATGTGCGAACCCAAACCATTGGCACAAACCTTATACCACTAACTTCTAACTCTGAGCCTGTGGCAACAAAGCCCTGAGATTTATAAAAGTTTACTGCGTTAACCGAGGCTCTTAAACGCACTTCGCGTCCAGTTGATAATGCCAACATGTGTTTCATTAGCAATTTACCCAAGCCACTTCCTTGATAGTGTACGTCGACAAACAAATGAGTAATATACTCTTTGTCGCGTATCGCACCAAAACCAACAAGTTCATTGTCTTTCGTTGCTTTTAAACTCTGAAAGCGTGTTTTGTCGAAAGCTGTTTCAACATCAGGAAGAATTTTTGAAGCAAAAGTAACCTGGCCTTGTTCATTAAAATGCGGCAGGATGTTTGCGCTCGATACTCTTGTGACAAGGTCAACGACTAAGCCTAAATCTGAAATTTCCGTTTCTTCGATATTCATTTGACCTTCCTAGCACATAACGCCTTGTTAAGGTGTGAGGCACGCAATACCGATGCTTCCGCATAACACCTTAACCACCAAAACCAACGCATAGTAAAAATGCCACGCGTGCCGAATCACTCTTGAACAATTTGTTAGCATA
>NZ_JAKKCN010000027.1:0-4367 GCF_021728155.1 Vibrio sp. J2-4
ACGCAACTAACAAGCTGTTTAAGAGTGATTCGCAACGCGTGGCATTTTTACCATGCGTTGGATTAAGTGATTAAGGTGGTATGCGGAGGCATCGGTATTGCGTCGCTCACACCTTAACAGGGCGTTAGTCGCCAGAAAAAGCTAGCAATCAAAATCTCGTTTCTAAGCTTAAAACTTGGCTGATGATCGTTTGATACGCAGGTGCGTCGTCGATGGTCAAAACTCAATTTCACCTGTTCTAAGTTCAAAGTTGTGTAAGTGTCCAAGCGGTTTTTTGTTCTTTGGTGCTGACAGAACAGGGCGATCGAGCGTCTGTTCTTGGTTGCAACTCTGCCCGATGAGTTTGTTGGTTCAAAAGCAGATCTACTCGCTGAAAAGTCGTCTTCTCTGGTGTGGTAAGTTCCAAGTGGTTTCATTGAGTAGCTGCTTTGAGACTACGCCTGACTTAAGTGCATCAAAGCACATAAAGTTTGTTGTTCGCAAAGTTTAGTTCGGCTTAAAATTGTCGCTCGGTGCCTCGCGACTAACAAACTGTTTAAGAGTGATTCGCAACGCGTGGCATTTTTACCATGCGTTGGTTTTAGTGTTTAAGGTGGTATGCGGGAGCTTCGGTATTGCGTCGCTCACACCTTAACAGGGCGTTAGTTGCCAATGAGGAAAACGCAGCAAAGCAGAATGTTTAGAGTTAAAGTCAGTGTGTTTTGAGTGAGGTTTCGTACTTCAATTTCCAATCGTTTGGGTTTGTGAAAATCGTTCTCAGGTTTCTCTTTTGGTTGGATTTTCCGTTTCAGAAACCGATTTACTTGTTGAAAGTCAGCTTTGTGGCATTGTTTCTCCAAAAGGTCTTTTTGGTGTTGTCAGTTCGTTTTCTACGGCGTTGCGTGGTCCAAGTGGTTTCAGTGACAAACGCTTTGAAACTGCGCCTGATTTGAGTTTTTCAAAGCACATAAAACTAGTGTTGGCAAAACGGCAATTAACTTCAAGTCAAAGCTTTAGGTTTGGCAACTAACAAAGCATTCAAGAGGGATTCACAACGCTTGGCAGTTTTGGTTTGAACTAACTTTAGTGTTTACGGCACAATGGTTTAGGTAGGGTGGTGGCGTTGTTCACCCCTTAATGCGGCGTTAGTTGCCAACGAGGAAAAACGTACCTAAGAAGAATGTTTAGGGCCAATGTCGTGTGTTTTGGCTAGGTTTTCGTATTTCAATTTCTAGTTGTTTGGGTTTGTGAAAGTCGTGCTTTGGTTTCTTGTGCGGTTTGGTTCTTCTGTTTCAGATATCGATTAGCTTGTTGAAAGCCTGCTCTGCTGCATTGTCGTTTCAAAAGGTTTGTTTGGTGTAAAAAGTCCGTTTTCTACGGCGCTGTGAATCCCAAGTGGTTTCAGTGACAGACGCTCTGAAACTGCGCCTGATTTGAGTTTTCCAAGGCACGAAAAATGGGTGTTGACAAAGCGGTAATCAACTTCAAATGAAAGTTTTAGGCTTGGCAACTAACAAAGCATTCAAGAGGGACAGTCAACGCGTGGCGAGTTTGGATTAAACATTGGCATTTGTGTTTACGGTGTTAAATTGAAGTTTGGTGGCAGCGCGTTGCTGCCCCTTAATGCGGCGTTAGTTGCCAACGAGAAAATCGCAGCTAAAACAGAGTGTTTAGGTCTAATCGTTCGTGTGCTTTGCTCGATTCTGCACTTCGAACTTCGGGATCTTGGCTTGCGGAATTGAGTTTCGATCTTTTCCTAGTTTGGTTTGCCGTTTCAGAAGCTGATTTACTTGTTGAAAGTCAGCTTTGTGGCATTGTTTCTCCAAAAGGTCTTTTTGGTGTTGTCAGTTCGTTTTCTACGGCGTTGCGTGTTCCAAGTGGTTTCAGTGACAAACGCTTTGAAACTGCGCCTGATTTGAGTTTTCCAAAATACGTAAAGCAAGTGTTGGCAAAACGGCAATCGACTTCAAATCAAAGCTTTAGGTTTGGCAACTAACAAAGCATTCAAGAGGGATTCACAACGCTCGGCAGTTTTGGTTTGAATTGGCTTTAGTGTTTACGGCACAATGGTTTAGTTTGGGTGGAATGCGTTGTTCACCCCTTAATGCGGCGTTAGGCTTTTGGAGGAAACATGGATATTTCCCTTAGACGAGCGAGTGAAAATGATATTCCTTTTCTACTATCACTACGTGATAAAACGATGAGGCAGTATCTTGAAGAAGTAGGTATGCCAACGAGCACGGAAGAGTATGAAAAGCGAATACGTTTTGAATTTACTCATGCGAAAATCGTTGAACTGGATGGCAAGCCTATCGGATTGTTTAAAGCCACTTACACCGAAGAACTTAACTATTGGTATTTGGTTCAAATTCAGATTTCTCCTGAGTATCAAGGTTTGAAAATTGGCAGTAAACTAATCCTTGACCTAATTGCTAAAGCTGCAACAACGAAGTCTAAGGTGGGGTTAAGCGTGATTGAAACAAATCCAGCTGAGCAGCTGTATTTGAAATTGGGCTTTGAAATCGTAAAAAGCTCTGGGGCTGAGCATTTATTGGAGCTACAAGCCTAACAAACTGTTTAAGAGTGATTCGCAACGCGTGGCATTTTCACTATGCGTTGGTTTTAGTGTTTAAGGTGGTATGCGGTGGCATCGGTATTGCGTTGCTCACACCTTAACAGGGCGTTAACTGGATTGATGACGAGGTAAGTCCGATGAAAAGAATTGCGGTCATTGGTTCCGGCGGTTCGGGTAAATCCACATTTTCGGCACTATTAGGTAAAGAGTTGAATTTGCCTGTTCATCATCTCGATCAGCTATATTGGAAACCCAATTGGGTTAAAACTCCAAAAGATGACTGGCTAAAAATTCAAAAAAGTCTTTGTGAAAGCGAGTGTTGGATTATCGATGGTAATTATCAGAGCACCATTGATATAAGGTTTGAAGCTTGTGACACAATAATATTCTTAGATGTAAACCGATATACCTGTATCTATCGAGCACTAAAGAGAACATTATTAAGTAGTAAGCGTCCAGATTTAGCTGAAGGTTGCGATGAAAGGTTTGATATCGAGTTCATCAAATTTTTATGGGACTATCCCCAAAATTCGAAACCCGTAATAATGGACAAACTCAATACACTTACAAGCAATAAGCGTGTAATTATCGCAAAATCGGTAGAGCAAGCACTCCACCTTTGCAAATCCAGTTAACAAACAGTTCAAGAGGGATTCAGCACGCGTGGCATTTTTTGTATGCGTTTTATTTCGGTGTTGAAGTGCTATGCAGAGGCTTAGTCATTGCGTGCTTCACCCCTTAACTGGGCGTTATGTTTTTAATCGGAGGAAGTATGGCTGAGCCAATTACAACGGTAGGAATGGGGGCTATTGCCGCTTATTTGGGAAAGGACGGCATAGCTAAACTGCTAGGTCCAACAGCCGAATATCTAGGTGGTGAGCTTAGAGAATTCACTCAAAAGCGAGTGCAGAATGTCGGTAAAATATTTTCTAAAGCAGAAGAAAAACTAGGAGACAACATTAACTCTAATGGTAAGGTACCTCCGAAAGTCCTAAAGACAATAATAAATGAGGGTTCGTATTGTGACGACGAGTTGGCAATTGAGTATTTTGGTGGAATTTTAGCATCATCAAGAACTGAACTGGGTAGGGATGATCGAGGTGCTAGAGTTGCTAGAATACTCGATACAATGTCTACTTATCAAATTAAGGCGCATTACATAGTTTACTCCCTTATAAAGGAGCTATTTTCTGAATCTGGCTTTGAATATAATATGAATGACCGTCCTAAAATGCAGATATTCATTCCTTGGGACTCGCTTATCGATAGTATGCAATTTAGTGATAATGAGTTAGAACAGCTTATATCAATTGTAAATCATTCTTTCTTTGGTTTAAGTTCCGATAATTTGATTGAAACATTTCAATATGGTCGCCAAGAACACATTCAAAAATACTGTGAATGTGAAGTCCCTTCTCAAGGCGGAATCATTGTTTCACCAAGTGCTTTTGGTGCTGAGTTGTTTCTTTGGGGTTATGGTCAAGGGCACCAAGATTTAAGCTTTGCGCTTAATGCTAGAGAACTCCCTTTGTTATCTGAATCCCCACTAAATTTAAACGGTGTAAAGCCTACAAAAGAAACATAACAATCTGTTTAAGAGTGATTCGCAACGCGTGGCATTTTCACTATGCGTTGCGCTTAGTGTTTAAGGTGTTATGCGGAAGCATCGGTATTGCGTTGCTCACACCTTAACAGGGCGTTATGTTTTTACGAGGTACAGTTGTGAAACTATGGATTCCATTTCTACTATTGGTAAACGCCAATGTGTACGCCTCAGATAGTATTTACTTACATTGTGAGGGTGCAGTACTTG
>NZ_JAKKCN010000028.1:0-3621 GCF_021728155.1 Vibrio sp. J2-4
ATAGGCATAACAAACTGTTTAAGAGTGATTCGCAACGCGTGGCATTTTTACTATGCGTTGGTTTTAGTGTTTAAGGTGGTATGCTGAAGCATCGGTATTGCGTTGCTCACACCTTAACAGGGCGTTAGCTGTTCTCTGAGGAGTTGAATATCTATGACAAAATTTGAAATAGCAATTTCTACATTGTTAATTGGTTTCATGCTCGGCCAAGCGGTAGATTTCATAAAGTATCGCTGGGGTATCTATCGTAAGAAAAAGGGTATCTCAGATGAAGTTCTGGATATTCTTGATGAGTTCAAATTCAAGGCTAAGAGAATCGAAGAAATTCTCAATGACATAAATAGCGTAGCCTTAAGCGGCACAGTTACACCATCCTCTATATCGCACGTTATTTTTGACAATCACTATGCTGATGTTGCGCCATTTTATACCCGTAAAGAAAGAGCTGAACTCGCATCGATTTATAAATGTGTCGAGAATTTCAACAAAGAATTAGCAAGTGGTGAGCGTAAAGGTATCTCAAGTAGTAATAACTCGTTTATCTCCCTGTATGCTCAGTGCCGTATGGGAATTGGCTCTATTGAACATTATCAGCGTTATAAAGGTGAAAAAAGCTTAAACGATAACAAAGAAGAGTTGGACAGAATTCGGTTATCTATACAGAAACTTGCAGATAAGTACCATATTTAAAAACACAGCTAACAAAGCGTTTAAGACGGATTCCCAACGCTTGGCATTTTTGGTTTGATTCAGCTTTAGTGTTTACAGCACAATGGTTTAAGTGCGGTGGCATGCGTTGCTCACCACTTAACGCGGCGTTAAGCGTATAAGAGAAAACTATGAGTTCGGTTAAGAAAAGAGATAACCACTTTGTTCCAGTTATGTATTTAAAAAACTGGTCAACAGGCGGAAAAGTCCAGATTTACAGAACGTTGGTGCAGCATGAAAATGTACCCATCTGGAAGCCGTTTCCTTTAAACGGAATTGGGTATTTGAGAAACCTTTACATTAATACTCAAAACGGAGATGAATGCGACCAAATTGAAACATGGTTTGATCAACAGTTTGAAGCTCCTGCAGAGGCTGCGATTCAAAAAGTGATTTCCAACGCTAAGTTAACGCCGAGTGACTATAAAAGTATCATTAATTTTTTTGCACTTCAGGATCTTCGTACTCCAGTAAAATTTATCGAACACCTCAAAAGAGCAGATAGTAATGAGTTCGAATCCATGATGAGGAGTGTTGTTGATAAAGTAATGTCGCAAGGTGTCCCTAGGAATTTTCAGGTGACTGGTGAATATAAATTTCATGATGAAATGCCGCTGAAATTAAAAATTACCAAAGAAGAATCGGGATTAATGATTCATGTTGAAAACCTAATTGGACGAGCTTCTTGGCTATGGAGTATTAAACACCTATTGAATACAGTCTCATCTCATCTCCATGAACACCAATGGACAATTCTGCATCCAGCCAATGGGCATGAATGGTTCACATCGGATAATCCGGTTTTAAAGCTTAACCATTATGGAGAGGGTAGCTATGACCTTAAAGGTGGTTGGGGTAATGAGGGTACAGAATTGATTTTACCATTAGGTCCTCGGCATTTACTCTATACATTGGTGGGACAGAAGCCACCTCTTCCAAGAGGTACAAGGCTTAGCGAGGAAAAAACTAAGTTAATTAATCATATGTTGGTAGAGAACAGTCACAGGTATGTTGTTTCATCTCATCAGTGTCCTCAAGTAACCAACTACCGTCAAAGGTTAGTTCTTCCTGAAGAAGTTAAGCATGAATTGACACAGTGGAAAGCTTTAAATGAGCATCACTCGAACAAAGAGAAAGAGTTCTACTCAGCAAAATACGCTTAACAAAGCATTTAAGAGTGATTCGTAACGCTTGGCAGTTTCGCTTCGCTCAAGTATAGCCAATCGTCGCTCACACCTTAATGCGGCGTTATGTGCTTTGGTGGAAATGAATATGGAAATCACAATCAGGCGTATTGAAACAGAAAGCATTGAAGACAAGGGTCTATTCGAGGCTTTGTTTAGAGAGTACCTATCTGGATTCTCAGTTGAGCTAGATCTCTCAGTAATTGCTCAGTTATTTGCGTTGCCTTATTTCCACGGATTTATCAGTTTTGTCGATGATAAGCCTGCTGGTTTTGCGGTTTGCTTTGAATCGTTCTCAACTTATCGTGCGCAAAGAGTGATGAATATCCATGATTTTATGGTGTCGGGCAACTTTCGTGGTAAAGGTGTGGGCAAGGCGCAACTGAATGGTATCGAACGGTATTGTCGTGATAATGATTACCTCAAAATCACATTAGAGGTCGGTGATGATAATGTTGCAGCTAAAAAGCTCTATAGCTCATTAGGTTACGAAGATTACAGAGTAGTTTTGAAAGGGCAGCAACATTGGCAAAAGTACCTCAATTAGCACGCACATAACAAACTGTTCAAGAGTGATTCGCAACGCGTGGCATTTTTACTATGCGTTGTTTTTAGTGTTTAAGGTGGTATGCGGCGGTATCGGTATTGGGTTGCTCACACCTTAACAGGGCGTTATGCCTTTTTAGATAATAGGAGCTCTAGTGTTGTGTCAAAAAAACAAGATCTGACAAAACTTAAGGATTTAATTGCTCAAAATTCAAGCAATGATACGCATTTGGTATTTAATAATACTTTTGCTATGGCGTGCTATTTATCAATAATGGGTGAAACGATAGCTTCGGAGAAGCTACTAAATAGCTTGTTTGATTGGCTCGGTAGAGAGCGTCGAACAACTTATTTTCAGGATATTTTCAGTAGTTTCCACGCCAATGCTCATATTTACAGCAAAGAAATTAAAGCAAACGTCGAACTCACGAATTTACTAAATAGAACCGTGTCAGTACAGGCATAACAAACTGTTCAAGAGGGATTCGCAACGCGTGGCATTTTCACTATGCGTTGGTTTTAGTGATTAAGGTGGTTTGCGGCGGCTTCGGTATTGCGTTGCTCACCCCTTAACAGGGCGTTATGTTTTTTGGGAGAAAATGATGGAATTCAAGCTAGAAATCTATGCACCTGAAACAGAAGTTGTAGCTATCCGTGATGCACTTAACTTGGTTGGCGCAGGTGTTGTGGGTGACTATGACAGCGTTATTTCTATCGTAAAAATTTCAGGGTTCTGGAGACCAACTGAAGGCTCGGAACCTGTTACTGGCAAGAAGGGTGAAATTAACTTTGGTGAAGAGGTCAGAATTGACGTTAGATGCCAAGAGTCTTTAGTTCAAGCTGCACTTGATGCTATTCGAACAATTCACCCTTACGAAGAACCAGTGATCAACATTTTACCTCTATACAACTATAAGTTTGTCTAGCTACGTCAGCACAAACATAACAAACTGTTCAAGAGGGATTCGCAACGCGTGGCATTTTTACTATGCGTTGGTTTAAGTGATTAAGGTGGTATGCGGCGGCTTTGGTATTGCGTTGCTCACCCCTTAACAGGGCGTTAGTACTGGTTTGAAATCAGAAGGTTAAAATTTCGGTGTTTATCTTATTTAGTGCTCAGATATTCACCTGAAATTAAGTGCCCAAAACGTTCTCTCCGGTGGCACTAGATGTGCAGTGATCG
>NZ_JAKKCN010000029.1:0-3147 GCF_021728155.1 Vibrio sp. J2-4
AATCGAGTCCAAGTTAACTTCTTGCAACTGAAGTTTTCGGGATAACTGTTTCGACAACCAACTCTTGCCTGAGCCAGAATTACCGATGATGAGAATTTTCTTCATATTACTCCCGCATGCTAACGCCCTGTTAAGGTGTGAGCAACGCAATACCGAAGTTGCCGCATACCACCTTAAACACTAAAACCAACGCATATTAAAAATGCCACGCGTTGCGAATCACTCTTAAACAGTTTGTTATGTGAAAATTAATTTGGGCAGAGAAAAGAACCTACTAAAGGCTCTTCCACAACCTCACACTCTAACGTTCCATTTACTGAGAGTTTTAGAGGGTTCAAAGGTGTGCAACATTCATCTTCAGGCGCTATGGAGTTTTCGACTTGGTACTTAAAAATGTTGTCGTCATCTTGCCTATAAGTAAACTCACACCCCGAAAACTCACCATTAGTATCGCCAAGAACCATACCATAGCGTGTAACTATCTGAAATCTGTCTTCAAACTCGGTAAAAGTTTGAGAGACAATCTCAACATTCCCCTCATAGCATTCGAACATAGTCTCTGTAAATTCATGTTCGCTCAAAGCACTACTAATATTTACTGGTCGAAAATAAATATAGGGGCGGCAAAGGACACTATTATTGTAGCGAAAGACAACGCTAAGCTCGTCTTCCCCTATGTATTCGTAATCATTTTTATTCAAAGTTATATGCTGCGTGAAGTACGCTAATTTGAGCATTATATCTTTCACTATCTAATACCTTTACTTAGAGCTAACAACGGCTTCAGGAGAATTTTCACATAACGCCCTGTTAAGGGGTGAGCAACGCAATACCAAAGCCGCCGCATACCACCTTAATCACTAAAACCAACGCATAGTAAAAATGCCACGCGTTGCGAATCACTCTTAAACAGTTTGTTATGTTCGTAGCCTCGTGTGCCATCTAGTTACTTCCGTGAGCCTACTTTCATAGACCTTATTCACTGTTGCTATATGAGCTATGCAGTCAAAATTAAACAACACTACACGTTTTTTAATAGTTTTTACTTTATCCGTATCTACTTCAACTGTTAAAGAAGCTTTCAATAATGTTGATAAATCGATATTTTCCTTTATCGCTTCACTTCTAAACCAAGCTGATAGCTCATTGGAAATATACAGTTCTAGCTCGCCAGCAATCGAATGTGAAACTGTTCCATCGAGCAAGTTAATACACAAGACACCATTAGGCAGCTCAGATAACATTTCGAGGTCTTCACCCATCCGCCAACCAACAAACATCTTGGGTAGAACTTCAACGTAGTGATTAATCCTTTTTAGTCCCATAATCCCTCTAGAACATAACGCCGCGTTAAGTGGTGAGCAACGCATACCACAGCACTCAAAGCATTGTGCCGTAAACACTTAAGCTGAAGCAAACCAAAAATGCCGAACGTTGGGAATCCGTCTTAAACGCTTTGTTAAGTGCGTTTTGGAAGCGGGTACTTTAGCTTAACTTCTTTTGTTTCAACTTCACGAGGCCCTTTAGTAGGGTCATGAAAATACCAAATATTAAACTTACGTTCATGTGGTTTAGTATCATGCAATAAAGTATCCCAACCTAGATAACTTGCAATATTTTCAGCCACTTTCAGCTTGGCGGGAGAGCTAGCCTTGCCTTGGAATGCACTCATTACAGCTCCTAGTAAAAAGTCGGCAATTTGGATTTGCTCTGACTCCTTAGAGTCTTTAGTTACAACCGAACGAATTGGCACTTCACCACCAAATTGATTTTTAAGCATGCTATTAGCGATTTTATGAAATGCTTCATCTGCTTTCTTGTAGCGCGAAGGCAAAGGATCTACTTCGATACGAAACTCACATTGTCGTTGAGGGTGGGCTTTGTGAATTGCGCTAATTTTGGTCTGAATTAATTTTGTGAAATGCTTGCGCATTGCTAGATCGTAGTCACCGTCGTGATACTTTTTATCGACCATGCCCTTTCGGATAACAATACAATGAAAAGCTAACCATTGATGCTTGAAAAATGTTTCTATTAGATCTTCATAAAAGCCAGCGTAATGCTTTTTATGAGCCTTTTGCCACTTAATTTCATTGGTATATTTATGTGCTTCTCTTAGCTCTCGAATAATTCGAACAAAGTCTCCGCGCCTTTGATACTTCATCCAAAGTGAACCAAAACCATAATATTTCTGACCATCTACGCCTGATTCATCACACGCTACATGCCAAATTAATTTACCATCTTGCATTTCACCTCCAATGTACCAATTACTCGAAAGCACTTAACGCCCTGTTAAGGTGTGAGCAACGCAATACCGAAGCTCCCGAATACCACCTTAAACACTGAATTCAACGCATAGTGAAAATGCCATGCGTTGCGAATCACTCTTAAACAGTTTGTTATGCTTGTGGCTCTGAAACCACAATACTGTCATTTGCCCTTATGTACATCAAATGCTTGTCGTAAAACTCGTTTCTCACACAGCCATGTTGCGACGCTTTTTTGTAGATTGAAGCCACAAATATATCGGCTACACTAAAGTCGTTACCCACTGCAAATCCTGAATCACAACAGATCGATGTACTTAACTTTTCTAAGCAACGCATAATCCAGTTCCCACGAAGTGCTCGCTTTGACATCTCATCGAACTCTGGACGCATAAACCTTAACACTGTTCTGTTTTGGGGGGAGTGAATACTGGAGTTTACATACTCACAAACTCTGCGGATATGAGTTTTTTCATTGAGGCTTTTACCAAATAAGCTTGGGTTAGGAAAGCGTTCTTCTAAATACTCAATAATTGCCATTGATTCAGAGAATACCGAACCATCGACACAAAGAGATGGAACATAGCCAAAAGGATTTATATCTAGGTATGTGGTCGTTAGTTCGTCAGAGCTGACCTCAATTCTATCGTAACGTATACCCTTAAAATTTAGTACCCACTCCACCCTTTCAGAACTATTCGAACCTTTTGCGCTATACAGCGAAACTTCCATACATCCTCCCGAAAAGCATAACGCCCTGTTAAGGTGTGAGCAACGCAATACCGATGCTTCAGCATACCACCTTAAACACTAAAACCAACGCATAGTAAAAATGCCACGCGTTGCGAATCACTCTTAAACAGTTTGTTATGCCTAT
>NZ_JAKKCN010000003.1:0-975654 GCF_021728155.1 Vibrio sp. J2-4
TGCTTGTTTGCAAGCTCTTTGCCTAAAGACCCGCACTTTTCACACTTTAATGATGAGTGTTTATTGCTATGCCCGCACCCAAAGCACTCCCATTTACTATCCATATTTCCTCTTATAGGCATAACGCCCAGTTAAGGGGTGAAGCACGCAATACCAATGTTACCGCATGGCACTTAAACACCGAAACCACCGCATACCAAAAATGCCACGCGTGCTGAATCCCTCTTGAACTGTTTGTTATGTATTTGTTTAATCCGCGTATTCTTGCTCAAAAACTATCCCGTTAAATGTATGCGTGCAACACTTACAAAAAGGTCGTAATGTCGATTCATTTACATCAGGATTAGTCACTTGCAGAATGCCTTGCTCATCGACATATAAACCACTGTAATAACTACTCTCACCAAGGCGTACATAGTCTTGAGAACGATCTTGTTCTAAGGATACTAGCCAGTATATTGGTTCGTTTTTATCGAGCCTCGAAGCCGCCTCACTAAACACCGAATCCCACTCATGTCCGACTTTAGAAAGAAGAAACTTAAACAGTGGAGTGTAATCTAAACCTCGTCTAACTCCTTTTCTCATACCAAAAGCCGTATCTTTTCCTCGACTATCACGATAATCGCCACCATGAATATGAGGAACTCTATGGGTTCTAGTATTAACCTTTCGATATAAAGGCTTCTTCTCGAATTTGTTCACTACACCCTCTCAAATACATAACGCCCAATTAAGGGGTGAGTAACGCAACACCGATGCTGCTGCAAACCGCCTTAACCACTAAAATTAACGCATAGTAAAAAATGCCACGCGTTACGAATCCCTCTTGAATTGTTTGTTAGTACGCTGCCCTTTAAGCTTTTGGTACACGCCAAGATACTGAAATATAGCACGAAACTTGTGGCTTAAAACACTGAAACCAAACGGACAACCGCCAAACTGAAAACTAACTTCAAGACGTAAGTTGGCTAGAAGAAAAACATGCCTAACTGCCCTATTTCACCGTTTTCAAATTAGCAAAGGATTCGGGCTTCGAATCTGAACAGCAGCGAAAAAGAACCTCATTTTTTACCTAAAATTTCTCAGCACCAAAGAAACCACACCAGAGAAATAGCCCGAAAGTTAGAAACCGTAAACGGTGAAATCAAAGCGAAGACTTCACATCTAGTGCCACCGGAGCGAACGTGGAAGGCACATTTGTTCAGGTGTAAAACTGGGAAAGAAACCAATAAACATCAAGACTTTTGACCTTTGATGCCTAACCAGTACTAACGCCGCGTTAAGTAGTGAGCAACGCTGCCACCGAACCTAATCCATTGCACCGTAAACACAAAACTTAATTTAAACTAAAAATGCCACGCGTTGCGAATCTGTCTTAAACGCTTTGTTAGGCTTACTTTTCCACTGAGTTTTGATGTAACGAAACTAAAAGGTCGGTAGCTGTTAGAAGAACAAGTATTTTCGTATGGGACAAAATGTATTGTTCTCGCGGCCGTTCTTCACAGTTCCAGAAGATTTGTTCATTACCGCACTTTACTGCATTCACAAATGATTTCGTTTGGTTTGCATCCATTGAGCTCAAATGAGACTCAAAAGTAAAATTTACAAACCTTATATTATGAGCCAATTTATTACGTAATTCGAAGAGCATTTGGAGAAATTTTGCCTCCAATGAACTAATACACCCTAGTTTTCTAAGTAAGGCTACTTTTCCAAACTTACTGTTACCAAAATCAATATATGACAAGCTATCTTCTAGTTCTACACACCCTAGTCTACCGACCAAGGCTTGTGTTGCAGTAGCTTCAAATAGTGCATTCAATTTGATAACAAATGACCAATCATCTTCACTGGCTAGATTCAATATAAAATTGGCGGGAACATTTAATTTAGTCTCAAGCTCTGAAATATTTTCTAGCACTGTAATTACCTCGTAAGCCTAACGCCTTGTTAAGGTGTGAGGCACGCAATACCGAAGGTTCCGCATAACACCTTAACCACTAAAACCAACGCATAATAAAAATGCCACGCGTGCCGAATCACTCTTGAACAATTTGTTATACGAATTTCTTTAGTGCCAACACTTGCTGTTCAAATAACTCACAATCTGACTTTGAGTATGACTTAGCGACATTAACCCATTGAACGCCCGTTTCATCTATGTGGCGAAACTCGACTTGAAGTGCATATTTAGAACAACGAAAAAGAGCAAAAACCAAACCTACAACCGTCAGGCTAAGAACTAAAACGAGTAGCCATTGTGGCACCTCTTCCAACCTTGGAATAACTAACCAAACTGCCCCTGAAAAAACACACACCCAGAATAAAACTTGACCTAAATTATCAAGAAAACTTAACTTTTTAACCCTAACATTGTTTATCTTAGACAAAGGATATGAGTCTTTCTTAAACCTGAACTCTTTTGAATCCAAGTTAAAATCAGTACTTTTGTACATAATTTCCCTCTATTCGTATAACGCCCTGTTAAGGTGTGAGCAACGCAATACCGATGCTGCCGCATGCCACCTTAATCACTTAAACCAACGCATGGTAAAAATGCCACGCGTTGCGAATCACTCTTAAACAGTTTGTTAGGCAACTTGCCGCTACGAATGAAGATCACTGTCGAACATTTACAATCCGGTCTATACCAGCGCTGTATTTTATAAAGCCACCCCCACCGAAGTTTTCTTTTGTTTTTGAATCAATACTATTGCTCTGCATCGTAGAGAGGAATCGAACCAAATATAGTCCAGGTGTGCTTGCTTCATAAGCATAAGAAATATCATATTTTTCATGGGGTCCAATATCAATATAAGGCAAAGTAATTTTGTTTTGTCCTTGATACCTCGAGTGACCCAGATACACAGGTTCGTTGTAAACAACTTGTCCATCTTTAAAGTTCATTTTTGTAACTAAAATAGAATTTTTATCAAGTGAAATACGAACATCTTCATTCCCTATGTTTTCTAGAGTAATTTCCATAGCTAAAACAACACCGCTCTTTGTCGTAAACTGCTTAACTGTCATCTCCGTCAGGACACTAGACATTAAACTCGTTTTTTGTTGAAGATCGATAACCTGAAGCTCAGCAATGCTTTGTTCCCGTTTAACCCAAGTACCATACACCGCCCAAGCAGCAACACAGATGGCTGCGAGAATTGAGAAAACTTCTTTCGCTATGGTAACTTTTTCAACAATCTTCATTTTGCCACCTTGGTTGCCTAACGCTTTCTATTCTGCTTTATGCCGCCTTTCATATTCCTATAATGCAACCTTTTTAATACCACATCAACGTGTAATCAATAGGTTAATGAAAGTTAACAGAGATTAGATTGCAAGGTGCCTTATAGTTTCAGAAAAATGCTGCTACCCAAACTCCTTCGGATAACTTTTGATAGGGGAAATTACCAGATTCGAAGTAAGCAAAAGTATTTTCTCTGAATCGTTTTGGGGCACAGGCTTTTCAGGAGAAAAGCCTGTATCAGCAAGCCTCAGCAGTCTGTTTGCTCTGAGAGCCTCAGAGCGTCTTCCAGTTCCACTCCAAGGTAACGAATAGTGTTATCTAGCTTCGAGTGCCCCAGTAAAATCTGTACCGCTCTGATGTTTTTTGTTTTGGCACAGATCAAGGTTGCTTTAGTACGGCGCATGGAATGAGTGCCATAGTAGTCCGCATTCAATCCAAGTTTTACTGCCCAGTTCCTGATAATCGATCGATAGAATGAGTAGCTGATAGGTTGTCCTTTTCGGCGACCACTTGGAAACAAAAAACTGCTTGCCTCTAAGGATGCCGAGTAGATCCATCGGCTAATACTTTGTTGCGTTCTCGGGGTAATCTCGTAGTGGACGTCGGTGCCAGTTTTTTGCTGGATGCATTGAACCCTTTCATAGATTACACCTTGCGAAGAAACATCATATACATGCAGCCTTAGTAAATCACTTGCCCTTAATTTGGTATCAATGGCTAAGTTCAATAGTGCAAGCTGCATTAGGTCGCTTTCAAGCTCTAGCCTAGTTCTAATTCGCCAAATTTCTTCCAACTTGAATGGTCGTTTAATGCCGCTGCATTTTCCTGAAGATAACTTCCTCATGTTGACCTCCTCTTCGATATTATTGGTCAACATAAAGTCTGGCTATAAACTGAAACTGTTCCAGCCTGATAGCCATCGATCACGCAGTCGTTCAGGGTGCTCAGAATCATCCGTGGACATTTTTGAGTTAGTGATTTTGCTAAATTAGCGAAACACGGATTAGTTTATGTATGTATGGATGGATGGGTGGGCTTCAAATGCGTGGCCAAACTCCTTTGGCCACTACAAACGGTAGGATTAGTATTCCATTAACCAACCAAGGTGTGTTAGCCCCAAGAATGGTAAGAATGCTGAAAATTGGCTCGGACATTCGTGACGTGCACCACCCAGTGGACGTTAACGATATTGCCCCTATGAAGATGACCCTGCGCTATGTGACGAAGTATTGGCGGTGATTACCAAGCTTCCTCAAAAAGTAAACGGTTATTGACTTTCATTGGCTACCAGTTCGCTAGTGGCCATCTTCACTAAACCTTTAATCGCAAGTCTCGGGTGGAAGAACATAAGTTTTGCTTGAGAACTTTAATGCAAGCTCCCGTTCAGATACACATTCAATATAGCCTTTCTCATTAAGCTCTTGCTTTGTTGATACATTCGTATGCCAACCATATGCAAAGGAAGCCAAGAATAAGCAGCTTAGAACTAGCACAACCGCTTTAGGTAACCATCTTAAGCATCGGCCAGTAATGAATACTATCAATGACAATAACGATGCAGTGATCATTGCGTAGCTAAGAGCCAGTAATGACGCGTCATTTAGTGGGCTGTATATCTTGACCACATTTGGGAGACTTTCTGAGTCGTAAAGGCCATTGGTAGAGAAAGGGACTATGAGCAATGATGATGCTATGCATGCCGCCAAAAATAGTCCAGAGCGAAAACGATTAATTTTCATCAATCAACCTCTCAATTTCTTTTTTCATTGGTTCGGTGAACTTGTATTGGTCGTCAATAGCCGAAACAACTTTACCAATACCGAAAGCAGTAAGCACAAAGAAACCCAACAATAACACTGTTGGTGGCGCTGCAAACGCTGCGGTAACTCCAACTCTAAGCCCTATCGTTATGCCTTGAGCAATCACACCAGCAACCACACCTTTTGATACATCCGATGTAAACTGTCCTACTACCTCACCTAGCGTTTTTTCATCGTGCAATATGTAATCAACTGCATTAACCGCACCACTGAATACAAGTTCTACATAGATATTGCTGCTCAAGAAACTGACATTGCCTCGAACGGTGTTTAGGGCGTGACCAATTTTAAGCATTTTAGGCGTTGCTTCCTGCCAACGGACACCTAGATCTAAATATCGAGGCTTGTAGTTCTCAACCACAATGTTCATTACACCATTGATATTGACGGCTTTGGCGGTTGCCCCAAATCCACCGAGATCTTTGGCCACGTCATAAGCGTCTTTAAGTCCCTTGCTAACGCCAGTGTAGTCCTTACCTATAGTGAGCTGTCCGTGCGTGTCTTTAATGAGCAAATCCAAATACTCGTTGGCTTCTTCAACGGTTAGTACGGCAATACTGACGTTCTCTTGTTGAGAGGTGTCCCATTGATATTCTTTAGCTTGCTTTTGTAAATCATCGTCCCATTCTTTTTCTGTTAAGCCATAAGCTTGTTGGGCAGCTTTGCGTTCAGCAAGAACGCGCTCTCTATTTTCAGCCCATCGTTTCTCATCGCTCGCGGTATATCTCAGCTCTTCCTGACGTTCTAGGCGTTGACGTACTGTACGTTCTCTTGTGGTTTTTTGTCTTTCTACTGGAGCTACAGGAGCGGATTCATATCTCATGGGGTTTAGTTTTACTAGTAAATAAAAAAGGATAATAACAATATTTTCAGTGCTTTATCATCCCCCAACAAGATACCTCGAGGAATTAACTGGTTAAATAGGCAAATTGCCAGGTCAAACAAGCATAGTGAAGGGGCAAGTTATGTTGGTTTGTATTCTATCGGATAACTTTTTGTAGGGTAAATTTACATCAGCAAGATATGAAAGAGCATTTACTCTGAATGACTTTAGGGGCACTTCTGTGCTACGAACTACCAACTGTGAAGGTTCTGAACAAAAGCGAGCTAAGTTATTTGTTGTAGCTCGCCAATATAAGATTAGTAAAAGTAAGTTAAAACCCTAGAAACAAAAATGCATGATTGGCTCCCATTCACGAGACTTGTTTCCTTAAAGCTCAATAATCTCACCTTCTCGAGCAAATTTTCTTTCAAGAAGATTTGTCTTTAGTCTGTTTACATCGGAAGTGTATATCACATGGGCAAGACTACTTTTCGCTCGCGTAGATGTAACATAGAACAACCGTTGAGTGCGATCCAAACCAGTTTCTTCACCCGCATCCTGCTTTTTCTTGCTACTTTGAGAAAGTTCCTTTACGCCAAAATACTGCTCGTAGGAAAATAAGAACCCGCCGGCTTCATCATCATCCATGATAACCATAACACGATCGAATTCGTTGCCCTTCACGCCTTGATGGGTGCGAAAGATTGAGTTCTCCTCAATGTATTCTTTATAGTTCCGAATTTGAAAGAAATCAGTCTCTAAGGCTTCAGCCCAAGCAGAAATCTCGCTGTCATCCCAATCTTCAGGTTCAACCTCCAGTATGGCTTCCGCTTGATCTAGCTTTGATTCAACCACGCGTTCTTCAGTGGTAGCTACAAAAGACTGCAATTTCGCTGGAATTCTTAGGAGGTTATGCTCAGCAAGCACTTCTAGAACTTCACGAAAGCTAACCTCAACATTTGAAATCACACATCTAAACGCATGTTCTGCTGCTCGGGCAAGCGCTAGCGGATCATCCTTGTGAGCATCAAGCACACTGGCGTCCAGAAGCGGCGACTTCGTTTCCCTTAAGATAGACATTAATTCAGCTCGGTTTTTCTTCAAACTCGCCTCAGCAATAGGAAAAACAATGCCAGAAAAAAAATTCAGCTCTGTATTTTCACCTTCAGAAATCCGATCTTTAATTTTGCCTGACTTTGAAAGCTTGTCCCAAAGAGCATCAAAGCCAAGCCGACGGCCAGCCATCTTATGTTCCAGAAGTAAGATAGCGGTTTCTTTTGATTGAATATCTATCCAGTCAGTATCACCCGTAACTTCCGCCATAGTCTCACGAATTTTCAATTCGATGTCATCTTTATCTGAAACACCTTGCTTTAATAAGAAATATCGTACGTAACCTTCTTCTGCTCCTTCTTGGGCATACTGTTTCCGTTCATCACCTGCATTACGTATTTGATTGCCTAGCCCCACGATACGTCGTGCTGACCGATGGTTCATTTCCTTATTGAAAGTGGTCCAACCGCTTGGCTTTGTGTTGCCTAGTTCAGGTTCACCCCCGCCAAAGATGCGCTGCATCGTATCTCCAAACAAGCCGATGACAACTTTATCCGATTTGTTATTTTGTAGATCAAAAAATGCACTGACTACATCTTTGTTAGTATCCTGACTTTCGTCGAGAAATATAAAAGGGAACTTATTTACTATGACTTCGGCCATCATCGGCTTATTAAGCAAAAAAGTTGAGAAAATTTTTAATACATCTGCATGCGACAGCGAATTCGGGGAGGAGTTGACTCCATTTGGGTCGTAAATAAAAGATCGTGGCTCTGCTAGCCATTCCATTTTTTTAGTCAAACGGATGATATCTCTTTTTCGAGCATCAGAAGCCTTGCCTGGTCGACCTTTCCGTTCTTTTTCTTCAAGATCTTCTAAATCAGTGGGGATTTTTTCCAAGTACCACTTGCGAATATCCTCATTGAAACCAGCAATAGCGGACCAGCAAAAACTATGAATCGTCGAAACCGCAAAGATTGGGCTTTGTTCAATCCGATCTTTAATTTCATCGGCTGCGTTGTTCGTAAAGGTCACAACAGCAATTTGCTTTCCCTTAAGAATAAAGTCATCAGAATATTGAACTTTCAGGAATTCTAGAGCCTTTTTAAGGGAGTAGGTTTTGCCTGACCCCGCCCCTGCGAAGGTGATGAAGCTTTTTCCCGAACCAATACTTAGACACTCACGGATACCTTCATCAACTTTATTATCATGATCGATAGGTTTGGTTCCAGCCAAGTAAAATTGCTCTGACATAATTTCCCCCTACGCTTTTGATGACAGCTGATCTTGCAACCACGTAAGACCATCGCTCATATATTCTGGGGGATTGAAGCTATTCGCCTCATTATCCGCGAGATGAAAGAGGCAATTGAAGGCAAAGTCACCCTTCTTTAAGCCTTGTACATAGTCAAAAAGTGACTTCGACAACGGTTCCGTGCCGTTTTCAAAATCAGTTTTCGCATCTTTGAGCTTTTTAATGTTCTGGAAATAATCATCCTCGAAATTCGCCAAAATCAACGCATCTTCAAAAGTTCGGGATAAAATCTTTTCTCCAGAAATCTGTGTTGGTTTTTGATAGGCTACATAAAGCGGTGCATCTCCACTTGTTGTAGCATGTTCCGCTTGAGGTAAGGTCACCAAGTCATCTAGCGCTTCTTTCTTTGGATGCCACTTCTTCAAGGTATCATTATTAGTTTTTTGAACTGACTTCTGTTGCGGGAAACAAGACTTCCCTTCATTATTAACAGAATCAAGATCTGTCAGAACTAGAGTTGCTACTCCAAGCTTCTCGACTAAATTTCTGTACTTGTGCGTGTGCGCACCGTTCACCTCAAGCATAGAGATGTACCGACTCGACAACTTCGGGAAGCTCTTGGAAATAAATTCCGGCACAAGAAGGCTCTCAGCCTGGCCTTCAACAAAAATAACGCCATCGGCAAAGAAGATGTCACAATGAGTGAGCTTCAAGTGTTTTCTAACAAATAAAAGCTCATCTTTTGCCTTCGCAAAAAGTTCTGACATGTTTGCAATTGATGTATGATCCATTTTGATGGACTTATTCGCATCATTTCGTCGGAAGTAACGTAAATCTTTGAAATCAATATCGTTGATAATATGACTAGAGTGGGTACTAATCACGAGCTGTGTCTGGTATTCAGACTTATCTTTTTTGGTTGCCTTGTCGCGCAAATCGGGGTGGTTCCGCAAAGTATCATAAGCTTTCGATACAAATACTCGCTGAACTTGAGCGTGAAGATTAACTTCCGGCTCTTCGAGTAAAACTAAATGGATCGGTTCTATCTGATCCTCCACTTTATCCTCAAATGAAGCCGACTTTCCTACGCGCATCCATTTGTCACGAAACTCTAGAAGCCTAAAGGTTAGATATATAAGATTTTGGTAGCCAAGGCCTAAGTAGCTTTCGGGAAGAAACTCTTCTTCATTTGTATCAAAACGATATCGGACCGATGAGGATTTTTGTAAAGCATCCGTGCCGCTAATTTTCGCGGCAATTTCAACAGTCGGATTGCCGCCGATACCGGGATATCCCATGTTCTTCAGTTCTTCGAAGGGTGCATTGAACTGATCGTTCAACCTACTTGTAAACCCCTCTTCTAGGTTTTGCTGATGCCCCAAGACTTCAAGATCTTCTGGCTCAGGAAAATCTTCGGGGTTCAAGATACGATCGTAATATCCTCGAAGGAGCTTATTGAGCCGCTGCTTTTCCGAATATGGTCCTTTTTGATCCGTGTTATCTTCATCACCTGAGCCGCGTTGCTCAGATTGCACATCGACTCTGATTAACTTTTTCAAAGCGTCAGATTTTAGGGGCTGCAAAACCTCTTTCGAAGTAGGCTCGACTCCTTTACTCAAAATGTAATGCTTTTGCTTAACGAATTTACTGAGGTTACGACCTTTCTCCAAGAAATCACATAGATCTTTGGGCCACAAACTTACCTTACCTGTATATTTGGATACAACGCCTCTCATATCAACAAACTCACGACACAGTTTGGAAATATCGGTTGCTTCGTAAGTTATGCGAACAAATAACGCACCACCACGCCACTCCAGATCTGGTAGGATGTCACGAACCTTGTATGCCTCATTCACTTCCGCAGTGATCTCTATGTCTAAACTCGGCAGTAGACTGGTAAGAACATCCGATAATTCCTGCATTTTCTCGCTAGTAGGGAATTCTTGTTCGATTTGTTTGCCTAGTTTTTGGATTTCCTTCCAATTACGCTTCGATATATCTCGAACTTTTAGATTATCTGGGCTTTTCAGGAAGGTGTGTAGCGCCCCTATACAGGACGTTTTTCCACTATTATTAGCTCCGACAAGGACAGTTGTTTTATCATCGAGCACCAAGTTGACGTCGACTAGTCTTCGGTAGTTTTTCAAAGCGAAAGAGGAGATCTTCATATAACAAAACCTAAAAACAGAGATGGGGCTTTCAAAAACATAGTCCTGTAATTCTGAACGGATAAACGTCAATGAGAGCAATAATTTACAACATATAGTTGCCTCTCCCTCCTATTCTGCTCGCCTTTAGTAAGCAACTCAACGTATATCAGAAAACTGTGTGACGGCTCTGCGTATAATGAGAATGAACAACAGCAAAACTGATTGAGTAATAGTCTATTGTTGCATTAATATTGATAAGGCAAGGTTCAATTAACAAAATGTGAAAGAGCCTTTACTCTAACAAGAAAAGGGGCAAAACTGTGCCAGAGCCAGCAGTGCTCTAGACATTTTTCGACTAGCGCTTTTGCTAAATTGGTAGGAACGGATGAGGAGAGGTATAGCTCAAGTGGCATTTTTAGTATGCTCTCCAAACTGAAGCACAAAAACTTTGCACAGAAGACTGGTCAATTCAAATTGTTTAGGGGTATTCAATTATTTGATGCCACTCTCTGATCATCTTGGTGTTATACAATAAAATGTAGCACAACAAGGTGAATAAATTATTGGAAATCAGATGGCTAAAGTCGAAATGCAGTTATTGCTGTACCAATTCTTGCAGAAGCATCAAACAGAGAGTTCAACTTTCACCAAAGAAGAGCTTATCGCGCATGTAGGCTGGAAGCCAAGTACATTCAAATCTTACTACGGGAAGGGTCAGATAACTCAATTCTTAGCAGAGATTGGAGTTAATACATACGAAGCAATCAATGTACTAGATGTAAGTTTTATCGAGTTCAAAAAGCGTTTATCTCAGAGTAAGCACTATCAAGAGCTAGGTCATAAATGTAAATCTAACTTAGCTAAAGCCCTGCTCAAAAAGTCCAAAGATAACATGATGCTTGCATTAGAGCTTTACAACAGACCGTCACTTGAAAACAAGTTAGATGGATTTGTAATGATGTACTCAACTGCTTGGGAGCAGCTTCTGAAAGCAATAATCATTGAGCGAGATGGTGAAGAAGCGGTATTCGAGAAAGCGAATAAGCAAGGCGTAAAGAAAACAATATCTTTGAGGCAATGCTTGGATAAATTGTTCAAAGAAAATGACAATGTAAGAAAGAATATCTCTCGTATCGCTGATTGGCGTGATGGTGCTGTTCATCTACTTATGCCTGAGCTTCAAGGGTTGGCTTCTCGCATATTCCAATCTGGTGTGCTGAATTATTCATCTAAGTTTCAGGAGTTTGCAGAGGTACCATTTATGCGCTCTCAGCATGCTGGAATGATATCACTAGTTGGTGATTTTAAGATGCCACCAGAGCCAGTGTTGCGATCATTGTATGGTAAGGCAGCGGAAGATATGCTCGAACTAGCTAAAACGGTGCAAGATGAAATCGAGAAAGAAGATGATATTGAGTTCGCTATACCGATTAACGTATCACTTGTGTATGCTCGTGATGAGAAAGACAGTCAGATAATACTTGCTGCGGCTAACGGTAAAGCTCAGGACTTGGAGCAGTTGAAAAAGGCTCTTGTAGTTGAGAAGCAAGTAGATCCAGAGAAAACTCATACTTTCACTCAAAAGACTGCTATTGATGCTATTAATAAGACCCTTCATGCTAACTACGATATGGCAAAACTAGAAAAATGCTTAGTAGCTCGAGACAAAAAGGGAAAGCCAACAATAAACAGTCATTGCTTCCAAGCGGCAGTCTCAAAGCTGAACTGGAAAGCAACTTGTAACAAGCACCACCACTATCAAAAGATATCTAACACACATATTTATTCCCAAGATGCGGTTGATGAGCTCGTTAGGCAAATTACGACGAAGGATAATTTTATCAAGCAAGCAAAATCTCAAGCTAAGAAGAAAAGAAATAAACAGGCTGCTCTTGCTTAATATTTTCGATATGGCTCTTTTTGATATTGGCTAGGAGCCAGTTATTAATCTCCCTCTAATTTTAGGCCGACTACTTACATTAGAAAAAGTAACCCGACTAAGTGTCACGCAATTTGACATTGGCGTTAGTGCTAACAACGAATGGGGCACTTTTACGCTAGAAAGTACTACTATGAAGGTTCTGGACAGATTAGTGTCAGCCCAAATAAGCGGATGCAAACTGTCGAGGATTTCTGGGTTGTTGCAAATGCGCTTAGGAAGCTAAACTAACGGTAATTAGCCTAACGATCGTTAGCTTAACCGTGTGCCGCATATTTGTTAAGCCTATCTGGGATAATCTATGTTACCCCGGCATTACAACAGCGAGCAGTACGTTCGCAGTACCGAATGTTATGGATGCTATACCTTTTAGCAAGCTATAGAGTTTTTCAGAAAAGCTCCTGCACACGGTCGGTAATCTCTGAGTGTACTGTTAGTGTGCGATTTTTTCAAAGTACTTAGATTCGACATAAATTCATCTATACCCGCCTCAAGATTTTGACCACCAATGGAGCGCCAATAGTTCTGTGATTCACGCATTTTCCTAAGTAATTCTGAGTGGATTTGCTCGAAATCATCAATAATGGCCGTGGAGCCGACTGGAGACCACCGTTCCAATTGGTGTAGCTTTCCATATTCGTGAATGTGCATTCGTATTGTGAACTTACTAATTGCTTGCTGGCTTTGCTTTTTTGAACAATAGGACAGAAACTGGTCTATTGTGGTGTTGGATTCTTTACAGGCGTCCACCATTCCTTCGAAGTCTGCAACACTTGCTATAAATACATTCTCTAATGCAAGACAATCTCCCAGTGCTTCGGTAAGAGCTGCTGAATGCTCCTCTCCGAGATAGTCAGTAAGGTGTTTACCGTCAATGATGTAGAAGTCTTGATGTGTTGTAATCAGGGCATAGCGTTTTTCGATAGCAGCAAGATTAGGGTAGGCATTTTGCTCCAATATACTTGCACATTCGCTGGCCTGCTTTAGCCCCTTCAGAATGTGGCCAGCCAGCTTGTCTTTGAATACCTTCGGATTGCTGGTCAAGAGTAGCATCTGGTGAGGTTCTACGCCCTTAGCATCAATGAACACGTTGGTTTCGTTGTCTGCGATGAGAAAGTCTACCTTCTTAGCCTCAACAGCATACTGTTTGTATAGAGCTGCTAGATTGGACTCAGGGGTGTAAGCTATCCCTTTTAGATCTAATACAAGCGCTAGGTAGCACTCGAATGCTTTGGTGAACTTATCCCTAAAACGGTCACGTTCTGTCTCACTGGCTTTGAATGACCTAAGAACGTACTCACTGATGCCTATTGATGCAATATAGCTGTGAGGGGTGCTGATGCCGTTAGGGGCGTTAATCAGTGGCCTAACAAGCAGGTTTGGTTCTGCAAAAAACTCTGATGGTTTGAGTTTTCCAATTTTTTCTCTGCGCTCCTCTGCTGACACCTTCATACCATATAGATTGCTTCCTACGCTCACCAGAAACTTCTGAATAGTCTTTTGGCTGTAGGCGGGGCAGAGAAAGCGAACAATCTCATGATATGGTATGAATGTTCCCTTTTCTGCGTTTCTCATAAGGCGCGTGATAAAATGGACATTACTGTGATTCTTAGCTCAGCAGCCCATTCAGGCATGCTACCGCCCTCACGTTCGCAAAGCTCCGTGCCCCTTATCTACCCAGCATAGCTGTATACATTTCTGAGTTAGACTCATTGCTCGATATAGAAAAAATAGATTAGCAAAAGTATTGGTAACGCCCGGCTCAGGCGCAACCAGCCAGAGCGGGATTTGTGCCAAAATTGGCGCTCGCGCCATAGGCATAAATGACGCGGCCGCTTGGAGCCGTTTGTTAGAAAACACTTACTCCACGAACTCTATTTAGCATGACTTCATATATTTCCATAAGCCGCCGACAAGCAAATGTCGCTGAATTATGATCACTAGTGAACGAAGGTCGATCTTTATCTAAATTTATCTCAATACCATCTACGACTATAGCCTGTGGCTTTCCTTTATGGATTCCTAGGTTATGCACTGTGTTTCTTTGGCTTCTGTAGTAATCCAAGAACTCTCTCGCCTTTATTCGCTCCTCTTTATCCATTTCACATTTAGAAAGAACATAGCTTATCTTTTCAGCGCTGGAGATGTGAAAATTAACGCCTTTTATTTTTTCGAGCGTGAGATTCTTTTTGTTAAGGTCACTTTCTGAGTTATATCTTTCTATCAACTTAACGAGTTCTTTTTCTTTTTTATTACTTCTTGGTGAAACAGAGATTAACTCCACATAAAGCTCGTCAACGTGATACTCAAAGGCGGAGAATGTGTTAACTTTAAAATCAAGAAAGTTAGAGCCAATAATAAAATCCGTTCTATTTGAAAAAAGAACAAAAAAATCTTTTTTGCCCACTCTAACTTTTTAAAATCCTCATCCTTATAAAACTCACCAATGAGCTCATCTCTGAGTTCATTTATTGGACCTCTTTCATGAAGTGAGGCAGAGATTTCGTCATTAATAAAATAGACAAGCAACAAGTCTATTTGATTAGAAATTGAAGTGAAAAAATTACTATACCCCTGCCCCTCAACTAAGCCCTGTCTGTATGAAAAAAATCTCCTTTAATCAGAGCCTCTCCCTTCAAAACAAGAAGATTATAAATTCTTTCTTTGATATTGGTATCAAACGAATTTACTTTTTCGTACACGGATCCTCCTTGTTTTCTAACGCTAAGCACATGCGCCCGTGACCGCTGATGGCAAATTGACCACTATAAACACAACTGCCGATTCATACCAAAACCGTTGAGTAAAACGGGACGCTTGGTGCGGTTTGTTATGTATAATTACGATAGTTCAAAATAATCATTTCTTGATTTTATTCTTAGATTCTTTTCTCTTTGTTAAAAAAGGAAAATACACTTTTAATGGTATGAGTTTATTTGTTCTACCTTGATAAGGAAATAAGGTTTTATAACATGATAAGTAATGATCTTGACTACTATTCTCGTGATCAAGTTCAAATCCGAATATTTTGTAATTAACCTTGATGAAATCCTTGGTTGCTCTAATCGCTTTTTGCATACTCTCTTTATCATCAGAACAAACGTACATAACAAGAAATAATTCACAAGAAGGCCTCTTTACTCGCTTCTCTAACTGCTCAAACGCAGTTAACAACATTGATTTTAGGCTTTTCCCTTCATCAATAAACCGTTTACACTCTATAATTGCACTGTAGTCAGGATATTTCTCATAAAATAGATCAATCCTTCCGTCAACGTTCGGTTTTTCAGGAGTGCATCCTTCACCTAACAAAATGCTAAAGTTATTATTTAAGTCATTTTCAAGTTTAAAACCATCACCATCACGATATAACGAAGGATTTTCGATTAATTTATAAAGAGCACCAGTTATTTTCCCTTCAAAGGGTTCAAGAATTTGTACTTTATATCGATAAAATAAATCCCACAAAGGCACTACAATGTTCGACCTCAATACTCCACCTTGAGAATAATAATCGACATTAATTGCTTTTGAATAACTTCGTAAATTTACGCCTTGGTATCGCATCACTAGATCTGATATCATGCAGATGCGCTTCTGTATATATTCAAAAGTAAGTAAATACGTTGTAAAACCTTCAACTTGCATCGTTGAATTAACACGATACTCTATTTCTTTAATAGCATTTCTGATTGATTTTATTATATCTTGTACATCATGAGCCTTATCAAGGCAATACCTTATAGAACCCAAGTGTTCTAATGCTTGACTAGTTGTTTTAAAAATCTCATCAGAAAATAATTCAAACAATTCTATGGGGTATTTTTTAGATATCAGATACGATTTAGTCACTGTCTCTCCTTGTTTTTAGTCAGCTCTTATATGCATCTATTTCCAAACCATAACAGCATATTAGGCAGCATGCTCGATAACAAGCACGCCATCTTGATTGCATTTTAGCTACTTCAGTAACGCTATCAAGCATTTAAGCCCTACATTGATATCTATGTGCGGTTTTACGTTCGGTAAAAGCAAGCATGCGCGTATAGCGAGACCTCATATACGCTCATCAAAAATGATAAAGTTAATATTTTCAATTAGATATATAGTTATGCACTGTAGAAAGCAAGCGATTCTTGTCTCGTTAATATCGCAAGGATAGGTGAAAATAAGAGTGATTTAGTTATAACTGTATACCCACACAGTTGTCTTGGGTTGTGCGTTAATAACCTGTTGAACTTCACTTGAATGAAGTTGATAAGAAATTCTAAGGCAAATTCAGAAGAACAGCCTGTGAATGAGTCAAAGCATTAACAACGAAAGGGAAAAGGTGACTCACAGTAGAACGCCCTGATTTGTCACAAGGCAGATACGACTTAGGGCAAGCTGTTAGGTATTGTTACAACTTGGCATGTGCTCTAACCGATTGAGTCATGAAGAGTCCGAGTCATTTCCACTTGGAAACTGAATCAGCTTAGCCTTAGATGCATAGAGTCTTTGCCTATCTTTCGGTGATAAACTACTGTGTATAGCCATAATTAACTCAACTTCTATCTTTTGCTGCTGATTTAACGCAACTTCAGCACGCTCTAACTTAAACTCTAGCTCTCGTTTAGCTTCTTTGAGCTTCTTTATTTCAGATTTCAGCTTTCCAGTTAGTTGTTCCAGTTGTTCCGGTTCTTCCACTACAACTTGTTGCATTTCGTTAGCATCATTTGAGTTGGTACCGTTGTCACTAGCTGCGTCTAAAATTATCTTCTTAAGCTCAGGGTAATGTCGCAATGATCCAACTGACAACTTAGCCTCGCGCTCGACAGTATATGGGTTGATGTCATATGGCTCAGCCACATATTCTGCATTTCCCTCAACTAATCTGCTCAAAGCACTTAAAAACCGTTCTTTGGTTTTCTTTCGTTTTTGCTCACGCCTTGTGACCATGTTTACACCTCATTATTTAACGAAATCAAAATGTTCTCAATTGAATCTGGAAGAACAAACCGATCGAAAGGTATCCCGAGATCATCCATAATCTTTTCCGCAGATCTTATTCTCAACAAATCTCTGGAAACTAGGCTAGGATCTAACCAACCTTCACGTTCTGCTAGCAAAAGCATACGCATCGCTTCTTGCCTTGTAGACTCTGCGTATGAGGCCGACTCAATAATATCAAACTCGCAATCTACACATTCAGTTAAATCAATTTCCATTCGCATAGAACAATTCCTATTCGTGCAATACATGTTTGGAGCAATTGCGTGGAAATGGCTGCCATCTCTAATTTCCTTTTCCCAATAAGCTACCGTCAGCTTTCTATTTTTAAACGATTGTTCAATCGGTTTAGACATGGCTTCTCTATGTAGCTGCTTACCTTTACCTCCAGCAAGGCGTTCCCCATTAGAAATTTTTTGGTAAATACCAGCAATTTTAGTAGCTTTTTGTCTGACTCGCTCCCGTTCCAAATCGGTATACATTTTTCTAAAGGAGTCAGCATTACGGCGTAATACATCGTCATTGCCATACTATAATGAGAAAACTGCCTTTTCAGTTGTGGGTGATCTGCTAATTCAAACCCTACAAGGTAAAACGCAAGGCTTCGCCTCAATTGGTGCTTTGTAACTTTCCAAATACCATTCTTAGGTGGATTGTAATCAGGGTCGCTAAGCTGCAAAGATGCATAATCACCATTAGTCAGGGCCCAGATTGATTTATCCCGCTTGGATAGTGAGTTAACAAAGCCTCCAATTTCTGTGCGTCTTCGTGGCCAATATGTAAGAGTTAATGAACAAAACATCCACTTCTGTTCTGTAAGGGGTAAACACTTTCTGATAGGAGTATGTATTGCATTGAGCATTCTAAATGCGTTTGCGCCTGTTTCTGTTGTTACAAAAACATCATCCTTACCTTTGTAGGATAAGGTTATTTTATTCGTTCCTGTATGTACCAACGGGATTTTTTCACCGTTTATGGTCAAATATTGCAGTCCATAATTAGGATTTAAATGTGCCAATTCATCACTGCGCATTCCAGTTAAGGCTAGGACCAAATAAACACATTGATTATTTAAATCATTGATAAACTGTTTAAGTTCACTAATACTGTAGTTTTTTCCGTCTATCACTAATGGTGGACACGATTCAATAAAACTATCTGACTTTAAAGCAGAAGCATGAGCTTCACAAACTCGCATCCAATCCTCATTTTCACCATAATCATGAATTGGAATATTCTCTTTTTCAAAAGCCTTTACAAAGTCTGAGTACTGAGACTTATTTCGAGTATGCTGAAAAACTGTATAAAACGAAACTTCGTTACGCCTAAATCTAGCTAATATACTGTTTCTTTGTTCATGTTGCCAAGTTAGCAAAGCACTCCAAGTTTCTGAAATCTTATCTATATGGGGAGACCAACGTTCCAGTTCATTTGTGTAGTGATCTAATGCATTAGCATAAACTCTATATGGTATCACTGGTGTTTGAGTCTTTCTGGTTCTCTTGACACCAAAGTCTTTCTCGTAAGATAGATAGTTGACAAAATTTACTTTGAAAGGAAGGTATTCGCTACATCGAATAATTTGGTTTAGTGGCATTAAGGCGTTATGATTATGAAGTGACCATCCAAAGTTTCTATCACTAATCTCGCTGAGGAGTTCTATATCTAATCCATTGAATGTCGCCCGACTCTTTGACGCAATACTAGCAGCTAGATTTCTCAACACGGAGAGAGAACCTTGAATTGATTTCATAGCCATTCTGTTTGTATCTTTGTACATTAAAATTAATGTAAACGATTTTAGCTGATTGATGAGTAGTCGAGGCAGCTCTATTTCAGGATGATCAAACCTCAGGAACATATTGGAAAGTTTTCCTACTTCAAATCCTGTTAGATTCCATTGATCTTGCCCGAAAAAAGATAGAGCAGCTTCCGTATTTGGCTGGACAACTTCATTATATTTACGGAAAAGATTCAATTTCGGCCTCCACTAGACCCTATTGTTAGACTTAGTGTTGATGCCCAATATATGTGCCTCCCATTTAAACGCAGCAATTCACGTGCTTTTAACACAGTCCTTTTTGATAAATTAACGTTAATAGCTAAATTAATCTTTTGAATCACCTCCCCAAGATTTACTTCAAACTGACTTCGATATAGGTGTTCTGCGTCTTTTAAGCACTCTATGAATGACAACAACTTGTATACAGCATCAACTTCATCAACCATTTTGCAACTTGAACATCCTATACATTCATCATATTGGCTACAATGAAGTTGGTAATTTTTATCTAATAACTGCATTTTCTTCACACGATAGCTTTGCTGATTATGTGAAGGAGTAGAACCATAAGAACAAAAAGTACCTGCGATTGTTGTATAACCTCTAAATTTATTTATAGACTCATAAGTGAGCACATCCATTTCTAGATATTTTGCAACATTTTTTTTTGCTAACTCCAACTCCTCACCTTTTGCTAATCTTTCAATTACCAACAACGCTTGATGTACAATTTGTTTATCTCTTTCTGGATTATCTTCACAATAATGTGCTAACTGTACATTAATAGAATTATGCAGAATTTGTTGGACGCTAATTAAAGACGAGTTAGTTTTTACCCGTGCAAGCATAGCATTAGCTTTTCGAAACTTTGCGTTTTGCAACTCCAAAAAATAATCACCATTTCGAATACCATAATCCGATAATTTATTAAACCCCATGCAATTAGGAACCAAGCCTTCGATTGGCACTAATATTCCTGACTTTAATTCGGGTGTTAACATCTTATGTGGACACTTCTTTTTTTGACAGTGCTTATATCGTTCCATTGTAAAAAAACAATGTCGTCAAATATCTTTTTGTACTCTTTTTTGATTTCAAAAGAAGATAATTCTCCACTTAAAAGAGTACCGGAAACGATATAACAATCACTTTCTTCCTTAATGGTAAGAGGTAATGTTACTTTTCTGATATCAATATCATCATCAATAATACAGTTAAGTATTGCAAAGGAAATACCACCAGCCATTGCTCGCCAATGCCTTGCTTTCTTAACAGTCCTTTCTACGTAGTTTCCTTTTTTATGTGTCTTTATATGATCATATTTTTGGTTATTAACCAAATTGTAGAAAGTGTTAATCAGTGGTTCTATTGCGCGTAAGTTGTTATCTGATACTAGATGCAACAATACCTCTAACTTCAAGCAATAGGCATCCCTAGTGGGAGAGATCGGAATTGGATTTTTATCCTTATCTAATAAATAAAGTAAACTACCATTCGAATGAGAATGGAACATATTTGACAAGGTTTATAATAGAATTATGAATTGATATCCACTCTTTAAGGCTTTGCCAGTAATCCTTTCGGATACATCCCCACCAACCAGAGCATAAACATCGTGATTCCCTCTTCTTTTATAGGCTTCAAACTCAAACCACTCTTCTGTTCTATCTATTTTCTTACTTGATATTCTTTTTAATGGTCGGCAAATTGATAATAGAGGAGTTGAATTCATTGCTGTGAAATAGGACATCAAAAAGAAGCCTGCTATCATTGCCTGATTTATTGGAAAACCTAGGTGTGATGAGTTTGACAAATGTTTTCCCCGACATTCGGGTTTACCCACAGTAATTAATTTCCCATCAATACTGATATCAATAGGTGAAAATGGGTCATTAGTTCTAATTATTGATGTTGTTATCTGTGCGAAAAATGATAATAACCTACTAAGTAATAACTTTATTTCATTTTCGGAATATGATTCTATGGGATTATTATTAGATTGAAACATTGGTAATTGTGCAGACCATGAATCACTAAATACATTGCAAAGGAGTAAAGACTTTTTTACAAAACCAATTTCACCTTTTGCTGACATCTCAGTAAAAGGAAGCTCCTAATTATTCTCATACAACCAAAGTGGCTTAAACACATCACTATTGCGAACTCTCTCCCATAAGTAATTGTGGTAACTGAGATAACCTTCCTTATTCATAGGATCAACTAGATTTTCGTCACAATGCCTTAAGTATCTTTTGAATCCCATATAATAACGTTCAAGAGATGTTTGTGAACCTCCATCCTTTATATGTTTATGCAAGTTTCTAACATATGTGTCTATAAATGACTTTCTTTCTTCAATTATATCACCATGTGTTTCGACTGAGCTGACCCTCAATAACGAGCAATCAATAACTCTACGTTGGTTATTAACCTCAATTGTTATTCTGTCTATTGGTAAGTCATTGATACTACTTTCAACATTTTTATTATACTGCTGAGCTTTATAATTAACTGTACTCTTTGCCATCGTCATTCCCTGCAATAGAATCTTCACAAATCTGATTAAGCATACGACCATGTTCTTTTTTTACAGCATTCACCTCAAAAAACTTAATGTATTTTAATGTTGATGAAAAATCCTGCTGTCGCATTAGTGACTGAAGCAAAGTACCAGCCGTTATAACTCCATATATTTCCACTAACTCTTCAAACTTGTATGTTGCGAAGGTGCTACGCAAATCATGTATTCTGTAGTACCAAGAGCTATCTATTTTTCTTATCTTCCTTCTAAACGCAGACCATGCTGTTTCTATGGTATTTTTAGCAAATAACTTCCCATCTCTATTTATAAATAGTCGATCAGAATTTCCTTTTCTGTTTATAAATCTTTCTGAAAGAGTGTAATCGTATAAGTCCCACATCAGCTCTGAGGAAATTTCGATGACACCACCTTCTTTTGAGTTTTTTGTTTCCCAGTTATCTTTAATTGGACTAATAACAACTTTAATTACATCTTCAAACTTAGGTCTTCTAACAATACGAAGAGGAACTGTCACAAATTCTTCTAAACGTAATCCACACTCAATAGCAAGACGAAACATTAATTGCTTTTCGACTTTTAGCTCAGACAACATGTTGTAAAATAGCGCCTTATGCTTAGGTGTCATTGGTTTTAATGTGTCATGACTTGCACGATACTGCGAACTTGGAAAGCTCGCCATAATATCAGTAGTGTGTACAATTTTTGTATATCCACGGCTAGATCTTGCACTAATATGAGATAACATATTTGAATCTCTTGAGCGTGTATTTCTAATTTCTACTTCTTCTTGGACAAAAGCCTTGTTGATAATCTCAGGATCAATCATCCGTTCATAAATTAGGTATCGGTAAAAGGCGAGTACCGTGCGCATCCTATTTTTTGCGGTGCTCAACGAAATGTTATCGTCAGAATCAGCTATCGCTCCTATCAAGTAGTCTGCATATCGATAGGTAGGTCTATCTTCTTCTCGTTCTGGGAACACATCAAATGTACAACCGCAAAGATCAATAAAACGGAAGTAATGCAGCAATGCCTTTGCTTGAGGCGAGGTATCTTTCTTATTTTGATTTTTTTTGAGGTAATAGAGGTATTGTGTTGCTGAGCGTACTATTTGCGCATTTTTATCCATTAGAGCATGGATGGTGAGTGATATAGGCTCATGTTCTTCTTTTAAGCGAAGAGTTTCTTTTCTAGTTAAGTCGTCTATTTCAACTTGAATCTTGGGGTATTTATTAACCTCTATCAGTTGTATGTAATAATCATCAACCTGAAGACGCCCCTTGCCTTTTATGCTCATAGGTATCACTAATCCATAGCTTTATTCTATACAGATAAAAGAAAGACTTCGAACTAGCTAGTGTTCAAAATCCATACAATAAAATCATAGAAGTGAACATTATTTTTAGCAAGGGTGTTTGTCATAATGTTTTCGCAGGGGTGCCGCGACACTGATGTACACACCCCGACACAAACAATGTGCAGCGCGTACCCGGTCCGTTAACAACGTCAATTGGATAATATTGGTGGTAGTTCATAATGCGTCTCTTTGTTATCGCGAAAAAGAAAATCAACCTAAAGCAGGTTGATTTTCAAAGTGTTGAATCGAGTGGTAATTAACCTTATAGGTGTTTCACTCGACGTTTAACTTCTTCTTGTTTGCCGAAGTTAAACGGACGTGCATCTGGGCTGCCCAAGTAGCCACATACGCGACGTGTCACCGATACTTTGGTTGAATCGTGGTTGCCACAACTTGGGCAAGTAAAGCCTTTGCTTGTACATTCAAACTCACCGGTGTAACCACATTCGTAACACTCATCAATCGGAGTGTTGGTTCCGTAGTAAGGAACGCGGGTGTAACTGTAGTCCCACACGTTTTCTAGCGCTTCTACGTTACGTTGCATGTTCGGGAACTCACCGTAACAGATGAAGCCACCGCTTGAGATTTCTGGGTAAGGCATCTCGAAGTCGATCTTGTCGTAAGGGTTAACCTTCTTCTCAACGTCCAAGTGGAAGCTGTTGGTGTAGTAACCTTTGTCTGTTACGCCTTCAATCAAACCAAACTCTTTAGTGTCGATGCGGCAGAAACGACTACATAGGTTTTCACTTGGTGTTGCGTACAAGCTAAAGCCATAGCCAGTTTCGTCAGCCCATTGATTCACCGCATCTTTTAGATGTTTGATGATCGCGACCGCTTTTTCACGCAATACCGCATCATCGTAAACGTGCGCTTCAGTACCAAACAACGCGTTGATAGTTTCATGCACGCCAATGTAGCCTAGAGAAATTGACGCACGGCCGTTTTTGAAAATTTCTGCAATCGAATCGTCCGCTTTCAAGCGCACACCACATGCACCTTCCATATATAGAATGGGCGCAACGCGCGCTTTTACGTTCTCTAGACGAGAAATACGCGTTTCTAGTGCTTTACGAGCAAGACGTAGACGATCATCAAGCAGTTCATAGAACTTCTCTTCGCTGCCTTTTGCGCGAAGCGCAATACGTGGCAAGTTCAAGCTAACTACACCAAGGTTGTTACGACCTTCATGGATAAGTTCGCCATCCTCTTCGTAAGTACCTAGGAAGCTACGACAACCCATAGGTGTTTTGAATGAACCCGTTACTTCCACGACTTTGTCGTAGTTAAGAATGTCTGGGTACATACGTTTTGAAGCACACTCAAGTGCAAGCTTCTTAATGTCGTAGTTTGGATCTTCTTCCTTGTGATTTAGACCGTCTTTAATACCGAACACCAATTTAGGGAATACGGCGGTTTTACGGTTTTTGCCAAGACCAGCGATACGGTTTTTCAAAATCGATTGCTGAATAAGACGAGACGCCCAGCTTGTACCAAGCCCAAAACCAAACGTAACGAATGGCGTTTGACCATTTGCCGTGTGTAGTGTGTTTACTTCGTACTCTAGCGATTGGAATGCGTCGTAACACTCTTTCTCAGTGCGAGCTTTAGCGAACTCTTCTGGCTCAGCAATGTTCCACTCTTTCGCGATTTCTAAATGCTTTTCATAGCTCGTGATGACGTAAGGTTCTAACACTTCGTCGATACGGTTGATGGTTGTACCGCCATAAATATGGCTAGCCACTTGAGCAATAATTTGCGCTGTTACTGCGGTCGCAGTTGAAATCGATTTAGGCGTATCGATTTCTGCATTACCCATTTTGAAGCCGTGCGTTAGCATGCCTTTCAAATCGATAAGCATACAGTTAAACATCGGAAAGAATGGCGCATAATCCAGATCGTGGTAGTGAATGTCACCCACTTCGTGTGCTTGAACCACATCACGAGGCAGGATGTGCGTTTTCGCGTAGTGCTTCGCCACGATACCAGCCAACAAGTCACGCTGAGTTGGGATAACTTTGCCGTCTTTGTTCGCGTTTTCGTTGATCAAATCAAGGTTACTTTCTTCAATCAACCCCTCGATTTCACGAGTTAGTGCACTTTGCTTTTCACGCGCGATGTCGCGGTCATGGCGGTATTCAATGTAAGAACGTGCTAGGGCTTTGTAAGGACCTTGCATGAGTTCATTCTCGACTAAGTCTTGAATCTCATGGATGTGAACTTCATCGTGATCTTTTAGCTGTAACTCGACAGCAAGAGCGACATTAAGAGCATAAATGGCGACATCTTTATCCTTGTTTTCCGCTGCCGCTTCAACTGCTGCTTGGATACGATCCCTGTTGAACGGAGCTCTTGAGCCGTCACGCTTGATTACGATTGGTTTCACTTTCTTCTCCTTACCCCAGCATACTCACAGAGTTATCCACAAACACACTATATGGGGTTATTTTTTATTCTGCTAACACAATATATTGTGGCGTATTTAACGAAAAGCACCACTTGAAAACATTGATTTTGATCAATAAAGATCGGCTAGCGGACAAGAACAAATCGATCTTATTGGTACTGATCTCAGTTGCGAAGAAAACTATGAAAATTGCAAAATTGGTACGAAATCTACTTGCTTTTTTTAGAGCGCTTATAGGATAAAGGTTGGAAAGGAATACGCTAAAATCCAGGAGTGAAACAAGCCAATATGCGATCACTATTTGTTACTGCCTTATTAATTTTTAGTTCAACGTCACTTGCTCAAAACTCCATCAGCTTAACCAGTTGGAATATAGAATGGCTGTCTATAAATGGAGGTAAGGTTTCGAGAACCAGTGACGATTTCGTCAAACTCAACCAATATGTGGATAAAACTCAAGCCGACATCATCGCCTTTCAGGAGGTCGACTCCAAAGCCGCCGTTCAAAAAGCCGTAGGCGATGGCTACGCGATTTACCTCTCTGATCGAGCTCAATCAAACAATAAGCACCTTCAGTTTTCTGATACTAATCAGTACACCGGTTTTGCTGTGCGCAAAGACATAGAAGTGTCTGACCCAGCAGACTTCTCAATCACGCGTGGTAATAGCAAGTTGCGCTTTGCCAGCTACATTGTCGTTAACCCAAACCAAAAGGACGAGCTTCACCTGATCTCTGTGCATCTAAAAGCAGGATGCAGCGGAGCATACAAAAACAACCGCAATTGCCAAACACTGAGCCAACAAGGAGAAGCTCTTGCGAAATGGATGCGCGAGAGAGAAAAGAAAAAGCAGCAGTACGCCGTAATGGGCGATTTCAATCACAACTTGTCGTATCAACGTGATTGGCTGTGGGCGATCATGACGCTTGGTAACGATGCTCAATTGGTAACGCGAGATACCAAAGCGGATTGCAAGGTTCGCTCAAATAAGAACCCAAGAAAAACACACCAATTCCGCTCTTTGATTGATCACATTATTGTTAGCCCGCAAATAAAAGCGAAAAACGCACATTAAACGCTGTTCAGCTCACAAGATGTTTTGGATTACAAACTGAGTGACCATTGCCCTGTAAACGCAACGGTAACGCTTAACTGAACGAACAAAATAGCCCAGCATCATGCTGGGCTATTTTATATTGTTTGTTAGATAGACGTTTGATTAGACGAGAGAAACCGTTCTATCAAAGCGATCTTGGATTCAGCAGTACGACGTCACCCTGCTTTAACCCCGTTCGCACTCTCCCCAACTCTCCAAGCTGGATAAGTCGAGTTTCTACCTCACCGCTGTCTTGCACCACTTTTACGTAGTCCAATTGACCAACTTGGTAAACCGCCTCTTTTGGCACGCGAAGTACAACATCGTCGGTCAAGGTCAACGCGACTTTGGCGTATGTACCTGGATAGATAGCCGTTAGCGGCTCAAATTGAAGCTTTACGGTATAACTGCGCGAGTTGGCATCTGCCGACGGCGTCACTTCTTTTACCGCCGCTTGCGCGTTGAGGTTGTAAGACGGAAAAACAACGTCCACTTCTTTATCGTAAGTCACATAAGGCATGACAGACTCAGCAAAGTTCACCTCTATTTCCAACGAGTTTGGATTGTACATTGATAAAAGCAAAGCCCCCGGCGTCGCAGTATCACCTTTGTTGATGGGCTTTTGCGTGATCAAGCCATCAAACGGCGCAGTAATAATGCTGTAGCCAAAGGTCGTTTCCGCCTCAGAGACCGCCGCTTGAGCTTTATTGAAGTTGGCTTGCGCGGTTTGCAACGCACTTTCCGCTTGGTCAAATTGCGATTGAGGGATCAGTTTTTTGTTTAAAAGCGCTCTGACACGAGAAAACTCCTTTCTCGCCGCATTGAGCTGCGCTTGTGCAGAGGATAAAGCCTGCTCACTTTGACGAACTCGCGCGTCGAGATCATCGCTTTCTAGCCGCGCCAACACGTCTCCTTGCTTCACTCTATCGCCAACCTTCACCAATACCTCCATCACCGATGCCGTTAACCGTGCAGCGATATCGGCGTGCTGCTCTGCAACGACGACGCCCGGAAACTCTCGAACAACCGATTCGCTGGTTAACATCAGTTGATGTGTCTCTGCGTTATTTACATCAATCTGGTTGGTTTTCGCGTCATGTTCTGTCGGCAACTTTTCTGTAAAAAAACCAGCCATATAGAGAAAAAGAAGCGCGAGTATGGCAAACAGAATCACGCCTAACCATTTGGTATCTAATTTCATTGCTCTTCCTCCATCTGAGGTAATCCATGTCCTTTGGTGTTTTGGTATGCAAGGTTATAAACCACCGGAACCACAAGCAGCGTAAAGATGGTCGAGGCGGTAATACCGAATATGATTGCCCAAGCCAAACCGTTAAAAATTGGGTCTAGCGTAATCACGACGTTACCCAGTAACGTTGTACCCGCGGTCAGCAATATTGGCCGCATACGAACAACACCAGATTCAATCAACGCATCATGTAAACTACGACCTTCAGCCAGCGATTGCTGAACAAATTCAATCAAAACGAGTGAGTTACGCACCACAATCCCTGCTAGCGCAATCATGCCGATCATCGCGGTCGCCGTGAACAGCGCTGGGTTCGGGTAATTACCGATGTCACTGCTTAACACATTCAAAATCCAAAACCCCGGCATAATCCCAATCACGGTCAGGGGTATCGCCAGCATGATGATGCCCGATACCGCAGGTAAACCAGTTTGAATCAACATCACCACAAATACGCCAAGCAGCGCAGCGCCATAAGCAATGCCTAAATCGCGGAATACGTCCACTGTGATTTTCCATTCCCCCTCACCACTCCAAACCACTTCGATGTAATCTGGCACGCTCCAAGTGACACCAGCGCCATTGCTCAAGTACGTGCGATCTTGCCAGTGACGATGCACATCTTCCGCGTGAGTTGAATCTTGGTCAGCCATCACATCGGCAATCACTTCACCCGGAACACGCCCAACTACCTCGGCGTAGACATACACAACAGGCTTGAGGTTTTTATGGAAAATCGGTTTGTCCGCTGCGCGTTTCACAAAATGACCGACTTCAGACAACTGCACGATAGGCTGAGGAGCATCCACAACCGCCCCATTGGATTCTACTTTTGCAATGCCCGGACGGCCTCGCACATAAAGTTGCTCTAGTTGATTAAGGTTATCTCTGTCTTCGCGTCGGAGCTGCACTTCGATAGGTAATGGAGCCACTTCTCTTGGATCGGCGATATAACCGAGCACTTTGGCGTTCGCGGCGGTAATAAGCGTGTTATTGATATCAGCAACAGAAACACCAGACAGCGCCGCTTTTTCTTGATCAACGATGAACTGCCACGTTTCTAAATCACCTTGGATGCTGGTATCCACCTCAGAAACCAACTGTTCTTTGCGAAGCCTATCCGCGACTTTCTCTGCTTGAATCATCAGATCTTCATAAGATGTCGCTTCATCACCGTAAACTTCTGCCGTAATGGTGGCGATAACAGGCGGGCCTGGCGGCACTTCGACTAGCTGCACGTCAGCGTCAAAATTATCTGCAATCTGCTCTAAATCCGCCCTGAGTCGTGTCACCAGTTCGTGTGATTGCATTGCGCGGCGATTCTTCTCTGCAAGAACGACTCGAAGCTCGCCTTGGTATGGTTCGCTACGCATAAAGTAGTGGCGCACCATGCCGTTGAAATCCATTGGGGAAGCGGTGCCTGCAAAGCCCGACACACTTGTCACTTCCGGCACCGTCATTAAATAGTCCGTAAAGCTCGACAGCGCGTTGGAGGTATCCACAAAGCTTGAAGACTCTGGCATGTTTAATACCAATTGGAACTCATTTTTATTGTCATAAGGAAGCAACTTGAGTGGAACTAAGCGAAGTGCTGGCAACAATGCTGCCAAGACGAACAACAAGGCAACCAAACCAAGGAAAAGCCACGCTTTCTTACGACTTTCAAGTAGCGGAATCAACACACCACGATACAAACGATACATCGGCGAAGATTGGATGTCATAGTGGCCGTTTTCCTCAGCACCTTTGAGTAGCTTCTTGGCAAGCCAAGGCGTGATCATAAACGCAACAACGGTACTAAAGATAACGCTGATCGGAACGTTGAACGCCAGTGGCGCCATGTAAGGCCCCATCATCCCAGTGATAAAAAACATCGGCGTAAACACGATCACGATTGCGACCGTCGACATTAACAAGGCGCTACGAATTTCTGCCATGGCGAGAACAATCGCGTTGGTTCGTGTTAGATTTTTGCGTTTGAGGTAGCGTTCAATGTTGTCGATACTGGCGATCGGATCGTCCACGATCAAACCTAGCGCCAAAATCAATGCAAAGAGTGTGACTCGATTGATGGAATAGCCAAATGCCAAGTCCATCCCGAGCGCGGCGCCATAGCTAATCGGAATCGCGATACCAACCACCAATGCGCTTCGCCAGTTCAAGAACAAACCGACAAACACCACGACCGTTAGAATAGAGATGCCAAGGCTTGATACCAAGTTGTTTACTTTCGCATTCGCCGTTTCGCCATAGTCACGCATGACTGCAACATGAACTTGTGGAGGAAACTGCTCGGATTGAAGCTCCGCCAGTTTATCCCGAACAGACTGAGCGACGTTAACTGCGTTCGAGCCTTTTTGCTTAGCGACAGAAATGAACACCGCTGGGTATGCTTCATCGTGGTTTTTATCGCGATACCAAGTATCGGATGTCGCCTCACCTTCACCGTCGTAAATACGCGCGACATCTTTCAAGTAAACGGGTTTGCCATTGAGCACCGCGATAACAAGATCGCCAACTTCTTCGGCGTTGGTCAGAAACCGTCCCGACTCCAATGTGTAATTTTGCCCGTTTACGCGAACGTTCTTGCCTTGGGTTTTGCTATTACTGAGCTGAATGGCCTGTTCGAGGTCATCGATGGTTACTTTGAAGTTTGCCATCGCAACGGAATCAAGCTCTATCTGGATTTTTCTCGGCTCACCGCCAATCACTTCCACCTTGTTGGTGGCATCCAATGATTTAATGCCTAACGTGGCTTGGTCTGCAATACGTCTCAACTGATGGCGATCGAGAATGTCTGGATCGGTGGAATAAATTGCGGCAACAACAATGGGTACATCATCGATTTCAACAGGCTTTACAAGCCAGTTAGTGACAGAAGGAGGAACTTTGTCTTGGTTGGAATAGAGTTTGTTGTAAAGCTTAACCAAAGCATCTTCACGGTTTTCGCCGACATAGAAACGAACGATGACTTGCGCAGCACCTTCCATTGACGAAGAATAAACGTATTCCACACCGTCAATTTGGCTAACAAGCTTTTCTAATGGTTCAGTGATTTGATTTTCGACTTGAGAAGCGCTTAGTCCGGGAGCCGAAACCAATACATCTGCCATTGGCACAACGATTTGCGGGTCTTCCTCTTTCGGGGTCAACCACAAAGCCGCGGCACCGACCATAAGCGCGAGTAAAATCATGATCGGAGGGAAAAAGCTGTTCATCACGGACTGAACAAAACTTCGCTTTAGTTTGTCGGGCATCCTTTCCCCTCCATATCAGATTGATTATTTACGCGTTCGCGGTTTTCATCTTCTTCGCGTTACGGTGAGTAATGATCGCCTTCGCGAACAGAGATCCAACTAACATCGCAAGGAAGAACACCACAATGCTCACGTTGCCTAATGCCAGACTCGCAACCGCAGGGCCAGGGCAAATACCCGCCAAACCCCAACCTAAACCAAAGATCGCCGCACCAGATAACAAACGTCCGTCGATGTTCTTATTGGTTGGTGTGCAAAACGCTTCACCGCTAACTGATTGTTTTCTCGGCTTGATGATTAAAAAATAGCTTGGCATGAATACCGCGAGTGCGCCGCCCATCACAAAAGCCAAACTTGGGTCCCAACTGCCAGAAATATCTAAAAATCCAATGACTTTAGCTGGGTCGATCATGCCGGACACCGCCATGCCCATACCGAATAACACACCGCTCAAAAGAGCAGAAAAACGAAAAATAGTCTTGTTCATGGAATCTCTCTTAAACTAGGTGAAGTCGAACGAATACCGTTAAGCCAGCGACAACCATAAATACACAGGTCGCCACAACAGAGCGTTTAGACAAACGGCCCATGCCACAAATGCCGTGTCCGCTAGTACATCCGTTACCCAGTCTGGTTCCGATTCCTACCAATAAACCAGCGGCAATCACCATCCCTAAAGAAAGGTTCGCGGTACTAGGAACCGCAACGCCCAACATTAGGACGCTAATCAAGCCACCAGCTATCATTCCAACCGCAAAAAGCAATCGCCACGAATAATCGCCTTTTTTCGGTGACATAATGCCATTCATAATTCCACTGATTCCGGCAATTTTCCCGTTAACCAACAACAATATAGTGGCGGAGATCCCTAACAAAAGGCCACCAAACAACGATTCCCATGAAATAACGTTTAACATTATTTACCTCTAAAATCTTAGCTACGAATTAGTTACAGAAAACGCTATGAAGCGCCTTTATTAATGACTCAACTCTCGGTTCTGACAACGAATAAAACACTTGCTGTGATGCCTTACGAGCCTTGATCAATTTGTGTTTGCGAAGCACCGTCAAGTGCTGTGAAAAGGCGGATTGGCTAAGGAACGAGTTCTTTTGTAGCTCCCCAACACCAACCTCACCTTGGGTCAGTTGGCACAACACCATTAGCCTTTCCGGATGTGCCATTACTTTTAGGAGATCAGCAGCTTCATTGGCATTGCCTTTCATTGCTGCTACATCCATATCTGTATAGCTCATGACTCACCTCTATATTAAAAACTAAATTAGATACTACTAAAGTAACATATTTAGTCAACACTAAATTAGTAGTGATGAATTTAGATAAATTAACATTAGACATTTCTAATTTAGATAATTATAGTGATGAATATCAAAGGATGGCGTTCTCAGTTTGAGAGTACGAAGGAGAGGAGTTATGACGTTAGAAAATGCAGTACGAATTTTTGCAGGCACGATGGTATTGATCTCGGTCATACTAACCGTGTTCGTTCACAGTAACTTCATTTGGTTCACCGTGTTTATCGGCGTTAATCTTATTCAAAGTGCTTACACGGGAATCTGCCCTGCTGCTTATTTTTTAAAGAAATTTGGTTTTAGATAATCTAGAGCGTAGTGACCTTTCACACTGGCTATTCGTGAAAGGTCAGTTCGCCCTAAAACTTGGAGTTAAAAATGACTAAGATCTTAATCGTCGGTGGTGTTGCAGGTGGTGCATCTGCGGCGGCGCGTGCTCGTCGTCTAAGCGAAGATGCCGAAATCATCATGTTTGAACGTGGCCCATTCGTTTCATTTGCCAACTGTGGCTTGCCTTATCACATCGGCGGCGATATCCAAGAACGCAGTAAGTTACTACTACAAACGCCAGAAAGCTTTTTAGCACGCTTTAACGTTGATGTTCGCGTGATGAATGAAGTGGTTTCTATAAACCGACAGGACAAGACCGTTACGATCAAAAACCTGTTGGATGAGTCTGAATACGTAGAATCGTACGATTTTCTACTGCTTAGCCCAGGTGCCGGCCCTATTGTTCCGCCAATTCCAGGTCTCGATAACCCGCTCACCCACTCGCTACGTAACATTCCAGATATGGATCGCATCATCGAAACGATCCAAATGAACAAGCCAGAGCATGCGACGGTTGTTGGCGGCGGTTTCATCGGTTTAGAAATGATGGAAGCCTTCCACCAACTTGGCATTAAAACCTCTCTGATCGAAATGGCAGACCAAGTCATGACGCCAGTAGACCGTGAAATGGCAGGCTTTGCTCATGCAGAAATTCGTGACAAAGGTATCGACCTAAAACTTGGCGTCGCGCTTGAATCTGTGAAATTCGTACCTAACGAGCACGTTGCAAGTTTCGACTCTGGTGAGAGTGAGAAACACCAACACCTAGAAGGTGAATTGGAGTTAACACTGAACAACGGTGAAAAACTCACTACCGATATTCTGATCATGGCAATCGGTGTACGTCCTGAGACAAAACTGGCGCAAGAAGCCGGCCTTCAAATTGGCGCGCTAGGCGGTATTTACACGAACGAATACATGCAAACCAGCGATCCATCTATCTACGCTGTCGGTGACGCGGTAGAAGAGAAAGACTTCGTGACTGGCGAGCAAACTCTAGTGCCACTTGCAGGCCCGGCAAACCGTCAAGGTCGTATGGCAGCGGACAATATGCTTGGTCGCAAAGAAACTTACCAAGGTACACAAGGTACTGCGATTTGTAAGATCTTCGACCTTGCTGTGGCTTCAACAGGTAAAAATGAGAAACAATTGAAACGCGCTGGCGTTGAATACGAAAAAGTGTACGTCCATACCGCAAGCCACGCGAGCTACTACCCTGGTGCAGAAGTGGTGTCGTTCAAAATGTTGTTCGATCCAAAATCAGGCAAGATTTTAGGTGCTCAAGCAGTTGGTAAAGACGGTATCGACAAACGTATTGACGTTATGGCTGTTGCACAACGTGCTGGCATGACGGTTGAACAACTACAGCATCTTGAACTGACTTACGCGCCACCTTACGGCAGTGCAAAAGATGTGATCAACCAAGCGGCGTTTGTGGCAAATAACATCATCAAAGGTGACGCAGCGGCGATTCATTACGATGAAATCGACAACCTGACTGAAGATCAAATTCTCCTCGACGTCCGTAACCCGGGTGAATTGGAGTCTGTTGGTTATCTTGAAGGGGCAATCAACATTCCGGTTGACCAGTTACGCCATCGTATGGGTGAACTACCAAAAGACAAAGAGATTGTGATTTACTGTCAAGTAGGCTTGCGCGGTAACGTGGCATACCGTCAACTGGTCAACAATGGTTACAAAGCTCGTAACTTGATTGGTGGATACAGAACACTCAAATTCTCGCGCTTATAACGGGATAATAAAAACAGAGAAAACCGAGGGATTGGTTTTCTCTTTTTTTATTTACATGGACTCAAATCTAACTCATTAACCTTCTATCGCCAAACGGACTGCCGCTTGAGCATGGATAGACGTGGTATCGAGTAGCGTAACATCGGTGTGACTTTGGTTTACAAGTAAGGCAATTTCAGTGCACCCGAGAATCACAGCTTCAGCTCCCTGCTCTTTTAGTTTTTCAATGATTTGCAGGTATATCGTTCTCGATTCCTCTTTGATTTCACCTTGGCATAACTCTTTATAAATAATGTTATGCACTATAGAGCGATCATCTTGAGCAGGAGTTATGACATCCAGCCCATAGAGGTCGGAAAGCCTTCCTTTGTAAAAGTCTTGCTCCATTGTGAATTGAGTACCTAGGAGTCCGACCTTTTGAACCTCTTTCTCACGAAGTAACTCAGCAGTCGCGTCTGCGATATGTAGTATGGGGATATTAATGCTGGCTTCAATTTGAGGAGCAACTTTGTGCATTGTGTTCGTACAAATAAGAATAAAATCAGCGCCCCCTTTTTCTATTGAAGATGCAGCATCAGATAGAATACTTGCCGTTTCTTCCCATTTACCTTGGTGTTGAAGTTTCTCTATCTCTGAAAAATTCACGCTATACATACAAACTTTTGCGGAATTTAGGCCACCTAACGCCTCTTTGACCCCTTCGTTGATCAATTTGTAATAACTAAGCGTCGACTCCCAACTCATGCCGCCTAGAAGACCGATAGTTTTCATATAACTCTCCAATCGTTATACACCACTATGGGAGGGGTGCTTTTACAAACAAAATCAACCACGTGGATAGACAGCTTTCTAGCTTTGTCACTAGTGAAAACTGGATAAACCTGCGATCAAAAAAAACGAGAACCAAAAAGGACGACTACGCGATTCTCATATCTCCTCGCAACATTGTTACCGCACTTCCAGAAAGCTTAACGTATTCCGGACTCAATAGTTCTGTATAAACAACTCCACTTCTCTTGGATGCTTGAAAGCCTTTTAATTGCGCTTTACCGAGCTCTTTAGCCCAGTAAACACATAAAGCGCAATGAGCAGAACCTGTCACTGGATCCTCATCAACACCAACCCAAGGGGCAAAGTAACGAGAGACAAAATCAGCGTCAGTGCTTGAGTGAGCAGTGATAACAACTCCACGACCTTTTTGTTTAAGTAGCGCACTAAAATCAGGTTCGAGTTGCTCTATCAAAGACTCATCATTGATGACGATCAACTGCTTATTATCAAACTGACCATAAGCGTTTACATCAGCCACATCGAGCCCTAAGCCGTGAAGCAAGTCTGTGTTAATACTTGCTCGCATATCTAAAATAGGAGCAGGAAACACCAAATGAATGTCGTCATGATCAAGTTGTGCAGTTAAAACGCCGGATAGCGTGCCAAACTCAATGGTATCACCAGTACTATATAACCCTTGCTCTCTCAGCACGTGCGCCGTGGCCAACGTGCCATGTCCACACAAAGCGACTTCCGTTTCAGGTGTAAACCAACGAAGTTGCATTGTATTTAATGACAGAAACGCTGTTTCAGATAGTGACATCTCTGCCGCTATGACCAACATCATTTCCTCATCAAGGCTTGATTCTGTGATACACACACCTGCAGGATTGCCTTTGAACACATCTGATGTAAACGAGTCGATCTGAAAAATTTTAACTTCCACAAAATATCCTTAAGTTCTATCAACCACTGTAGAACCATTAGCAGCACTTAGTGCATTTGTACCACGTAATGTATTGCACCAGTTATTTGAGCAGTAAACCTTTCTTAACTAAGAAGAAACCACTTTTTCTCCTGATGGGATTTATTGGTATTTTGCCGAAGTAATGAACTCACCGAATGTTTCACACCAAACAACAACAGTATTGTATTCAGAAATGGAAATCCCTTGAGGAACCTCAACAACGAAGTTATTGAATGTTTTGACATCACCAACCAAGTTCATCTCAGATTTAAGGTCATTAAACGCTTGTTCAGTCTCGACAAATTTAGGAGATAAATAGAGTTTATAGTCAGGCCCGGGAGCGAGTTTTCCTACCAGCGTAATAGCTTGGGAACTCAAATGAATTTCACCTTCTCCCCAATGAAAAGCGTCGCTACCTTTGAGTTCCCTCTTAAACACTGCGCTGTATTCTGCACCTTGCTTGCTCTTAGCAACTTGCTCATCGGTCGGCGCAGGCGGTGCAATAAGAATCGGTAAAGTATAGATACCTATCGCAATACCAATCGCAACAGCCACTAAGTGGCTTAACGTTAATTTAATTATACTTTTCAAGGTCATCTATCTTCTTGTTAGTTTCATCAGCTTAGATTTCGGCTCAAATACAGACATCCGTCAGGTTATACGTCTAATAGCCTAATTTCATTAATATTATACACAAGCTGGACCAATGCGCCTTAATTGCTGCCTTTTAGAGTGCTATCCAATAACCCCGTTATTAACGAAAATAACTATTTTAATTCAGCCCCCTACACGCCTTCGACGAAATGATCTAAATGCAAAGTGAGCAATTAAAAACGGCTGATAATTGATATCAGCCGTTTGCTTATCTGGAATGTCGTTGTGCTGGTTTGGGAGCTATTCTGCTTCCACCAAAGCGATCTTATCGGATGTCGATTTTTCCAATTTGATCGCAATAAACTTAGAGGTTGGCGTAAACGTTCTATCCCCATAACTATCTAAAGGAACCAATGGGTTCGTTTCTGGATAGTAAGCCGCCGCCTGACCTGCTGGTACGTCATAGGCAACAAGCGTAAATCCGCTCACACGCCGCTCAACGCCATCTTCCCACAATGACACCATGTCTACTTTATCGCCCGGTTCAAATCCGAGTTTACGAATATCCGCGTCATTGATGAACAGGACTTCGCGCATGCCAAATACTCCACGATAACGGTCATTCAAGCCGTAAAGTGTCGTATTGTATTGGTCGTGTGAGCGCATGGTTTGCAAAATCAAATCTGGCTTTTGGCCTTTTTCGAGTATCGCTTCGCTGATCAACTGCTTCGGCAACTCGCTAGAGCTGAACTGTGCTTTGCCGCTTGGTGTATTCCATCGACGCTCGGCTGCTGGGTTTACCAAGTGGAATCCACCCGGGTGTTTAAGCTTATGGTTAAAGTCGGTAAAGCCCGGAATCGTGTCGGCAATCAAATCGCGAATTCGGTCGTAATCTTCAATCGCCCACAACCAATCAATTGGTTTTGCCCCGAGTGTAGCATTGGCAATACCGGCAATAATCGCTGGTTCTGAACGCAAATGCTCCGAACGCGGTTTTAGCTGACCAAATGAGATATGCACCATGCTGAAGGTATCTTCAACCGTCACGCCTTGTGGGCCAGTCGCTTGCTGATCAATCTCGGTACGGCCTAAGCATGGAAGAATAAGCGCATCTTTACCTGTGACAAGGTGAGAACGATTTAACTTCGTCGAAATGTGTACGGTTAAATTACAGTTTCGCATCGCGCTGTGCGTACGTTCTGTGTCTGGCGTTGCTTGTGCAAAGTTACCGCCCAAACCGATAAATACTTTCGCTTGCCCTTCTTCCATCGCTTTAATGGCTTGCACAGTGTTGTGGCCTTCACCACGCGGGACGGCAAAGTTAAATCGACTTTCAATTCGATCCAACAACAGATCTGAAGGTTTTTCATCAATACCCATCGTACGGTCGCCCTGAACGTTACTGTGACCACGCACTGGTGAAAGACCCGCGCCCGGCTTACCAACATTACCTCGTAACATTTGCACGTTTGCGACTTCTTTAATGGTTGGCACAGAGTGACGATGCTGAGTCAACCCCATTGCCCAACACATGATCACACGTTCTGCACGTCGATACATGCTCGCCACCATCTCGATTTCACTTAAATCAAGACCCGATTGTTCCGCGATGTGTTCCCAAGAGGTTGCGTCCACTTCAGCCAAATACTCATCAATACCTATCGTGTGTTGCTTGATGAATTCACGGTCAAATACCGCTTTGCCACCGTTTTGCAATGCCTCGCGTTCCCATTGCAGCAAGAACTTCGCGATGCCACGAAACACTGCCATGTCTCCACCTAAAGCAGGACGCAGGTACGCCGTGTTTGTAGGCTCTGAGCCATTACTCAACATCTCAATCGGCATTTGTGGGTTTTGGAAACGCTCTAATCCGCGCTCTTTGAGCGGGTTTAGACAGATAACCTGTGCACCACGTTTTACCGCTTCGCGCAGAGGTTCAAGCATTCGTGGGTGGTTCGTGCCCGGGTTTTGACCTATCACGAAAATCGCGTCGGCTTCTTCAAAATCATCAAAGATCACTGTGCCTTTACCAACACCAATGGTGTCTTTCATCCCTATTGCACTGGCTTCGTGGCACATGTTGGAACAATCTGGGAAGTTGTTGGTACCGAATGCGCGCACAAATAGCTGATACAAAAACGCCGCTTCGTTGCTTGCACGACCAGAGGTATAAAACTCCGCTTGGTGCGGCGAATCCAATTGATTGAGATGTTTCGCGACAAGAGCAAAAGCCTCATCCCAAGAGACTGGCACATAGTGATCGGATTCAGCATCGTATCGCATTGGGTGCGTGATACGGCCTTGGTATTCCAACCAGTAATCGGTTTGCGTTGAGAGAGAAGAAACGCTGTGATTGGCAAAAAACTCAGGATCAACCAGACGATTGGTCGCCTCCCAGTTTACCGCTTTCGCGCCATTCTCACAGAAATTGACTTTACCACTATCTGGCGACTCACCCCATGCACATCCCGGGCAGTCGAAACCGCCATTTTGGTTGGTTTTGAGCATAGTGCGAATGTTTTTAACTGCATTTTCACTGCCCCACCAACTTCTGGTTACGGCTTTCAGTGCACCCCAACCACCAGCTGGACCTTTGTATGCTTTTATTTGTTCTTTTTGGCTCACGACTTTACTCCTCGCAGATATACCAGCAAGCAGGGTGCCCGTGAAAACAAGCGCGTTATTTATTGAGATAATGCGGAAGTATTGAAGGGCTTAGTTTCTAATCCATGTATTTTTTAATCCAAATAAGTAACCACTCAACATGCTCTCGCTTGTCCGAGCGTTTACTTATCTAGATTCTTGCTATCGGATACCCGCCTACTGTTTCTAAGACTGTTAAATTCAATTTGCATTGTTGCGCCTTGATCTAAATCAAAGATTAAGTCGTTATTCAATATGCGTCCAATTGATAATCCTGACCGAGTGATAAACAAAATCTATGACGAACTTTTCCACTGACGCTCATCACATTTTTAATCAATACAGTTTATGAGGTTAATCGTTTTCCCATTCGATTCCACCTAGTTCGCTTAACGAACTCAATAAAATCGGCATTCTTGATAATAGATAGTATCTATCACACTATAGATACTTTAAATTTGACCCTAATTAATATCAGGAATAGCCTTGATTCAGATCAATTTTGAGTGTGGTTTTATTCTTGACTTGGTTTTGGTTTTCCATTTCCCAGTTAAAACGCTCCAGCGCTTAAAAAGTACGGTAGTGCTGTGCCCTTTTTTAGGGAGTTCCCCCGTACATGTGACTCACAACGCAAGGTGAACAATCCATTATGGATATCAAACAACTGAAATATCTCATCGCACTTGAACAGACCAAACACTTTGGTCAAGCCGCCGCATTGTGCCACATTACGCAGCCTACCTTGTCCATGAGAATCCGAAGCTTAGAGGAAGAACTCGACCTCGAATTAATCCAGAGAAGTCAACGATTTGAAGGATTTACTGAAGCCGGAGAACGCATTTTAGCTTGGGCAAAAACCGTCTTAGCCGCTCATGATGGATTGCAAGCCGAAGCCGCCAACTGCCGTGGTCAATTGGTCGGCTCTCTTCGGCTTGGAATGGTGCCACTCGCCAGCCAAAACCCTATGCAATTGCTCAAACCATTAGCTCAACAGTTCCCTGAGTTACGCTTTCAAATACTCTCCATGACGACCGAACAGATCATAGACCAACTCAATCGCAATCAACTTGATTTGGGGATGTGTTATGTCGATCAAGTTAACACCGCTTACTTCGATGTTATCGAGCTAGATTCGACCAAACTTGGCGTTTTATTCGATGAGCGTCATTTTGATTTTGCCGAATCTGAAGTGTTGTGGGAGTCACTCAATAACATTCCGCTAGGGCTGCTTTCGAAGGGCATGCACTATCGCCACTCAATTGATCTTAGCTTTGTGAGTAAAGGACTGGTTCCGCAAACCGTCATTGAAAGTAACTCCACCTTTCACTTGATCCAAGCAGTAACCAGTGGCCTTTGTTGCGCCATTATGCCGCTGAATTGTGGATTGGAAGAGTTGAACGATACGCTTCGCATTATCCCTATCGAAGAAGCCGCCGTTCACGCCCCGCTAGGTTTGTTAAAGAGAAAACAAGAACCCTTCTCCGCGCTAACCGATCAGTGCTTTGCAGAAGCAAAAAGCATATTCAATCGATAACAAGAATACACACGTCAATTTTTGGCATAGACAACGGCTTATGAGGTGATTTCATGAGATGTACTACTCAGTCTTATTTTGAACTGTCCGATTTCAATCAAGCACCACCTCAACCAAGTGCGTTCAATTACCGAGAATTGATTGATGGCCGCCCAGTGCAACAAATGTCGCTGGCGAGTGAATCCGCCTTAGCTATCAGCTACAACGGCATTAGCCAAGCGGTCATGATGGTGACGCCAGGCCATCTGGAAGACTTCGTGAAAGGATTTAGCCTAAGCACAGGCATCGTCCACGACTTCAAAGAGATCAAAGACATTGAAATTGGCGGCGATCACGAATCTCACTATGCGGAAGTGGAAATCAGCAACCGCGCTTTCTGGGCGTTAAAAACACAACGCCGAAATCTTGCTGGCACAACCGGATGCGGCATTTGTGGCGTCGAGGCTCTTGAACAAGCTTTGCCTGATTTGGCGCCGCTGACACCGTCTCTTCCTCCGCGCTCCGATGTATTTGAAGGGCTGCGAGACAAAGTCGCACTGCATCAAGAAGCCGCACGTGAATCTGGCGCGTTACACGCCGCTTTATTTGCAGATTTACAAGGCAACATCAAGTTGTGCCGAGAGGACATCGGCCGCCACAACGCGCTAGATAAGTTGATTGGCGCATTGGCCAACAATCACATCGAACCTCAAAGTGGCTTCGCAATCATGACCAGCCGTTGCAGCTTGGAGTTGATCCACAAAGCCGTTCGCGCGCGTATCCCCACTCTGGTTTGCTTATCTGCACCTACAGCGTTAACTGTCGAATGGGCAAGAAGAAACCATTTGAACCTAATTCACTTGCCAAAATACGGCTCGCCGCGTCTATACAGCCCTGCGCCTTAACACGTCAACCTAGCCGAATTCCTAATAATTTTTACAGAGACCTGTGGGTCTCTGTTGTTCGCTTCTCGTTCCCAATTGATACTTAGCGACAAGACACTATTCTCTCCAACCAAACGTGCTCATCCCTTGTCAGCACTAAGCTTACGCATATTAATCCGCTTGCATTTGAACGCTTTCCAATCCGATAAGAACCCAGCCAAAAACCCATAAATTAGTAAGGATTTTGTGTGACTCTTTTCACGCTTTTCCGCCTTTCTAGGCATTTATAGGAATTTTTCCTAGCCGATCTAGGCAACCATCTCATGTGCCTCACAAAACCACTCTCTAGAATTCCGCTCAGTCAAAGGTAACAAGAGCGCATAACGGTCTCCGTTGTGTTTCTAAAACAATTACAAGAGAGTTCATCATGTTAAAATTCCTCGAACAGGTGCGGAAGCCGACCCTCGATCTTCCTGTCGAAGTTAGAAGAAAGATGTGGTTTAAACCGTTCATCCAATCTTACTTGGTCGTATTCATCGGCTACCTAACCATGTACTTGATTCGTAAGAACTTCAATGTCGCGCAAAACGACATGATCTCAACTTACGGTTTGAGCATGACAGACCTAGGTCTTATTGGCCTTGGCTTCTCCATCACATACGGCATCGGCAAAACCGTTGTGTCTTACTACGCTGACGGTAAGAACACCAAGCAATTCCTCCCTTTTATGCTGATCCTTTCTGGTCTTGCCATGCTTGGTTTCAGCTTCAGCATGGGCGGTGGTAGTGCAAGCCTGTTCTTGATGGTGGCTTTCTACGCTCTGAGTGGTTTCTTCCAAAGTACTGGTGGCCCTTCTAGTTACTCAACCATTACAAAATGGACACCTCGTAACAAACGCGGCTCTTACCTAGGCTTGTGGAACATGTCACACAACGTTGGTGGTGCTGGCGCAGCGGGTGTTGCTCTTTTCGGTGCTAACTACCTATTCGACGGCCACGTAATCGGCATGTTCGTGTTCCCTTCTATCATCGCGATCATCGTCGGCTTTATCGGTATGCGCTTTGGTAGCGACTCTCCAGAAGCTTACGGTCTAGGTAAAGTAGAAGAACTTTTCGATGAAGCAGTGAGTGAAGAAGACACCGCTGCTGAAGAAAACCAGATGACCAAGAAAGAAATCTTTGTTGAATACGTTCTTAAAAACAAAGTTATCTGGCTACTTTGCTTTGCAAACATCTTCCTTTACATCGTTCGTATCGGTATCGACCAATGGTCAACGGTATACGCATACCAAGAGCTTGGCCTGTCAAAAGAAACGGCAATCTCTGGCTTTACTTTGTTCGAAGTCGGTGCACTTGTGGGTACGTTGATGTGGGGTTACCTGTCTGACCTAGCAAACGGTCGCCGCGCATTGGTTGCTTGTGTATCTCTTGGTTTGATCATCGTATCGCTTGAGTTCTACCAGCACGCCACTAGCGAGTTCATGTACTTAGCCTCTCTATTTGTATTGGGCTTCTTGGTGTTTGGTCCGCAACTTCTTATCGGTGTTGCCGCGGTTGGTTTTGTCCCTAAAAAAGCAATCAGTGTGGCTGACGGCGTAAAAGGTACATTCGCTTACCTAATCGGTGACAGCTTCGCGAAACTTGGTCTCGGTATGATTGCAGACGGTACACCAATCTTCGGTCTAACAGGTTGGAAAGGTACCTTCGCAGCCCTAGATACCTCCGCCATGATTTGTATTGTTTTGCTTGCTTTCGTCGCTATCGCGGAAGAGAAGAAGATTCGACACGCGAAGAAGCTTCAACTTGCACAAAACCAAGCCTAGCTTCTCTGCGCGCTTTACTTCGGTAAAGCGCGCAAGATCATTAAAAAGCATGGCTCAATTCAGTATCATTAAAGATTTTTCTATTAGCTCCTGTTGGAGCTTATTGTTGTTAATCGTCTGCTCTATTTGGTTGTAATAATGATTCATGTTGCTCTAGTTGATGATCACGTCATCGTGCGTTCAGGTTTCGCACAATTATTAAATTTAGAAAGTGATATTACCGTTGTTGGTGAATTTGGTTCTGTCGCAGAAGCACGCACAGGCTTGCCTGCGGTACACCCACACGTCGTCATCCTAGATATTTCCATGCCAGATGAAAGCGGCTTAAACTTTCTTAGCGAAATACCAACTGGCATTGCCTGCGTGATGCTTAGCGTGCATGACTCCCCTGCGATGGTGGAAAAATCACTAAAGCTAGGTGCAAAAGGCTATCTTAGTAAACGCTGTAGCCCAGACGAACTTATTCAAGCCGTGAGAACCAGTGCTTCTGGCGGCTGTTACCTCACATCAGATATTGCACTTAAACTTGCAACGCCTAGCGACAACACCACCTCTCTATGCCAACTGACAAAACGTGAAAACGAGGTCTGTCAGCTACTTGCTACTGGGTTAGATGTCAAGTCAGTCGCGGCAGAGCTTGGCTTGAGCCACAAGACCGTGCATGTTCATCGTGCGAATGCCATCGACAAACTCGGCGTGAAAAACAACGTTGAGCTCGCCAAACTATTTTCTCAAGAGTCCTTTTAATGCGAGCTTATGCTGTTACCACCATTTGCGGACTTTTTGTTATGGCTTGCGCCTGGTTCTGCTTATGGGTGATTGCCTATTACTTTGTCAATGATCCCGAGCTGGCGATCTTATTGTTTCCTTTCGCTTTACGATTAGGTGTCGCCCTGCACACTCGCACCGCTTATTGGCCGACGATTTACCTTTCGGAGTGGGGGCTTTCCATCGCACTTGCGATGTTACTGGGTCAACCGCAGTGGCTTACCGTGCTGATTGCGAGCATTGCCAGTATCCCGGTCACTCTGATTGCGAAAAAATACTACTACGGAGACCAAAACCGCCATTTAGCCGTGATGAGCGTTGTCATTATCATTAGCGCGTTTATTAATGTGATGGCCGTTGGTTTTCACGTTCCTTCGGTTTACATGGTGTGGCTGGCTAGCATTTCTGGAGGCTTGCTCGTGGTGCCTATGTGCTACTTGTTATGGAGTTATTTGTTCCAAAGTCGTTGGTCTCCGCTTAGCTCTCTCCTACTTAGTAATGCCGTTGTATTTCAGGTGCGTCATATCGTGCTTTATGCGCTGCTTTTGATCGGCAGTATTTTGGTGCAAACCAGCTTGCCTGAAGAGCTAAAACGATTTGCGCCATTTTGTATGGCGATTCCAATCATCGTGCTTGCTCTGCGTTACGGCTGGCAAGGTGCCCTACTCGCCACCATGCTCAACAGCATTGCGCTAATTGCGGCTCGCAGCGGCGTATCAAATCTAGAAATCACCGATTTGTTATTATCTCTCTCGGCGCAAACCATCACCGGCATTATGCTCGGCTTAGGGGTTCAGAAACAAAAAGACCTCAATCACAAACTGCGCGGCGAACTTGCACGCAATCAGAATTTGTCTCGCCAGCTTATCAAAGCGGAAGAATCGGTAAGACGCGATATTGCGCGCGAGCTACATGACGAAATCGGCCAGAACATCACGGCAATCCGCACACAAGCCAACATCATTAAGCGGGTAAATAACACAGAAACACGCGTGGGTTGCGCCGACATGATCGAAGGGCTTTCCCTCAACGTGTACGACACCACTAAGCGACTGTTAAGCAAGCTAAGACCAAAAATGCTGGATGATTTGGACTTGAAAGAATCCGTCGAGCAACTGACGCGAGAGATGGAATTCGCCAATCACGGAACGACTGTTCAACTGAACTGGCAAGGCGATTACACCAACTTGAGTGACACGCTCAAAGTCACCCTATTCCGTTTATGCCAAGAGTCATTGAATAACGCCGCCAAATATGCAGAAGCGCAGTTGATCAGTATTGAACTGACGATCGGAGAAACGGCGGTGTCACTAATGATTCACGATGATGGTGTCGGTTTCAAAGTTCAGGACAGCATGAAAGGCATGGGCGTTCGCGGCATGCAAGAGCGTGTGCACGCATTGGGTGGGAAAATGGTTATCTACTCCACCAGCGATCAAGTGATCGGCACTCAAATCAGCATTACTTTACCTAAGGTGTAACTCAAGATGTTTGGATTTTTACGTTCACCTAAATTTACTCAACCGAGTCTAAGCAACGAGCAAATCGACCAGCGTTACCGCCATTGGCGTTTGCACATTATGTTGGGGATGTACATCGGCTACGCAGGTTTCTACTTTACCCGTAAGACCTTTAACTACGCCGCACCAGCTATGATTACCGATCTTGGCTTAGATAAAGGCGATTTGGGTCTTATAGGCACGCTTTTCTACATTACCTACGGCTGCTCGAAGTTTATTTCCGGTACGATCTCAGATCGCTCTAACCCTCGTTATTTCATGGGATTAGGATTGATTGCGACAGGTCTGGTCAATATCGCGTTCGGTTTTTCTAGCTCACTCGCGGCTTTCATTACTCTGTGGATCTTAAACGCCTGGTTCCAAGGCTGGGGCTGGCCTTCATGCTCCAAGCTGTTAACCACTTGGTATTCACGCTCCGAGCGTGGCTTCTTATGGGCGATTTGGAACACCGCACACAACGTTGGTGGCGCGCTGATCCCTATTTGGGTGGGCTATTTAACGTTGCACTACAGCTGGCGTGAAGGCTTTATTCTACCCGGCATCATCGGTGTATTACTCGGTCTATTCGTTTGTTGGCGATTGCGCGACAAACCCACAACAATGGGTTTACCAAGTGTCGGACAATGGCGCAACGACGCGCTAGAACTTGCGCAAGAAAATTACGGACGTGGCCTCACCTACCGCGAAATTCTGAAATCGTACGTATTTAACAACAAATACATCTGGCTGCTCGCGTTCAGTTATGTGTTGGTTTACATCGTCCGAACCGCAATAAACGACTGGGGAAACCTGTATTTAACCGAGCAGCATCACTATAGCCTGATTAACGCCAACGCTGCTCTGTCGATGTTTGAAATCGGCGGTTTTGTTGGTTCATTGGTTGCAGGCTGGGGCTCAGACAAACTCTTTGGCGGTAACCGTGGGCCAATGAACTTGCTGTTCGCGATTGGGATTTTCTTATCTGTCTCTGCGCTTTGGCTTATGCCCCTGACCAACTTTGCATTCCAAGCGGCGGGATTGTTCTCCATCGGCTTCTTTGTCTTTGGACCACAAATGCTGATCGGTATGGCGGCGGCGGAGTGCTCTCACAAAGATTCTGCCGGCGCGGCAACAGGATTCGTAGGCTTGTTCGCCTACATGGGCGCAGCATTGTCTGGCTATCCACTGGCGTTAATTCTTGAAGAATATCATTGGACGGGTTTCTTCATCACCATTTCAGTTTGTGCAGCCGTCATTGGCCTTTTATTGCTGCCATTTTTGCAAGCGCAACCATCACGAAAACCACTCGAACCAAAACCTCGGTTGTAAATCGACTTATCGCCCTTCGGGCAAATTGGCGAGTGACCTAACCGCGCTCGCCATCCTTATTTAACGTATCTCTGCTCAATTTTTCTTCCGATTCAGTTCGGAGGGTTAACTATGGGAAAAATTCATGAATTTGAACACTATTTCATCGCATAGCTTCTTTCAAATGAACAACAAAATCCAAAACTACGCTTGGGGAAGCACCTCGTCTATTCACGATTTGTTTGGCTTTTCTAACGAAACAAATGAACCTCAAGCAGAAGTATGGATGGGTACTCACCCAAACGGCTGCTCTGAAGTTCAGGTTGAGCAAAACACGCTGCCTTTGTCTGAACTGATTAAACAAAACCAACCCGCTTACTTATCAGCAGAAACCGCAGCGAAATTTGGCGACCTGCCCTTTCTGTTTAAGATCTTAGCGGCCGAACACGCACTGTCGATTCAAGTTCACCCAAGCAAACAAGATGCCGAAATAGGTTTCGAAAAAGAGCAAAGTGCTGGCATTCCACTAAACGCGAGCCATCGTAACTACAAGGATCCTAACCACAAACCTGAGTTGGTGTACGCGTTGACAAGTTACCAAGCCATGAACGGTTTTCGCTCGTATTCCGAGATTATTGAGGCATTTAGCCTTTGCGATATCGATGAGCTACGCGCGCCACTAGATGCATTCAAACACGAAGCCAACTCACAAGGTTTACGCGATTTCTTTGTGCACATTCTGACCATGGAAGGAGAAACAAAAGAGCGAGCACTGAAACAGCTTCTTGCCCACGCTTCACATCAATCGGAACAAAGCACTGACTCGGAGCAAGGCACTGACAGCGACGCTTTCCAACTCATCTTGGAACTATCCACTCAATACCCCGGCGATGTCGGCTTGTTTGCGCCACTACTGTTGAATGTCATCACGCTGCAACCTGGCGAAGCGATGTTCCTGAGCGCAAGAACGCCACACGCTTACATTAAAGGAACGGGATTAGAGATCATGGCGAACTCAGATAACGTTTTGCGTGCAGGACTCACGCCGAAACATATGGATGTTGAAGAACTGGTTAAATGCACAGACTTTGTGCCTAAGCCGTTTAACAGCCTTGTTCTAGAACCCAATGCCGATGGTTGCCAAAACCTTTACCCCGTTCCAGTGGCAGACTTTAGTTTCTGCATTCTAAACCAACCGAACAATGAAGTGGTTGAGGCAAACAGCGCAGAGATTTTGATGGCGATTGATGCCGACCTGACACTCATCAGTGATAACGGTGAGACGTTAACCGCAGCGAAAGGACAATCTGTATTTGTTCCTGCTTACGTTGGCCATTATCGCATTCAAAGTGCGGGACGTGTGGCTCGCGCCTTCAACTAGTTTGTGAACAACTGATTCAAACTAGCGTCTGACCCAAGGGACTGGGTTAGACAATTTATTCCTTTCATAGATTGAGCCAGTCCGCTTTTAAGGCAATCATGCTTATCCCTTGTCGACTCCAAACACTCACAGTCCAATTTATCTAAGAACCATAACCTCCCGGCTCTGCCATTTACTGCAACATTCATTGTCAAAACTCATTTATTTCCGGTAAATTCGCCGCTCCAATATCAAATTACTTGGATAACAAAGGCGCTCACACAGTGGTATTTGTTGCAAAACGTATAATCAACGTTGTAATCAAAGCCTCAATCACTACAATCTCTGGTTCGATTTTTCAGTTAACGTTTGTATGCCGAAGTTAAACCAAGATAACCCTGTTCAAAGCTCCGCCCTTTCCGATATCGAAACCAGCAGTAAGATTCAATCGGCATTAGAACCGAAGTTTCACAAGCCAGAGAAACGTCTCTGCTTAAGCCCTGGTCTATCGGATAAGCATTTGGCGCGCCGTTGGCAAGTATTGGAACACGTGACCAATAAAGATCATCTTCTTGATCCTTTCACGCAGTCACATTGCGACGCTTACTCCAACAACATCGAGCACTTCATTGGTACTGTCAATGTGCCGGTCGGCATCGCAGGCCCTTTGCGCGTCAATGGTTTGTATGCGAACGATGACTTTTTGGTTCCGCTCGCAACGACAGAAGCCGCGTTAGTCGCTTCCTACAACCGTGGCGCAAATCTTATTACCGCCGCTGGTGGCGCGAGCGCATTGTTACTGAGTGAAGGGGTGAGCCGAACGCCAGTGTTCGCCTTTAATAACCTTGCCGACGCTGGCCTGTTCGTCAGTTGGGTTGTGACCCAGTTTGACGCATTTCGTCAAATAGCGGAATCCACCACCTCACATGGCAAACTCAAAGACATCAATGTAAATATCGAAGGAAACCACGTTTATTTGGTCTTTGAATACGTGACTGGTGACGCTTCCGGACAAAACATGGTGACCATCGCAACAAACGAAGTGTTCCATCATATTTTGGCGACCAGCCCAATCAAACCAACGCAAGCCTTCTTGGATGGCAACTTATCAGGCGACAAAAAACCAAACGCGCACACACTGCGCTCGGTACGCGGTAAGAAAGTATCCGCCGAAGTCACCATTCCTGCTGAGTTGGTGGAAAAATATCTGCATACCACGCCAGAGTCTATGGTTCAATTTGGCAAAATGACCACGGTGGGTGGTTTACTCAGCGGGACGATTGGCGTCAACGCGCATTACGCGAATGCCCTTGCCGCGCTGTACATTGCTTGTGGTCAAGATGCCGCTTGCGTTGCAGAGTCTGCCATTGGTATCACTCGTATGGATGTGGACGCTCAAGGCAACTTGTACACGAGCGTTACCTTGCCAAACATCATGGTGGGAACGGTTGGCGGGGGCACTGGCCTTCCAACACAAAAAGCATGTTTGGATATTTTGGGGTTGCACGGCAACGGCAATGCGAAAGCCTTAGCCGAAGTCGCAGCTGCGCTTTGTCTGGCTGGCGAACTCTCGATTGTGGGCGCATTTTGTGCCGATCACTTCTCCCGGGCTCACCATAAACTTGCTAGAAAATAATCCTTTTTACTTTGTACAAGAGAACAGCCATGCGGTTTTCTCTTGTGCCAATAAAACAACTTTATTTATTAGCTCATAAATTAGTTTAAGTTATATTGCATACTTAATAATTACACCACTCTCACGTTGACCGCATTATTGCAGTATCACCACACATTCCTCGCTATATCACTGTTTGACCCTATTCTCACGCGATATTAAATATCAGTACGTTACCTAAATAAATATCAAAAACATCTAGCACTAAAGTACCAAATTCATAGATTGAGTTTTTTGTTAGTCACTTATAGAGACTATACTCGTTCCTGCAGCTGCTTGATTTTTCTAAATTTATTATTTAGCTCAAATGAGCTTAATCACTCCCGTTAAATGGATTTAAGTCGTTCCCTCGGGTAAGCGAGTTAACTATGAGACGTCAGAAACAGAATGAAATCTCTTGTTGGGTACTAGGGTTGATTATCTTATTACTAAGTTACGTCCCTTCAGTACCAGCAGAAATGGAACTAACGCCCTCCGATCAAACCGTTGCGCGTTTCCTCTATCAGAGCACTTTTGGGCCAACACCAACATTAATTGATGAGGTAGAAGAAGTCGGGATGGAAAGTTGGATATCTCAACAAATCTACCTTCCTGCCACCTATCATCAACCGCTCTATCGGACACCTTTTTCCAAAGGCGCACAATCCAATCGAGAAAACGCTTGGTATCAAATTGTTATTACCGCTGATGATCAACTCAGACAGCGCATGGCGTATGCATTAAGCCAGATCTTAGTGGTCTCTCGCTATGGCGGTGTCCTTTCCAGTAAGCCCACTGGTCTAGTCGACTACTATGATGTATTGATTGCTAACGCTTTTGGCAACTACCGAGATTTATTATATGACGTTTCTATTCATCCTGTTATGGGCAGCTATTTGTCCATGCTCGGTAGCGCAAAAGAGAGCAACACGACGGGTGCATTACCTGATGAGAACTTCGCTCGAGAGTTGATGCAGTTGTTCACCCTAGGCTTGTATGAACTGAATATCGATGGCAGTAAAAAGCTTGATCTTACAACGGGTAAGCCTATCCCCACATATACCCAAACGGATATTCAAGAGCTCGCTCGAGCATTAACTGGGTGGAAAAATGCCGATTTAGCGTTTGTCGAACCGATGCGAGTCATCAGCCACCGACACGATAATGGCGAGAAACGATTGCTTGGTAACACAATTCCTGCTGGTTTAACTGCGCAAGAAGAGCTTTCAAAAGTGATCGATATTTTGATGTCTCATCCAAACATGGCGCCGTTTGTTTCTAAGCTACTTATCCAACGTTTTGTAACTTCGAATCCAAGTCCGGAGTACATCGCACGTGTTGCTTCGGTATTCAATAACAATGGCGAAGGAGAAAAAGGAGATTTAAACGCGGTCATTCATGCCATCTTGCTCGATTCTGAGGCTCTAGGCATGACAGATACCCCGCCAATAAAAGTGAAAGAGCCAATACTGGTCCTAACTAATTTTCATCGAGCAGCGGGTTTTACAATCAAATCTACACGTTACGAAGACGCTACTACGATGATGAATATCGCCAATCAAGGACCTCTTCGTTCTCCTTCCGTATTTAATTTTTACTCTCCTGACTACCAACCATCTAACGAGTTTACGGAGTCTGGTATTAGCTCTCCGGAGTATGAGCTACTGAACTGGTCTGTTTATACCGATTTGGTCAACTATATGTTGACCAGCACTCGCAGAGGCGGCGGTGATTCCTACACTCTCGATCTCGGCGAGTTTTATCTTCTTTTGGATGATCACGATGCCTTAGTCGAGCTGGTTAACGCACGCTTCTTTGCTGGAACGGCCTCGGCGGAATTAAAAAAACTCATGCTCACCGTGTTAGATGAATATCGTGAGGACTATGTGCCAACAACAAAGCTCGCCTTGGTGATTTTTACCGCCATTTCCGGCGATGAATTCTATATTCAGGATTAGGAGTGGATTATGGATATTTCACGACGACATTTTATAAAAAGCACTGCATCGATGGGCGCTTTAGCTTCGCTTGGTCTACCGGGTTATTCTCTCGCGGCGCCATCTAATGACTTTCGAGCATTAATATGTGTCTATTTAGCAGGTGGAAACGATGCGTTCAACACTGTACTGCCGTTGTCTGACGCGCACTATAACCAATATGCCAAAGTCAGAGGGGCTCTTTCTGTCGCCAAAGACGACATACTCCCTATCAATTTGCGTACCACCGATGGCTCGGATAACCTAGTAGAACTTGGCTTACACCCCAAACTAAAGGCGCTGTCTTCAATTTTCGAACAAGGCGATGCCAATATCGTGCTCAATAGCGGCATTCTCAACCATCCCGTTACAAAACAAGCGATTGAGCTAGGTGAAGCGTCACTTCCCGAGCAACTGTTTTCCCACAATTCACAAACTGACGCTTGGTTACTTGGTGGTATGCAAGAATCTAGCAACTTGGGTTGGGCAGGAAGAATGTTGGACGTATTAACTTCTGAATCAGAAATAACCCCGCTATACAGTGTGCACGGGAACTCGCTTTGGTTACGCGCGATGGAACACCGCCAAACCGTGCTGAAAAAAGACCGTGCGGTTCAGCTTACCGCGATTGATAACCCGCTATACAAGGGGATCTATGACCAACTGCTTTCTCATCAAACAGAGAATCCGTTTAGTGGTCACTTTAATTTGATGGTTGATGAGTCGATGATGATGAGCCGCGTGCTAAGCGAGCAACTCAATCATATTGATGACGCGCCGCTGTTCACCTCATCAACACTCGGCAAGCAGATGCAAACCGTCTACAAATTGATCGCAAGCCAAGATGTGTTAAAGCAACAACGACAAGTCTTCTTCGTTAAACACTCTGGCTACGACCTACACGATTCTCAATTAGTTCGACACCCCGTACTACTCGAAGATCTAGCGACTAACCTCTTAGCAATGTATCGTGCGATTGAACGGTTGGGGCTAAACAAGCAAGTCACCTCTTTTACAATGTCTGACTTTGGTCGACGGATGACAAGCAACGGTAACGGCACCGATCACGGTTGGGGTGGTCATCAACTATTGATTGGAGGCGCAGTGAATGGTCAGCGAGCTATCGGCACATGGCCTGAACTAGTATTGGGCGGAAACGATGACTATTCTCAAGGTCGACTCATACCCCAAATTGCAGCTGATCAAGTGGGCTCAACCCTCGCGCAATGGATGGGCGTGAGTGATAACGCGGCATTGGAATACGTGTTCCCGAATATCCGCAACTTCGCTAATTCAAACCTTGGCTTTATGGCTTAAGCTGCTTTAATGAGCTCTTAATTAACTTGTCATGAAAAAGGGAGCATTTACGCTCCCTTTTCAATATCATTTCCGCTGAATGTCCGTTACGCTTCGTCGCGACGACGCTCGTTACACAGCTTAATGGCACGCTCAAGCAATTCTAGCGCGGATTGCTCACATTCAGGCAGAACCGCATCACTTTCACCAATTGGCGTTACGCGGTCACCCCATTTCAATACTGCCGCACCCCATGTCAAACCTGCACCAAATGCAGCAAGAAGCATGTTATCACCTGGGTTAACTCGGCCTTGCTCTACCGCTTCACACAATGCAATTGGCACCGTCGCTGCAGAAGTATTGCCGTAGTTTTGGATGTTCACAAACGCTTTGTCGTGTGGGATCCCAGATAGGTCACATAGGGTTTGAATAATGCGAATATTCGCTTGATGAGGAATAACAACGTCGATTTGGTCGGTAGTTAACTGTGATGCTTTAAGCACGGTTTTCGCAGCTAGCCCCATGCCTTTTACCGCACGTTTAAAAATTTCTTGTCCTACAAAGTTGAAATCCCAGTAACCGTTGTCCTCAGCAAAGCGATCCATACAAGTACCAAACTTTGGCACGGATAGAATATCGCGACCTTTAGCGTCACAACCAATTTGAGATTGCAGTAGACCCGTTTCTTTTTCTGTTCTTGATAACACAACGGCGCCCGCGCCATCACCAAATAGAACAGCGGTATCTCGCATGGCCCAATCAATGTAGAAAGACAATCTTTCCGCGCCAATAATGATCGCGTTGCGATAGTTACCTGATTGAATCAAACGTGTGCCCGTTTCAAGGCCGTAGACAAATCCCGTACATGCGGCATTTAAATCAAAGGCCGCCGCAGAACGAATGCCCAAGTTCTGCTGTATTTTAGATGCGATGTTTGGAATAAGTGAATCCGGAGAACAAGTCGCCACAATGATTAAATCAACGTCGCTTGCGTCAACGCCCGCGCGCGCCAATGCGTGTTTGGCAGCAACGGTTGCCATGTCTGAAGTATTTACATGGCTAATACGGCGGTTTTCGATACCGGTGCGGGTACGAATCCACTCATCTGAAGTATCAAGGAAAGTGCTAAGATCATCGTTAGAGAGCACGGCAGGAGGAACACATTTCCCCCAACCTGTAATTTCAGCGTAGTAATTTGTCATCGCAGACCTATTTATTGTTGTATTTTAATAAAATTTCTTAGAACCTTAGGCTCAAATACAAACCTGCTCTGCGTTATTTCGGCAGGTTAAAAAATAAGTATACAAATAATGAGGCTGACTGGTAAGTCATGTTTTCATCAATACGTAATAAAGGAAGAAGTCATGTCATCGTTTAAAACTCGCTGCCCTTCATGCGGCGGTCTGAATCGTGTCCCTAATGAGCGTGTTGCAGAGTCTGCAACTTGCGGTAAATGTAAAAGTGCACTTTTTGATGGCGCGCCTATCGAAGGAACGCAAGATAACTTTTCTGCCCTATTACAAAGTGATACGCCTGTTGTCGTCGACTTTTGGGCCCCTTGGTGTAATCCGTGCGTCGGTTTTGCCCCTGTTTTCTCGGATGTCGCTCATGAACAAGCAGGAACGGCTCGTTTTGTAAAGATTGATACAGAAGCACAACAAGCGCTCGCTGCACAATTTGGCATTCGAAGCATTCCTACCATCATGGTTTTCAAGAACGGTCAACGCGTTGATATGATCAATGGTGCGCTACCTAAGAGTCAGTTTGATCAATGGTTAAATCAAGCACTTAATAAGTAATCCTCCACGCCAACCTCACTGGTAGGTTGGCGTTTTTATGCAACTTATCGACCTATCTATTTAACAAATATTATTTGTCGAAACGACTTAAATTAATCATTTTACTTGCCTAACTATTAGCCTCATATTCGCGCCGAATAACCCATAGATTTCATTTAACTTATAGGCGCAAAACAGTGGAAAACACAGTCGTTCCTGCAGCATCACCACGAGTTACAGTTCCAGTCGTCGCACTGTCTCTTTATGCGGTGGCTTCGGGCTATTTAATGAGCTTGATCCCTCTCATGCTCGGTGAATACAACATCTCAACAGATTATGCGAGTTGGTTGGCGAGTGTTTTTTATGGCGGCTTATTGGTCGGCGCGATGTTTATTGAACGTGTCGTGCGTCAAGTTGGTCACCGCAAAGCGTTTATTGGCTGCTTAGCGGCATTCTCGCTAACGATTGTCACGCTACCCGTTTTTGCTAATGGGTTAGTGTGGCTTGCTGCTCGTTTTATCGCAGGTATTGCCGTTGCGGGCGTTTTTGTCATTGTTGAATCTTGGCTAATGTTTGGCGACGAAGCATCACGTGCAAAACGTTTGAGCTTGTACATGATATCGCTTTATGGCGGTTCTGCATTAGGCCAATTTGGCATTGGTGTACTTGGCGTAAGTGGCGGTGTTCCGTTCATTGCAATCACAACGCTGATCCTAATGGCGATGTTGGTGCTGATGTTTATTGAGTGTGAACAACCAAACAGCCATGAATCAACCGCTTTGTCATTTAAGCAAATTGCCAAGCTAAACCATGCTGCAATTATTGGTTGTGTTGTATCAGGTTTGACCTTAGGCGCGATATACGGATTAATGCCTGTTGAGCTAACTAACCGTAAAATCAACCATCAAGACATTGGTACATTGATGGCACTAGTGATCCTAGGTGGCATGTTGGTTCAACCAATGGTGACCACATTGAACAAATACATGAGCCGCACAGTGCTAATGGCGTTCTTCTGTATTTTGGGTATTTTTTCGATCGGTTTGACCTTTATTTCATCGTCAGCCGTGGTATTAGCTGCTGCTTTATTCTTTTTAGGTGCAGCTACTTTTGCCTTGTACCCAATTGCGATCAACTTAGGTTGTGAAGGACTTGATGAGCGCTTTATTGTCTCTGCCACACAAGTCATGCTGTTCAGCTACAGCATTGGCTCTGTTGCTGGCCCGGTTGCGGCTGATAAATTTATGGGCCAAGAACATGGCTTACTAGGCTACTTGTTTGCCGCTTTGGTTGCGACTGGCGTATACATGCTACTTGCAGCAAGCAAAACCAAGCAGCGTATGGCGGCTGGCCTCTAACCACGCAACTTCCACTCAACGAAAACGAGGGCATGTCGCCCTCGTTTTTATTCTTCGCTTTTTTGTTTAGATAAACGTTTGTGACGATTTGACGCGTTCGCTGCAGGTCTTTCCGGTACCGCGCGCTTTTCATGAAGTAAATGACGAACCGCCAAGATGGGATGTTTCAATAACATTCTGGGGCCGGAGTAACGCATGACTAAACGCATTTGCTCTTTCGGGTCCGGTTTATAACAGTGAATCGGACACTTGTTACACGTCGGTTTATTCTCTCCATAAGGACAGCGATCGAGACGAACTTCTGCGTATTCAAGCAGCTCACGACATTCTGAGCACAAGTCACTTTTTGTTCCATGGTGATCGTGACAGTAAACCTCTACCATGGCTTTTACCGTCTTAAATTCAGTGGCGAGCTTGCCAAGTAAAATATCGCTCATGAGCTTCCAAAAATCACAACGTCATTGTGTAAAGTTCTAACGTTCGGCCATTATCGTATTGCTGCTCAACTCGTTCAAACTCAAAGCCCAGTTTTTTGAGCAAACTTATACTACGAATATTGTCATTGTTGGTGATGGCAGCCAACTTATCGAGTTTCATTTCCTCTCGAGCATATTCCAGCACCGCGGTTGCCGACTCGACTCCGTAGCCGCAACCATAAGCAGAAGGTAAAAAACCATACCCAAGATCGTAGTGTTGCAATGTGTCACGTTTAACTAGCCCACAAATACCGATCGGTTGTCCATCGTCTTTTTTCTCTACTACGAGTAAACTCACACCTTTAACTTTTTGCATGCGTAGCATGTTTTCTTTTATATAACGCGCCGCTTCATATTCAGTACGAATTTGTTTATCTCCGACAAAACGATAAAAGTCTGGGTGGTTATAAAGTTCTAATATGAATGGTGCATCATCTACACTCACAAGACGTAGTATCAAACGTTCAGTGATCAGTGTTTTCATTTGGACTCCATTAAAACGCGAGAGATGATTGGGCATAGAAACGTACTTGGATCTTGCGACCGACGTAAGGGCTTATTTAGTTGTAACTTGATAAAAAAATAACTATCCTGCCCCGCTAAATTAAAGGACCACCACCATGAACCGCAAGAAGAAAATCAATCAGATCTTAAAAGCGAAGCAGAAGAAGCATAACGCTAAGCTACATAAGAGCAATAAGCCGCGTTATATCTCCAAAGCTGAACGTGCAAAAATGGAAGCTGAAGAGCAAAACCAAGCTTCGGAAAGCACGGAAAATGTTGTAGACACAGTGCCGACAGATCAAGCCTAAAAGAAAAGCCGCTTTATGCGGCTTTTTTGTTTGTTGTACGAGGAGAATTGACTCTAATATTCAACACTGTAGTTCAGTGTGAATGTGCGACCTCTTCCTTTGTAGTCGTAAGCTGCTGCATCGTAGTGTGCCGCGTAAAGAATCTGCGCACGTTGACCCCAAGCGGTTGTGTAGTCTTCGTCAAATAGGTTTTGAATACCAAAGCCTAACTGCCCAACAGGTAGTGTTACATTACCCAGAAGATCAAACGTGGTGTAGCCCTCCAACTTATTGTTGGCGTCATCTTCGTAATCAAACATCGTCTGACTTTGTAGACGAATCGAGTACGAATCTTGGTAGTATGCAGCCCATGCATTAGCCTTAGACGTACTGGCTTTACCTGCGCTCAAATCTTCCCATTTACCATCAGTTTTCAGCTCAGAAACTACGTAGTGTCCTGATGCCCCTAACAGGATATCGCGGGTCACCCAGTAATTGATGTTTGCTTCTGCACCGTAAACACGCTGCTCGTCGTCAACATTCGTAATCAACAACGTTTTTCTATCATACTTGATGGAGTTGTCTGAAAGCGAGTAATAGCCTGCCGCCTGAAGCGCAAGAGAGTTGGTATCAAGACGGTAACCGATCTCATAGCTGTCCGTTTTAATACCTGACATTTTTGAGTCAGACACATTAATGCTGTTGTTCAACGCATAATGACCGTTTGCATCCACAGCATCATAGCTGCCTTGACCATAGTACTTCGCAGGGTCAGCAAGTTCGAAACCTTGGGAGAAGTTTGCCCAAAGTTGAGATTCATCATTAAGCTGATAAATGGTGCCCAAATTAAACAGACTTACAGAGTAGTCGGTGCTGCCACCTGGTACCGCATCCGCTGACACCCCCTTACCCGAGGCAATCTTCTTTTGTACGCTATAGGCAACAAAGTCATCAATCTTATTGTCCATGTATTGATAGCGGTAACCTGCTTGAACGGACCAATCTTGATTAATTTGATAGTCACCTTGAACAAACATTGCGTAAGACGTTACATCTACACCTGGGTAACGACCAACTTCGGCGTACGTTTTATTAATCAAGTTTCCAGAGTTGTTTGCAATGCTTGGATCGAATAGAGCTTGATTGCTCTCAAAACGGTCTAAATACGTATCAACACCATAAACAAGATTGAATGATTCCCAGTTTTTTGCCAGTGCCAAACGTCCAGCAAAAACCTCTGTCTTTTGCTGAGAAGCGCCTTGGTAATAAGGAGTAAACGTTTGGTCTTCACTTCGGTAAGACAACTCGCCAATCAGTTGATGGCCGAATACGCTGTCGTGAGCGTAGTTCGCGCTTAAGAGAACTCGCTCTGTACCGTGTTCACGATCGGAATCGAATCCCTCTCGTACATCAACAAATTTATTGTTAACAATGTACAAGCCGTATGGCGAATCTTGCTGGCTGTCATAGTATTGTGCGACAAGGTTTAACTTGCTGGCATCGGAGATTTGAATCTCTGTCGATCCCATAACATCGAGCGTTGAATTGTACTGCAAAGAGCCTTGGGAGATATCTGGCGTGACAATGTCGCCATTTGCGTCAAATGCACCTTGTGTCTCGGTGTACACAACCGAACCCCTAGCGGCAATTCGCTCATTACCACCTGAGATAGACTGCGCTAGTTTGTAATCAAAGTCATCGCTGCTGTTAAAACCTGTAGTGCCACTCAGGTAGGATTCAAACGACAAGTCATCGGAGTAAGCTTTCTTGGTGATAATGTTGATAACACCACCTGTAGCGCCAGCCCCATAAATGGAGGTTGCACCAGATAGTACTTCAATTCGCTCGATGTTGAATGGGTCAATTGCATCAAGCTGACGACTAATTGGGCGAGAAGACTGCAGTGAGACACCATCAATCATCACCAACATCGCTCTGCCACGCAGGTTCTGGCCGTAGTTAGTTCGACCACCCGTACCAACGTCTAACGAAGGAATGGTTGCAGAAAGAATGTCACCAAGTGTCTTGCCCGCGCGATATTGCTGAGCAATTTCCTCTTGCCCTACAAACCAAACCGTTCCTGGAATATCAGAGATCGATTTCGGCATCACACTGCCCACGACCACCATTTGTTCATCACTTGGTGTTGATGTTTGTTGAAGTTCTTCCGCAGCTATTGAGCTAACTGCGTATCCACTGCTCATCGCAAGTACGATGAGATTAAGAGAAAACGTCCTTTTTATCATTGTATTTATCTTTTTGTTGTCAACAAGAGCATGCAATGATACTTATTCTCACTCTCAAATCGAGCACTGTTACATAAGTTAACCAAATGTTAATTAGGATTATGCTTGCTCATAAGCTGTCGATTTTTTTCTAAACGAGGACAATCTTCACAAAGCTTTCTGCCTTCACACTTATAGACTAAACAACAGCTTTTTCTGACCAATTTTAGCGGCTGATCCAGTGACGTCTCATAAAGTGAATGACTACTGTTGGCATCTAAACCCAATGCCTGTAACCACAAGATGGCATGCTCACGCAATGTCGTGTTGGTCATTTGCGGAAAACGCTGTTGAAGACGAATCAAACAAGCCATGATCCCATCCGACATCAATTGATGAGTGAAACCTGGGCGAATGCGCGTCCATTGACTCATTTCTTGTTGGTAGAAATCGAACAACTCTCGAATTTGACGTCCGGCCTCTTTTATTAATTCTTCTGGCTTACCATGTATATGTGTTTCGTCAGCGAATCGATATCCAGACACAAAACAAGGCTTGAGGTGCTGCGCCATCTCACGAATGTTTGGCAACGTGTGGAAACCGTAAATAGAAATGAACGCAACATAAACAGGCTGCCAACACAACAAATCCCACGTTCTCGTCAACCAATACGCTTTTCCCGCTTCCGGATGAGCCTCAGACAACTGTTGGTAAAGGCCTTGAATGATCGGATTGATATCATTTTCGATATGAATAACTTCTTGCCCTATTTCGCCAATATCACCGTGAAGGTAAGGCGTAATCTCACTCGAAGTTTGAAATAGTTGCGGGAAAAATTGCTCAGACATGATGGTTTATTGTTGGTGTAGTCATTCTGACACCTTTATACCCAAGCACTAATCGCAATGCAAACTATTATCTTTTGTGTTCACATAACAATAACCTATTCTCATCTGTGGTCTCTGTCTCTATTTTCAAGCTCTTTGCGCCCGTAAGGTCTGGTTACGTATGCGATGAATAGCAACAAACTCTTAAACCTCTTCGCATTTAGCGCTGACATGATCGCAAAAATACACAGCATAAAAACACCCTGATAAAACTGTGTTAACAGTTTCCCTGTGTAGCGTGAGTTATTGCCAATAATTGAATATTGCTGTTTCTTATCCAAAGGAGTGTGAACAACATGAAGTATTTTCTTTCTGAATATCGGGACAATGTAATTAAGTAATTTGGCTATATAGCCCCCTGTTTTGAATAAGGAAATCCACATGTTGTATCTTGAGTTTCTATTTTTGCTCGTGATGCTGTATATCGGCTCACGTTATGGTGGTATAGGCCTTGGGGTCGTATCTGGTATTGGTTTGGTGATTGAAGTCTTCATCTTTAAGATGCCGCCAACCTCCCCTCCTGTCACAGTTATGTTGATCATCTTAGCAGTGGTAACATGTGCATCCATTCTTGAAGCGGCTGGTGGTTTGAAATACATGCTGCAAGTTGCCGAACGTGTGCTTCGTAAGAACCCAAAACGCGTCACCCTGATCGCTCCTTTTGTTACTTACTTTATGACCTTCTTGCTCGGCACAGGTCACGCGGTTTACTCCATCATGCCAATCATTGGCGACGTTGCACTGAAAAACGGCATTCGTCCGGAACGTCCAATGGCAGCCGCTTCCGTCGCTTCGCAAATCGCGATTACGGCCTCTCCAATTTCAGCGGCAGTGGTTTACTACTTGGCACAACTCTCTGATATTCAGCACGAGATCACTCTGCTTTCTATTTTGCTCGTTACTGTTCCAGCGACGCTATTCGGTACGTTGCTGATGTCACTTTACAGCCTAAAACGCGGTAAAGAACTGGAAGACGATGAAGAATACCAAGAGCGTTTAAAAGATCCGGTGTGGCGTGAAAAGATCCTCAACACCACTGCAACGTCTCTTGATGAAGTGCTACCAACAAGTGCTCGTAACTCTGTGTTGCTGTTCATCGCGTCTATCTTGGTTATCGTCGTTATCGCGATGTGGCCGGACATTCGTACCATCGTGGATGGCGCGAAACCAATCAGCATGGCCGTTGTGATTCAAATGATGATGCTCTGCTTCGGCGGTATCATTTTGCTTGCAACCAAAACTGACCCACGTGACGTACCAAACGGCGTAGTATTCAAATCAGGTATGGTGGCTGCCATTGCTATCTTCGGTATCGCCTGGATGTCAGATACTTACTTCCAATACGCAATGCCTCAGTTCAAATCTGGCATCGTTGAGATGGTAACCAACTACCCTTGGACGTTCGCGCTTGCGTTGTTCATTGTATCGGTTGTGGTGAATTCTCAAGCAGCGACTGCACGTATGATGTTGCCTGTCGGTCTTGGCTTGGGTCTAGATCCTGCACTGCTTATCGGCCTAATGCCTGCGGTATACGGTTACTTCTTTATTCCGAACTACCCTTCAGATATCGCGACAGTGAACTTCGATACGTCAGGTACCACTAAGATTGGTAAGTGGTACTTCAACCACTCATTTATGTCGGTAGGTTTGATTGGTGTGATTGGTGCTTGCTGTCTGGGCTACTTGTTAGGACAAATGATCATTCCTTCATAACTAGCCAAATCAACAATAAATTAGAGGCGAGTCATTGTACGTTAGCGTACAGCCTGAATGACTCGCCTTTTCTTTGTCACGTTAGTGATTACAGTAAGAAGTCATCATCAATCGCGACAAAGTTATCTGCACAATCAATCAGAGTTTGGGATGTTAGCTTAGGCACACCATAAACGGTCACCGTTTTATTGAAGCGCTGCTGAATTCGTTCCACCAGAAGACTAAAGTCCCCATCTCCAGAAACGAGAATCACTTCTTCAACTTCAGGGGCAATTTCAATCGCATCAAGAGTAATACCGACATCCCAGTCGCCTTTCGAGCTGCCGTCACGACGCTGAATATAGGGTTTAAGCATTACCTCGAACCCAACACCGCGTAAAATGTGATGAAACTGACGCTGTTTTGGATCGTTACTCGCGATGGCATAAGCACGAGCACTCACCACCTCTTTCCCTTGTGTGGCAACATACCAAAACTGGTTGTAATCAAAATTACTGCGATACGCTTCGCGACAGGTGTAATACACATTCTGTACATCAACCAAAATGGCGATCTTTTGTTTTCTTTCTGAATTCATCTTTTCTACGCTTGTTTTATTTGCTGCCTACCCTAAGTCAGTTTTGGAAAAAGCACAATGAGCCAATTCCACTAAACTTAACGTATAAACGGTATTTGGGTTTCTAGGGGAACTGTCATGGGCGGAAAGTTACTAGTGATACTACTTTCTTGTATCTTGTCATCGACAGCATTCGGTTATCCAGCACATTCAAAGTACTGGCCACATAGAAGTGTGCTCTACTTTGCGCCGGAAAATGATGAATACGTCAAACAATTCTTGCTAGAAACACTTATGAATGAGTGTGAGTTGGAAGACAGAGATGTGGTCACATTAGTCATTACAGAACAAGGTTACACGTCTCCAGCTTGGCTCAAAGAAGAGTTTGATTTGAAAATGCTTGCCAAGCTGTATGAAATTGAAAAAGGCTCACATACCGCAATTTTACTTGGTAAAGATGGCCAAGAGAAATACCGATGGGGCGCAGAAACGGATTGGCCATTTATCAACAACTTGATTGACCAAATGCCAATGCGTAAGCAAGAAATGCAGAGACGTCATAGCCCCTGCAAAATCTAACCATTAGATGAACTTATTTTCTAAACCAGTCTAGTTTGTTGTGCAACTGAGTCACGCTGCCAACGACGATCAATGCTGGACTGATCGCCTTCTCAGCCATTTCAGAAAGTTCGTTCAGTTTTCCTTGGAACACGCGCTGCTCTGGACGCGTACCATTTTCAATAATGGCGCATGACATCTCTGGATCTAATCCGTGAGTGATCAGGTTATCCATGATGTGACCGCTTTGCTTCAAACCCATGTAGAACACAAGTGTGTTGTTAGATTGCGCTAACGAATGCCACTCAATTTCGCGACCGTCTTTTTGCACGTGACCTGTAATAAATTGAACGCTTTGCGCGTGGTCACGGTGCGTTAATGGTATACCAGCATAAGCTGTTGCACCCGCTGCAGCGGTGATCCCCGGCACCACTTCGTATTTGATGCCATATTCTGCAAGCTCTTCTAACTCTTCACCGCCGCGTCCAAAGATGAAAGAATCACCACCTTTTAGGCGCACAACGCGTTTACCTTCTTGCGCTTTTTGTACCAAGATTTGATTGATCTGGTCTTGTGGTACGCAGTGAAAATCGAGCTTTTTCCCGACATAAATCATCTCAGCAGATGCGTGAGCCAGTTCAAGAATGTCTTTCGACACCAATCGGTCATACACCACAACTTCAGCCGCTTGAATGGCTTTCAAACCTTTGACCGCCAGCAAGTCTGGATCGCCCGGACCTGCACCAACTAAAGAAACAAAGCCGCTGTTTAAAGATGAGTTCGCAGTAGTCATATCAACGCCTATCGGAAATTTGGATATAAAGAGTAACACTCACGTTATTAACTTAAGGTTTAAACTACCCCAAGGAGTTATTACTTTTTATAGCTAAATCAATACAATATCTATTGAAAGTTAAATGAGTTGAGTAGCCCTACCTTCCATAGGTAGGGCCAGATAAAAGCAGTTTATTTTGCGATTGCAGGCTCTGCTTTTACTTCTTCTTCAACTACGTTGATAGAAGGCGCTGTTTTCGCATGAGTTAGGTACAGTGGCAGACAAGTCATGACAAGACCACCAACGATGTTACCTAAGATGGTTGGGATAAGGTTGAAGTTCAACCAAGTCGCGATACCAAAATCCGCACCTAAGATCATACCCAGTGGGAATAGGAACATGTTTACTACTGTGTGCTCGAATACTAGCGCGAAAAAGATGAAGATTGGGAACCACATCATCGCTACACGACCAGATACTGAACGTGCCGTCATGTTGCCGATAACGCCTAGGCACACCATTAGGTTACAGAAGATAGCGCGAACAAAACACGTGATCCATCCGTCCATGCCCATGTTTTCGAAACCAAGGCTACGGGCAGTCGATACAGCGACAAACTTCTTCGCTACCGCGTTGAGCTCTAGAGAGAAGTTACCGGTTAGAGAGATTGCCACTAGGTAAGCCACAATTAGAGAACCAATCAGGTTACCCAAACCAACAAGTCCCCAGCAACGGAAAATACGACCCCAAGTGATACCCGGGTGGTTTGCAAACTTAGCCAAAGGAGCAAGACCAAAAACACCTGTGACAAGGTCGTAACCCATCACACTGAGAATCACAAAACCCACAGGGAAAACAAGCGCCCCCACAAGGCCAATGCCCGTTTGTACAATCGCGGTAATAGCAACCACCACCGCAAGAGACAGAATAACGCCTGCCATCGTGCCGCGAAGCAGAAGATCTCGAGTGCTGGTATTAATTTTCGCTTCACCCACGTTGATCATGGTTTGCACGAATTCAGCAGGTTTAAAGTCTGTAGACATGAATGTGTCCTTATTCAAAATTGAAAGTTAAAAAGTTAAAGATTGAATAGAGAAAGGCTTCCCGTTGACACCCACTGCTGTCGACATCATATCGCTTCCCTGTTCCCCCAAGATGACGCTTGGAAAGCCTTTGTCTATTGAATCTAAGTACTCAGTGCATTCCCTCCCCTTAAGGAGGAGGGAATGCGAACCAAGCTTATGCAGAAATTTCTACTTCACCGTTGGTTACACGCGTTTTGTACGCTTTCACGTTAAAACGCTCGTCTTCCATACAAGCACCTGTTGTCAGGTTAAAGCGTTGCTTCTTAAGTGGGCTTGCTACCCAAAGTTCGCCTTGGTGCTCACAAATCAAACCGCGAGAAAGCACGTTTGATTGGAAGAACGGGTCTGTGTTGCTGATCGCCAGCACTTCTTCTGCTTGTGTTGGGCGGAATACCGCAACTTGCTGACCATCAACCAGTGCACAAACGCCAGTGCCCGGTACGATGTCGCTGATTTGGCAAATCTTTTCAAATGACATAATCAACCTTCCCTTATGCTTCAGTGATAGCTACGTGTAGGATATCGCCTTTCGCTTCAGGGTGTTTTTCCGTGAAGGTTGCTGGGCGGTGCTGTTCACGCTCTTGTACAAACACAACGTTGTCATCGCGCTTGTCAGAGTTGATGAAGTGTGCAAAACGAGTCAGTTGTGATTCGTCATTGATAGTTGCAGTCCACTCACATTCGTACTCGTCTACAAGCTTCGCTACGTCAGCTTCTAGTTGAGCGTTGATGCCAAGTTTGTCGTCAACAATCACTTCGCGTAGGTAGTCAACACCACCTTCCATGTTTTCCATCCAAACTGATGTGCGTTGTAGTGGCGCAGCAGTACGGATGTAGAACATCATGAAGCGGTCGATGTACTTGATTAGCGTTTCTTTATCTAGATCGCTTGCTAGTAGGTCTGCGTGACGAGGCTTCATACCACCGTTACCACATACGTACATGTTCCAACCTGCGTCAGTCGCGATGATGCCAAGGTCTTTACCTTGTGCTTCCGCACACTCACGAGTACAGCCAGAAACACCGAACTTCATCTTATGAGGTGTACGAATGCCTTTATAACGGTTCTCGATGTAAGAGCCTAAACCAACAGAATCTTGAACGCCGTAACGACACCACGTTGAGCCAACACAGGTCTTCGCCATACGAAGTGCTTTTGCGTATGCTTGACCTGTTTCGAAACCAGCGTCGATAAGCTTGCGCCAGATCTCTGGAAGATCGTCTTTTTGAGCACCAAACAAACCAATACGCTGAGCGCCGGTGACTTTGGTGTACAGGTTGTATTCAGCAGCAACGTTCGCTAGCGCACCCAGTGCTTGAGGCGTTACTTCACCACCCGCCATACGTGGGATCACAGAGTAAGTACCGTCTTTTTGGATGTTACCTAGGAAGTTGTCGTTCGTATCGTGCAGCTTAACCAGTTGTGGCTTAAGAATGTGCTCACCCCAGCAAGAAGCCAAGATAGAACCAGCCAATGGTTTACAAACTTCACAACCGTAACCTTTACCGTATTTCTCTAGAAGCTCATCAAACGTTTTGATCTCTTCAATGCGGATTAGGTGGAACAGCTCTTGGCGCGAGTAAGCAAAGTGCTCACACACGTCGTTCTTCACTTCGATACCCGATTTAGCAAGCTCGGCGTTTAGAACAGAAGTGACTAGAGGAATACAACCACCACAGCCTGTACCTGCGCCAGTCACTGCTTTGATGTCACCCAATGTGTGGTGACCATCAGCAACCGCTTGAGCGATCTTGCCTTTGGTTACGTCGAAACATGAACAGATCACTGCGCTTTCTGGTAGTGCATCCGCACCGAGTGCTGGTTTCTCAGCGCCTGCGTGTGCAGGAAGGATCAATGCGTCTGGGTGTTCTGGTAGGTCGATTTCGTTCAACATCAATTGAAGCAGATCGCCGTAGTCAGACGTATCACCCACGAGTACTGCACCTAGCAGCTTCTTGTTGTCTTCAGAAACGATAAGACGTTTGTAAACTTCTTGCTCTTCGTTTTGGTAAACGTAACTCTTACAACCTTCTGTACGGCCATTCGCATCACCGATAGAGCCCACTTTCACACCAAGCAGTTTTAGCTTCGCAGACATATCAGCGCCTTCGAATTTGCTTTCTGTGTTACCTAGTAGGTGATCAACCGCAACGGTCGCCATCTTGTAACCAGGAGCAACAAGGCCGTAGAACATTTCATTCCAAGACGCACACTCACCAATCGCGTAGATGTTCTCATCAGAAGTCTGGCAGTGGTCGTTGATGGCAACACCGCCACGAGGGCCAAGTTCTAGCTCCATTTGGCGAGCCAGTTTGTCTTGTGGACGAATACCCGCAGAAAATACGATGAAGTCTGTTTCTAACTCAGTGCCGTCAGCAAAACGCATAACGTTGCGAGCACTTTTACCTTCTGGCGCAATCTCAAGCGTATTTTTGCTAGTATGAACGTTCACACCCATACGCTCGATCTTTTGACGAAGTTGGTTACCACCAGCAAGGTCAAGTTGCTCAGCCATCAGCTTTGGTGCGAACTCAACAACGTGCGTTTCTACACCCAATGCTTTTAGTGCGCCTGCCGCTTCAAGACCTAGAAGACCACCACCGATAACCACGCCTGATTTGCTGTTTTTCGCACACGCTTCAATCGCTTTTAGATCTTCGATCGTGCGGTAAACAAAACAGTCTTTGCTTTCATGACCTTTGATAGGCGGGACAAATGGGAATGAGCCTGTAGCAAGAATCAGCTTGTCGTATTGAACTTCACGGCCAGTGCTTGAGTAAACAATGCGGTTTTCACGGTTAATGTTAATCGCACGTTCACCGATCAACATATTGATGCCGTGTTTCTCGTAGAAGCCTTCTTTCACTAAAGAAAGTTCATCTGCAGTGTGGTGAGAAAAGTAAGAGGAAAGGTGCACACGGTCGTATGCGACACGAGGTTCTTCACAGAAAACGGTAATCTCCATATTAGAGATATCAGCTTTCTCGACTAAGTCTTCAATATAACGGTGCCCTACCATACCGTTACCGATGACTACTAGCTTCAACTTGCTCATTATAATTCCTAAGGGTTAGGTTCTTATCACTGAGCTCATTGTTAATTGTGAAAGAAAATTAATACATGATGTAAATCAATTACAATTTCAAACTACCCTAAAGGGGTAGATGAATGTTTTTATCTTGATATTGAAGAATAAAAGGTAATTTATTAACGGATGTTGGTAGTTTTTACAAAATGAGATAACCGCAGTCATGCTCACAAAGGGCTATACAGTTTTGGCTTTTACAGAATGGCAATGATTGTCGAGTTAAACCACGCTAACGATTAACCCTGCTTTGTTTAAAAACAAAGCATTCGTTTTAACCTAGCCGTTTCAAGGCTATTAAAGGTGAACAACTGAAGTGACTGAAAGTTTTAGAAAAATCAAGTCTCACAATAAAAATCTTTTACTAGCTAAGTCGCACTATAAAGACTAGAATCTGATTTAGTTCATATGGAATAAAATCCATATGATTGATACCGTAATTGACATATAGAGTGCCGTCCCATGTTTGTGAGGCGGCCTTTTATTTGGGAGTCATAAAATGTCAGAAAACAATTCTATCTACATTTCAAGCTTAGATATGAACCGAATCACGGCTTTGTTGGATAAAATGCCAAACATCGCGGCGGAGCTTGTTGAGCTAGAAGCAGAGCTAGACCGTGCGACGGTTCTTGAGCCAGAACAAATGCCAGATAATGTGGTCACGATGAACTCAACTGTAGAGTTTAAATTTGCAGGTGAAGATAGAACCATGACAAAGACACTGGTTTACCCATCTGAGCTGAAAAGCAGTGATGATATTTCCATTTTTGCGCCCGTAGGCAGCGCACTGATCGGTTTGTCTGTTGGTCAAAAACTTGAATGGCCAATGCCAAATAATCAAGTGAAGACAATTGAAATTGTCGATATCACCTACCAGCCTGAGCGTTGTGGTGCACTAAACCGCTAACCCTCAGTAGTCCCGGTGCAAAGGCCTCATTTATGACTTTGCACCAGGAGAGCCCCTCGCTTATCCCCTATTTCCCTCTTTGTTTTTCCAAGCATTTACTTTGCTGCTCTTAAGTAACATCACCGATTCTTTATTATTTACCGCATATTCAATACTTATATCTCCAAGCTCAATCATAGAAATTGCAAAGTATTTTTCGTATATTGTCGCTCCGAAAACGACGTAAATTATGCGCAAAATGGAAGAATATCTAACTCGAATTGCCGTCTTAGAAAAAGAAAATGAAGAGCTGAAGCGGAAAAATGCGCGACTACAAGAAAAGTTGAATGCTGCACTCGACAGTAATGGACTGTGTTTGTGGGAGCAGCATATTCCTTCAGGTACTTTGACGATATTCAATATGCAGTGGGGCAAAATGCTAGGTTATCAGCCCCATGAGTTAACCGCGACGGTTGAAACGTGGAAAAACAATCTCCACCCTGAAGATTATGATCTTGCGGTGGGTGCATTTGAAGATCACCTAGCTGGCAAAACCGACCTTTATGAGGTAGTTCATCGCATGATTCATAAAGACGGCAGTGATAGTTGGGTCTACGATCGAGGGCGCATCGTCGAGTATGGTTCTGATGGCGAACCACTACGCATGATGGGCACTCATATCGATATTACAAAAGAAAAGCGATATGAGCAGCAACTGGCTAAGTTAGCTTCGAGTGATCCATTGACCGGATTGTTAAATAGAAAAGCAATTGAGGAAAACTTTAATCATCAACCTCAAACCAAGCCGTCTCAGCAGTCTGCCTTAGTGTTTGTTGATATAGATAATTTTAAAGCAGTTAACGACCAGCTAGGCCATCATACTGGTGATACTCTCCTCATCAATATCGCCAATAGCTTAACAGAGCTTGCGCCAAGCAAGTCTCAAGTCGGACGCATAGGAGGAGATGAGTTTGTCGTTTTAAGCTCTTATTCAAATCAAGAAGAAATATTTCAACTTTGTGATCGACTCTTAAGTTCCATCATTCCTGCGATAAATCAGGACTTAAATAAAGTAACGATTGGAATGAGCATCGGTGTTTGTCTATTTGATAAAGGAAAACAACAGTTTAATGAAGTTTATCAAAAAGCCGATCATGCAATGTATGAGATAAAGAAAAATGGCAAAAATGGCGTTGCCTATATCCAGGTATAATAAGTCTCTTGTTTTTGAAATTAATATTTCTTTAATTTGACAATGTTCTCTACGGAATTGATAGCGTCTTATTTTTAATAAGTCATTTATATAGGAAACAAAAGAAATAACAAACAATTAAGAATGTTGCATATTACACGGTGTAATATTATTACTGTCTTTGTAACTACTTTTGTTGCATACAATATTATTTCTTATTATTTTTATAAAAACCACTAGTAAAAAGTAGTTAAACATTATAATTCATAAACTTATAAAAACCGAAATACATGGTTGAATTTTAACCACCCCTTCTGCTAATATCTCGCCTCGTGTTTAAAAGTAATAAACACACACAAATATAAAACAAACTTTATAAAACATAATGCACACTTGATAATTACTGGTTCTATTTGGATAGAGCTCGGTATTTATTTTATTTAAAACATTATGAATTTGTAATTTCATTTAATATCAAAATATTAAGTAGGTATATAAATTGAAGAAGGTCATCCTCCCTCAATTGGGCTTTGTTGCGTCAAATTTACGCTTGCTAGCTCTTGGCTTTGTAACCCTCGTGTCAGCATATTCTTTTTCATCAGAGGTTTATGCTGAGCAAGTGGCTAGTGGTGAACAAAAAACATTAGTTGTACTCGTCAATTTCCAAGAAAACCCTCAAGAGATCCCGATCTCTAAAGAAGACGCCCATCATGTTGTTTTTAATACCGTTAGCGACTTCTATTCGCAAATGTCCCAGGGGCAACTTTGGCTATCTGGTGATGTTGCTGGAACATTCACCTTACCGATATCAAACCAAATTTGCGATGATGATGCTGTAGCAGCGGAAGCCAACAAAATGGCTGAAACTGCGGGATATCAACTATCAAACTATGACCGTTTTATCTACTTAACAACCAAAACTGGATGTGCATCAGAAGGCTCTGGTAGTCAAGGAGTAACTCCCTCTAGAGCGTCAATAAATGCGGTTTTCGAGCCTCGAGTTATCGCCCATGAATTAGGACATAATTTTGGATTGCATCACGCTTCCGCACTCGACTGTAAAGACGGTACGTTAGCTGGTGATTGCCGTGTCATAGAGTACGGTGATAGCTACGATACAATGGGTAACTACGATATGGGTTACTTTAGCGCCTTCCAATTGGAAAACTTAGGGTGGCAGACCTCCCCTGCTCAAATCATTTCTAGTGATGGTGTTTACTCTATTGATGCCTATGAAGACTTTGAAAGTACTTCATCAAAAGTTTTAAAAATCCCAAGAGGTACCGATCCAATTACAGGTCAGCGCCAATGGTTTTACGTTGAATATCGACAAGCTCTTGGCTACGACAGCTTTTTACGTGACCGTTCGTACATCGTATACCGCCAAGATGTGACAGAAGGTGTGGTTGTGCGCCTAGCGACAGACGGTGATCTTAAAAGTAGCCGCTTGCTACACATGAAGCCTGACTCCACTTTCAAACAATTATTTGGGAGTAATGACTGGGAAGACCCTGCTCTTCCAATTGGTGGAACATTCACCGATCCAAAAACAGGCGTGTCGATTACTTTGGAAAGTGCTAATGGTCAAAACGCACAGGTCAGTGTCATATTTGGTGGTGAATCCGGGCAATGCGTTGCGACATCGCCTCTACTCTCTCTAACCCCACTATCAGGTTCTGATGCAAATGCTGGAGAAACGTTAGCGTATAATCTTAAAGTGACGAACCAGAACAATACAGAATGTGCAGACGCGACTTATACAACGGCTTTAAGCGTTCCTGACGGATGGAATTATGACGCAAGCGCGTTGACGGTTCCTTCCGGCATGAGTGCAGAAACGACGGTCATGGTTACGTCAAACAGCGATGCTCAGCCGAACTCTTACAGCATAACCGTTGACGTTATAGATGCTGAAAATGAACAATCAGCCAAAACCGAGCTATCTTACACAGTGTTGTCTGAGTCGACGTCACCACTTGAGGCGGTGAATGATAGCGTAACGATCAGTGATAAATCCGTCGTTCGCATCGAGCAGTTAAATAATGACTCGTTTGAACAATCGACCTCTCTTGCAATTACGGTCGCTAAGCCAAACAAAGGCAGCGCCCGTGTACTGAGCGATGGCTCCATTGAATACACACCTTCGAAGAAGTTTAAGAATAATGATTCATTTACTTATACGATCAGTGACGGTCAATCTTCTTCAACCGCGACGATTAGCATCACCTTACAATCGACTTCTGGTGGGAATGGTGGTGGAAACGGTAAAGGGAAACCGAACTAAATCACGCAATTCATACAAAAAAGCCTGGAGAATACTCCAGGCTTTTTATTCAAAAGACGTCAATTAGTTACTTGGTGCAGGACAAATATCACAGTCTGCAGAAGCTGTATTCGTCGCTTGAGTATTATCGATTTTCAAGAAACCAACCGCCGTCACAGTATCACGGAAAGATTGTGTTTCTGCATTGCTAAATGCCGTTGGGATATAACTACCAGTATAAGACTGACATTGATCCGAAGCGAGTTCGATATTATTCACTACTGTCACGTCATCAGAAGCATCCTCAGGCGTACCTGAATCATCCACAACAGAAACATTCACTAAAGTAAGTCCAGGCGTTGTGTTACATACCATTCCCGAGAAGCTCACTTCAGCAATGATACCATTTTCAGTAAGCTTGAAGCCGCTTTCACATGACTTCGTTACACTAATCATTGGAGACAAGCTCAATGACTCACATGGATCACTTGCGGTATCAGTAATGGTCGCTTGGCCACCCGGAGTCGCAGCTGCTGTGACTTTCACCGTATTAGTTAGACCATTGCTTGTACTTTCAAAACTGCCGCTGTATGAAGCACTATCACCTGAAGCAATGGCACCTAAGCTATGTGTAGTACCTGCTTCTAAATCCTCTACAACAACATCGTATAGCGTACCAACACCATCATTAATCACGTCGCCGCTGTATGAGTAAACGTAACCATCTTCTGTATCATTCACGACCGCTTGATTACATGTTTTGGTGATATCAACACTACACAACTCAAAGTCACCAACCACGAAGTCTTTCAACTGAGCGGTAATACTGCTTGATGCTCTTGTTTCGGCTGCAAATGAGCTAAAACAGGTGTCTGTTTGTAGAAGTTCAGTAAGGTTTACACCACCTTCAAAGAAGGTTTCTGGAGGGAAGACATTTTCGACACCACTTTTTGGCGTATACGCCCATGGTGCAGGTGAGTCAGTTGTATTGGTTGAAGCACACACATCTTGCGCGCCTGGTGAACACAGTGCATTTGTCTTAACTTTCAAACGTAAGTTTGTCGCAGCACACTGACCATCTTGTGGATTATTGTTATCAGCTTTCGCACAAGTTGTGTCCCATTCAAGAACCAAAATTTCTGGCCCCTCATTTGCCCCTTGCAAATAATTCACCTGAATCAAAAGGTCGCCAGCAATATGTTGACCAGTGAATGTACCGTCTGGGTTTGTACTGACTGAGTCTTGATAAAACCAAAAACCTAAGAAGGCATCACCGCTGTTACCAAAACGGTCTGCACCAAAGGTGAGTACAAGGTCATTATTAATGTTGTATGCCGCTGCATACGCATGAAGAATGTCCCCTTTATCAAGTACCGTACCAGTCTTCCAACCAAGTTCCGGTATGTCTTTGATGTCTTTATTACCACCAGTAAATATTGTATCCGGTGTTGCCGTGTCATTCTCAAAGCTAAATACTAATGCTCCACCACTGTTTGGCGGCGTTGACCAGTCATCTGGAGCTCCTACTCCAGAGTCATCTATCGCATTAGCATTTGCTTCTAACTCAAATACGCCATCTGTTGGTGTTGCAAATGCAGAGCTACCTATTAGCAAGCTTGTAAATATTGCATAAAGAAAGCTCTTCATCGTATGCCAGATACCTGACTTACAAGAATTCATAACCTACTCCTTAGAACGCTTCTAAAGCTAGACGAAGGTCCCTATGTCATTAATTGCCTTTTAAGAAAGAGTGAAAGCGAGATACAACTTTCGTTTCGAGCTCGTATAACGCATAGAGCATGCCACTACTTAAGGTTATGATTTTATTAAACTAAATATTTTCAACAGCGAAGAGAATGAACAGAGTGTTCAATTTTAAAGAAAGAGAAAGAAAACAAAAGAGACAAAAAAACCTACGATAACAAAGATATATACGTGTTCTAGGATAATGTTACAGATTGACACTTTATTGTTTACACCTGTGACAGATGCACAAAAACGACGCTATTGAAACTGTCCACTATGAATATGAAATAGACGCTTACTCACTTGCTCCAACTAATGTGAAGGTGATGTGTAACACCTGTTTGCATAGTGTTACATCCTTTACACATCTAATTGAATACTCATTTAACTAAAACATATTCAGTCGTTTAGCGAATAAGTTTTAGCTCAACCATTTATGAAAATATAAACAAACTGTTCACCCATATGTACAAAAGTAAAAAATAATCAACAAATACAAAAGGTTAAACATGGAACACTCTATGCTAGTCAACTGGCGCAGTTTAACTCTGTGAGAAAACTATCACGTATGTGGGCTCAAGGACGTAGCGAGCCCACTTACACAAGGAGGTTTTATGAAAACCATATTTAACTCTTGGTGGGGCAATAAGAGTTACCGTTGTTCCACTTTATGTAGCCAGAATATACTTACAGCGATCAATATCAGTAGCATGTTTAAGCTGTTTACTTGGGTCATAGCGGTTAGCTTAGTGCTGAGCTCTCAAATTGTTTACGCATCCGCTGGCGACCCTTCAAGCCGAGGCGTGCAACCAATATTTGTTGAAGGGAATAACACCTGTCAACAATTACTTCCAGGGATCGATGGTTTGATAGAATACAAGCTTGAGCCAGTTACAGACGGCACTTTCGGTGATGGCATGCTTGAAGTGGTTATTGATCAACAACCTGGGGCAAAAACCTTCAGTTGGGATCAAGGTGATAGCCCTGTGATTATGCAAGCTATCTTCGTAAAAGGTGGTCCTGACGGAAACCTATATAACTACTTTACAGATGGATTATTGTATCAAGATGATGCCTTACTACATGCACCTGTGGGTAACAATGGTAGATACTATGGCTTAAGTCATATTTCATTCTGTTACACACCAGGCGTACCAGACATTAAAATCACTAAAACTTGTACATTTGGTGATGTTGTCAATGGTAACACTTTGAAATACAACTATAAACTCACTGTAGAAAACACCGGTGACTTTGCATTGTATGATGTTGTGGCAACAGACACTACAGCCGTTGACAACGATATGGCTGCCGGTGACCATGTGTTCAATTTAGCGATGCTCGCCGTCGGACAAACGCAAGAGTTTAATGGTTCGTTTATTATTGACCAAAACGGTATCACTAACTACGCAGAAGTAAGCGCAGCACTTGAAACTGGTGGTGGTGTTGCGGTTTCTGACAACGCAGATTGGGAATGCCCAAGCCAAAACATCCCTGGTTCATTGTCTCTAGAGAAAGACTGTAGTGTCGTCGTCGTGAATCGATTTGAAGATACTGGTATTAATGAATACGGTCTTCAAGTCAATTACAGTGGTAGTGTATGTAATACCTCCAATGTCACCATTGACGGCATTGTCGTAATCGACAACAAAGACTCGAATCCAATCCAGGTTGGTATGCTTGCGCCTGCTGAGTGTTACGACTTTACTGGTAACTACGAGCCAATCCCAGGAGATGGTGAAGGCCTTCCATTACCGGGTGAAGAAGTCAGAGCGTTTACAGATACTGTGGATGCGAGTGGTGAAACTATCTTCGGTAATGTTGTCGTAGAAGCGATAACAGCGTCTGCAGAATGTACGCTATGTCCAACTTGTCCAGAGCCTGTTAGCTGCCCTGAATAAGGTCTACTTACAACTTAATAAAACAACGCCTGACGTTAACTCGTCAGGCGTTTTCTTTCGAACTATATCGTTCTATTTATTCTTACCTTTCCCATTGTTACCAGAGTTGCCAGAATCTCCACCAGATGAAGACTCTAACTTCACTGAGACCTGAGCGGTCGAGCTGCTTTGACCATCACCTATGGTATAGGTAAAGCTGTCGTTATTTTTGAATTTCTTCTCAGGTGTGTAACGCAGGGTGCCATCTGATAACAGCTCTAGTCGCCCCTTGCTTGGTCTAGTAAAAGAAACCACGCTTGCAGAGTTTTGCTCTCCAACAACATCGTTTGCCATCACATCGATAATCACCGACTGTTTCGAAGACATAGTCACCTGATCATCAACAGCAACGAGCTCTGGTGATGGCGAGATTTCAGTGGTTACAGAGTAATTTACGGATGCTGCGGTTTGCAGACTTGAGTCCTCGCCGTGCGTCACGATCATATTCAAAGCATAGTCTTTATCACTAGCGTCCACCGAAGATACGACTGATATCATTACTTGTCCGGTTTCACCTGCTGCTAGCGTGATTGCATTGCTGCTTGCTTTCCAACCAGTTGGCACTGACGCGTTTACAGAAAAACTGCTCGCAGAACAATCTGCACTATCTTTGTTAGTAATAGTGACCTGATATTGAACCTCATCGCCGGCTGCAACCGAGTTGTTTGTTGCAGCTTTCGCAGTCACTGATGGAGCATTAACAGTACAAGTCCCGATATTACCGTTGTCAGAGCCATCAAAGACAACGCTTACTTCAGCGATGCCGTTCGCTGCACTCACCAAACTCAATGTTACACCTGAGTCTGGGTCAGTATAGCTACCACCGACCGGCATAGATGGGTCAAACCAGTCATTTCGGCCAAAAACCGCACGATATTCAGAATCAGTTTTAAAGTGAAGCAGATTACTGCTGCGTCCATCGCCTTCTACAGCGCTTCGAATGATGATGCCATCCGTAACGTCCCCACGATAGAACGAGTAAGAACGAGCATCTAAAAAGTCATCAAACCCAATAGACTGGCGGTATTCAATGTAAAACCATTTTTTTGCACCTGTAGAAGGATCAGTACCACGAGGTACTTTTATCGTAACTGGCTGCTCACTAGTCGTCTCGTAATTCGCGATGGAGTAAGTACCATTTTGAGTAACTTCCAGTGTCTTTGAGGCGTGCTCTCCCTCTAGCCATCCTAGTCGCTCGCGCTGGAAAGTATTCAAATAGCCGATGTCTGGACCACCCATTACATCATAGGTATCACCGTATTCACGCAACGTACAGTTGTCTGAAAGCGTATGCTCGCCACAATCAAGAGCACGAGAGTGATGCAAACCAAAGTTATGTCCAAGCTCATGAGCGATATTCATCGGAGAAAAATCACCATTGATGTGCGCGCGTGAAGGCATGCCATCAATAGTTGCCGATCCAGCGACACCACATGCCGTTCTTGTCATCAAGTAAACAATACGATCGTACTCTTCAAGCTTCACTCCCGCAGCGATGGCTTCTTGATCCGCTGCATCTTGAACAGCGGTAAAATCACAAACCTGATTAGACAACGGTAGATTAAACCAACCCACGACTTTCCCAGACAGCCACATTTGATCAAAAGAGCTTTCACGGTAGAAGTCATTCACTGTGCCAAAGATTAGATTATTTGCCTCTGATAAAGTTAATGGCTGCTCATTTGGGTTTTCTTTGAAGTTCAGCAGGATAACCAATGTATTTTGCTGTCCCGTCGTACTTCCTGCTGCACTGGCGTAATGGATGCTCTGTAAACAAGCGAATATTACTAATAAAAATGACAACCCTTTATTTAGGGTTGTTCTATTTATTTTAATATTTTTTATCACTGCTTCACCTAATTTTAAATTAATAACTAGTTCACCTTCCCGCCAATATAAGCAGAAATGGTAGGGTAAAATAATATAAATTTTAGGCAATAAAATGCCCTAGCCTATAAAGCCAAATATGTTCCTATATACATCAACATGGTTATAAAAGGATAACCACCAAAAATATAAGAGCCGGAATCATAGCAAAGCAACCGGTCAAAATTCAACCAGAGCGATAAGTAATTTAGGTTAAGTTTGTGTAATAATAAATTTGTCCATTTTTGTCAGTTACTTAAAATAACCTTATGATTGTTTTATATGAACAACCTTTGTATTCAACAATGACTTTAATAAATCACTTGCACTACAGCTAATTTAAATCATTAAAAATCAAACAAGTAGAAATTGAACTAAAACAACCTCAATTTCATCGCATGAAATTATAACCTTTAAATTCATTAACTTAATAACGAGTCATTCGAATAATATACCTCAACAACTCTTGAGTAATATTATCCATCTTTAATTGTTAAATTTACGTTAAATTAAAGTGGTGAAAAGTTTTTTGCTCACCTAGTTTTATACTCGATTAAAAGACAGACTGAGCGATACAGTGCAATATCAACTAGAGACATATAGAGAAACAAGCAGGATATATGTGCAACTTTATTTTCAATATTGAACTAAAATCACATTGATAATATAACGCTATAGATAGCAATTCAGGAAAACCAGTTAAAGGGTGATTAACTGATAATTGAGGTTGGTATTTGTACAAAAATTAATTATTCAATAATAAATGTGTATTAGAATAGTTTGACAATACCAGATAGTAAAAAACCGGCACAAGGCCGGTTTTTAGAAATAGTGGAGGCGCCTCCCGGAGTCGAACCGAGGTCCACGGATTTGCAATCCGCTGCATAGCCACTCTGCCAAGGCGCCTTTCTGATTTTGTATCTCTGATACCAAAGATTTTGATGGTGCCCCGGGCCGGACTTGAACCGGCACAGCGCGAACGCCGAGGGATTTTAAATCCCTTGTGTCTACCAATTCCACCACCAGGGCAACGCAATCATGCGATGGGTTAGACACCATCTGTCTCAGCGGCCTTTGCGGTGAGAACGAGGCGTACTTTAACGGATTAATTTATCTGGTCAACAAAAAAATTAGTCTTTTTTATTCAAATGGTTAAAAAGCCAACTCAAACGAACAAAGGGCGATCATTTTGCTCACAAGAACATCAGCGTGTTTTACTCTCGTTTACTTTGCTTCATCACTTCATGTCAACGAGGAATCGACAAGTCGCACAAATTGGCAGTATGGGTATAAACTTAACTCGTACTGCAGGGGACAAATAAGCGCTCATCATGTTTCGAAAGTCATCATTTCAATTACCGCTACATACTGATTCCGAACTCGACTTCGTAGTGCCCCACTTCTTACTTACTGAATTTGATTATGCACGCTCTCTGGAACAGAGGATCGTCCAAGACTTGGATCCTGAATATACACACCAATATCGAGTCACACTGAGGCGCATACGCTCACTATGCTTGCTACTTCACGAACTGCTCCCTCCTTTTGAACTGCGTATTTTGAAACCTCATTTAAAAATAATGATGAAGAAAACAAATAAGCTGCGTGATTTGGACGTATTTATCTTGGACAAAAGCCAATACATTGAAATGCTCCCAAACCACAAATCCTCTCTTGAGCCGCTTTTTGGCTTTATAGAATCCGAACGTACTTACGAACAGGCAAAAGTTGCGCGTTGGCTAGCGACAAAAGAATACACAACGCATTGCACTTTGGTCAGGAATAGTCTGCTGCGAAGTACACAACACGAACGAGCGGATAACAACGTACCTGCGTTACTCTTCGCAAGCCAAAAAGTCTCCGAACAATTTAAAAAGGTCGACAAAGCACGGCGCAAGATCTCGGGCAAAAGTTGTGACAACATGATTCACTCGATGAGGATAAAGTGCAAAGCGCTGCGTTATTTGTTAGAAGGGTTTTCCGCACTCTACCCTTCCCCACAGCACAAAAACAACGTGAAACAATTAAAACTATTGCAAGACAAGCTCGGTGACTTTAACGACACTTCAAGTCAAATTGAATTTTTCGCACAGCTCAAAGAGACAGCAAATCTTAATAAACAAGATCGTAAGGCTTTGAAAAAGCTAATTAACGTGCTTAGCGAACATCATGAACTCTCTCGCCAAACCATCTTGACGCATTTAAGCCAGTTTGAGTCTTTCATTCGCGATACCAATACACAGAATCTCTACCGACCCTAAATCAAGGTTCACGTATTTTTAATATTCATTAATTACAGTCAATCGTTAGGCTCCACTAAGAAAGATAACGTGAAACCATTAAAACGATACCAATACGAGCGCTATGCGGTGCTTTGTAATCTCGCCTACCCTCGCGTCTTCAGACAAACTCAATACGGGTTCGATCCTAATGGGCAACGAGTCATTAGAAATGAACACGGTAAGATTATGATTCGTGTGCTCTGGAGTAAAAAACAGAGTGAAGTGGTCGTAGTGATTAAAGGCTCACACAGTATCAGTGATTGGTTGTTAAACTTCGCGATGTGGACGAGAAGCTGTCGACGGTTGGGACTGAATTACCGCATTCACGCGGGTTTCTATCATCTTCTGTTTCAAGAAAGTTTACCGAGCCGAAATGAAGATCGGTTGGGGTTGAGCGTGCTCGAGCGCCTCGAAGGTATCGTTGTACCGCTCATTCTTAGGGGAAAAAGAATCACCATTACTGGTCACTCTTCAGGTGGCGCGATTGGCAGTGTTTTTGCCGACTATATTGAGAAAAAATACCCAAAGAGCATTAAACGCGTCGTGACTTTCGGTCAGCCCGCGGTTGGAGATTGGACCTTCAAAAAACGCTACCGTTTGGGGCACAAAACTTACCGGATTTGTTGCGACATCGACATCGTGACATTCATGCCGCCAGTGCCTTTTCTCTATTGGCATGTAGGCAAAATGCTATGGTTGTATAACGGGAAAATATACGAGAATACGCCAACGTTCATTCGACTTGGACGTTCTCTATTTAGTTGGTTGATGCGACCATTCTCTTATCACTTTATGAGTAAATACATCCGCGATAAAGACTTCTTTGACGAACGCTGAGCTAAGTACCCTAAAACTATGATGTACAGGCACTAAAAAGCCGGACTCAGCCGGCTTTACGTTTTTGTGGTGAATTACAGAGAGGCAATTTCTTTTTCAAGTTGATATTTGCTATCTGTGACTATGCGCTCTAACACTTCAACGCGTCGCTTCAAGTCACCAATTTGCTTGTTAAGGTTATCTTGTTCTTCTTGGCTCATCGTATTACGTTCAGATATCTCCAAGGCTCTTACTTCTTTACGATGATTCAAGATTAACTTAATTATCCCGCCTCCAAATATGGCACCGAACACAATAGCCACAACCAATACATCAGCAATAGATTCCATTCTTCATCTTCCTCTAGATAATGCTCAAATATAAGTTACTCATTTGTTATATGAATATCAAATAACGTATTGATTCACCGCAAAGTTTCATCAAAATTTGCCTGTTCTGTATCAAAATCACAAGAATGACTTACTCAACGCTAACCCAAACCGAGACAGATCCACCATTTACAGGAAATTCAGCCCACCCGTTCGCATCTGTCCAAATGTCTTCAGTTCGGATGCCCAACTTGTCGACATAGCGTGTACTTGGCTTGCCCGTATACATCCACTTCGAGCCACCTGGTCCATCGCTCATAATCACTGCCATTGAATGTGGATGTTCTGCATCGCCCTCGCGAGTCCAGCCAATTACATCCCAATGGTCGAGATAAGAATGTTGTTTGCCATATGCATAGTCTTTACGCAGTGTTACGAGCTCTTCGATGTAAGGCACTTTGACCATATTGATGTCATGCCCTTTATCACTGTACTGCGCGCCGTAGTAATCTGCATAAAACACAGATGGATAACCTTCTTCACGCAATAAGATAAACGCGTAAGCGAGCGGCTTAAACCACCAATCGACCGTCGACTCCAACGCCTGCAAAGGTTGAGTATCATGGTTTTCTACTAAGGTTACCGCTTTGACTGGATTGTCCTTCATCAGCGTACCATCCATGATTTGACGCATATCGTAGCTACCACCCGATTTAGACGCATTGTAGAAGTTCATATGTAACGGTGCGTCGAATAGAGACATGCTGCCAGAAGTTTTGGTGATAAAGTTATGCAGCTGATTCACATCGTAGTTCCAGTACTCTCCGACCGTGAAGAGTTCTTTCCCTGTTTTCCAACGTAGGTGATCAATCCATTCTTTAAGATATTGGTATTTGATGTGCTTCACCGCATCCATTCTAAAGCCATCAACACCAGTCATGTTGATGTACCACTCACCCCAATCTTTCAGTTCTTGTTTAACTTCAGGATGATCCATGTCTAAGTCAGCATACATAAGGTAGTCGTAATTCCCCTTTTCAGAACTGACTTCCCAATCCCATGCCTTACCTTCACCTTTGAATTTAAAAATGGCTTTTTCTTTACCTGCATCGTCCCAGTCCACCCCATCAAAATGGTACCAAGTCCAATGGAAGTTAGAGTACTTGTCGTTGCGTCCAGGGAAATCAAACTCCACCCACGCTTCAATCCATTTATCACCAAGTTCAATTTTGCGGTTGTTCCAATCTACCCGCTTAGTATCAACCCAAGATTTCCCATCTGCACCACCACGGTGGTTAAACACCACGTCACCATAAACCTGGATATTGTTATTGTGAGCGGCATTGATAGCACTAAGATACTGATCTTTCGTGCCGTATTTGGTGCGCACTGATCCTTTTTGATCAAACTCCCCCAAGTCGTACATGTCATAAACGCCGTAGCCGACATCATTACTGCCACCCGCTCCTTTGTATGCAGGTGGTAGCCAGAGCGCTGTGAATCCGTTTTCTGCTAGCGTTGGAGCGTTATTTTCCACTTGAGTCCACAGTGTGCCATCGTTAGGCACATACCAATGGAAATACTGCATCATTGTGCCATTCTCAGCAGCCAATGCAGATGAACTTAACAACAAGGTTAAAGGTAAAATAGTGCGTTTTAATTTAAATGTTTTCATTATTTTTCTCTCACGTTAAGGACTAAAATCCTCCTTTCTGCTCATACACACCAAGCATTGCCAACGGTCACGCTAGCCAAGTTGCTGCCTGTGATACAAAAAGTTCGGATTACAATCGAAGAGAAATTAGCACCAATCACCCTATACAATTATTGAGTTATTTAACATTTATAAAATCAATGACTAGCGCATTGAAAATATTGAATGGTGATCAAAACATGGGAGGAATTTAGAGAAGCGTGAACGAGTATAGATTGATGGATTTAAAACGAAGAAAGCCAGTCATTTAAGACTGGCTTTCGAAATAGTGGAGGCGCCTCCCGGAGTCGAACCGAGGTCCACGGATTTGCAATCCGCTGCATAGCCACTCTGCCAAGGCGCCTTTCTGATTTTGTCTCTCTGTCACCAAAGATTTTGATGGTGCCCCGGGCCGGACTTGAACCGGCACAGCGCGAACGCCGAGGGATTTTAAATCCCTTGTGTCTACCAATTCCACCACCAGGGCAACGCAATCATGCGATGGGTTAGACACCATCTGTCTCAGCGACCTTTGCCGTGAGAACGAGGCGTACTTTAACGGATTAATTTATCTGGTCAACAATAAATTTTATCTTTTTGATTTAAGTGCTTAAAAAGCGATCCAGGCGGTACAATTGGCATTCAATTAGGCCAAGAAACACTCGTTAGCTTTCATCAACTCTAAGTCACACACATGTTGATGCCCGTAACGGCTTAGCTTGTAAACGCCTGACTAACGCGGATCGTAGTCACCACTCTCTTCAGCTCTGTAACATCTGTAACAATTGGAGTCCCTACTCTTGGCACTATTTCACACGAAATATCATATTTTGTTACCGATAACTTTGCATCGAATGTGGTCGTACCTTTATAAAATCATTGACATTTTTTATTTTCAAAAAAAGCTCAATTCATTATCGAAAATATCAATAAATAATGATAGCTTACACTCGTTGCAGTAATTTAATGGACATATATCACATATAAGGACGTGGTTTACTTTGGCGACACACCATAAGAAAAACAAGGTATATCACTAATGTCTATCAAGAATCTTTCTATAGCGAAAAAGATATCGCTATCGTTTTTACTCATTGCCATCGTCAACATTGCGTTTGGCGTGTTTTTATCTACAGAGCTCAAAAGCATTAAATCTGAGCTTTTAAACTATACCGATGATACGCTTCCTGCTATGGAAAGAGTAGATTCGATCCGAGATCACTTGTCTCGCTGGCGCCGTGCTCAGTTTGCGACATACACTTATGAAGACGCAGACCAAATCAGAAACAAAATTGCCAGCAACATTCGCGAACGTGAAAAGATCAGCAAAGAGCTCGATTCTTACGGTGAAACGATTTGGCCTGGTGAAGAGCAACAAACTTACCAGCGCCTTATGCGTCAGTGGAAAAAGTACTTGGTTACTATGGATCAGTACAACGAAGCGATGCTAGCCAACGACAAAAGCAAGGCCCACCCTATTTTGGCGAACTCTTTACCTGCTTTCGAAGCGGTTGACTCTGAGCTCGGTGAACTGATCCGTCTACTTAAAAATGCTATGGACAGTAACAAAACTCATATTCTTTCTTCTGTAAATGGATTGAGTAACTCGTCAATTGCGAGCAACGTGATTATTCTACTTATCATGGTAGGCATGACGTACGTGCTGACACGCCTTATCTGTGGCCCACTAAAACTTGTTGTCGAGCAAGCAAATGCCATCGCAACAGGTGACCTATCAAACGACATCGATCGTAAAGCCATCGGCAATGACGAGCTAGGTGAGCTGGCAGATGCGACCACTAAGATGCAAGATGACTTGCGCCAAGTTATCGACAACGTGATTGCTGCGGTCACACAGTTAAGCAGTGCAGTAGAAGAGATGAATCAAATCTCCGATATTTCTGCATCTGGTATGAAGGATCAACAACTGCAAATTACACACATTGCTACGGCAATGACAGAAATGAAAGCAGCAGTAGCCGATGTTGCACGTAATACTGAAGATTCAGCGAACCAAGCTAACGAAGCAAACCGTCGTACACAACACGGTGTTCGTGAAACGCAAGGCATGGTTGACGCGATTCATGAAGTTTCAAACGTAATTGGTGCTGCGGGCGATACTGTGGCAGAGCTTGAACAGCAATCGAATAAAATTAACGTTATTGTTGATGTTATCCGTGACATTGCCGATCAAACCAACCTACTTGCTCTTAATGCAGCCATTGAAGCTGCGCGTGCTGGTGAGTCTGGTCGCGGTTTTGCCGTGGTTGCGGACGAGGTTCGAACGCTTGCAGGCCGTACGCAAGATTCAACCAGCGAAATTACGTCGATCATTGAACAGCTACAATCGCTTGCAAAAGACGCGAAATCTGCGACAGAACTTTCTAGAACCAGTATCTCAGAATGTGCAGAGCAAGGCATTCAATCAAAACAGCTGATGAGCGACATTGAACACTCGATTTCTGATATCTCAGACATGGGCACCCAAATCGCCACGGCTTGTAACCAGCAAGACTCTGTTGCAGAAGAGCTTAACCGCAGCATTGAAAACATACACTTGGCATCTCAAGAAGTATCACAGGGCTCAGAGCAAACCGCACAGGCTTGTCGTGAGCTAAGCCAGCTGTCAATTTCTCTTAAAGATGTAATGAGCCGCTTTAAACTGAGTTAAACTCAGTGGATACCTTAGTTGATATTGAATCAACCTCGATTTGCACAAATTGAGTGCAATCACTTAGGTATATTGAATCATGATCTTCAAAAACGCTCCAAAGCACTACTTGGAGCGTTTTACTTCGTCAGGTACTTTCCCCAAGTACTCAATAACATAACCAATACAAAAAACGCGTACGGAGACTTTATGCGCTTAAATAAAACCTTACTATCACTAACTATCGCTGCTGCAACCGTTGCTCCTGCGATGCAAGCTACTGCTGCCCCTCTTCAAATTAGCAACACTGTAGTAAAAGCAGAGCAAGTTCAAGGCGCTAACGCTTGGCTGGAAATAAACTTAGGTCAATTCCGCGATAATATTGAGCAGTTCAAGTCGCACATGGATGGCAAAACGAAAATCTGCGCCGTGATGAAAGCCGACGCATACGGTAATGGCATCGCGGGCCTGATGCCGACTATTATCGAACAACAAATCCCTTGCGTTGCCGTTGCAAGTAACGCCGAAGCACAGACCGTTCGCGACAGTGGCTTTAAAGGTCAACTTATGCGTGTACGCTCGGCGGATATTGGCGAGATCGAAGCTGCAATCGACTTAAATATTGAAGAGCTGATTGGCACTGCAGAGCAAGCCAAAGTACTGTCTAAGCTAGCAGAGAAAGCGGGTAAAGAAATCAAAGTTCACCTTGCTCTTAACGACGGTGGTATGGGACGTAATGGCGTTGATATGACGACAAAAGCGGGCAAGCAAGAAGCGCTAGAAATCGCTCAACAAGCTGGCGTTAATATTGTTGGCATCATGACTCATTTCCCTAACTACAATGCAGACGAAGTTCGTCAAAAGTTATCTTCGTTCAAAGACAGCTCTGCATGGCTGATTAAAGAAGCGGGCCTAAAACGCGAAGATATTTTGCTGCACGTGGCCAACTCTTACACTGCACTTAATGTTCCTGAAGCACAGCTTGATATGGTTCGTCCTGGTGGCGTTTTATACGGTGATCTGCCAACCAACCCTGAGTACCCTTCTATCGTGTCTTTCAAAACACGCGTGGCATCCGTTCACCACCTGCCAAAAAATAGCACTGTCGGTTACGACAGCAGCTACAAAACGAGCAAAGAAAGCCTAATGGCGAACATTCCTGTTGGTTACTCTGATGGCTACCCACGAAAAATGGGCAATACGGCAGAAGTACTGATCAATGGCCAACGAGCAAAAGTTGCAGGTGTGGCTTCAATGAACACCACCATGGTTGATATTACAGGTATCAAAGATGTTGAGCCTGGTTCTGAAGTTGTACTGTTTGGCTCTCAGCAAGGCAAAACGATTTCGGCAGCAGAAATGGAAAAACATGCAGAGGTCATCTTCCCAGAACTATACACGGTTTGGGGTACTGCGAACCCTCGTGTCTACGTAAAATAAACCCTTTCAGTTATTCGTAACAGAACGAAAAAGCGAGCCTCGTGCTCGCTTTCCTACTTATATACTAATCTGTAACAATCCGTGCTCTTCTCAATTGAACAGAGTTTGCTATTTGCGTTGCGTTACTTTCCTTGAGCCCTAGCAAGTGACAAATCCTCTAACCCCTTCATTTTAAAATCGTTCAGGTATACTTGTTTTTTATATAGCACTTAGTGTTTGAAAGCCCTTTCAATTGATGTTAAACATGAAGTTTACAAAAGAATAACAAACGCATTCATATGGCACTGCCCTTTTTGCCTGCTGGCTAGGTATCTCTATGACAGAAAATACTCAACATCTTCAGCGTTCCTCATCTGAGTTGCACGAATTTACTCGGGTCGACGTGTGGAACGGTTTCACCCAACTTTTACCTCTGTCCATGTTTGTGGTCATATTTGGCCTCGCATTCGGTGTTGCCGCCGTACAAACTGGACTAGATGTATTTCCCACTATGTTGATGAGCACACTGGTCTTCGCCGGTGCTTCACAATTTGCCACGCTAGAAATGTGGGGAGCAGAAGTACCTCTGATTCCAGTGCTTATTACTGTATTTGCTATTAATGCTCGTCACCTCTTGATGGGCGCTACGCTTTATCCATGGTTACGACAACTCCCGCCGAAAAAACGTTACGGTGTAATGCTAGTAGCATCAGACGCGAACTGGGCAATGGCACTCAATGCATTTGGTAGAAAAGAACCAGGTTTTGGCTTGCTTGTTGGTGGCGGCTTAGCGATGTGGTCGTTTTGGATTGTTGGCACCTGGATCGGCATTTATTTTGGTAACGCAATCAAAGACCCGGTGGGCCTCGGGCTCGATATGGTTATGGGATGCTTCCTGCTGTCTATGGTGGTGGCAGGGCCGAAAGACTTAAGAATCTTTGCGATTTGGGCCACAGCAGCAGCCTCTTCTATGTTGGCGTACTGGTATTTACCAGAGAATAGCCACGTAGTGGTTGGCGCCATTACTGGTGGAGTCTTAGGTGCTTGTTGGAAGGAGAAAAAAGCATGAACATCGAAACGAGCGTTGGTGGCACACTGCTTATCATCATCGCTATGGCGTTAGTCACGCTCATAACCCGCTGGGGCGGAGTGTATGTTATGTCATTTATTCCAATTAGCGAACGGGTTCAACGTTTCATTACTGCGATGTCAGGTTCCGTATTGGTTGCCCTTTTAGCCCCACTAGCGGTTGAGGGTGATTACGGTGCTAGAGCAGCACTTTTTTCTACTGCTGTCGTCATGTTCATCGTGAAAAAGCCTCTGCCCGCAATTGCAGCTGGCATCATCGCAGCCGCCGCGGTACGCGCTCTTTAACCGTCCTCAGCTAGATAATTACTTAAGCTCACATTCTTCGATTGTGAGCTTAACCGAGCCTTATAAACTAACCATAACAACTTAGTCTCAACTTAACCACGGTGCTTTTTGGCATTGCTCTTTTAGTAGAGATAAAAAGCCAGTGACTCGCGCTGACCTCTCATGCGCAGCAGAACTCACGAGGGCAACAATATCGGCATTTGGAAGCTCGTAATCTGGTAATAATCGCACTAATTTACCACTATCAATCTGTGACTGAATATCCCATTCAGATCGCATGATGACCCCTAAGTCTCTTAAGGCCCAGTCTTTAATCACTCTGCCCTCATTACTTGCAAGTGAAGGACGAATTCGAACATTTTCTATGGCTCCTGAGACTGTATGAGTAAAGCTCCACAACGTGACATCTTCATTATTTTCTCTCAACGCAATACATTGATGCCTCTTAAGATCTTGCGGAGTTTCAGGCTGTCCATAACGTGATAAATACTCCGGCGAAGCGCAAACAAAGCGCTTGTTTGGGGCTAAACTCACCATCTTAAGGCTGGAATCCGCCAGGTGACCAATGTAGATGATAATGTCCCATTTATGATGATTGGCCCAGTTTGGCTTATCTGATAACTCTAGCTCCACTTCTAGGCGCGGATGAGCTTTTTTATACTCACCTAATAAAGGTGCTATCACATCGTTGCCAAAGCCAAGGGGCGCCAATACTCTTAGACGACCACTGACATCCCCTCTGCTTTCATTGAGTTTATCGGTGAGTTCATCCAAATCCTCAAGGATAGAACTACCTGTATCGACTAAAACGCGCCCTTCTTCTGTTAAGCTAACTATGCGCGAAGGCCGTTGAAGTAACTTAAGCGATAGCTTCTTTTCGATATGTTGAATACGCTGAGTGACTGATGGAGGCGTTATATTGAGCGCACGAGCCGCATCTGCCAATGTTCGATGGTTAGAAACAACCACAAGAAATCGAATATCTTCTGTCGTTAACATTAACTTTCAACCTAATGTATAAGTAGATTTTTGTTAATATAATTCAACTTCTTCCTACTTCATAATCATTTCATCAATAGTTGATTTCACTTTGCAAGCTTAGGTAAATGAAATGATTAAGCATACAGAACACCCTAATTTAGAAAAACAATACAATGCTATTGGCACACCATTTCTCTATTTGGACAAACAAAAATTTTTGAGCAACCTTACTCAAATGCGCAGCCATATGTCGAAACTAGGCACACCACTAAGGCCCCACTTTAAGACAGTAAAATCGTTAGATGCGCTTCCTTACTTAATTGACTCTATAGAGGACCCAATCACTGTATCCACCCTTGAGGAAGCAGAACAGCTTGCCAGTTATGGTTGTAAAAACATTCTCTATGCTGTTGGCATATCAAAAGAAAAGCTATTGCGAGTCGAACTGCTACTGAAACGCGGTATGAGTATTGTGGTTTTACTTGATAGCATGGAACAAATCGATTTCGTTAACACCTACTGTCAAGAACGTGGGTGTGTCATTAGCTGCCTGATAGAGATTGATTGCGACGGACACCGAGGTGGTGTAAGTGCAGATTCCGAAGCCCTAATTGCAATGGCTAAGAGCTTAGATATGGGTTTGGCCGATTTTAAAGGGGTGATGCTCCACGCAGGTGAGTCTTACCACTGTAAGTCTCGAGAAGCATTAAACCAATCCGCCAGTAATGAAGTAGCGACTGCACAACTTGCAGCGAAACGCCTCGAGTCGGTTGGGATTTACTGCGAAATAGTCAGCGTGGGGTCTACCCCGACGGCATGCTCATACACAAACACAAGTGGAATCACAGAAGTCAGAGCTGGCGTCTATTCATTGTTTGACTTAGTGATGCATCGGCTCGGAGTGTGTACCTTAAACGATATCGCAATCTCAGTAGTAAGTAGTGTTATTGGACACAACAAATCGAGGGGGCAAATATTTGTTGATGCTGGTTGGATGGCTCTTTCTTTAGATAAAGGCCATGACGAACAATGTTATGGCGTGGTTCTCCAACCGAACGGCCAAGAGAATCAAATACTGAAAGTCGTGCAGGTAAATCAAGAGCACGGCATACTCGAAGCGGCTTCTGGAAGCGAGATCGACTTCGAATGTTTTCCCATTGGTTCTAGAGTACACATCGTCCCAAATCATGCATGTTCTACAAGCGCGATGCACAGTAAATACTATGTCTTTGACTTGGTAGAGGGTCAAATTGAGCAATGGAAACGTGTTTCAGGGTGGTAAGCATGATTTATCTAGATGAAAAAACGACTGCAGCGTTAATTTCTCACGAACTGGCATACAAAGCGGTCAAAGCGGCATTTTCTTCAGTACAAGATCAGCACTCATCAATATTTCCGGTCGTTAACGCATCAGGCCCGATCGAAGGCTCAATGTTTTCACTCAAATCAGCATGCACAAATCAATTACTTGGTTGGAAAATGGGAAGCTATTGGCCTTGTAATAATCAGTTTGGGCGACCAAACCATGGCACTCATATCTTTCTTCTTTCACCGGATACGGGGGAAATGAAAGCCATTTTGTCAGCAAGCTTGGTCAATGCCTACCGAACTGCAGCAGCTGATGCCATCGCTGTTGATCTACTGGCGAGACAAGATTCATCTGTACTCGCGTTATTTGGCACAGGTCATCAAGCTAAATACGAAGCGCTTGCCATTTCAAAAGTTAGGAATCTATCTAAAGTCCTGATTGTTGGTAGAAATCAGACTAACGCCAACCAATTAGCGCAAGAGCTAAGCAAAGAAGGGTTAACAACAGACATCAAATCCGCTCAAGAAGCCTGTGAAAGCGCAGATATTATTGTTACCGTTACAGCGTCCACCGCTCCTTTGTTTGAATCTTCATGGGTAAAACCTGGAACTCATATTTCTGCAATGGGAGCAGATAAAATAGGAAAACAGGAACTTCCACCATCGCTATTTGAGAACGCCACCCTCTACTGTGACTATTTATCTCAGTCCAAAACGATTGGTGAGTTCCAGCATGCGCCAGATAAAGAGATCTATCAGATCGGTGACAAGCTTCAATTAAAAGAAAGGAACAAAAACGACATTACTATTTTTGATAGCTCAGGAATTGCCTATCAAGATCTTTATGTTGCGCAAATGGTTTTAGATAAATACCTATCCAAGGAAGATTACCATGAATAACGTTAGCTTTTTAAAAATAAACGGTAACACCATCGATGACATTATCGACCTCTCCGTGGAAGAGTCCCAAAAACATCTCATTGCTAATAATGCAGAATGGCTTGCAGAGGCGAGTTTCAACGACGATAGCGTCAGTTACGGCATTTATTTAGACGACAAGCCAGCAGGGCTCATCTCTCTTATCGATCCAAGACTACTCGACAAGTTCGATGATCACTTTCAAAAGGATCATTTGTACGTGTGGCGCGTCATGATTGACCATCGTTTTCAAGGAAAGGGATTGGGAAATCAAGCGATTAACTTTAGCAAGCGATACGCTTCCATTATCGGTTTACAAGGCGTGTCCCTAACCACAATGGATAAAGAGGAAGGGAATGCTCTCCATATTTACCAAAAGCTTGGTTTTACCCCAACAGGAAGAAGACTTGATGATGAAATAGAGTTGATTTTTAGCGTCAAAGAGTAAAAAGCCAACCTGGTCGGCCATATAGTGTTCCACCAGGTTGACTTGATGAATATTCAATGTTTACGCACAGCAGTTACAATTGCGCTTGTATTTGTCCATTTTGCCAATGCCAGGGTTAAAGGTGTTGGTTGGATCTAGCTCGTGGTAAAACTTCTGCAGCGAATTTTCAGCTTCGTACAAGTGACCCACATTATGTTCTGCTGGGTATTTAGCACCACGGCTATTGAGGTGTTCTAGCATCAGCTTTTTCATCAACTTCGTGTCGGTCCCTTTTTTGAAAATGTAATCTTGATGGAATACATAACACATAAAGTGACCATAATAGAGCGCTTGAACAAGGTTCTTACTCACCTCTTCCGGTAAAGTTTCTAACCACTCTTCATCATTACGTCGCAAAGCGATATCAAGTGCAACGATGTCTTCTACGTCTTTTCGGTGAATCGTCTCGTAACGAATTGCTGCACCTGCTGCTGCAAAGCGATGTAAATAAGCTTTTTTACCCTCTTCCGGCGTACACTCGAAGAAATCACAGTCGTCTTCAACAGCCCAAACTTCTTTGAGGTATTTTTGTGCCTCAGCAATACCACCATCACTCATTTTTAATACCAGGTGATGCTCATACTTGTCGCGGAAATCCAGCATTCGTTCTGGTAAATGTTGTGGGAACAACTTACTCGCGTAGTACAAAATGGTATCCGGCAAGTATTTACTAACAAACGGGACGCGCTCTAAGAAATTTTCTACTTTAGCTTTAAGTGCAAACATTTTTGGCAGCTTATCTGTGCCTAATAAATCGATGGATAAGAAGACATCTTTGCCGTACTTCTCTGCCATGTTGAAGATATCTCGATGCAAGTACTCTCCCATCTCAGGCAAGTTCTCAAACGTAGATAAGAAGTCTTTTCGCAGCTTCGTCAGTTTCGCAGGATCATTGGTGCCAAGGTAAAAAACCTGCTCTTTTTCAGGTACTGGGTAGCTGTCAACTCGAACGGCAAAAACACCCAACTTACCAGCACAGCCACTGGCTTCAAATAATCGACGTTCATCGGCATTAAAACGAGAAGGAATGTCAGAAGTCACGTCTCGAACACGTTCATCGTATTCTTTGTCTGATGCCATTCGCTCGTCATGAATGATCTTCGCTGGGTCAAAGTTTCCTTCTTGCAGGTTTGTCAGAATTTCTTCTGGCGTTTCACCTAACCCTTCAATACCAAGGTGGTTAACCAGGTGTAACTGGCCTTGCTTATCGACCTGCGCATAGATCGCCAGTTCGGTGTAAGCAGGACCACGCTTGACTAACGCACCGCCTGAGTTATTGGCGATACCACCAACCACAGTGGCACCTAATGATGAAGAACCGATGATAGAGTGCGGCGCTCGGTTCACCGCCTTCAATTCTTTTTCCAATGAGTGCAAACTTGCACCAGGCAAGCATACCGCCTGCTTACCGCCATCTAATAAGTGAATCTTCTTGATTTTGGTAATATTGATCACAACCACATCACGGTCATAATCATTACCACTTGGAGCTGAGCCTTCTGTTAAACCTGTTTTGGCAGCCTGCATAATAATAATGCAGTTTGCTTCAACGCACTGTTTAATGATCTTCCATTGTTCTACAAGAGTATTAGGAAACACGATAGCAAGCGCAGTGCCACTACCTGAGCGAAAACCCGAGCGGTAGTATTTTGTTTTAACCTCGTCGGTTAGGACATTTTCTTCCCCAACGATAGTTTTAAATTCGTCAATCAGCTGCTTTTGTTTCATATCCGTATCTCTAGTTATTGTACTTCGCTCACATCACCGTTTAGTGACGGTAATGGGCGTTTGAGCCACTATAAGCAGTCCATTTCTCGGCGTCTATGTCAGGCAGGCGAGCAACACTTAACCAATAAACAACAAACAAAATAATTCTTTATTTTTCTGTTACTTATCTTTCACATTTGAGAAATTTAACGTAAGAAACAGACCGTTTCTTAAAAGAAACAATAGCAAAACCATTTGTTAACAGTTGTGCGAGGTATCTTGTTATCAATATTAGTGATAAAACAAGGAGAAAGCTTAAGCTTCTAAATTTATAAGAATTATTAGAAATGAAGATGGAAACAATAACTCAACACCAACATAACGATTAGTGTTGAGTTATTGTCTTAAAATCGATGATTTTGACTTTGAAAGCTGGTGTATAGATGATCAATGAAGATCTTAATTTTTTCTGGTTGTTGACGAGTGTAAGGATACACCGCATAAATACCCAAACATTTGGCGGTTTCGTCTTTAAATAACTGAATCAGACTGCCTTGCTTTAAGTCTTCATAAACCAAGACACGCGGTACATAGATGATTCCCTGCCCTAACAGCGCCACATTTCTCAATACCGAAGAGTTGTTGGTACAGAGGTTACCGTCGACTGTAATTTGATACACCTCGTCTCCCTCTTTAAACGCCCACTCACGCGCCCCGGTTTCTTGGTAGGAATAAACCAAACAATTGTGCTTATCCAAGGCTTGAGGTTGCTTAGGAATGCCATGTTTAGCAAGGTATTGAGGTGACGCACAAACAATCCAATTGGCATCCACCAGCTTTCTTGCGATCAGGCTAGAATCTGGCAACACACCCGTTCTAATTGCCAGATCAAAACGTTCATTCACGATATCGACGAAACGATTATCTAGATCCATATCGATATTGATGTCAGGGTATTTCTGATTAAACTCATTGATCACTTGAGGAAGAATTAACTCACCAGAGATAGTGGGTACAGAAACTTTAATGTTTCCAGATAAATTCTTACCTAACCCCACAATGGATTCTTCTGCCGTTGCCACCGCTTGATAAACGGCTTTTGCATGAGTAAAGAACGCTCGCCCTGCCTCCGTCAACGTTAACGTTCGCGTTGTTCGGTAAAGAAGCTGTACACCAAGCTCTTGCTCAAGCTTCGCGATGCGTTTACTGACAACCGATTTGGTCAATGACATGTGTCTTGCAGCAGCACTGAATGAGCCTTGCTCGATCAGGTGATAGAAAATGATGTAATCGTCGGTATTTCTCATGCGTCTTCGTCAAATCCTTTGTAGACCGATATTGTAAACGGATATTGGTCAATCTGCGAAATATCGGGTCACACTTAACAGCATAACTGGTGACAGAAACAAGGGTTATAACCACAGTTCAAGAAATTGAGATGGCGTAAATTTATCAATATTCAGATACAAAAAAACCAGCTTTCGCTGGTTTTAAGTTGATGCACTTGGCATCGAGATATCGCAATTGCCATATCTGAATAATTTGGAGCGACACACGAGGTTCGAACTCGTGACCTCAACCTTGGCAAGGTTGCGCTCTACCAACTGAGCTAGTGTCGCATTGATTCTCGAAAGCCATTCACTCTCAAAAGAATAATGGAGGCGCCTCCCGGAGTCGAACCGAGGTCCACGGATTTGCAATCCGCTGCATAGCCACTCTGCCAAGGCGCCTTTTTTACTTCGCTTCAGGGCTCTTCCCCGTTGCGTTGGTGGCTACTTTACGGATTGAGAGAAGATAGTCAAACAAAAATCTTTCATTTTCTGTTTGTTTGATTTCTTTTAAGCCAATTAGACCAAAGTTCGATCTTATCGGCTTAAAACGAAGCAATATAAATCTAGCTTCCTGTACGTTTTACTCAATAGAATTTCAATGTCACTTAGTAATTACCGACCCGTTTAAGCAACCTGCCCACAACATTAGGATGATAAGACCACGTGTGATCAAACATCGACATCAATGCCGGGTTTCCGTATTTAGATAGGCTGATCGCGTGAAAACGGTTTTTCTTCGCTTTAAGCGCATCCACTTTGGCAAGCAACTCGTCTTGTTGTTTTGGCGCGATAAAGTCGGAAATGACCACCATATCGGCATTTTTGTACTTATCACCGCTCATCAAGTCGATAGATTTGATCAAAGTTGGCTCTAAGTCTGTACCACCATGGAAGCTATAAGTTAAAAAGTCCGCCGCCTCGCGCAGACCATCTTGTTTGGTTAGCTCATACGTAATGTGTTCCGTCGAAAAAATAATGACATAGCAATCACGTTGCTCCGCTAATGCAATTTGCATCAGCGCATAAGCCATGGCTTTGGCGCATTGTTCAGGAAACCCGCTCATTGAGCCGGACGCGTCCACACACACAATAAACGGTCCTTTTTCGATATCTACCGCTTTGTTGTCAGGTCGGTGAGCTTTAACTTTACGTAACGTGCGCGATTTGCCCTGTGTACGGTAGTTCATAAGTCGTTTATCGACTAAGTGTTTATAGAACACGACCTCGAGTTCAGGATACGCCAAAAACATCGTTTCGTTGGGAAGTAGCTTATTTAAATCATCGCTTTCGTGAATGCCGACAATATCATCTGTCGCTTCATCACTCTTCTCTTCGATCATTTGTAGCTCTTCAGTAGGTGCGCGGTTAAGTTCGGGATCATTCACTTGCCCCGCCATACGGCCAAGTTGCTCGGCTATTTCTTGCAAGCCTTGGTGCTTCTTCAGAAACTCCGCATGGCGTTTCATCACTGTTAAGTCAGTTTTGCTCAACTTGGCAGATGCCATATCCCATAAGCGCCCTAAACTTTCAGCATCACCCGACTCCGTGACCTTATCCATATTACGCATGGTCTCCATACGCTGATACAGGTCATTCAGCACTTTCTCTTTATTGGCCTCAAGCTCGCTTACTTGCGCTTGCTTAATCGCATCGGCTAGACTTTGGTACCATTGATCACAGAAGTAATGTGGGAACATGGGATTATTCATCCCCTTGTTCTTCTCCATCATTCGGCGAGCCTGCATATAAAAAGCGGAGTGCCACTCAAGCTTTTTAATCACATCTTCGATGTTTTCGAAAAACGCCTCTTCATCCCAGTGAATGACTTCTTGATATAAAGACAGCTCTTGTTGGAAACGCTCTGTCTCACATACCTTGGTAATCCGTTTTTTAACACTGCCCCTCCACTTTAATAAGTGGCCTTTGACTGAAGATTTAACGCCTCGGTTTTCTGCCATCATCATGACTTGTGAACGCGCCATTAAATCATTAACTGCACTATCGATGATGCCAGAGTCGGCTACCATCAGCGCGAGGTTAAGTCCGTCTGCACCTAGCATGTCGTCTCCTTATGAGAAAAACTGATGTAAGTTTTTAAAGCGTTGGATAACTTTTTCGCTTTCAGCTTGGATAGACTCAAGTCTCTGACTGACCTGCTGCAGACTCGACTCCATTAGGCGTGGTAGTTCAGGATCAACAAAGCTATGCGGAAGCGCATCATGGAAATTCGCTTTTACCTTGCGCATATGGTGCTCTGCTTCACTGAGTTGATTTACGGCTTTTTCACTCTGCGTTAACCACTTTTGGTAAAGCTCTACATCCAAGCCCTCTTGAGTCACTAAGCTCACCAGAATGCCTCGGTTTGCGATATCACGGATAACTAGGTTATTTGCGGCATCAACATCAAATCGTAAACGACACATGTTGGTGTTTTGATTGACGTAGCCATACACATCACCGTGTCCCTCTTTGATGACTCGGTCTAGTTCATCTTTTGGCACGTAAACCCAGCGGCTATCGCCTTTCTCTGACTCTGAAACCGACATGTTGCTTTGCAAAATAACCAGTTTAACTAAGTTAACGGCTGCGCCAACTTTGTAGGTCTTAGCTTTAGAGGTATCAAAACGCATGGTTTCTTTGCGCAGAATACCCGTTGCCGCTTCAGACGTTAACGTCATGCGGTAGGCATCTTCAAGCTCATGCTGAACATCGACCAAAGACTCGCGACAGTATTCAATTTCCTGTTCGGCGTCTTGTTGGTCAAATGCATATTTTAGGGCGAACTCTTGTACCACTTCGCGTACCACGTCTCGCGATTCAGGGCTGTTCCATAAACAATCTTGCAGCAGCAGAAGATCAAGTGGGTTGATTTCATCGCGTCCATTAAAAAACGCGCTCGCTTTTAGCAATTTCACGGCTTTCTTCCAGCGGCGGTCAGACACATACATGTCGGTATTAGCGACATCGCCAAACTGAGCTTCGACTTTGCTTTCTAACATCGTTTTAAGCTGGAAAAGCTTCTCGAATGCATTATCGGTTAACGTCAGCTTGTCGAGCTGCTGTTGCCATTGATGATATTCTTCATCTGTTATTGCTAGCCCTTCTGGCACTTGTGCCTCTTGTGACGTGCCTACCGTCAACATCGACTTAAAGTTTTGTTTATTCTGAATTCGATTCACAAACACGCGCACCAACATGCGGTCATAGAGTGCATCCAAACCACTGTCTTCATCTGGCAGTTCATTGGACGCCGATACCAACAAACGCATTGGCACACGCTCAATATCGCTGCCATTTTTGAACGTTTTCTCATTGACCACTGTCAGCAATGTATTCAGAATGGCGGGGCCCGCCTTCCAGATTTCATCTAAAAATACGACTTGTGCGGTTGGCAAATACCCTTTAGTTAAGCGAACATAACGACCGTTATCTTTGAGTTCTTGAATACTCAGTGGCCCAAAAACTTCTTCAGGTGTTGAGAATCGAGTCATCAGGTATTCAAAGTAACTGCTATTATCGAACGCTTGGATAAGTCGCTTGGCAATTAAGCTTTTTGCAATGCCAGGTGGGCCTAAAAGAAAAACACTTTCACCAGCAAGTGCCGCAAGGAGGCAGAGCTTGATGGTATGTTCGCGTTCATAAACGCCATCCGTTAACGCTTTAGCCAACTTGTTGATGCGTTCTGAGAGAAGCGCTTTTTCGGCATTTGAGGCAAATAAGGTTTGTGTCATACGTTCTCCGGCTGCTGAACTGGTATTGCGTTAACATTTTTATACACTTGTTATAACTTTGTTACAAATGTATTTTGTTGAATTCCCCTTATAGCAGATGCTTACCCCCTTCTTTAGCAAGCAATCAAAGTTTCCATTTATGAGATACAGCTCACTGAAAGTGCAAACGCTTTCGTCGTGTTGCAACATTTTTTGCTTTTGTTTCCCACCATTTGTGGTTAATGTCGAAAAACGTCAAAATGCGGTAACAGCTAGGGTTAATAACTGCATGAGCAAAATAATTCATAAATGGAAGCAAATTTCTCTGATTGAAGAAGAGGTTATGCTTCCTACAGGACAGGCAATTACGCACACCACAATCCATCACCCGGGCGCTGCGGTGATTCTCCCGATTACAACGGAAGGAGAGATAGTCCTTGTCCATCAATTTCGCCCTTCACTTAATAAATGGCTTTTGGAGCTTCCTGCTGGTACAAGAGAAGGCAATGAAGACCCTCTCTGCTGCGCGAAAAGAGAGCTAGAAGAAGAAACGGGCTATAGTGCAGAAAAATTCACCTCTCTCGGCCAAGTCACTCCCCTTGCCGGATTTTGTGATGAGATACAGTACCTATTTGTTGCTGAGAAGCTCAGCCAAACCAACCGTTACGAATGTGATGAAGATGAAGTGATTGAGGTTGTTACCTTGTCACTCCAACAACTCGAAGACAAGATTATTGATGGCACAATTACCGATGCCAAAACGATCGCTTGTTTAAGCAAAGCGCGCCTTTGCGGATATATTTAGGACTTTGACCAAGGAGACATTCATGGATTTTCGATCAGATACCGTTACACAGCCTACCCAAGCCATGCGAGAGGCCATGTTTAAGGCCCCCGTTGGGGATGATGTTTATGGTGATGACCCTACGGTCAATGAGCTTGAGGAGTTTGCCGCAGAGCTTGCAGGATTCGAAGCGGCTTTGTTTACCACTTCAGGCACGCAAGCCAATCTGCTCGGCCTAATGGCGCATTGTGAACGCGGAGATGAATATCTGTGTGGGCAGCAAGCACATAACTACAAGTACGAAGCCGGCGGCGCAGCAGTACTTGGGTCAATTCAACCTCAACCAGTCGAAAATAACCCAGATGGCACACTCCCATTTGATAAACTGGCAGCGGCGATTAAGCCAGATGATTGTCACTTTGCTCGTACCAAGCTGCTCAGCTTAGAAAACACGATTAATGGTAAAGTATTACCTCTGTCTTATTTAGCAGAAGCACGTGACTTCGTGAATAAACATAACTTGCAGATGCATCTAGATGGCGCTCGCGTTTTTAATGCAGCCGCTGCGCTTGATGTTCCGGTAAAAGAAATCGGTCAGTATTTTGATTCAATGACGATTTGTCTGTCGAAAGGTTTGGCTGCCCCTGTTGGTTCGTTACTGCTTGGTAGCAAAGAGTACATCGCAAAAGCACGTCGCTTAAGAAAGATGGTCGGCGGTGGTATGCGTCAAGCGGGTATTCTTGCCGCAGCAGGCAAACTCGCCCTTACCGAACAAGTGGAACAGCTAAAACAAGATCATACCAACGCAAAAACCTTAGCGGAAGGTTTAGCTGAACTGCCTGGTTTTTCAGTCAACCCTGAATTTGTTCAAACGAATATCGTATTCGCGAAACTTGATCCTCAAGTGGACATAGTAAATATCGCTGCGAAACTAAAGGAACAAAATATCACGATAACACCTGGAAACCCCATTCGTTTCGTGACTCATAAAGACATTTCAGCGCAAGATATCGACAATTTCTTATCAAGCATTAAATCTCTGCTTTAGTTTGATTTTGATCATTGAGCTTCCCCTAAGGGGAAGCTTTATTGTATCGATATGACTTTTTAGCGAATAGACAATCTTCATGTTCAGATTTGTACTTCTAACCTCTCTTATTTTCTCTTCCGCTAGCCATGCCGCGCCTTTTGGTGATGCTGATAAAGGTAAAATCAAATCCCCTAGCTGCGTCTATTGTCATGGTGCAACAGGCGTCGCAGGTAATGATGCCTATCCAAATCTTGCAGGTCAAAATGCCCAGTATCTATACGATGCGATGAAGTCTTACCAAGCAGGCGAACGTAAAGGGCCGCTTGCCGAAATGATGGGCGCACAGTTAAGAATGTTAAATGATGAGGATCTTCGTGATGTCGCTGCATTTTATGCAGAACAGACGCAAGACAAATGATTTGTTTATCTCGGCTCACAACAAGAGCTTGTGAGCCCTCGACCCGAGCCAAAACATTTAACCAAACTTTGCTTGTAAAATAATCACAATGACTTCACTTCAAATATTTGATGAATTTATAGTTCAATATTTCCATCAATGTTGACTTTTTATTCTGTTTTATTGATATTTCATGCTTCATTGAATTTAACGTGAAGTAAGTTATGTCTCACACACATGCGCAACCAACGGACTCGGTTGCTACACCCAAATCATGGCAGATGCCAGATACCCTCATTTTGATCTTCATTGTTGGTATTCTCGCTGCGATTCTTACCTACTTAATTCCTGCTGGCCATTTTGACAGTCAGCAAGTGACTTATATGGTCGATGGTGCAGAAAAAACTCGCACGGTTATCGATCCATCTTCTTTCTCTTATGCAACCGACGAAAACGGTGAATTGGTTTACAACAAGGTTGGCCTGTTTGCTTCTGGTGGTGGCATTGGTTTAATGAACTTCCCATTCGAAGGGCTAGTTTCAGGCTCTAAATGGGGCAGCGCGATCGGCGTGATTATGTTCATGTTGGTTATCGGTGGTGCTTTCGGCGTTGTAATGCGAACAGGCACCATCGACAACGGTATCTTGCGCCTTATCGATAAGACCAAAGGTAACGAAGCGCTATTCATTCCAGTGCTATTTTTGCTGTTCTCTCTGGGCGGTGCGGTATTTGGTATGGGTGAAGAAGCCGTAGCATTTGCGATTATTATCGCTCCGCTTATGGTTCGCCTTGGTTACGATGGTATCACTACGGTAATGGTGACCTACGTGGCGACTCAAATTGGTTTCGCAACATCTTGGATGAACCCTTTCTCTGTTGCTATTGCACAAGGTATTGCGGGAGTACCTGTTTTATCCGGCATGACAGTGCGCATGGGGTTATGGGCTGGCTTTACGTTAATCGGTATCGCCTTCACCATGATCTACGCCGCTCGCGTGAAGTCAAACCCAGAACTTTCTTACAGTCACCGCACAGACAAATACTTCCGTCAGCAAGAGCTTGGCAATCAAGATTCTCGTTGGAATATCGGCGATACACTCGTTATTCTTACGGTTATTGCAACCACAGTATGGGTTGTTTGGGGCGTGGTCGCTAACGCATGGTACATCCCAGAAATCGCTTCTCAATTCTTCACTATGGGCTTTGTTGTCGCGATCATCGGTACGATTTTTCGCTTAAACGGTATGACGCTCAACTGCGCAGCCGATGCGTTTAAGGAGGGGGCGGCTATTATGCTTGCTCCTGCTCTATTGGTTGGTTGTGCGAAAGGTGTGTTACTTATCCTAGGTGGCGGTACGACTGATGAAGCGAGTGTACTGAATTCTATTCTGAACAGTGCTGGCGGCGTGATCAGTGGGCTTCCTGACGTAGCTGCGGCATGGTTAATGTATGTATTCCAATCTATCTTCAACTTCTTCGTTACTTCCGGATCTGGACAAGCGGCACTGACGATGCCTTTATTAGCACCATTGGCGGATATTGCAGGTGTCACGCGCCAAGTTGCCGTTTTGTCGTTCCAACTTGGAGATGGCTTTACCAACGTTATCGTCCCTACTTCAGCATCCTTGATGGCAACGCTTGGTGTTTGCCGCATCGACTGGGGTGATTGGGCAAAATTCTGCTGGCGATTTATCCTATTACTCTTTACCCTGTCGAGTGTCGTCGTTATCGCAGCTCATATGATGGGGTTTGCGTAAAACGAAATCAATTGGCACTAAGGCGAGACACGTTCTCGCCTTATTAATACTCTTCGTATGGCGACGTTAAGGTTTTAGATTGGCTTATGGTTTTGGAGTGGTAACTTTAATGGCAACACAACTTCTCGATGACATGATTCAAGGTCATCAAGTGATTCAATCTCTCAATGTAGCAGACCTAGGTCCGGGTGAGCATAAGTTTTGGTTCCGCATCGCGACCAACGCGCTCTCTCAGTGGCAACATCTTCCTGTTTTGGTATTCAAAGGTGAAAAACCTGGCAAGAAAATCATGATCACCGCAGGGGTTCATGGTGATGAATATAATGGTGTGTTAGCAGCGCAGAAGACCGCTAGAGAACTCATTGGCACTGAAGTCGCTGGTACTGTCACTATTGTTCCAACCATTAACATGCCAGGTATGCTAAACCACAGCCGCGATTTCTATTCCGCAGACCCGGATGCGTCTCCTGCAAACTTAAACCGTTTTTTCCCTGGTGACCAAAATGGCAATGAGGCACAACGCTACTTATATGCATTGTGGAATGATCTGCTCAAGCCAAATGCTGATTTAGCCATTGACCTTCACACTCAAACCAGTGGTGCGGCCTATCCACTATACGTGTTTGCAGACTTCCGAATTGAGCAATCATTAGAAATGGCTCGTCTCATTAATCCTGATGCGATTTTAAATGATCCTGGAGATGCTGGCGTCCTTGAAACAGTTTGGAATAACCATGGTGTCCCAAGCATTACGGTTGAAGTGGGTATGGGGCGCTACACAGAGCAAAAACTCATTAGTCGAACCGTATCAGGCATTTTTAATGTGTTGAAGCAGCATAACGTCGTAGAAGGTGAGATAGAGCCTATCACTTCATGCTTGGAAGGAAACGAGATAGTCAGTGTGAAAGCGACACATGGCGGCTTTGTACTACCTCATGTTGGTTTGATGGATTTTGTCGAGCAAGGCCAACTGGTTGCGATTCAATACGACAGCTTTGGCACTGAAGTTGAGCGCTACACCGCCCCTACAAGTGGTACAGTGCTCAGCCACAATGTGGAATCTATTCGGGCGCCTGGCTCTCTGATCGTTCGTTTGATTAAGTAAACCATAACCGTTTGTCGATAGATCTACCTTTCGATGCTCACTCAAATTTATATAAGCCCCATCACGAGTAATCACAAATGATGGGGCTATATTTTTGGTTACATGAGGTTACAAGGTAACAAAAATATTCCAAGCAAAACTCAAAACCGCTAGACAGAAACTTCGCTTCTGTTGATTTTAGAAGTCACATTGATGAACTTAAAACTGTCGTCCACTCTCTTGATCAACGAGAATTAGCTCATCTAACGCGAAACCTTTCTCTTTAGCAACCTGCTTAAAACGCTCCAGGATTTTCTCATCAACGTTGGGGGTTCTAGACAATAGCCACAAGTAGTCGTGGTTGTAACCTGAGACAAACGCATAGTCATAGTTTTCACCTAGCTCAAACACAATGTAAGAAGAATAGATTGGCCCAAAAAAGGAGACTTTTAAGTGCCCAACCGTTTCGTCTTCAACAAAATAAGCTTTACCTTCAGCTTCTGACCACTGCTGATCTTCTTCTGAATACCCGCGGTTTGTCACCTTAACCCCACCATCCTCACGAAGCCGATACTCGGCCGTAACGTTGGATAGACCACGCTCAAACGAATGATCGAGCCGTGCGATTTCGTACCACTTGCCTAGATAAGGCTCTAAATCAAAATTGTTAACTGGCTGTACCCCATCAGGTTTAGAGGTACAGCCAAATAAAGTAACAAGTGATAAAAGTAATAATGTTTTTAGCGATTTCATACAACACCTAAATTTGATTTAGTGATTGATTTTACTGTAGAAGGTAGCAAATCGATCACTAAGTCGCACCACTGTCCCAAAGGTACGTAGCTACACATCACAGTTCTTCATTATCAATAGCATGCTGAACACCAAAACCTCGTTATGTCAGCAATTCCCTAACAATATTGTTCTATGTTTTACTTACAAGTTGGTCATACTTGTATATTTTGTCAGCATTTAACCGTATGCATATAGAAACTTTGCACAATATAGACATACGCTGTCATATCCCCCTCCTATAATACGTCGCGATATAGACAGAGGTTATTGTTATGAAATTAAAAACAGTGTCAGTTTGTGCACTTTTGGTATTGCTTGCAGGTTGCCAGCAGGAAAACCCAAGCCAAGCGACACAATTAACAACCTCGGCAGATGTATGTAATACACAAGGAAACATGCCAGGTGGGTGGAATGAGTTTAATGCTACCCCTGATGCACAAAAGGCAATGGCTTTTGTTTTGAAAAGAATGGACACAATAGCGTCGTTCAAACAAATACTGAACGTTCACGCGCAAATCGTTAGCGGCGTCAACTATGCCATTGAGTTTGAATTGGATGATGGCTCTATTTGGAATACAGTTGTTTATCGCAACCTAGATGGTGAGTATGCGATTACCCAATCGCCAAAAGAAGGCCACTTTTGCGAACAGTAGCGATTAAGTAAGAAAGCCCCTAGGTAGGGGGCTTTGGGTTTTGTGATAGCAACGGAATTAGACAGCGAAACTACATTGAGATTTGACCGATACTGTCGAACCGAGTCTTGATGGTTCAACATCAATCCTCTGCGCCATTTGTTCTTTTAACTCAGAAACGTGAGAAATAACACCGATCATGCGTCCAGTCTGTTGTAAATCCACTAACGTTTGAATGGCGAGATCCAAAGACTCTGGGTCTAAACTACCGAACCCCTCATCAATGAATAAAGTGTCTAAACGGATACCACCACTATAGGATTGCACAACATCCGACAAGCCAAGCGCCAATGCAAGCGCTGCCATAAATGATTCACCACCGGAAAGTGTCGCAACATCACGTGTTTTTCCTGTGTAGCCATCTTCAACCATTAAGTCTAAGCCGCGACCCGCAGCGCCTTTGAAGCCCTCTGTTTTTCGAGCAAGAATATAGCGCCCTTTACTCATGAGGCTTAAACGTTGAGAGGCCTGAATCAACACATCATCCAACAGTACACCAAGAACAAAGCGATGCAGGCTAACCCTGCTGCCTGTTTTACCGCTGGCAACGTCGTATAACGTACCAAACACTTTGTACTCTTCTTCTAACTTGCTATTTTTCTCATGCAGCGTATCAATATCTTTACGAACTTTTTCAATTCGCTCAAAGGTTGAGCGCGTGGTATCGAGCTGATTCCTTACTTCAATATACTGCGCCTGCAGAGTGGTTAAGCTGTCGTTAAGCGAATCCAAGTCCGGTCTTTCAAGCGCTTTCAATGCATTGTTTAAATCATGTAGTGTTTGTTCAAGCTTGGTTTGTGTCTGTTTGAAGTTGTCTATTTCTTTCTGCCACGCTTGAAGCTCATCATCTGTCACTCTGCTATTTAGATAACTGCTTTCATCCTCAAATTTACTCGCCTGTAATGCCTCATTCCACGCTAATTCTGCTTGGCTAAGCTTTTGTTCTGACTCAGATAGCCACTGCTTGTTCGTCACTAACTGACTTTCAGCATTCGATTGCGCTAATACCGCTTGCTGCAAAGCGTTTTGCGCCTTTTCTAAACCTGTATTCAAGGTCAGAATTTGCTCTTTTGTGAGCGAAATGTCACGCTCAAGCACATCAACGGAACTGTATTTCGGATCAATGGAAGCTTGTAATTGAGTCAATTGTTCTTGGTTTGCTTGAACGGTTGATTCATTTGCCGCCATTTGATTCTGCAGCTCATGAATTTTATTTTCACCCACTAAGCAGCGTTGATTAAGCTGTTCAACGTTCTTTTCTAGCTTTTCAATATCAATAGATTGTAGACGTAGAAGTTGATCATTAAGCGCCTGCAACCCAGTTTGAACCGTCGAGATCTCAGATGCAGCATGCTCACCAAGCTCTTCTTTCAACTGGTCGATTTGATTCTGATGCTGAATAATGACAACGTTATGTTGTTCTTGCTGATTACTTAGCTGGTTCAGTGAGGTTTGAGCTTCTCTTTCTTTCACTCTGGCAGCCTGAACTTGCTCTTTTGTAACGACTTCTTCAACAAACGTTGCAGGGTTAGGATGCGCTTGGCTGCCACATACCGGACATGCTTCACCTGCCTTTAGTCGCTGCGCTAATACTGCCGCTTGAGCGTTGTGCCACTTAAGCTCTATCGTATCAGCGGCTTGTTGACACAGCATATAGCGCTGACTGGCTTCCTGTAATGACTGCTGCTTGCTTACGGTTAACGCCGTGAGTTTAGAGAGCTCCAAAGTAAGACCATGCAGCTTTTGTAGATCCTGTAGTAGTCGTTGTTTTTGTTTTATTTCCGCATCGATGCTGCCAACAAGCGCAACATCTACTCGGGCTTGCTCTAGATCTTTCTGGCCCTGTTGCGCCTGAAACGCTAACTTGTCTTTCAGCTCTATGTACTGTTTTAACGTTGCTTCAAATTGTTGTTTTTGTTGATGACCTGCCGTTATTTTGCTTTCCAAGTTGGCTTTTTCAAGCAACTTGTCTTTCATGCTTTCAAGTTGATACTGCAGCTGCGTTAACTGTGGGACTTTTGCCGCGGCTTCTTTTGCACTTTGCTGCAAGTTTTCTTTTTCTTTCGTAACAGCATTGGCTTTATCAAGGCTCTCTTTCAAAGCTACGATTTTTTGTCTGAGCTCTTGAGTTTGAGTTTTTGCATTTTGTAATGAAACGTAGGGTAATTCTATCTTATTGGCATTTTTAGCATTTTCTAATTGCTGTTGACGAACTTTTATCGAGTCTGAGTGTTCTAGATGCAGCTTGAGTGCGTTTTCTGCTTGCTCTCGTTTCGAAAACTCTCCATTAATAGTTTCCGCTTTTTGCAATTCAGATTTAGCAACATTTAGCTTATCTAACGAAGCTTGTTCATTCTTTCTATCGACCTCTAGCTGCTCAGCTGCTTGTTCAAGCTGGTGTAATAATTCCTGCTCTGAACTCACTCCTGCAACTTGTAAAGCGCCTCGAATTTGATTATCAAATTCATCTTTCGCTTTACTGATTGCGCTCGCTTTATCCTTGAGCGCGTACTCAATTTTTTTATATATGTCCGTTTGAAAGAGCTGCCCAAAAATTTCTTCGCGCTCTTTAGAACTAGCAAGCAACAGCTCTCGGAACTTTCCTTGAGGCAATACCATTACTTGGCGAAATTGCGTTTCATTCAAACCAATAATATTGCTCACTTCAGTTTTAACCTGAGTCGTCTTGCTAGTGATGAGCTTTTCGGTCTCGCCGAGTTCATAAAGAGCCGCAGTGTGCTTTTTTACCGTCATCCCTTCGCCACGCGCTTTGGGTGCTTCCTGCTCTGGAGATCGCACAACTCGGTATTGTTTGCCATGTAACGAAAATTCTAGAACGACTTCGGTTGGTAAGTCTTGCGCCGATAAGTCACATCGCATCTGGATGCCTTGCCGCTCATTACCGGTAGTTTCACCGTAAAGGGCAAAGCAAATGGCATCTAAGATCGACGTTTTACCTGAGCCTGTAGGACCATTAATCAAAAACAGAGGGTTGCGGCCAAGCTTTTCAAAGTCAATGACTTCGGTTTTTGCAAACGGACCAAAGGCTTGCATGGTAAGTTTGATTGGTTTCATCTTTGGTCCCTATATTGCTGTGATAATTGCTTAATAATGTCAGTAACGGCTTGTTCTTGCTCTTGGGATAATTGACTATCTTGTGCCTCAATAAAAAAGTCTCGGAACATATCAATTTCGCTTCGGGCCAACTTTGCTTGCGCCATTTCCTGCTCTACCCCAATTAACATACCCGGTTTCTCAAGATGTAAAACGTTTGGATACACCGAACGAAGCTTTTCCATTGGATTTAAAATCGCATGTTTATCCATCAAACGAACTAACAAATAATCTTCATTTTTAGGGTCAGTCTTGCCCTGCTCTATGACTTTATCTAGCTCTCCCTCAACAATGCGCATTTCATGAGGGGCAATTAGCTCAATATGTTTAGCAGAGACAAATCCTTTCTTGTCTAGTTCGACTAACGTGAAGCCTTTCTTCTGGTTCTGTTCACCAAAACTGTACTTCATGAGCGAACCAGAATAACGGATATGCTCTGCGCCTTTCTTTTGAGGCTGATGTAAATGACCAAGTGCGACGTAGTCGAAATCTAAGAAATGCTCATGACTTACGCGATCAGAGCCACCAATAGATAGTGGTCGTTCAGAGTCAGACTCAATAGCACCATCAACAAAACAGTGGCTAACGAGAACACGCCTTTGCTCTGAAATGAAATGCTCTCTTATTTGCTCTACAAGCAGTTGATGTGCCTCATCATGAGTTGATACCGAGGTTTTGTAGGCAAATCTGACCTGTTCAGGGTCGTTATAAGGCATGCCATAAAACGCTACTTCACCCGCAGAGTCCGTTTTTATGATGATGGGAGTTAGCATATCTTCAAAGTTACTAACAATATGAAGGCCTGCATTTTTCATTTGCTCTGAGCCAAAACCTAATCGTTCTGCACCATCATGGTTGCCAGATATCAATATCATCGGTGTTTTCAGTTCAGTACAAATACGCTTCACGACTCGATTTAGCAGTTCTATTGCAACCGTTGGTGGCACCGAACGGTCATAAATATCTCCCGCCACTACAACGGCATCGACGGGATTGTGTTCAATATAGTTAATCAGTTGTTCGAGTACTGCTTGTTGATCTTCGAGTAGTGATACATTGTGGAATTGTCGACCAAGATGCCAATCTGAGGTGTGGATAAACTTCATTCGAATTCACTTTCCGCCAAATCTTTAAGCTAGGTTTGCTCCTGCAAGAATCCGAATTTCAGCCGTGTAAACAACATCAGAGTATTACGCGACTGGCTGAATCTGGCACAAACCAAAGCTCAATATATTTAATTTGGGTTAGGATATCTTGAGTCGAACAGCTTTTCATGTAGTTTATGTTCTATGGTTCACTATTTCACCGGAAAGCGAGAAGAACGTTGTATAAACACCTTTTAAGCAACATTAAGCGATGGTCTCGAATAAAAAAACCGTCACATTTAAACCATTAAAAGCCAACGTTTAGAAGGGACAAACTAGATCCAGAACTACTCGTTATGCCAATTGTATAGAACTCCCACCGTATAACCATCTGGCTCGATATCAGCTTGCAAAACGTGGAAGTCTGAGTTGAGGCTACTTCTTTGATGCTCCTCAATCATTAACACTTTTAGAACACCTCCGCATGCGCCCAGCCCTCCTAGTTTAACATCAATAAATTGATACTGAGTTTGATCAGTCACCCAGGGAGACAAGAATTGCATAGCATTTAACCATCGAGGCTCATCTCCATCAACGGATAAATGCAACTCACTAAGTGAGTGATCACACCCTACTCCAAGTTGTTTAAACACTTTATCGACAGCAATGCTTTGTTGTTTGGTATCTAAATCAATTCTAACATCATCAGTAACAAGGCCGGACTGTTGAAAAAAGCACTTCGTCAAAATGATCGAGTTTTGAGATTTGGCATGCTCTTCTGCATCGCGAGCAATTTCTATAGCCAGTATCCAAGTTGCTTGTGTTTCGTTAACTTCACGGTTTATCCGATTTAGCGCCATCAAGAACGCCGCTTGACCATAAGGATAAAAATAAATTTCTCTATTGGCAGAGTTACCAAGGATAAGAGAAAACTCGTTTATCAATGCCTTAAGCAAGCTTTTATCTACCGAAGACGGTAAAAGAACGCAGATATTCCCTTTGATATCACTTTGCTCCAGTATCTCGCGCTTAGAGCGCACAAGATTTAATATCTGCTCATACAGTGATTGATCAGGATAGGATCTTGGTGTTTCTGCGGGCAATCTAAAACATTCGTTAGCTATCTCACGAACAGTGTATGGCCTGCCATTAATAGCAAGAAGATGAGTTTGAAATGCGAGTGGCATCTAGCCTCCGATTAAAACCGTAGGCATGCCAGACAGAATTTTACCACCATGAGACGTTGAATCCCCGACCCTTGCCGCTGGCTTACCGTTGATTGTAACGCTAGAAGAACCTGCTGAGATGCTATCCGGAGGACCTATACATATAAGCTTATCTCCCTGCCTAGCCGCTGGAATGCCGCCAATTGTCACGTTTGGCGAGCCAACTACGACGGGGCCACCTACATGAGGAATTTTTCCTGTTTTTTTAGGACAAAGATGAAAGCTGCCCAATATCGCGGCTGGTTTACCCACTTTAAATCACCTTAGTTCAATGAAATTTGCCCAGCTTTAAGAGCGATAGCAGAGCCGTTAATAGATATTTTATTGCCTTTGATGTTGATTTCTCCGGAACTAGACATCTGAATCGAAGCGCCACCGACTTTGATCTCGATACTCTTTCCTGCATTAAAAGACAACACTTCACCCGTTTCATTAGAAAAGTTTTTACCTACTTTCAAGGTCGCATTCTTGCCAATCTCTTGATTGACATCATTCGTCACTTTTTCGGTTTTACTGTTTTCAACGGCAATATCAACACAGTCTTCAACTAGCATTTGGAAAAGTTTTTCGGCATGAAGATAGATGTGTTCTTCACCGGGTTTGTCATCAAAGCGCAACTCATTAAAATTAGATGTGCCTTTTTGTACAGAACGCGATTTATAACCACTTTGAGAGCTTTGCTCTGGTAACGTGTAGGGAGGGAGTTGACTACCATTGTACAGTGACCCCGTAACAATTGGCTGGTCAGGATCGCCATTGACAAACTCGACGATGACCTCTTGTCCTACTCTAGGATGAAACACCGAGCCCCATCCGTTACCCGCGATATTTTGCGCAACACGAATCCAACATGAGCTGTTTACATCGTATTTACCAACACGATCCCAGTGAAACTGAACTTTAATACGACCGTGTTTGTCTATGTAAATTTCGCCATCTTTGTTTCCCGTTACCACTGCGGTTTGCAAACCTTTCATCTGAGGTTTCGGATAGTTCACTGAAGGGCGAAGGATTGTTTTTGAGTCAACACAACTAAATGATACTTTAACACCTTGCGCAGCAGTGCCACCTTGACCAGTCTGATTATAAACAGCCGCAGATAAAAAAACGGAGGACAGTACGTATTCTTTGCCGACTCGAGACTTATCTTCATGCTTTTTAAACTTAAAGCACTTTCCCACACTGAACGTTCGACACGTTGCCTCGCCACGGCACAGATATGCGTTTTGCTGTAGTGCTTCTATAGCGTGCGTGTTTCTAAGTGCGTATTGGTCATCACTTTCCGTTTCACCCATGTATTCAAAATACTCGCTTTCAGGCACGGTAAAAAAATCACTTTCACCCTTGGCAGTATTTTTAGGATTAGACGAAGGCTTAAGCATGTTATAGCCAGACTTTTGGCTTGCTTTAGTCGTCAAAACTTGGGTTTCATGCCAAGAAGAAATATGGCTAGACTTAGCCGTACCTGTATCAAAATCGACTAAAAACTCTGTACCCGGCTTATAGAAACTGATGTCGTCAAAAATCTTAAGCGTGTGGACAGACTTAGTGTGTGTGAAACAGAACGATAGCCCTTCTTCTGACAATAAGCGTCTGACAAATTCAAGGTCTGACTCTTCATATTGCACTTTGTATGTGTATTTAGGGTACGACTTAGTTAACTCAAAACTAAAGGCGACACTATGCTCCGAGAGTACTTCGGAGATAATTTCTTTTATATCTTTATGCTGAAATATTCTGCAATTTTTTCTGTAATCGGCGAAACGTAATTTAGGCTCTATTAATAACTCTATATTTTTATAATTCTCACCATTATGAGTATTAGAAACTCGTTGCCCTTCTAATCTTGCAGCAGATACATAACCATGTATATAACGAGGTTTTGAAGAAACATCCTCACTATTTTCAAGGGTAATTGTTACTTCTTTACCAATTATTTCGTTTAACTCACTTCGTTGATCATTAAAGTAAGCTTTAGCACGCAATGAAAAAAGTTCTGAGATCTCTTCTCTATACTCAAATGAGTTTAGTATGATGGCATCTTTTCCGAATGGAGAGGAAATTCGGATGAAATTGTTATCTTGAGTTGCTCTTTTCATTAAATACTTCTTTCAAAAAATGCGGGGGAATATTCCCCCGCATAAAAATTACATTTGTTGACCTTTAACACCGCTGTAGCCGTATACCAATGGCGCAGAAGTGTTGTTTTTATCGTCAGTAGGAGTCACTGTCATCATCATTTCAGTGTAAGAAATAGTGATGGTTTCAACTGGACGATCATCCTGGATAGAAACTGAGTAGTTAGAAATCATCGCATCAGTCAGTTCGATCTTCATGATTTCTTCAACTTTCTCACCCTGCTTAGTAATATGGAAAACCGCAGGTTTACCTTTACCAATTGTCGCTTCTTTAAATAAGTCAGGAGAAGAACGGTCTTGAAGTTTAGTGATAGTCAAATCATATAGACGAGTAGCGCTCGCTTCACGGTCCATCGCTGTACCAGTGTATGATGAGATCTCACGACCTACACTCCAATCTACAGATAGTAGTGTAATCAAATCTTTATATTGCTCGGCAGTTGCCTCACCCTTAATATCTGCGTATTTAAGATACGTATTAGACTGCATGCTAATCTCCTATAGCATTATTAATTGACATATATCGTAGTAATTTAATTATCTGACGTTTGATGATAATTAGTGATTAATGTATCAAAAACTTCATTTTAAATACGCCCTGTTATATCTTTAAATAAGACTTAATTTAAGCGTTTTTTATAAAAAATAATAGTTAATATGAACCAACTCCCAATTATTATTGAGAGTGTAAAGGATGTTAAACTATTGAGACATCAAGTCCACTAGTTGTACCTTTAACAATAATTTCATCAAACGTCTTATCATTAAGAATTGCATGCAATATTTCATGAGAAATCTTAGGAAGTAATGTGTTTTCTATGGTTGTCTGTACCACACGTGCACCGCTCCCCGACTCATTACTATTGTCTACAATATCATTAATTAGTTCTTCATCAAAAAATAGGTCAGCGCCGTAATTTTTACGAATGCGATTCGTAACTTTGGCTAATTTTAATTTTGTTATTTCTATCAATACTTCTCTTGATAGAGGCAAATAAGGTAATACATTAACACGTCCTAAAAATGCAGGTTTAAAGTCAACCAACAAATCGTCACGCAAAGCATCTTTTAGTGCTGAAGGTTCTGGAGATAAATCAGGATCAGAATACAACGACATCGTCGTTTCGGTCCCTGTATTCGCGGTCATAATAATAATAGTGTTTTTAAAATCTATATCGCGACCTTCACCATCTTTAATTGAGCCTTTATCGAATACCTGATAAAAAATATCTTGAACTCCAGGGTGTGCTTTTTCCATTTCATCCAAGAGAATCACACTATAAGGTTTGCGTCTGACGGCTTCAGTAAGTACACCACCTTCGCCATACCCAACATAACCTGGAGGCGAGCCTAATAATAAGGAAACTTTGTGCTCTTCTTTAAACTCGGACATATTGATAGTTGTGACATTCTCTTCACTGCCGTACACTTTCTCTGCAATAGCTAAAGCAGATTCAGTTTTACCCACTCCACTTGGTCCCGTGAGAAGAAATACACCATTTGGTCGTGTCTCATCCGTGAGCTGTGCACTGGCAGTTTTTATCACTTCAGACATGACTTCCAAAGCGTGCTCCTGTCCGACAACTCGTTTACACAAACTCTCTTTCAAACTCAGTACTGCTTGGATTTCATCATCCTGGAGTTTGCCCAGTGGTATCCCGGTCCAATCTGAAATTACTTCTGCAATAAGCGCTTCATTGACATGCGAAAATACTAATGGCTGCGAGTTAGCGGAGAGGCTACTTTCGAGCTCCTGTAACTTGTCCCTAGCAGTCTCAGAACCCTCCTTGATTATTTGAGCTCTAAGTGACTTAGCTTCACTTACCCACTCTTTTTCTTTCTCCCACAGCGTCTCTAGTTCAACTATTTCACTAGATAGAACATCAATCTCTTTTCTGACATCTTGCAACTGCATATCAAGAGGTGTACCTAGCTGACTTTCTTGGCTTAGGTGCTCATACTCAGCTTGCTTGGCTTTTAGTTTATTCCTTTTCGCATCTAGACCTCCCGGTGTAGACGATTGACTTAACGCAACTCGCGAGCAGGCTGTGTCTAAAACAGACACAGCCTTATCTGGCAGTTGTCGGCCATTAATGTATCGAGCTGAGAGTTGAACGGCAGCATTGAGAGCCTGGCTAGTGATGTGGACGTCATGGTGTTGTGCCATTACGTCAAGTAAACCACGTAACATCTCGATCGCTAGCTCCGGCGCTGGCTCGTCGACCTTCACTACTTGAAAGCGTCTGGTAAGAGCCGCGTCTTTTTCAAAATACTTTTTATATTCTGCCCAAGTTGTTGCTGCGATCGTCCTGAGTTCACCTCTCGCTAACGCTGGCTTTAGAATATTCGCTGCATCACCTTGTCCTGCTTGTCCCCCACCACCAATCAGACCATGTGCTTCATCGATAAACAAAATAATGGGTTGTGGTGCGTCGTTAACTTCTTTCACAAGGTTTTTAAGTCTGTTTTCAAACTCACCTTTCATGCCAGCACCAGCTTGCAATAACGCCAGATCCAAAGACTTAATCGCTACATTTTGTAGAGCAGGAGGTACATCGCCATCAATAATCTTTTGCGCCAAGCCTTCAACAACGGCTGTTTTTCCAACGCCAGCTTCACCAGTTAGAATCGGGTTGTTTTGTCGACGTCTTAATAAGATGTCGATCATTAAACGGATTTCATTGTCTCTACCAATAACCGGATCTATCTTACCTTCCCTAGCCTGCTCAGTAAGATCTGTTGTAAATTGATTCAGCGCAGAATTCGCGTTTGATTTCCCTAAGTCATTCGATCCTGATTGACGCGTATTACTTTCTTTAAAGTTCAATAACCGAGATGGTTCTATCTTGTTTAGCTCAGGGCTAATCGAACCAGCCATGTTGACTAACGTATTATCGGACAAGTAGGCAAATAAAAGATGAATGCAATCCAACTGCTCCTGATTGAATTCAATCGTTGCCGATAGCAAAGCATTTTGCATCACAGTCACTGTGTGAGCTGAGAGACCTGGGACCGATTGACATCCCGTTTTGTATTTTTCAAGTGTCTTTTGAAGATCAGTTTCAACCTTGATTTTATCGACATCAAATTCGTCGAAAACTTCCGAGTAAATATCGGCAGGGTGTTGAATAATAGTCATTAACCAGTGAGACATTTCAATACTGTGATGGGTTCGAGAGCTTGCCATCGCAGCTGCTTGTTCAAGTGTTTCCTTAGCCTGAGGAGACAATCTTTCGACCAACGCTGAAAGTGAGAGTGAAGCCATTATGTTTCCTTTAAATAGTAATTGTTATGGTTCGATCTTTTGTGCGTTTATGTTTTTTAAGTACAGAACCAACACCTAACTGACCATGTTTTTTTGATAAACAAACTTGAGGTAATAAACTATGTTTGGTGGTGAGCTGCCATTTCACTTGCTTATGCTTACCAATAAATTCATAAGCCGCACGTTTAATAATTTCTACATTTGGATGGTTAGGCAGTAATTTACTAACCAGATCTTTGTGCTTTGGCAGAAACTCGATCGTTGTTCCTGCGTTTATATTCCAAGCTTTCGAGCCTAAGGATGCTCCGGAACCAAGTTGAGCAAACTGCCCTTCTGGCATAGTTCGAGATGAAAGACGTGTTTGCTCTTCTTTTGCAAGATGTAGCCACTGCCCTTGAAACTCATGAATCTTTACTTGGCATCCAGATAAACATTCAAGAACACTTTTTAGTCCAGCTTTACTTCTCGTCGGTGAAGCAAAAACACCACCATAGTGCAGGGACAAAGAACTACCCTGCCCAGTTAATGCCGATTTACAATCTTCTAAAGGTGAACGTAATCCCTGTGCATGAGCACGAGACTGAACGGTCAATTGACTTAGTTGCCAGCATCGATAGTAAAGAGACAGTAAACGATGGTTAAAAATATCGTAGAAGTCCACCATTGCTGTATCGCCTTCTTTTTGACGATGCAAAGCTAACTCGCTGTAGTGCTGAGGAAGCACCCCCTGCTCACCCGTTAGGCCTATCAGATTAGTTTCTAGTGCTAGCTTGTGGCTATCAATATGTTTCAGATCGCAAAGCTGCGCATTTTCAAAACCTAACGATGGGTTGACCTTTAGGTTTAGTTTTTCATGCTTCGGTAGAGCATCTGTCCCTATTTGTGCCTCGGCTTGCAAGATCTCGTGTTCGATAAGGTGAATTGCTTCAAACAACGGATGTTGCTTTAGATCTCGATAAAATTGCTCCGCGATCATAGCAACACCTTATCGCCAGTTAATGCAGGCCATAAGTGGAAGGGTTTTCCCGTTGACTTAAGTCTTATTTCTAGCTGCGTAAAAATGTTAATTTCAGCATATTGTGCAAAGTAAACGGATAAAACACTACCTAGGAGGAAGATTTGCTCTTTAGGTAAAATTTGATCAGAAACCGTCAAAATGATTTTTATACCGTGCGCAAAACCAACTTTACCTTTCTGACTTACTCTGCCTGTAGTCGGCTCGAACTCTAACTTCGCTAAAGCATCAATTACCGCTTTCGTTTCTGCGGTCCCAGAAAATGCATAGAGATTCAGAGTTTGCTTCAAAGTTGTTAATCCATCTTCTTCGGTAAAGTGGTTTAAAGTTAGAAGCTTAGTTAACTGCCATCGTGTACTTTCATCCATTTCTGGCCGGAGGGTTTCTGATATAGAAACTAAACAACGAACTGACTCGAAGTTGTCATTTACTTCCGGCAAAGAGACTTTTGGAAGACCGCCTCCAAATGGAAGCTTCTGCGCTAAATTACGATTGCAGCACTCCGCTTCAACGTACATTAGCCAGTTTTCTCGGCTCTCTGGACTGAACAATTGATGCCTTTTATCAACAAAAGAAATGTAAGTTTCCCTGCCCGGTTCATCGTATCCACCAGCCCAATTTTTATCCTCACGTCTCATCAACCAATAAATTTCACTGGCGTTCATATAATGCGTGTGCTCACCAGCGTGATAACATGGCAGGTTGTGATACGTTTTGTTCCAGTTTCTCAATGTTACGTCAGAAATAGAGACAACCTCGTTACTCTCGGCTTCCTGGTATTGCGGTGATAAGTGGTAATCGTACTCGGTTGGTAGAATACGCTTGGGCTCCATAACACTTTTAAATAAGTTGACGACTGGCACACAACCAACCATCAAGCTCTCTTCATCCACTTGCTTAGGAAGCCAATCATCATTGGTATCAAAGTAAAAATACAGTTCAGCTTGCTCTCCAAGAGCTAGCTCTGATAATCCAAGTTCAGTGATATCAAAGAACATGAACTTCTCAGGAAAGTGCAGATACTCAACAAGTAATCTTGCTCCCGAAAAGCTTCTCTTACTGTATGGAACAACCTTCTCATCTTCTGAAAATCCCACTTCAATAAGATGCCTTTTCGTTAAAGAACGAACTTCTTTGCCACCCGCAACGACAGATAAACCAATTAGATTTTGAAATAGCATTTGGTAAAGTTTAAACGTCAACTGAGATTGCCCGTTTAAATAAAAGCGCAACCGTTCTAATCCCATGTCACTCAGAGATGTCTCTTCATCTTGGGCGGTGAGTTGGATTTTCAAAACTGAATGAGCATGGCTTTCCCATTGGGAGCCCACCGATTTAAGCGGTGCGTTTTTGAAAGCGCCAGAGGTCACATCAACAGGGTACATTCTGACCGGATAACAGGTTCTAAACTCGCATTCGTGGTATCCAGGAGCACCGATAACGACTCGCTCACCTTCTTCTACGTCAAAAAAAGAGGAAGTAGAGCTAGAGCAGTTCATCTTAATGACGGACATTGATGGAATTGGTGCGTGAAAATCCGGATATAACTGCCCCATCAAAGATTCAGTGAACTGAGGATAACTATTGTCTAAACTTTGTCTAATCCTTGCCGTTAGAAATGCACAGCCTTCTAGCAATCTTTCTACATGTGGATCGTCAACCTGCTCCTCACTGATACGGAGTCTCGCAGCGATCTTAGGATACTGCTCCCCAAACTCTTGTCCTTTGTGACGTAAATAAGCTAACTCGCGATTATAGTATTTGAGAAACTCTTCACTCATTTCGCTCTACTCAGTTTCATACCTAAATTTACCGGCTCTACTTCAGAATTGAATCGCACTTCATGAATGCTGTTATCGATTAAGCAAGTGGCGCTAATTTGTAACCTCAACACCCTATCAATAGCGTTTTTCTCGTCCGAAATCTGGACATAAGGATTCCTTAACCTAGGCTCGAACTCTTTAATTGCATCATGAACAATGTCACAAAGCTGATTCTGCCCCTCTTGGCTGCTATAAGGCATCGAGGAAAAATCTGGCAGACCATAATTCAATATTGAATAGCGAACCTCTAAAAGGTCATCAGGAATGTTTTTCCATCCGATACGACTATTTAACATAGACTCCAAATCTCTAAGCAAGCTGTTCAACATCTGTTGTTGGCTCGTAGGGAAGTCTTTTTCATCTCTAGTTGAAGGATCACTATCCATCAATTTGTCGAGCAGAGAAACGGTTAAAGACATGTTATTGTTACGCTATTTGTTTCGACTCTAACAATGTAATCAAGTCACAGATTGGGAGGGCTGAATCACCAACTAGCCAACATTTTTGGCCTAAACCCACGAAGGACTCTTGCTCACCAAGCTGTTTCCAATCTGTTTCTCGACCTAGCTTTTGTGCGTCAGTTTCTGAGTCAACATAGGTCAATGGCATATGGCCTTCTCCTTCGCCAAGTCCGTCAATATCAAACTCTACAGGTCGCCAAATACTTTCTAATAAAGAGGTAGGTGCTTTTATTTCTAGCGCTTGAATGCTAGAAATTGGAACAAGAAAATAGTTACCCGCGGTGGAAAACAGTTCAATGTAACCACCTAAACGATCATCAATATCCCTAGCATCTTCATAGTTTGTACCGTTTATGTTAAAGCCTTTAATAGTACGATGCTCTTCAATGCTATGCGCTAGGTGTGACGCTTCTGCATAGTCTTGATTTTTGAGAGCGAGGTTAAAGCGAACAAGCTCTTTAGTGAATTCCTCGTCACCTAATACCTTGGCACTAGCCGCACCGTCGATAAAATCTTTTCTAGCCTGGGCCGCTTTCACTAAATGTCGCAACTGACTTGCACCAGGTAGATACTCAGGAAACAATTTGATCGATTGCATAAGTTGCTCATCCGCACGCTCGAAGTCTCCATCAATGCAAAGCAGCTCAATGAACGAGCTTCTCAAGCTTGCATCTTTAGGCGCCGCTTTAATTTCATCAATTAATAGCTCTAGAGCTTGTTGCAATTGGCCTTGGGACAAAGCATTTTTCCATTGGGTCATTGTTATTTCCTTACACCAAGTGCTCTGGTGATAATTCAGTAATTAATTTAATGCTAGATACCATTTGATCGAGCTGGAAGTGCGGTCGCAAATGGATAACAGAGTAATAGTGTCCTGGAGTTTCTCTTTTCTCTCGAACCGTAATTTTCGCTTCATTTAAGGGGTACTTCGCCCTAAGTTCATCAGATGCTTCATCCGACGCGGTAGTGTACTGATGCAACCATCGTTGAAAGTCTCGCTCTAGGCTTTCTGAATCTTGATATCCACCAATCTTGTCACGCCCCATAACCTTGAGATAATGTGCGACTCGCGACACACACAACGTGTATTGCAACATCGACGTGAGCTTTGCATTCGTTGAAATGTGTTTTTCTGCATATTGCTTAGGCTTGTAGAGAGATACATTCGAGGTCATCCCTACCATATCGGTTTCAGGTACAGGAGAAATAGAAATGAAACCGCATTCAGACAACTCTTGTTCTTTTCTCTCAGAGATCTTTAAGTTTAAAGGGCATCTTTCACGGTCATTCTTGCCATTAACGCGCATTTTGTTCCTAGTAGGAGCGACGATAATACCCTGACTATAATCCCCTTGCTTAATGCCTCGCATGTGCGTAAACCACCCATGCTCCTGAAACGCTCTAATTGATACGGCCGCAAAACAATACGCACTACTCCCCCATAGCAAATCGCGATTAGAGTCGTAGACATGCTCTTGAAAGTCGAACTGATCGTTGCGCGAACCATCACTTTTATATGGCTGACGGAATAAAACATTCGGCGCAGTCAGGCCAATAAATTTGGTATCATCGTTGTCTCTCAGACTGCGCCATTTTGCGTAATCTGCCTGTTCAAATTGGGCCGCAATATCTCTTATCGCAGAGAGCTGTGAAAAACTGTCAACACCAAACATCTCCGGCGATGCTGACATAATGAACGGGCTGAATGCTGCCGCTGCAGACTGAGAGATCTTGCTGAGCACAGACAGATCTCTATCAAAATAATTTTTACTCGCATCACAACGAAGTTGATAATCGCCAACTACCACGCCAAAGGGTTCTCCCCCGGCCATGCCATATTCATTTTGATAGAGCAGCTTAAATAGTGCTGATTGGTCAAACTCGATGACTTTTAGTGCATCTTTACTGACTTCATTCCATGTTGCCGCCAACACCTTGACTTTGACGGAGTCTGATGATCGAGTGTCGACCTGTTCGCATAAATACCTCACGCCGATCCAACCTCTTTCGAGTTGTTGAAACTCAGGATGATGTATTATTTCGTTTAATTGAGATTCTAATAGCTCATCAATTCGGTTTATCGTGTTCATCACACTATGACGAAAACTGTCCAAATCTCTTGAACGCGTACCTTCTAGCCAAATTCGAGCTGCCTCTACAAGATCAGAAGATTCATTGAATCGAGTCAACCACGGGCTATCAAGCTCAGCATAGCCCCCTGTGCTGAATTCATGCTTTAGCTTACTGGGATCGCGAAAGTTAAGTGACACTGCTATTTCCATCTAGAACATAACGATTTGGTATGGCTGGCCTTACGACCAGCCAATTCATTTCTTATCCACCCGACTGAGGGATCTTTGCAACAAGTCGCAAAGATGTCGTCAATTCTTCCATTTGCAGCCAAGGCTTAAGCCATGCTACAGCATTGTAAGAACCTGGTGCGCCAGGGATTTCCTTAACCTGGACACGAGCATCTGCTAGAGGGTATTTCGCTCGGATCTCTTGACCACCACCCTCTGAAGCATTTACATAGCCTAGAATCCAGCGGTTCAACCAAGACTCAACGTCTTCTGCTTCCATAAAGCTACCGATTTTATCTCGAGCCATTACCTTCAAATAATGCGCAAAACGAGATGTCGCCATCATGTAAGGTAGACGTGCTGAAATCGCCGCATTAGCCGTTGCTTCCGGAGATTCGTGGTTCGCCGGTTTTTGACAGGTTTGCGCACCGAAGAACACCGCATAGTTGGTGTTTTTGTAGTGACAAAGCGGCAAGAAACCAAGTTTACCCAGCTCTGCCTCACGTCGGTCGGTAATACCAATCTCTGTTGGACACTTCATATCAGGATCGCCATCATCACTCATGAAGAAATGTGTTGGCAAATTATCCACTCGACCACCACCTTCTGCACCACGGATAGCTGTACAGAATCCATATTTTGAGAAGGCGTCTGTTAACTTAACACCAAGAACATACGAAGAGTTCATCCAACAGTAGTCATTATGCTCAGCATTGACAGCAATACCTGACACTGGGTCTACTTCGAACTCTTCAAATCCAAATTCCTCAACTGGAGCAGTGGCTTGTCCGTATGGCAAACGAGCCAGAACTTTCGGCATAGTCAGGCTAACAAAACGTGAATCAGCACTCTCACGGAACGAACGCCATTGAGCGTATTCTAACGACTCAAAGACCTTGTCTAGATCGCGTGGTTTTGACAGTTCAGTCCACTCATCAAAACCAAATAGTGCTGGTGAGGCCGCGGACAAGAATGGGGAGAAGCCTGAAGCGGCTACATTTGACATTAGGCGCAGCGACTCAATATCCTCTGGGTGGTTGGTAAACTCATAGTCACCAATTAATGCACCATAAGGTTCACCACCTGCACTGCCAAACTCAGACTCGTAAACTTTCTTAAAGATCTGGCTTTGGTCAAATTCAACCGCTTTACTCAAGTCTTTATGTAACTCTTTCTTAGTCATACTCATCATGCGAATTTTCAGAGTAGAGCTCGTCTCTGAGTTCATCACTAGATAATTTAAACCACGCCAAGAACCTTCAAGTTTCTGTAATTCAGGATGATGCATTACTTCAGACAACTGATCAGAAATCTGTTTATCAAGTAAATTAATCGCTTCACGAAAAGTTACCGTTAGGTTTTTGTTCCAAGTAACCGTCCCTTTCATCGCTTCTTCAGTGAGCGTTTTAATTAGCTCTTCAGCACGAGAGGCTTCTGTCTGCTTAGTTGCACCAATAGCTTGATCTAAAAATGAAGTTGTTTGTTCATTAACAGTTGGATCTAACTGCTTTTCAGCTTCAGTCGTCATTATTCCGCTCCTTCAGTACTGTCTGACTTCGCTTTCTTGCCAAGATCTAACTCGCCCGCAAGTTTTGTCAGATTGTCTGTGTTGTTCAAAACATCCTCTAAGATGTTTTCAAGCTCTTCAGAACGGTCAACTTTTGTCATCAAATCACGCAGTTTATTACGCGTTTCCATCAGTTGGCGCAGTGGATCAACTTGATTTACGATCGCAGCGGGCTCAAAGTCTTGCATTGATTTAAAGTTCAAATCCACCTCAAACTGTGAATCGTCGTTCGCAAGCTTGTTCGCAACTTTGAACTTAACCGATGGGTTCATCTTTTTGAGCACATCATCGAAGTTGTCTCGATCGATCTGAATAAAACGGCGGTCTTTCAAAGGCTTCAACGCTTCAGTGTTTTGACCAGCGAAGTCACCCATTACACCTACAACAAAAGGTAGCTCTTTCTTAAGAGTTGTACCTTCAGTTTCAACATCATAGGTAATGTGGACACGAGGCTTCCGTACTCGTGACAGTTTCGAGTGGATACTCGTCATACCATTCTCCCTTTATTAATTTTCATTTTGTTCTGCTATGCCAACCAAACGGAAGTAGCTTTTCTTTGCATCTCCGTCGGAGATAAGTTCCGCCAGTAACTCCGGCAGAGGCATTCCACACCAACGAATGATCTGTTCGATGGAGTAAGAAACTGGTGAGTGAGGCTCACTCTCTCTGAAGAAATCAGCCACTTGCTGCAATTGTCTAATCGCCTGCTCTCGTGATTTCATGTTTGTCGCTAATAGTGCATCAGAACTTTGTGAACTCACTTGTTGTTCCGAAGAAGAAGATTCATCCACCTCCTCTAGTTCTTCAAACACAGCTTGTGGTTGATTAAAACGCTCTCCAAGGAGATGCTTTAATGCCGAGTGTATTGATTCAAGCCTTTTTGATATATAAGAGCTAGGAGTAACATCACCTACCGCTTCATCTAATCGCTGACTGAATTCATTAAATGACTCTGTGGCGAACTCCAGATCAGCGATTAGCTCACGATAAAAAGCATCAGAGGTAGATTTAACTGTAGTTGTAATATCAGATAACTCTGTAGCGCCAAGATCGACTCGATTTCGGCGCTTATCTTCATCTAAACGCTCCAACTCAATAGCTTGCTGATATTCCCAGTAGGCATACGCTTGCTCAACGCCTACGTCAGTAAGCGGGATACAAGCAATAGGGAAAATAAGTGTTCCTTCGCTATCGATACCATTGAGGCCAGTAATCGCCGATATTCTTGTTTCAATGCCATCCTCATCAGGCATTGGATAGAGATCATCCCAAAACTTCTCGATGAACTCAGTAGCGAGTTTGTACCCAACGCCCATACCGCGAAAACCATACAATCGAGTTAGAGCCTCTATAAGCCAAGCAACAAACTCTAAATCTTTAGATTGATTCGTAAGTATCTCTGGTACTTCCTCAATAAATACCCGCCATAAGTTACTGTGGGTATAAATACTTTCTTCTTCTATAAGTGCATTGCGCTCTGCATTTCGCGCAGCCATACGCTGATCTTTTAATCGGTAATAAGCAGACTGTGGCGATACATCTTCTCTAGGGTCAACACCTGTGGGATTCTCTTGAGATATAGGAGTCAACGCTTGTTCATACCAATCGAACATCTCACTATTCATAAGACCTCCCTCTAAGAAAAACGGGGATCGTCGCGTCTTCTCTCGTTACTGCTTCAAATTCCGTCTGCGCTTGGCGAACTTTGACTAACGCACAAGTAACGTTATCACTTGCACCTCTCACTAACGCCGAATGCATGAGTGCTAATCCTGCTTGATTTACTGAGTCCGCATACAATGTCCGGTGAATTTCATCACTCGTTAATTCTTTAGAAAGCCCATCACTACACAGAAGAAATTGATCGCCGTCAGCCAACTGCCCTGAAACTTGATCAATAGTGATACTCTCATCTACCCCTACAGCTCTGGTAATAACATTTGCAAGAGGATGTGACTCAGCATCTTCAAATGCCAATAACCCTTGATCGACTAAATCCATAACTTGACTATGATCGCGTGTTTTTTGAGAAAAATGACCATTTCTAAGCTGGTAAATTCGGCTATCACCGACCCAAAGACAGTGGTAATACCCGTCCTGGATAAACAACAAAACGAGAGTTGTTCCCATCGTTTTACCGTCTAAGTGATTTTGTGCGTATTGATAAATTTCTAAATTCGCGGCTTGAACCACACTCCGGATATCATCGATATTGGTATTTGGGACATCCTGCATATGGCGCGCGATTCTATCCACTAGCATCTGGCTTGCTATGTCGCCAGCACTATGCCCACCCATTCCATCGGCTACAACCCAAATATGCTGCTCTGTCATATCTAAAAGAGCATCCTCGTTATAAGGGCGTACTTTTCCTGCGTGCGATTTAGCAAAGGTAAAATAGTTCCAATTCATTCTTCTATCCTACCAATTCCACTTTTTCCAACCGCCATCAAGCATGGCAGAAAATTGACCAATAGAAGGGAACCCGCTGGTCATAAACATACATGGTTCAACTAGAGTCGAGCCTTCAGTCCACCAAAAGCATGGCTTACTCAATTTTTCTTTAATGAGGTAATTCAAAAGTGCGCTTTGATCTGCTCCACCTTGGTCATGAAAAATCGTAGATATTTGGCTTTGATAAAGAAACTTAAGAGGCTGCACTTCACTTGTTACATTCGCCACTAAATCGTTTTTTTCTTGCATGCTCTTATGCCAAACATCAAATACAAAGTCGTCCTCAAGTACTGCTAGGGCAAGAGATGCACTGTCCTCGGTCCAAGCTTTGTCCCCCCAATATTGCGCAGCTTCACCTTTTACGGCACGAGCTATAGTAAAGAAAAAGTATCTACCGCATGCATCTACACTAGGAATCATGCTACCAATGTATGTCGAGTCTTCTAAGTAACTAACATCCAGAGCAAAGTGCCACACAGGCGCGGTTAAAAAATGCTCATTCCAACTTTCACCCAATTGTTCTCTGCTGACTGCAATAACAGCCTGCTGCCAGTCATGCCAGCGCTCTGAAAAGCCTTGTGATAAGCCATCTTTCACAAAGTCGCCTTTTGCAGGCATTTTACCGATATAACCCCAGGCTGATGTTACAAGGTTCGTGGACATCTGAACCTCTCCATTTCATTTGACCAAAACGGATTAATAGCACTAGACGGAATAAGCTCTAGTTGCACCTTATTTCCCTTTAAATCAATCATAACTATGTTGTCTTTACGTGATTCTGGTCTTGCTTTAAGTGATTGATCTAGCAGTTTGAATATGCCCCACTCACCTTCATAAGTATGGGCAATCTCACGTTTAGATTCTGGTGGTGTGAACACTATTCGAGTCTGGTCTTGACCCGAAGGCCAGCTCAAGGACTTAGCTCGTGCTGGTCCATGCTTATAAACCAAATCTTGCTTACCTAACTCTAGAACAAAGCGAGTAATGTGCTGATCCAGATACACTGGTTTCATACCGAACTCTACGCGCAATGAATTATCAGATTCAAAGAAAGACTGCCTGATACGCTTCGCTCTTTGAAAGACCATCAGCGTTTCTGGACGAACTCCAATTTCCTTTTCTAATCGCCAACGACTTTTCGACGTATCGACAAACGGTTCAAGATACTCTTGGAAGAATGAGTCAAGCGTACCTCCATAACCAAAGAAACGTTTGAAGTCCTTCAGCCTTACTTCTCTGCTCGCATTTGGCTCGAATGGGTATCTACCCGCAATCGTCCGTTGATAAGGGCGCACCACTTGCGTAACCCAAAGCTGATTTAGATGATCTTTCGACCCGCTCTCCGCAAACTTAACTGACTCTTGAGAAAGTTCACCTAGCCATTGATTAAATGGCCTAGGCAAAAGTTCTTTAGCGCGGGCAAAGGAAGCAGCCACATCTTGTGTAACGGTCCCATCTAAAATACTTTTGTAAGCAATTTTCTGATTATTACCTGAGCTTGATAAATCGCTTAAATACGAGCGCAAGTTAACCATAGCTTGTTGAATATCATCAAAGTCTTGTTCGCCGAGACGTAAGATCTCCGAAAAATGAGATTCGACTTCTTTACCTGGCAGTGCAACATTGAAACCATTTTCTTCAGGCAAGTACATGTCTAGTCTATCTGCCGTATTCGAAAATTTAACTTTGGCAACCTTACCAGCGACTTCAGAAGTGGCCTTCTGATTTTCTGACAATGATACTTTCGACAAACCAACTTCTTTTTGGATTGCCCTCAACAACGATTCGATTGGTCTTTCAACTCCAGATAGAACTCTAGCTTGTTCTGTTGCAAGCTCTAGGCTCGGAGCCTGCTTAAGTTGAATATCTTCGATCAGAGTTTTCCATTCATTCACATAATCTTGATAGTATCGAGATTGGACTCCTTGAATAGCGCTATCTTGATCAATTTCATGAGCCTTAAGATCGTCACCATAAACCCAGTTCTCTTCCATTAGGCTTTTTACTGTACGGTTGATCTGAATCTGAAAAATGCTATGAAAGCCATTGTACGTATAAAAGCCCGAAATGCCTTGTGATAACGGCTTTCCACTCGCTCGTTCAAACTGCTCAAGCCCTTTAGGCCCCAAGACATCAGTCAAACGAAATGAAGGAACATGACTCTTCGAAAATTGTATCTTCATTCGCTGGTAAGCACGTTCTGGTAGAGACATTTGTGTCAAAACCTCGCGAGCATTAGTCACGGCAGCAGTATTATAAGAAAAGCCTTGTCCATCATTCTCTAATAAATTTTGAGTGTGCTGTAACAGACCTTTTCTTAAGTCTATATTTAGTTCACCCGGATATTGACGTTCAAAATAGAAGTTAAACCAAGCCAACACTTCATCTTGTTGGTATTTGTCTGGATTAAATAACATCAAATAAGTTTTCAACGTTTCATACAAATACTCTCGATGCTGTTGATTACTTTCCATTTCCGTCACCAAGCTATCAAGAAGCAAGGGAGCGTAATATTGGGTCAACGCATCAGAATATGCATTGTTCGCCGCCTGTGAGACTTTATCTCCTTGATAGAGACCAAACCTTTTTACGGAATCAGCATCGCCGTAGTTGCTTTGCTTTCCTAGAGGAAGCGTCATCAATCGGTCTAATGTCTCTACGGCTGAGATAATATCCGCCTCAAAATCTAGGCTCTCAGCACCAATCATTGCTTCAATATGGCCGGCTTGCTCATTGGTATCGACAATCAACTGAGAATTCCACTTGTAGCTCATAAGCCAAAGTGCAGACGCACCTAGCAGTAGAGAAGCACAGCCAATGTACACACCTCGGCGCATCCACCCTGACTGCTTTTGATAGTGACGATTAACCGTTCCTAACAGTTGTTCCTTGAAAATAACCTTATCAAACAAGTTCTTCACGAAATAACTATGAGATCCTGTTGGGCTTTTTGCTAGAGCGAGGCGATTTAGTCCAAGTCCATTGGTCGATTCATTCATTAACTTATCGACTGGTAAGCCTTCTTGGACCGAGCTCAACATAAACACACCACGAATCAAGGCTGGCTCTTCAAAACTATTTTGTGCAAATATTTCCGCTAAAAATTCATCAAGGTTAGCTTGTAATACCCTTAGCTGTTTAGGAAATTCAAAAATAAGTGCTCGCTTCTCTAAATCATCTTCAGTTTCAAGGATTCTCAGCATTCGCGCATCAAGGCGCTCCAGCATGCCATGAAATTCTTTATTGAATAAAGAAATAACCCCTCTTTCATCAGCCACTTCACGCGGAAACATGAAACCGAACAATTCCTCACGATCTTCCTTGCTTAGATCAGAGAAGAACTCATTGAAACCCGCAACTAAATCCATTTTGGTCAGTAGTACGTAAATAGGAAATTGCATCCCTAACTGATTCTTCAGTTCTTGAAGGCGCGACTTGATAGCTCGAGCATGAAGGCTTCGCTCGGTTCTTGTCTGCGACATCACACTGGCTAAACTAATTGTGACAATTGCACCATTAATTGGCCTTTGCGTTCTATATTTTTTCAACAGCCCCAAGAAGCCGTGCCATGCTTTAGAGTCGACTTTTTCTTGACTGTCTTGTGTCGTGTATCGACCGGCCGTATCAATCAGAACTGCTTTATTTGCAAACCACCAATCACAATGACGAGTTCCACCGACACCAGCAATAGAGTCAGAACCAAGGCTATCCGCTAACGGAAACTCCAGCCCTGACTGCTTTAACACTGTTGTCTTCCCTGTCCCTGGAGGGCCGATCAACACATACCAAGGCAAGTCATATAAGCTTCGCTTTCCTTTATGTGTTTTCGTTACTACTTTGACAGCTTGCTCAATACGCTCGCGCATTAAGTCAATTTCACTCGCCGCTTCTTTATCTGACTGACTATCAACCTCAAGTAACGTTTGAATACTTTCGTCTTCTTTAACTTTTTGCTTGTGCTGCTTAGTCACGTTGAATAAAGCCCACACAAACACCAGCACCAAAATCGTGACGAGTCGTTGGAAGTCGCTCTTTAGTGGCTCATATCCCGCTATCGTGATAAGTGGACCAACAACCCAAATAAAAATTGAACAAGCAGCGACACCGATAAGACCGAGAAACCACCTTTGAGTAAATATTCTGCCAATTTCTTTAATACGCATCTCTATCTACCTGTTATTAATTCGCGACAAGGAGGTCGATTTCAATTCGACGGTTAATAGCTCGGTTTTCGTCACTATTGTTTTCAACCAATGGTCTTGCATCACCCAGCCCTTCTGGTATGACTCGACCTTCTAGTGCGCTATTCGAGATAAGTTGTTCAGACATAGCAGTAGCTCGAGCTAATGATAGATGCCAGTTCGAAGGATATTTACTCGTGAAAATTGGCCTATCATCGGTATGACCTGTCACAATGATCTTGCCTTGGGTAGACTCCAACGTTCTAGCGAGTTTAGAAATTACGGGTTGGATATACGCGACAACATCAGCACTACCTGATTCAAATAGATCTTGCGACTTTAACGAAATTCTTACCCTGTCTTGCAACGGCTCGACGTTGATTAGCCCCTTCCCGATCTCAGTTGCCAGATATATAGAGATCCTTTCTGCAATTGGCGCTGATTTTGATTCTGACGTTGTATCTTGGTTAAGCTGTTGCGGTTGAACCAAATTGACTAATTGAGAAAAGGTGCGGTTGGAAGCCTTGTTTAGCTCATAGCTAAAATACATAAATATACAAACCAATAATGCAGCCGTTACGGAGCACACAACCCAGAGAGGAGCTCTGTCGGAAGCCTTAGAGCCATTCAAAATGTGTTGTTCGATACTATTGCTTAGCTCTTGAGGTATCCCTCTTCCGTAAGACTTAAGAATAGCGATAATCTGCCTTCTCAGTTTTCGGTGAGACTCCAGTCCGTTTTTTTCCAAACGATATTGGCCGAGAAACCCAAGCGATAAGCACACGTACATCAATTCAAGCAAATCTAAATTTGTATCTGGTTGCGCCATGCACTTATCAAGGTACTTAAAGAACGCCTCCCCACCTTGGCTGCTGGCATAGAAAGAACTAAGCAATGAGTCATGGCTCCAAAATGAATGCCCCCCCCAATTAGTATTGAGCACCGCTTCATCTAACGAGCAACACAAACAGTAACGAGCCGTATCAATAGTGTCCAAATCAACGTCGTGGTGGCGTAGTCGGTTCTCATAATCTCTAAGTTTTTGTGCCAACGTCTCTTTTAGAAACAACGGGTCAGAATGAGTTGCTGTCGCTCGAATTTGACCAATAATAGATAAAAGACCATTTGCTTCTGCCAATAAAGGGTTGTTCCCATAAGCAACCACTGAATCGTTATTCACCAATTCAGGACTTTTTGAGATAACTACCGTATTATCTGCTGACTTTTCTGATTGTGGTTTCGGTGCGGGCGCTCTTCCACCCGGTGTTGGTTTTACGATCGTTTGTTCCATACTGAGCACACCTATTGACTAATACTCCACAGCTCAAGGTCAGCATTCGGAAAATGCCCCGATAAATGCAGCGCAATACCACCACTGTCTTTCAGCCTCATCCAAAACGGGCCTTTCTTGACTACTTCGAAGTAGACATAACCCGTTTGGTAAGGGATCTGCCTCGGTACTACACTCAATGGCGCTACGTTTATGCCATTAATCTGATTGTTGATCAGATCACGAATCTGCTCCGCTGGTCCAAACTTGAGCTGCGCCGGGACTAAACGTCTGATTTCATCTGTTGTCGTATCAGCTTTGACCGCAAGCACAAACTGGCATGATTCAAGTAAACGCTTATCTGGAAGTGGCGTCACTTGAATTCCATATTGTCGTGGCTCCAAAGGAAGTTTGCTTGCTGTTTGATCAAGGACAACGCTCAGATATTGACTCAGAACTTGATTCAATTCGCTATAAACACTTGATACATCTAAGTGATCGTATGTAAGTAAGCTTGGCATCCTCTTGGTTTTGTCAGAAAACGTAGCTAATTCACCAATATAACCTTTCAGGGTCGTAGCTAATTCCAATGGATGTAGCCTGTCTAGGTCACTAAAGTGCTTTAACATCGCCTCATACCTGTTCAACATTTGTAGCATGATGAAATCAACAGCAGATGCAGAGGCGGCTTTGCCCTTAATCAATCGCTGCGCAATAACGTCGGCACGCATCTTTGTCATCGCAATAACGTTACGCAAGTAAGCCGACATAACTTTGTCGCTAAGTAAATTGATAAGCGGTGGAACATACGAATCGTCTAGTATTACTTCGCCTTCTGCCGTTACCTCTTTTATTTTCAAAATCGGTAACTCAACATAACCCGCTAATTTGTCATTGCTGGCTTTCAGTTCCAGGTTTAGGGCTGCGACTTGAATCGTTTCTTCATCCTGCCCAGTGAGATTATCTATAACGTCAACGTCTTTAAGTACATAACGAGAAACGATCGCCTCACTTACATCAGAAACATTTTTACCTTTGATATTTGAAAGGGGAAGAGTGATTTTTACTAACGTATTTTCTACGTCTTTATCAATAAATAAAGGCACAACCGAATCGCTGGCTGTTAAGGTATTAACCAGAGTCATATCTGGCAAAACTGCCTCAAAGTGATCTAATTCAATCAGACCATCTTTTAATGCATGTTCTTTTACTCGACATTTCCAAACCCCCCAATTATAAGCCCCACCAAACTGATGTAAGCCTTTGAATTCTTGAGAGGTTGCGCGTTCATGTTGTTGAAAGTGCTGGGGACGTAAAAACATCCCTTCGCACCAAGCCGTCTTGGAGTATTGCGTCATTTATAATTAGCCAACTAAACGTTATTTTACGACCAAAGACAGATCTTCTAACAGAATTTGATAGGTGTTGTAACCGGTCTTATCCACTTCAATGACTTGTCGCCAATTTGAATTTTCAATATCTCGAAACGCTGCGACAATGCCTAAGTATTCAGTCTTTGGAGACATACTTGCCTGATATGTTTCTTTCTGACCTGGAGTTAATGATATTTCATATTTATTCACTAAATCAGGGCCTAATACTTTTTCACTTTCTTCATAAATTGAAAAAAAATCCTGACTTTCAAAAAGGGTATTTGATGTTAATTCAAAAACATACACGACTACAGGGGATGGCCTACCATTGGAGTCAGGGTTAATATTGTGATTTGCTGTTATTTCTAAATCTGAATATGGGTCAACAACTAAATTGGCTGCTGAGCATCCAAATAAAACCATTGAAATTAATAACAAAATGTACTGATAAACTCTTTTCATCACCCTATTTCCTAGCTTTTATTTTTTAATGCTAACTCATAGTGTTTAGCGAAATCTTCTAAATAAAATGGAGATTCTTTATTGATAATGTCATCGGATAGCTTTTCATGAATATCCTCAAACCGCTTCCAACTTTGAGCATATTTCCTTGCTGGAATAACCTTATTAATAACCGTGTCTTTAGCTAAAGCTTCTGAGTATATCGACGTAGGTTCAACAAGCGACATAACACTTGAAACCGTACCCTCAACACCTTTCATTAACGCTTGTTCATGACTTTCTATATCACTAAACGCTTCTTTAATGGCTGCACTTGGCTTTAGGAAACTTGCAGTTTGACGGTTATATAAGTTATGAATTGCATCCTCTAAATTCGCAGAGAACTTCAGAGGATTATTTTCTGACTTCCGAAACGCAGTATGACTAAGTCGATTTGTTTGTTTAAATACCGCTCGATTGTGCAGCGTTTCCATTAAACCAACTAACATCAAAGAAAATGATTCCCCCAGTTGTTCAAACCATTGCTCTCTGTTATCGCTGGGAATCATCGTTGGATCAATACCCGCTCCTTTAATGAACGCCGCAAGCTCGCTCCCTTTACTATCAAATTTGGGAGTTGGTTGACGTTCTAGCTGTCGTGGGGGTTCCGGTACAGGTGTAGGATCTACACTCTGTTTTTCTGGTTTGGGGATATCAATAAAATCATCGACTAAGCCAATATCTAATTGAAAGTCAGAAGGAACACTCTCATTCAAAAGCTCACTGGCACTAAGGCCGAGGTCTACAAACTCTGCTTCAGATGAACTCGAGAATGCTTCAGGTTCTGAACTGGAACGAAAGTTACTTTCCTGATTATTGAATGCCTCAGTGCTCGTTTGAATACTTACTGAAATTTGGTAATCCCCTAAACTAACCGTATCGTCGTCGCTTAGTGCAATCTCATTTCCTTGGCCCACAGGTGTCACAGCGTTATTAACAAACGTGCCATTAGTTGATAAGTCTTTTATCAAGTATTTATCACCAAACTTGATGAGCTCTCCGTGAGTTCCAGATACTACTCTTTCAGGGTCTGGCAGTGTCCAATCACATTGTTCAGACCGACCAAATGTAACCTTGGCATGCTCATCACTTGATTCAAACACAAACTCACTCTCTATCTCTGGAGTAAATTTGTGAAAACTTGTTATGGTTAAAACCAACTTCATGTAAACCTCGCCAAAGACCTGCTAAATATTATTTTTAATTTTATTATTAGTCACTTTCTTATTAACAGTAAGATTAATAAAAATCTTAAATCTGCCATTGAAAATCATGCACGGAATAATGAATCATTTTTTTATCAAAGCAATCACGTATTGTTCAACAATTTTAATTATCCAACCAAGTTCAAATTTTTGACACTTAGACTTTCATCAATAAAAAAACGAATGTTAGTTTGGCCGCGAAATTCTAACATAATGACTTTTCATTGAGCAGAAAGGTATATATTCCCCCATCATTTATACGGAGTTCTTGTGATGGAAGACAGCAATAAAAACAATTCTATAAATAATAATGATAGCGGAGACAAAACTAAAATTGTAAAGACTCAAAAACGAGACAATGCAATTCAATCAAATAAAGTTGCTAGCAATGAAGGCTCCGTTCAAAATAAAAATGAAACAAATACAAAACTGTCTCAAAAAGAAAACACTCCGTTAGTTAATAAGAAAGTAAACAATAAAAATAACACATCAAATAATGACAAAGATGTTATTAAAGAAAATTTAATAGGCAAAACTGTCAAAAATCGATATGAAATCGAGTCGGTTCTTGGCCATGGCGGACTTTGTGATGTTTATTTGGCAAAAGATAAGATATTAGAATCTTCAGGTTCAGAAGCCCCTTACGTAGCATTAAAGATTTTACAAAAAGAGTTTGCATCTCAACCAGAGACTGCACGCATGTTGATACGTGAAGCTCAGCAAACACAAAGATTAAGCCACCCTAATATTATTAGGGTTTTTGATTTTGGTGTCGATGGCGAAATATATTTCTTAGTGATGGAATATATTAACGGGGAAACATTAGAGAATTTAATACAACGATCTAGGCCACATGGGCTGAAGTTTAACGCAACTTTATCGATTCTAAATCAGGTACTTGACGCGCTGTCTTACGCCCATTCACTTGGTGTCGTGCATGCCGATTTAAAGCCCGCTAACGTCATTTTAACGTCTGAAGGTAATGTTAAATTACTCGACTTTGGTGTATCTAAAACTCATCAATTAAAGCAAGATCAATACGCAGCTAAACGTAAATCCGAAAATGTGGAGACTCTTGGCTATACTCCAAACTACGCATCGCTCAACTTGTTGTCGGGTAAAGAACCAAACTTAAGCGACGATATGTTTGCGCTATTTTGTATTGCTTACGAGTTATTGAGTTGCAAGCATCCTTATTCAAGAACTCCTGTTAATGAAGCTCTCAAAAAGAAAATGAAGGTCTCGAAACCTGCTAATATGCCAGCATCTAAGTGGCCTATCTTTGCACGCGTGTTTTCAACTGGCATCATCCCCAAAGACCTTACCCCAGATCAGTTAAAACAAAAGTTGAACATGCGATATTGGCCTATCGTTAGCGGTGTAGCTGCAAGCGTACTATTGGTTACCGGAATCGTATTTGGCTATCAACAACAACAAGAAACCATCTCTGATTTAGAAATAGCGATTAACAAGCAAAATGATCAGATTAATGGGCAGGAATGGTTGCTTGATACACCGCCAGAAAAAAGCTTGTCACTGATTAATAGTGAGAAAAACTTACACCCGGTGATTAAAGCTGGCTTACTACGACAGCACAAGAGCTACCTTCTAAGTGAGTTTGAATCTGAGATTGATCAGGTTCTGAATTCTGATGCTAACAACTATCCAAATTATGATGAAATCGAGTCTGTACTAAACAAAGCAAAAGCCTACTACCCTGACTCACATAAAATTGAAGTTCTGGCGTTAGATATTCAATCAAGCAAGCACTCCACATTGCTTTCGATAGCCAGACAAATCAATAGCCAACTGGAAAAGTCTCGATACAGTAAAGAAGAAGACAGTAAGTCCATCTATGAACTGAAAGATGAGTTAAATCAAATTCATCAGGATTACCCATTTACACCAAGCTCATTATCTAGCGATGTTTTTGGTAAACACCTAACTGAAGCACTCAAAAATAAAGATGCTGCAGCACTTGTTGCGCTAATTAAGGTTGGGAATACTTTCTTCTCAAACGTTGAAGAGCATCAAAACAACTTAAAAATAAGCAACGCGATGAAAGATGCAGTCCTCGAGATGAAACTGTATGAGACCGCGCTAGACTCTAACGATCCTCTACCATTTCCGGACGAGGCTGCTCGAATTTTGTTCCAAGAGGAATTTGAAAACTTCTATTACCGCCTAGAAAAGGCAAGAACAACAACTCACCTCGATAACTTAGTGAAAGATGTTGATCAGTTTTCGAAGAACTTTCCTATCGGTTTTCGAGATATTAACGATTTGAGATTCAAAACTGCAGATAAATACCTGCGCTTCTCCGACATACTGCTCAATAAGAGAAGGACCACAAGCGCAAGGCGCGCAATGAAGAAAGCGAACGAGTTAATGAGGCAGGTAGAACAGGACTCCAAGCAAAGCTAATTGTACAAAAGGGGCGCAAGGCCCCTTTTTTGCGTCAAGCTACTTGCCATTATGCAACTAGGTTGCTAGCTTGTATTTGTACTCGATTAGGAGAGTTGACCTTGACTGAAGGAATAGTCAAAGTTGGCGAGCGCTTGGCTTACTTGTTTGATGATTGCTTTAAACTAGGTAGACAAGACTGTTCCCAACCCAGCATTTTATTTGGAACCCACTATCACGTAACTTGTGTTGCCACGACACGAGTGCAAAATGCTTTGCACAAAAGATTAGATCATAGACACTTGTATATAAGGCAAAGTGTACCGAACAATAACTTTGTTTTTATGAGTCTAGCTCAAGTGATAAGCACACTGTTCAGCGCTCAACTCCCCCCACTTCAACATTCCTATCCGATACATTTTTCTACCTCGCGGTTAGTCAGAGGTAAACATGATTAATTTTGATGTTCTCAATAAATACATGGAGAACGACGTAGATCTTATCGTCACCGTTTTTTCCACATACTTAGAAGACCACGCCAATGACATACAGCGTATCAATGAGTTGTACGCAAACAAATGTTGGCCGGAACTCTACTTATTGGCTCACAGTCTAAAGGGCATTCTAGAGAGCTTTGGTGAAGAAACCGCTGTCATTGTTTTCACAAAAATAGAAGCAGAAACAAGAAACGATAACGAGCCAGATAGCTCAGATATAGCTATAGTTACTAAAGAGCTAGCTGCCATTAATCAACAAATCTTTGCTTACTTGAAGAATATGCAATAAAACAAATTAAGGCTTAACTGGGGGAAATATGGCAATGAACAATAGCAATTTCAAGGAGCTGATTGAGTCTCTCAAAGACTTAACGCCAACTCAAAAGAGGTACTTGCTTAGTCGTACAAAGATGGCGTTAGATGATGAGAGCAATATGCTAAACATCAGTGATATCCTGACACCAGAAGAGTTGGAAGCATTATTGTCGCCTTCACCAACCACAAATACAAAATAACAATAATATACAACGTAACCGTCAGATTAACGCTAGGGACCAGGTGGGGTGAATAGATCTTGCTTGGTTGTTAGTTTTTCTCCGTTCTTCTTCACTAAAACAAACGTGTTTTTTCCAATCTCTTTTTCTAACTTGAACTGGTCAGATAATTGAGCGACTAACATCAGTCCACGACCTGAAGCAGACCAACTATCATCATCCATTAAGTTAGGAGCCTCAATCTGTTTATTTTTATGTTGGTTGAATGTCATTTCATTGATTGACGCTCCGTAGTCAGAAACCCTAAGTTCAATGAAATCTGACATTTGGTCACATCTAATCCTACACTCCACGTCTATCGGCTTGCCTTCAATTTCACTGTAAGAATGGATGTAAGCATTGTTCATAAGCTCAACAACACAAAGCTCCAACGACTGAGCCGTACTTAACGATACTTGATTATCCATTAAAAACTTAGCAACCTCTTTGCTCGCACTTCGAGAGCGAGTAAGGGATCCGCCGTAAGTTCGTTTAAACTCGCTCTGGAACATTCTTTTCCTTTATCCCTAGGCTATCAGCCACGCCACCTTACTTGTAAAAGACTCGCATCATCATCAAACTCATCTTTGTTCTGCCAAGATTGTACTTGTTCAAAGACACATCTAGCCTGCACTTCTGCTTCTAATTGCGAAGTACAAACAGCTTTTATACTTGATGCCAACCTTTGTACTGAATACATCGCCTCGCCTCTCCTCGCTTCTACCAAACCATCCGAATAAAGCCATACTACATCCCCCTCACTCAGAATAATTTGATTATCAACGTACTCCATCGGCTGCAAAGCGCCAATCATAAAGTTGTCTTCACCCGCCAGCTCTGTAGTTTCGGTGCTCGCTCGCCAAACAAGGAATTTAGGATGACCAGCAGTACAATAGCGAAGTTGTCCTGATTCTGTATTAAGAATGGCATAAACCATAGTGAAATAAAGCTGACTGTTTCTAGTTTGCTGATACCGTCGGTTTAGCCGATCAATAACGGCTGCTGGTTCACTGATACAGTAGTCGCCATCTCTTAGCTCCATGGTTATCGAATCAGGTCCCAGATTTTGAGATAACGTCTGTTGGATAGAAAAAGCCATCAAAGCAGACGAAACACCATGACCTGAAACATCGAAAACATAAAATGCGACATGTTGTTCATCAAGCTCAAAATACCCCAACATGTCACCACCAATCTGGGAGCACGGTTTGTAGGCGTAACTAAATTGCATGTTCTGGATCGACGACTCCGCTGGGAGTAGTTGCTCCATCAGGTGACTAGCAGACTGTAAATCTTGATGGATCATTCGATAGGCTGCATCTAACTCTTTATTTCTCTCAACGAGTTTGTTATGCAGTTCTAAAGTACGAAACCCCGCGCGGATTCTGGCCTGAAGTTCCTCTACAGACGTCTTCTTATCCACAAAGTCATCTGCGCCAGCATCGATGCCTTTCACGATCGAGCTTTGGTCATTTCTAGAGGACAATAAAACAAAGAAAATGTAACGTTCGCTAACTTGTGATTTTAATTGCCGACACAGCTCAATACCATTAATGCCAGGCATCATTAAGTCACTAAGTACAAACTGAATATCTTTGCGATAAGTCAGCACTTCAAGTGCGGATTGTCCGTCTTCAACAGCAATAACTTCATATCCCTGCTTTTCTAATGCACTGCTGATATAAAGTAGTACTGTTTTACTGTCATCGACCAAAAGAATGGATTTCATTCGCCTCCTTAAGACGGTAGTCGGGCACGCTAACGTAGAACACTAGTCACTGATTGCTCATTTCTAAAACGACTATAATCTTCAGCTAATAACTGGTGTTGATATCGAGTGTAAGACAGCGCCTCATTGGAGATTAATATCTGATGCTCTTTCTCTATTAACTGACTTTGCAGTTTTTCAATCTGTTCATTCTGCTGTGTGTTATTGAGGTACAGCGCGACGAGACCAAAGACCGAAACCATTAAAAGAGCAATAAGAACATTATTGATAGTTTTAACTTGAATACGCATGACCTTTCCTTGTCTATTAATAGACTTCCCACTATGAAAAGAACGTCTACAGACTAAGAGCGCTAGGCTCTAAAACGCATTGAAGCCCATTGAGGTTGTTTTTCCAATTATAGGCGATAGGAGACAAAATAAGAAAAAAGCTGAAGAATTTGAATATCCTTGTGAATTCGAAAGGCAATAGCAGCGAGCAATGATCTACTCGCTGCTGGTACATCAACTTAGAAATGCAGGCCGAGCTGAAACTTGCTCATACCAACGCGCAATGTTTGGTGCAGTAGTAAACACATCGATTTCTAGGCCTTTAATTGCAAAACCAATCAAAATAAAGCCTGTAATATCGACGATAGTAAAATGGTCAGCGGCAATGAACTCGCTTTCACCAAGTCGCTTATCTAACAACGGTAAAAACTCTTGCACGCGTTGCTTGGACTCTTCGCCCCACTCTTTAACACAACGCTCTCTATCTTCATAGATAGCTGTGATGTTTCTAAATGCTTGAAACGCAGCATACAGACCTTGAAACTCCACCACGCGATGCCACATTTCCACTTGCGCGCGCTCAAGTTGGTTTGCCCCAAACAGAGCTAAATTATTTTCAAACGCTTCATCCAGATAACGACAAATTGCGACGCTCTCACAAATCGTCGTGCCATCTTCAAGCTCAAGCAATGGCACTTTTCCATTGACGCTTTTTTGCTTGAAATCTTCCGCTAGATTTTCGCCGTCACGCACATTTAAAGCGATGCGTTCAACATCGCCACCAATTTCCTTTAAAAAAATGCTAACTCGCTTACAACTTGGAGTTATCGCGGTTTCGTAGAGCTTCATTTTATATCCTTTTTCTTTTTCTAACCGATTGGTTAGGATATACTGTAGCCAGTTTATAAACGATCAGTCAAGAACTTCATTTCCCAAAAGTTGATCAATAAGTTTAGGAGTGGTTTGAGAAAAACCGCTCAGGTAGGTACGCATATGGCAAGAAAAGCCAACTTCGATCGAGAAGAAAAACTATTAGTCGCTATGGACGTTTTTTGGCGCAAAGGTTTCGCTAATACATCCATTTCTGATCTCACCGACGAGTTGAACATCAACCGCTTCAGTCTTTACAACACCTACGGTGACAAGCAACAGCTCTACTACGAAGCGCTCGATACTTACTTGAAAAAGGTCTCGCTACCGTCACTGAATGATTTGGAAAAAGACGACGCGTCTTTACCCGAGTTGGAATCGTTCCTTAAATCTTTTGCTGAGCTGCAACGCAAACGCAACTGTGGGTGTTTTATTCAAAATGCGTTGATTGAGCACGCTGGCGAAGACGATGACGTACTGCGCAAAGGGCATTTCTTATTTGACCATCTTATCGACATCATTGCGGATGCGCTGACTAATGCGCAGAAAGAAACCTTAGTGCCCAAAACGCTTAAGCCAGAAGAGCTCGCTCGTTTTGTTCTCAACAACATGCAAGGTATGCGCGTACTTGGCAAAGCCAAACGTTATGCAGACTTGGATACGGCGCTTTCCTGCTTGCTGGTTTTAATTAGGAAGTAATATGTCGATTGAAGTGATAGCAGTTCGTCTTACCAAAGGCATGGACTTAAAGCTGAGCCTAGCGAAATTGGTCGAGAAGCACGGTATCAAAGCAGGCTCGATTGCCTCATGCGTTGGCTGTGTCTCTGACCTCAATCTTCGTTTGGCAGGTGCAGAGTGTACGTTAACCAAACAAGAGCCATTTGAAATCGTCTCTGTGATGGGAACACTGACGCCTGAACATCAGCACGTTCATATCTCGGTGTCTGATCGTGATGGACGAGTCTGGGGCGGGCATTTAATGGAAGGCACGGTTATAGACACCACCGCAGAATTGATCATCCATTCTTATCCAGAACTTGAGTTTACCAGAGCGATGGACGACTCGACTGGCTATACCGAGCTACAAGTGAATTCTTGCAAATAGTCAAAAGCTCCAGAGCCACACTGTGCTGTCTCTGGAGCCTTATTCGCTTGTCTCTTACGCCAATAATTTATTCATATCGAGCAAGCTAATTTCGAGGATCATTCTTCGACTAAGTAACAAACCTGATTATCGTCGACCGTTACTTGCCACGTTTTTAGACAGTGCGCTTCGTCTTCCAAACACTGCCCGCTCTTTAGGCTGAAATGCTGTTTGTACAGTGGTGACGCAACACACATCTCACCATCAATATCGCCGACAATCCCTCGACTCATCACGTAAGCCTTGCCTATTGGGTCCCAATCTTGAACGGCGTAAACACCGCTATCAGGAATGTAGAATAACGCAACGTGTTCGCCTTCAATCAATACAGTTGCACCGATAAACGGCATTAGGTCATCCAGCTGACACAATTTCACTTTGGTTAAAGCTCTCATTTACACCTCCTGTTTCACGGGTATACGCTGACCACGCACACGTTGGTACGGTAAGACTTTGCTGCCCGACGTGCTGTTCAAGAAAGGACGGAAGCGTTGCAATTTTTGAGGATTATCCAACGTACTCTTCCACTCACATTGATAGGTATCTACGACTCGTGCCATTTGCTCATCCAATGAATCACATAGGTTGAGAGAGTCATCCAAAATCACTTGTTTAAGGTAATCTAAGCCCCCTTCCATGCTCTCCATCCACACTGACGTACGCTGCAAGCGATCTGCGGTGCTTACGTAGAACATCAAAACTCGGTCGATCATGGTGATCAACTCTGATTTGGATAAGTCGGATGCAAACAAATCAGCGTGTCTTGGTCTCATGCCGCCATTACCACAAACATATAGATTCCAGCCGTTTTCAGTGGCGATCACCCCAATGTCTTTACTTTGCGCTTCTGCACACTCGCGAGTACAGCCCGATACGGCAAACTTAAGCTTATGGGGCGCTCGTAATCCTTTGTAGCGGTTCTCTAACTCAATAGCTAATCCGACCGAGTCATCAACACCATAGCGACACCAAGTAGAACCCACGCACGATTTCACGGTGCGCACCGATTTGCCGTAGGCGTGCCCTGTTTCAAAACCAGCATCAATTAAGGTTTGCCAGATTTCAGGAAGCTGTTCTAATTGCGCACCAAATAAATCCACGCGCTGACCGCCAGTGATCTTGGTGTACAGATCGTATTGCTGAGCAACTTCGCCTAGCACGATGAGTTTGTCTGGTGTGATTTCACCGCCCGGAACACGAGGCACAATCGAGTAAGAGCCATCTTTTTGCAGGTTAGCCATAAAGGCATCGTTAGAATCTTGCAGAGATTGATGCTGTGGCTCCATGATGTGTTCATTCCACAAAGAAGCAAACACAGATGCTGCTGTCGGCTTACAGATATCACACCCATGCCCTTTGCCATGCAGTGCGATTAAGGTGTCGAAGTCTTTGATTTGTTCCACTTGGCAAATATGGAACATCTCTTGTCGACTGAGCTCAAAGTGCTCACAAAGGTGGTTGTTAACCTCTACCCCCATGGCTGCCAATTGAGTATCCAATACCGACTTCACCATATTGCTACAGCCACCACAGCCAGTACCGGCTTTGGTGTTGGCTTTAAGGTCCGTCAGGTTGGTAGTGCCAGCTTGAATCTCGGCAACTAAATCGCCTTTTGTGACGTTGTGACAAGAACAGATGATGGCGCTGTCTGGCATCTCTCCATCCAGCATTCCGGTATCAAACAGCAGATTCGCCGCGTGGTCTGGCAAGACAGTTTTGTTCAAATAACACTGTAAGAGCGCATCGTAGTCGCTGTTGTCACCAACGAGAATCGCACCAAGCAATTGGGTACCACTCGCATCAACCACTAGCTTTTTGTAGATGCCTGTGACCGCATCTTGCAACACCATTTCCTGTGCGCCTTCGGTTTGCATTTGTGCATCGCCGATAGACGCCACATCTACCCCAAGCAGCTTGAGTTTGGTGCTCATGTCTGCACCTTTAAAACCTTCACTCGGCATCCCAGTCAAGACATCGGCGGTGGTTCTCGCCATGGTGTAACCGGGTGCAACTAAACCAAAGATCTTCTGCTCCCAAAGGGCACATTCGCCAATCGCGTAAATATTCTCATCGCTGGTTTGGCATTGGTTGTTAATCACAATGCCACCTCGCTCACCTACTTCTAGCTCAGCCAGCCTTGCCAACTCATCTTGAGGGCGAATGCCTGCGGAGAAGACTATCACATCAACTTCGAGAGGATCTTTGTCTTTAAACACCATACGATGCTTAGCCGTTTCACCATCGCAGATTCGTTCCGTACCCGTTGAGGTGTGTACTGTTAGCCCTAGCGCTTCAATCTTCTCTTTCAGCACTAAGCCAGCACCATCATCTAACTGTACGGGCATCAGACGAGGCGCAAATTCAATAACGTGAGTTTCTAGCCCCAATAGTTTGAGTGCATTTGCCGCCTCTAAACCCAATAAGCCACCGCCAATTACTGCGCCTGTTTTTGCGCCTTCACATGCTTTTTTGATTTGTGAAAGGTCATCAAGCGTACGGTAGACAAACACGTTGTCGCGGTCTTTACCTTCAATTGGCGGCACAAATGGGTAGGAACCGGTCGCGAGCACAAGTTGGTCGTAACCCAGCACATCTTCACCATCAAGCAGAATACGCTTTTGCTCTCTGTCGATGCCTGTTACTTGGCTGCCAAGTACTAGTTGGATGCCATGCATGTCGTACCATTCTTGGTTACTCAGCATCAAATCATCATGGGACTTACCCGCAAATAAAGAAGAGAGTTGTACACGGTCATACGCGATAAAACGCTCTGCACCAATAACGGTAATTCGGTGCTCTAAATGCGCGTTTTTCTGCACTAATTGCTCGACGAGGTGTTGCCCGACCATACCGTTGCCTACCACAACGATGTGGCTCAATGCGTTCTTTACTGGAATCGTTAAAGGACTGTTCATCGCTGCCTCCTTATGCCGTTTGCGCTGCGGTTTTGGGTTTGTCTTCTTTCGAAGCAGGAATCTCGACTTTGGATTGCTTCTCGTAAAGGAACTTCAGCACCGCTTGTCGACACTTTTGATACTGCGCATCATCCGCCAGTGCTACACGCTCGCGAGGGCGAGGTAGATTCACTTCTAACACTTCACCAATGGTTGCCGCCGGCCCGTTAGTCATCATCACGATTTTGTCGGATAGCAGCACCGCTTCATCCACGTCGTGGGTAATCATGATGACGGTGTTGTTTAGCTCGGCTTGAATCTTCATCAGTGCATCCTGTAAATGCGCGCGTGTTAGCGCATCCAACGCGCCAAATGGTTCATCCATCAATAAAACCTTTGGTTGAAGTGCCAGTGCTCTCGCGATGCCGACTCGCTGCTTCATACCACCAGAGATTTCATCCGGCTTTTTGTGCGCGGCATGCTGCATTTGAATCAACTCTAAATAGTGATTCACTTGTTCCTGAATCCACGCTTTGCCCTTTTTGTCGGCAATTTGTTTTACTGCGAGCTCAACATTTTGATACACGGTGAGCCAAGGCAATAGTGAATGGTTTTGGAACACAACCGCACGGTCAGGTCCCGGTCCAGCTACTTCTCGTCCATCGACGATCACGCCGCCGTCTGTTGGCATGTGCAGTCCTGCGACTAAGTTCAATACCGTTGATTTTCCGCAACCAGAGTGGCCAATCAGCGATACAAACTCGCCTTTATTGATTTGTAAATCGACGTTCTTAAGCGCGATGAATTCGCCATCTGGCGTTGGGAATCGCATCCCTAAACGCGTTAGATCTAATAATGCTTTTTCCATGATCTTTTCCCTTATCTCAACGCTTGTTGTTTATTCCAAGACAGCCACTTTTGAAGTTGCAGCATGCCTCTATCGAGCATCAAACCAATAAAGCCGATAGTGATGACCGCCACCATGATGCGACCCAATGATGCCGAACTGCCGTTTTGGAACTCATCCCAAACAAACTTGCCTAACCCAGGGTTTTGCGCGAGCATTTCTGCCGCAATCAACACCATCCAAGCTATACCTAAAGAGAGACGTAAACCTGTGAAGATCATTGGAATGGCAGAAGGCAAAACGATGGTGCGAATGTGTTGCCACCACGAAAGTTGAAGCACTTTACTCACGTTGATTAAGTCTTTATCAACGCTCGTCACACCCACAGCGGTGTTAATCAGCGTCGGCCACAAGCTACACAGCGCCACTGTGATCAGAGAGTTAATGAACGACTTAGCAAACATCGGGTCATCACTCACATAAGTGGCACTTACAACCATGGTAACGATGGGTAGCCAAGCCAAAGGTGATACAGGCTTGAGCAATTGAATGATTGGGTTGAACGCTTGATACAGCCCTTGATTAAGACCAAGCACGATACCAAGCGGAATCGCGATAACCGTCGCCAGCAGAAAGCCCGCTGTCACAGTCACTAAGCTCGTCACGATTTGGTCGAAGAACGTCGGCTTACCTGTGTAAGGACGAATCTTCACTTCCGCGTCTGGATTCTTGGCTAACTTCGCAGCATTTCGTTTTTCCTGGCGTTCGATAAACGCTTGTTCTTTTTCTCGCTCTTGCCAATGGTCATCGACAAGGTTGCTGAACTGCTGAAAAGTTTGCACTGGTCCCGGTAGCGTACCTAATGAAGTTTGCACTTCTCTCGCTGCTAAGTGCCACATTGCCAAAAAGATCAGCAAGCCAATGACGGGCAAAAGCACCAACCGACTTCGGTTCACTACCTGCTTAGCAGGAAACAGGGAAATGACATTACTAGACATACTCACTCCTAAGAAATTTACATCCTTGTTATTGCGGGCAGACTCACCTGCCCGCTGTATTTTTTGTAGGACTGCTCATCCTAAACTTTGTCTTTTCCTTTAAGCCCGATAGAGAACTTCTCTAGATATTTATTTGGCTCGCGACCGTCATAAACGATGTTGTCGATAAAGTGTGTTTGTGGCGCGCGAAAACCATCTTCAGCGCTGAAATCTGGGAAGTCTTTTTTGCTCAACACACCATCTTCAATTAGCGCTTGAGCTGCTTGTTGGTAGATATCTGGACGGTAAACCTCTTTTGCCACATCCATGTACCAATCATCGGATTTCTCGCTTGAGATTTGCCCCCAGCGGCGCATTTGGGTCAGATACCAAATCGCATCGCTGTAATACGGATACGTGGCGTTATGACGGAAGAACACGTTGAAGTCTGGCACGTCTCGTTTGTCGCCTTTCTCGTATTCAAATGTGCCCGTCATTGAGTTGGCGATAACTTCGGCATCCGCTCCAACGTATTCGCTTTTTGATAGCATCTTCACTGCTTCTTGGCGGTTGGCATTGTCGTTTTCATCCAACCAATGTGCAGCTCGAATCAAGGCTTTCACTACGCGAATGTGCGTGTTTGGATACTTCTCAGCCCAAGCTTTAGAAACACCAAACACTTTCTCAGGGTTGTTCTTCCAGATCTCGTAGTCGGTCACGACTGGCGTACCAATGCCTTTAAATACGGCTTGTTGGTTCCATGGTTCGCCTACGCAGTACCCTTTGATCGTGCCCGCTTCCATTGTTGCTGGCATTTGTGGTGGCGGTGTAACACTCAAAAGAACGTCAGCATCCAACTGACCACTGTTGTCACCGGATTCTGGTGCGTAAAAACCTGGATGAATCCCGCCTGCCGCTAACCAGTAACGCAACTCATAGTTGTGCGTCGATACAGGAAACACCATACCCATGTTGAACGGTTTACCTTTATCCAGATAGCTGTCCACAACTGGTTTTAAGGCATCCGCTTTGATTGGGTGAACAGGTTTGCCATCTGGTTGTTTTGGAATGTATTGCTTCATCTGCTCCCAAGTATCCTTGGAAACCGTGATTGCGTTGCCGTTCAAATCCATACTGAACGCGGTAATCACTTCCGCTTTTGTGCCGACACCAATCGTTGCGCCCAATGGCTGACCAGCAAGCATGTGCGCACCAGCAAGCTCACCATCGATAACTCGGTCTAAAAGCACCTTCCAGTTTGCTTGCGCCTCTAAAGTTACATACAAGCCTTCGTCTTCAAAAAAGCCTTTCTCATAAGCAACCGCCAGCGGTGCCATATCGGTTAACTTAATAAAACCAAACTTCAGGTCTTCAATTTCTGGCTCACCCAACTCTGCCTTTACGCTGACCGCGGTGAATACCGATAACGAAATTGCTGACACTTTCAGCATCGAACTCCATTTCATTGGTTTGCTCCCATAAAAAAAGCGCCACTACTCCGAAGAGCAGTAGCGCCGTTGCTAAGTCTACAATTACCGCCGTTGATAATTGAGATAAGCGATTCAACAATAAACCCGTTTTAACTAATCCAAGTACTGTGCCAACTTATTTTCTACTTTAAATACAGCACATTAGAGTTTACCCCGATTACCAAACAACTGTTTTTGCTTGCTGTTAGTGCAACACGCACCACGGTAGAATTTCTGCCATAACTCCAAAGTAGTAGAGAAGTTAATCCATTAACTGCAATGCCGTAATCAGATTCTTCGCCACTTGTGAGAGCGTTTGACTCGATTGCATGGCGGAGTTTCTTAACGCTTTATAAGCCTGCTCTTCATCAACGCTGTGCATCTTCATCAGCAGACCTTTGGCTTTTTCCACCAGCTTGCGCTCTTCGATCTTATGGGTCAGCAACTCAATTTCCGATTGCATACTTTCGAATTTCGCTCTCACTAATGTCGCATGTTCAATCCAAGGTTGAAGTGCAAACTCGCTATCGTTCGGCATGAGAACATAGTCCATTTTTTCTGATAACCGATTGATGTCATTCGATGATAACTGCTTTAAGACGATAAGAAGTGGTGCCGATTTTCTGCGGCAGAAATCGACAATCAAACGCAGTTCTGCCGTTGGCTGCTGCCATCCAACCACAACGCTTGCCGACGGTTCTCGTTGCATTAACGTTTCTAGTTGTGCCAATTGGCAGCCGATGATGTTGTCGTAATCTTTGCTCAACAAGCCGGACAGTCGAGCCTGCTCTTGAAGGCTATCACAGCACACTATGATGGGTGTTTTTGACGTTGATCGAGTCATGCACATTCCTTGTTTATATCTCACTCACTAAGAGAGACATAACAAGGACTGTGCCAATTAAAGTTGAAGTATTTTAACTAGAGGTAAGATGTTCTTTGAAGAAGCCTAGTGTGCGTTCCCACGCGAGCGCCGCTTCTTCTGGTGCGTAGCGTGCCGTTGAGTCGTTGTGGAAGCCATGATTGACGTTTTCATACATTAACGCCTGATATTGCGCATCGTTCGCGATTAATTGCTGCTCATAGGCAGGCCATGTGTCGTTGACGCGCTTATCGAGCCCTGCGAAGTGAATCATCAACGGCCCTTTGACCTGCTTTTGAATCTCTTGCGCCGCTGGTGTTCCGTAGAAAGGCACACCTGCATCCAGCTCTTCTGGCATTACCGCTGCAAGCATATTGACGATGTATCCACCGAAGCAGAACCCAACTGCGCCCAATTTACCGTTCCCACCCTCGTAGTGTTTAATGAAATTAGCAGCAGCAATAAAATCTTGTTCGATCTTGGCTCTGTCCATCTCTTTCTGCATGGCGCGACCTTCATCGTCGTTCCCCGGATAGCCACCGAGTGGATAAAGCGCGTCAGGAGCAAAAGCAATAAAGCCATCTTTCGCTAGTCGCCTGGCGACATCTTTGATGTATGGGTTTAGACCTCGATTTTCATGAATCACCAACACTGTCGGCGATTTTAAGGTCTTCTTCTGTGGCACAACCAAATAGCCGCTACCTTCCCCATGTCCATTGGGCGAGGCAAAGGTTTCATAGGTTGCTTTGATCTCAGGATCATTAAAGGAAACTTGCTCTGCGAGTGCATAATTTGGAGTCAGAGCATCAACCAGGGCCGTCATACTAAAACCTAAAACAGCGAGGCCACCAAGACGGTTGAGAAACTCTCGACGAGAGATTTTGCCATGTGCGTATTCGTCATACCAATCGAAAGCTTCTTGTGGAATGGGATGTGACGCCTTGTTGTTAGAATTTGAGTGCTTTAGAACCATTATCCTTGTCCTCATTTCTTATCGAAAAGTAAACTCATCAGGCCTCACTGATGTTTGCCCCAACCAGTTGTGAGACACTTCAAGTGATAAATACATCACTGACAAGCTTACACAAACAATAGATAAAGGATTCCGATCCAACAACGTTTCGCGGTTAGCTCGTCACAGGATTAACTGCCACAACAATAGTTTTCCCAATAAGCAAACGCACGTTCAAAGGCCTGTTCCCTATCGTGCACTTGAGCAAAGAGCACAACTGTCATCGTTGCCAAAACCGTATTCGCCATTTGGTTCATGTCATCTTCTGACGTCCCAAACGGACAGTTCGTAGGCATTGGCACCTCAGACAGCATTTGCTCCGTCCAGTAGTGCGATGTCACGCCGCTTGTTTGGCTTAGCCATACCGTTTGGCTTACTTTCGGGTTGTATTCTGACTCACCCGATTGTCCTTTGAATGACACAACGGCGTGAGCGGTTTGACCGATTTCATATTCAACTTCAGCATGAAGTTGTTGGAATCCAGGATGGAAGCTACCACGAATACCAACCGTCGCCTGCCCCGGATTCAATGCACGAACCACGGTATTAATCGGCGTTCTCAGCCCATAACGATTCTTCCAACCGATCATGGTTTCTGCTTGAGGAGCAAATGCACTGAGCGGTAGATACACGATGTTTTGTGTTTCTAACACACGCTTTGCGTCTTCTGCTGATTCCGCTTTCGCAATAGCAAATTTGCCGAGGTAGTCTTCGGCGTGTAAACGACCAGATTGGCAGTCGTGATAGCCATGCATCAGCACTTTATGACCATTGTCAGCAAGGATCTTCGCTGCTAACAGGTGCCAAGGCTGACCTGCCGCTTCACGTTTGCCTGCGTAACATGGCCAGTCGATATCTGCACCAATAGCAGGCATGCGGGATTGGAATGCTTTCACAAAGCCAGCGATTTCTTGTTGAGTCTCGTTTTGTACGCGGATCAGCATCAGCAGAATAGCCATTTGATCATCATCGCACTCTCCGTTTAGGTATTCATCCATAACTCGAAACGCTTGGTCAAAGTTCAGTGGTTTTCTACCACGTTCGCCACGACCGACTGTTCTGATACACTCCAAAATGCTGCTCATATTCCCTCGTATTCCGTCACTGACTGTACGGTTTCTATTAGTTGTTCGCGCAGTTTGACAACTTCTCCTATCACAATCAATGCTGGGCTCACGCCTTTAAGTGTAATCGATAACTCATTGAGCTGATTGAGTTGGGTAACATGAACTTGTTGCTGAGGGCTGCAACCATGAGTGATGACCGCAACAGGGAAATCTTGGTTCAAACCAGCGCCGACTAAACCGATTTGTATGTCTGCCGATTTTTCTAATCCCATATAGAAGACTAACGTTTGTCCGCTTTGCATCAATTGGCTCCACGCTTCAAATGCGCCTGTTACCACTTGCCCTGTAACAAAGGTAACGCTGCGAGCAACGCCGCGATGAGTCAGCGGAATCAAGCTGTTTGCGGAACACCCAATCGCAGCAGTAATACCCGGTATGACTTCGTAAGCGATAGAGTGTTTGACGAGCGCTAATGCTTCTTCGCCTCCACGACCAAATACAAAAGGATCTCCCCCTTTTAAGCGCACAACTCGCTTTCCTTGCTGAGCGAGCGACACCAACAAATCACAGATTTCTTCCTGACCAATACTAGGTTGTCCGCATCGTTTGCCCACGTAAATCCAATCGGCTTGTGGCGAGGCCAACTCCAAAATATCTTTGTTTACCAGACGGTCGTACAACAGCACCTCTGCCGACATAATCGCTTTCACTGCCTTCACGGTTAACAAGTCTGGGTCGTGCGGTCCTGCTCCGACAATAGAGACAAAACCTTTGTGGTTCGCATCTAGATCTTCGGAGTGATTTTCTAAAAGTTGGTTCAGTTTGCTTGCTTGGTCATGTTTAGAAAAGCGAGACGAGCGTTCTTGATTCTGACTCGCTTGTCCTTTCTTAAACCAAGACTTTTGATAAGGCGCTTCCATGTGCTTATCCTCTTTATGATTTACTTTATTTGCATCGCCAGACTTTGCTGGCTCGCTTGCTGTTTGCCCTTTTGATGCTGATGGCTGTCGACCATTTGTTTGATTTGAGAGACGCATGAGCCACAGTTGGTACCGCATTTGAGTTTGTTTTGAAGTTGGGTCAGTGAAGTGCAGTCTTGTTTCTCCATCGCGTCATGTATTTGTTTATCGGTGACACGGAAACAACTACAAACCAGTTTGGCGCTGCTTTGCGATTGAATGATGGTAAGCAGTTGCGATAGCTCCATCGGCTTGCCAATCAAGTGCGTAAAGTTGGTGTAATCGGTTTGAATCGGTTCACTAGACACCACCAAAACAGAACGAATGATACGAACGTCTCCAACAAGATCGTAATCCACTGCTAGCCAACCTTGGGCAATATCAATCGTGATCCTGCGACTCTTTTCGGTTCGACAAAAACTCTGCTTCTTTGGTCGTTTATCGTGTGCGAAGCGCCAGATGCCCAAATTACTTTCTGCCTGAAATGCGCTGTAGAGAAACTTGCCGGAATCAAACTGTGTCCCGATGAACATACCGTAGGTTTTTACCGCTGCGTCTTGCACTTCAACATAAGACGACTTAAACGCAGGTTGCCCAGAAATAGGGTCTTTTGCGCTGTTTATTATCGCGTTAACACTGCTTTCACCCCCATATCGGCCCGCCCAGTGCATTGACATAAACAGCTCCTGAAAACCCAAACCTTCATCAATGGCCACTTTGGCATAAATACTGGTGTTTGAAGTAGGCTGGAACAGCTTGGTGAGTTGTCCTGCTTTTAAGCGATTTTGAGTGGCGGAGAGTGTGTTCATGTACACGGTTGGCTCTAACTCAGAGGCGGCAAGGTGTGCGATATGCCCTGTACGCGTCATGGTATGCCATTGGTCGCGTTGTCTGCCCGTATTGAGCCACCAGCCTTTTGTTCTCTCTAAGCGTTGAGGCAATTCACTGGTCACGACAAAACGCGCTTTACCATCTGGGTGCGAATAGATTCCATCAGCAAAAGGGCGCTCTCCTCCCCATTGTGTCGGCACCCACTCTTCGTATTCTTGCTCAGTTAAGTTCGCGTATTCAGATAGGTTGAGCTTCAATGGCGAATCAGCATTCATGCCTGTCATCGCCGCATATTCCCTGAATACCGCCCGCTCAGAAGTAAACGCAAAGCCATTTTGTGTTTTTTCCAATGTACACAGAGCTTGTCCGACTTGGCTTATCGCCCACCAATCTGGTTTTACTTCACCAGGTGGTATTTGAAACTGACGTTGACGAGACATTCTACGTTCAGAGTTAGTCACCATGCCTTGCTTTTCACCCCAACCAGCCGCTGGCAATAAAACATCTGCATATTTAGCAACGTCCGACTCCGCGGTAATATCAGACACAATCACAAAAGGACAAGCCTCTAACGCGCGCTTAACCATCTGATTATCAGGCAAAGAAACCACGGGATTGGTTGCCATGATCCACAGAACTTTAATCTCACCACGTTCTACCGCCTCAAACAGCTCGACGGCTTTTAATCCAGGCTTAGTGGCAATTTCGGGTGAATCCCAAAACGCTTGGACTTGCTTTATAGAGTCTGCGTCAAAAGCGCGATGAACCGCTAGTTGGTTTGCCAAACCACCGACTTCTCGCCCACCCATCGCATTCGGCTGACCTGTAATAGAAAACGGCCCACAACCTGACTTAGCAATTTTACCTGTCGCCAAGTGTGCATTAATGATTGCATTGCCTTTATCGACACCATTTTCGGCTTGGTTAACCCCTTGGCAAAACAGCGTGATTGCGGTTGGGCTTTGTGCGAACCATTGGAAGAATGTCGTGAGTTTTTCTTCTGAAATACCAATGGAAGACGTTAAATTAGTGACATCGTAACGCAAATCAGAAACTTCTTCTGCAAGCGCATCAAACCCGTCGGTATGGGAATTTATGTATTCAGAATCAATACATTGCTGCTCGATAAGAAACTTGAGCAGCCCATTAAAAAGTGACACATCCCCATCGTTTTTAATCGGTAGATGCAAATCCGCTTGCTGCGCTGTGACCGTTTCACGCGGGTCAATGACCACCAGCTTGAGGTTAGGATTGTTTTCTCTCGCTTGTTGAATACGTCGAAATAGAACAGGGTGCGTCCAAGCGGTATTCGCACCGCAGATGATCAACAGCTCGGTATTATCAATATCGTCGTAATTGACAGGAACCACATCTTCGCCAAATGCGCGTACGTGAGCAGCAACCGCCGAAGACATGCATAAACGGGAATTGGTATCGATGTTCGCGCTACCCACGTAACCTTTCATGAGTTTGTTCGCGACGTAGTAATCTTCAGTAAGCAACTGCCCTGAAACATACATCGCGACAGAATCTGGTCCAAACTCCGCTTTCGCTTGATGGATCTCTTGTGCAATTAAGTCTGTGACCGACTGCCATGACACTTCTTTTTCCCTTAGCTTGGGGTAGAGCAATCTTGAAGGCATTTGTAAGCTTTCTGCTAATGCGACACCCTTTACACACAGTGAACCGGAATTGGCCGGATGAAGCGCATCTCCAATAATCTTGTTATTGCTGATTTCAATTCCGCAGCCTACTCCGCAATACGGACAAGTTGTCTTTCTACACCCTTGTGACATAACGCCTCCTGCGCGACTAATCCTAAATTACAGGCAAAAAAAAGCCTCTCCCGAATCGAGAGAGGCAGCAATGCCTTTAACGCTGTTAGTACATTTTCAAAAGTAATACCCTATCCCGCTCTCGCCTGCTATAGAGAGCGGCGCATCGAGTTAACGATGAACATTTATCTCAAAGCAAACGAGGTGCCAAGATTGAAAATCATTAATTTACAAAACGTTAGAATGTAAACAACTATTGCAAAGTAATACCGCGCACTGATTGAGTGCAAGTTTCGTTCATTATCGTGCAGGGTTACTTTACTAATTCCATGACCAATCTAGACTCTTCGTCACCGAAATAGTGCGCTTCTTCTTTTAATACTTTGAAGCCAAGGGAGAGGTACAAAGACAATGCAGGCTGATTATTCGGATCGACCGTCAACTTCACACTTGAGCCCAACTTCAGCGGCGCGATGGCACTTTCAATCAGAGAACGCGCAATACCCTTACCACGATGTTGAGTATCGACAGCCAGTGACATGACCCAATATTGCTGCGCATTTGTGCTTGTCGTCAGCAAAATATACCCTGCGACTTGCTCCCCCTCTTTCGCCACTAGTAAGCTTTCCCCCCAACAATCAAAAGCTTGTCGAAAGAAAAATTGAGGATAGGCATGTTCTCCAAATAAAGTATTTTCAAGCGTATACACAGCCAATAAGTCGTCTTTATGTGCAGACAGAATGTCCATTCAATAATTCCTCCTTTAACATTTGTGGCGGCAGTATATACCTAAAACTCATCTAAATGCAGGACTCATAGACCTGACACTTGCTAACTCTCCAATATGCACCATGGCACATTAAGTAAGAGCACGCTTCTTTAGCATATACATCCATGATTAAGTTTTAACCACGAAATCAAAAACCATCCATCAGTAAAAATTTGAAATATAACACCAATTTATTACTTAATTTTTAGATTAAAACTCTAGTTTTAAAAAAAATTCATAGTTTGATAAGTTACAATCACCCCTTATATTCAGCATGATTCACCACACTTCCGATGTGATAACAAACACCAAAACCTATACCATTCTCCGCATTATTATTTTTATAAAAGCGAGTTTTAAGTGAAAGAATCTCGAAATGCGTTAAATTCCAGTGAATTAAACACAACAACATCTTGGTCAAAACACGACACACATTGGGTCCTTAGTCTGTTTGGAACAGCCGTTGGTGCAGGCATTCTATTTCTGCCGATCAACCTTGGTATTGGCGGGTTTTGGCCGTTAGTCGCAATGGCTGTGCTTGCTTTCCCAATGACTTATCTTGCCCACCGTGGTTTAGCTCGCTTTGTACTGTCTTCCAAGATCAAAAATGCAGACTTTACTGATGTAGTGGAAGAGCACTTTGGCGCAAAAGCGGGTCGCTCTATTTCACTGCTGTATTTTCTTTCGATCTTCCCGATCCTGTTAATTTACGGTGTCGGTATTACCAATACCGTAGACAGTTTTATGGTTAACCAAGCTGATATGGCTTCTTTGCCTCGCTCTCTGCTTTCAGGTGTACTAGTGTTTGCATTAATTGCCATTATGATGGCGGGCGAAAAAGTCATGCTACGGGCTTTTGCCATTATGGTTTACCCATTAGTGGCTATTCTTGCCTTTCTTTCATTTTACTTGATACCAAACTGGACCATGCCAATCATGGACGCCCCTGAAGCGTCTGCTTTTGCTAGCACTATGTGGTTAGCGGTTCCTGTGGTTATTTTCTCGTTTAGTCACGCAGCTGCGATTTCAAGCTTTGCAAATGTGCAACGTCGCCATTATGGCGATCAAGCGGATGCGAAATCCGAAGTAATTCTTCGACGCACTAGCATCATGTTAATTGCGTTTGTGCTTATTTTTGTCTTTTCGTGTGTATTAGCGCTGTCACCAGAGCAATTGGCTCAAGCTAAAGAACAAAACGTGTCGGTGCTGTCTTATTTAGCCAATGCAACAGACAACCCATTTATCGCAACGCTTGGTCCTTTGGTGGCTTTTGTTGCTATCACTTCCTCTTTTCTTGGGCACTTTTTAGGTGCACGCGAAAGCTTAAATGGTTTAATTACCAAACACTCTAAACTGTCTGAAAAGCGGGTTGATCGTATCAGCGTTGCAGTACTTTTCTTTTCAATCTGGGCAGCAGCGATCATGAACCCAAGCATTCTTGGTATGATGGAAGCGTTGTCAGGGCCTGTTATCGCGATGATCTTATTTATTATGCCAATGTTAGCGGTATACAAAATCGATGCATTGAAACAATATCGTGGGAATGGCTCAACTTACTTTGTTTTAACTGCGGGCATTGTAGCGGTAAGTGCATTGGTTTTTAGCTTCTTCAGCTAAAAAGTAGTTATTAGGTTGGATTTTCAGGGGAATACCTTATACGAGATTAAGGTGATTCCCTGAATTTTCTTACTTTTAAGCGGGTAACCATCGTTACCATTGACTCTTAGATAAGAGCAAAAACGCCCGCAATCATAAGTACTGAAGCGATACAAGTGCGGCCAATAATACCGAAGTGTGAAGGTTGAATCATTTCATTATGCATAGTTAATCTCCTGTTTATTATAAAAGCCATTTTTTATTGGCTTAATAACACTATGTCTAATATCGAGTTTTTTAACAACCCATACAAACATTAAATATTTATGACAGAAAGATAATTTTTTAGCGAACCAGCCATCTTTCGAGATGCGAATCGCACCGACTAAATGATGAAATTTACACCACTAACAATGTTCGACACACTAGATTCGTCGCACTGTTTATCTTGTCGTTAAATCAATCTTTCCACTTTTGAACAGATTTATCATTATAAATCATAATATTAGCCTCACCTTTCGCGAAACTTTCTTCACAAGCCGTTTGTAACTCGGAATCCATCCGCACTTAGCCAATAAGAAGTGATAGACTTACCTAGTATTAGGGTTAAACGAGATCACATTTTATTAATAAGCTCATGCACTTTCCGATTAAAACGCTAACTTGTGCGCTGTTCTCAGTACTTGGATTCTTCTTCCATCCACCCCATGTACTTGCCAACACAGAAAAACAGGGCTATCTGGAAGAACACATTTCTCCTCAAAGCAGCCCCATGCTCAATCTCTATTTTCGTTCAATGGGTAAGCCGCGCTCAATTGAAGAAGATGAATTAGTTGCGCCACAGAATGCGTCAGCGGAATCTCTTGCCCTTTATTACTTTGCGCGCCTTTACCTAAAGCGCTACGAAGGCGTTCCGCTGCCCAAAGATATGCCTGATTTAATTGAGTTTGGGACAGAGCATCATTTACCATGGGTAGTCGCTGAAGCGCAGCTTAATAAAGCGGTAACCATGATTGAACTAGACGATAATTGGAATGCAGAACTTGTACTCCATGACATCATCGCTGAAGCCCGCGATCTCGGCTACTTAGCGCTAGAAGGAAGAGCATATCGCTGGCTAGGGAACTTAGAGGTTTCACGGAATCAACTACGTAGCGGACTCAAATATTACCGAACCGCCTATGAGTTGTTAGAGAGAACCGTATTTGAAATGCAAGTTGCCATGACGCTGAATAATATCGGTACCGTCTATATCGATGCATCCGATTGGGCTCGCGCCAGTAGCTACCTTACACAAGCACTCGATACCTATTTAAACAGCGAATATCAATATGACAACAGCCTTTTCATCGGGGTTATCTACGCAAACTTAAGTATTGTTCACTTAAGCAGTGGAGATAGCGAAAAGGCAGAATACTATTTTAATGAAGCAATCCGACTCTCAATGCAAACGGGGTCAGACGTCATCAAACACTATTCATTATCCAGCTTCTCACAAATGTTAAGTTCGATAGGGAAAATTGATGAAGCGTTGATGGTTGCACAACGTTGCGTAGCTCTCCCTATCACGGGGAACTTAGAGGCGAAGAAAATGCCTTGTTATGAAGCATATGCAGAAGCATACCTCGCAGATGAACAATACGATAAAGCCATTTCGACAGCTATCAACGTACTTGAGCAAACTAAATCAACCGATGAGCTAGAAATACGACAGCGCATTGATATGCTGTCGGTCCTAGTAAACGCGAATCAAACCCTTAATAATTTTGAAGCGGCTTTTCGTTACTTAACTCAATTAAGAGAGCTAGAAGCTGAATTTTCTCATCATATTCACGGCGAAGAGATGATTAACATTAAGTTTGACCTCGAAGCTAAGTTAGCCCAGAAAGAACTCAAGCTACTAGAAACGAAAAATGCGTTGCAAGCTTCAGAGCTGCGTTCACAACGCTATAGAGAAATGTTCTACTTTATCGCTATCGCAGCGATTGGTGTCGTTGGCTTTCGTTACGTACTGCGCGTTAGGCGTATTAATAAAGCACTCACTCAAGAAAATACTACCGATCCATTAACTCAATTGCACAACCGTCGCTACCTTCCCATTTGGCTGGATAAAATGGCTCGTAGAAGCCCAGATAGAACGTTTGCCTTAGCCGTATTAGATATCGATCATTTTAAAACGTTTAACGATGAATATGGGCATGATATTGGCGACAAGATGTTAATTCATATTGCCAGGTTATTTAATGAATCGACTCGCTCTGGGGACCTACTCATCCGTTGGGGTGGAGAGGAGTTTGTCTTATTATTTGAAGTAAACAGAACTGAAGATTGCGCTAAATTCTTGGATCGATTGAGATATATCGTGGAAAACACGCCACTAGTGGTTGACTCTAAGTCATTAAACGCGACAATTTCTCTCGGGGCTGTCGACAGACTGTCCGTAAAAACTATTCAACAAGAATGGGATCAATGGTTTTTCTTCGCAGATCAAGCTTTGTATGACGCAAAGCAAGCAGGAAGAAATCGCTTCGTTATTCACCCGACGTCATAAGAGCAAAATGAAAAAAATCCTAACCATCGCTATTTTTGCGCCTGCACTTCTCACTGCGTGTAGTAACCATCAAGCCTCTCAACTGGGAATGCGCAGCAGCAGTGTTAACGTATATGCCCAGCAAATGAGTAACACTCAGTTGTGCGAGACCCTCTACTACAACCGTGCAACCAACCAAACCAAAGTTGCGATTGGCGCTGAGTTTAACCGACGTGGTTTAAACAAGAAGTGGTGTGATAGTGAGTTCAATAAGCTATACATCAAAAAGTGGATTGATAACGTGTTACCCAAAGAAAAGGCCAAACCGAAGAAACCAATGGCGACAATTCAACCAGCTTCAACTAAATAATCCTTCCTCTCAAAGCAGACAGTACGACCGTATTTTCTGCTTTTCACTTTTCATGCATGCGCTATTCGACATTAAAAAACCCTATAATTTCAGTAAATTAACACTGACTCATGTTGTTCGTCGAACTTTTGACGTAAACAAGTTGTAAATGGTTTTCGTCCTTATTCTTTGTCGTTAGCTTTGTTTATTCCTGTTAGAGGAATATGAAACAGGAGCTAAAAAATTCCAAACAAAGACATGAGGTCAAAAATGGAAATACGCATTAACCGCCTATTTGCTGCTATGTTGGCAGTAGGCATTGCACCTGCCGTCTCGGCGTTTGATCCACTCTATTCTGAACAATGGCACTTAGACAACACAGGGCAAACTGCTTTTGCAGCTAACCCAGCTGTTGCTGGGAACGACCTAAACACCAAGCTCACTCAAGCAATGGGTATTGCGGGTATTGGTGTAAAAGTCGCGGTCATTGATTCTGGAGTGCAGATCGATCACCCAGATCTTGCAGGTAATATAGTTACAGGTAGCAGAAACTTCGTCGAAGACTCTTCTTTCCCATTAAGTTATCCGGTTGATACCAATGGTCACGGCACTGCTGTAGCCGGTTTGATCAGCGCAGTCGGCAACAATGGTGAAGGTGGACGCGGTGTTGCTTCTCACTCTTCTCTTATTGGTTTTAACTGGTTAGCCAACCAGACATTAGAAGGCTGGCTAATCTCTCACGGCATGGACCCAGCCACACGCGATGTTCGTGTATTTAACCAAAGCTATGGTTTCAGCCCGATCAACCCAATAACTTTTGATGAAAGCGATCCTCAACTTAAACTTGAAATGGACGTGATAAAAAATGTCAGTGAGAGTAACTCATGGGGACGCGGTGCTGTATTTGTTAAGTCAGCCGGCAATGGTTATCGCTATTTCAATGCGGGAAGATTCTTCGTATTACCAAGTAACTTCTTTGCTGGTGGAGACAACCAAGGCTTGCCGATGCACAACTCCGCTCAGTCTTATGACAACGCCAACTACTTTAATTTAATCACCAGTGCACTACGTGCGGATGGCACGCGAGCGAGTTACTCATCGGTGGGATCTAACGTATGGGTTGCCGCACCAGCAGGTGAATATGGGCAAGACTTCCCTGCCATGGTCACCACCGATTTGATGGGTTGTGAAGAAGGGCAAAATACCAGCGACGGACTTGGTATCAATGGCTTACACGGCGGAACGGAGCTAGACCCGAACTGTAACTATACCAGTACAATGAACGGAACCTCGTCTGCTGCGCCAAACACATCCGGTGCCATCGCGGCAATCATGTCCACGAATCATGCACTTTCTGCTCGTGATGTACGTGCTTTGCTAGCAGAGACAGCAAAAGTAACGGATAAAACGCATCCAGGCGTACAACTTGAATTTACTAACCACAAAGGTGAACAGGTTAGCTACGAGGCCATTTCTCCTTGGCAGAAAAACGCTGCAGGCGTAGATTTCCATACTTTTTATGGCTTCGGCGCTGTCGATTTGGATGAAGCAATGCAACGTGCTCGCATGACGAATCGTGTTTTACCGCCTCAAGTTATTACGCCTTGGGTTAATAATGCTAAAGAAGTCAGTGTACCCGATGCGAGTCTGGCTGGCGGTTCATCAAGTATCGCTATTGCCGATGATCTGAAGGTAGAATCCGTTCAAGTGAAATTGACATTAGACCACTCTCGCTTGCCCGACTTAGCTATCGAGCTCGTTTCGCCATCAGGGACTCGTTCCGTTTTGCAAACACCACGTAATGGTCTTGTTGGTCAATCTCTTGACCCAACGATTACTGGCTACAAAGACCAATTAATGTTGTCTAACCAGTTCTATGGCGAAGATGCAAAAGGCGAATGGACATTACGAGCAATCGATACGAATGGCGACGAAGTCTTTTCTTACATTGCATATTTTAACTCTTCAACCATCTATGACGTTCCGATGGCAAACAACGCTCAGCCAGGTGTTATTAAGAACTGGTCGATGCGCATCTTTGGACACTAAGGAGTCAATTACATGAAATACATATCATTTTCTATGCTGGCTCTTTCTATGATGACGGCTAGCGCATACGCTGAGCAACAACTCTCTCAACAACCCGCACCTGAACTGTTTGTGCCTTCAGAAGCGGTTGAGATTAATGGCCAAGATTATCGCAAGGTGCAAACGGGTACAGCTAGGAGCCTATCCGAAGAAGTAAAACTTCAAGCCGGTGATGAAGTGTTTAAGAATGCGTTTAGCAATGTATCCAAGGCCACTGGACTGGTTTACATCACGGTAAACAACCCTAACGAAGCGAAAGCGGTCGCCAAAGAGCTAAAGCTGGAAGTTGTCTTCGCAGAGGGAGAATCTGCGGTGTTAAAAGCATCTCAAGATCAAGATCTACTGAGCATTAGCGACTATCTAAACGCAGACAGCCGGGTAAAAGCGTCTAAAATTGAACTAAACAGCGGTAAGTACCGTGCACAATAATTCTCTAGCAAGAGAAGTTGGCTGATAAAACCATGCCTCGGCAATTGCTGAGGCATTTTTATAGGTGGGTATAGAAACCCTCTTTTTTTGTAGATTACTACGGAACTAGCATGATATTTAGGGGAGCGTGTCCGGCAACGCCTGTCATTTCTTAAATAAAATAACTTCGGTTCTTAGTTTATCCTGCGTGGTTTCTTGCGGATTATCTAAGTAGCGCTCAATCCCTAATGGACTGGTTTTGGGTTTCATACCACTCTGGCGAACCAAGTTCATCGCTAAAGCCCACGCATTTCCCAAAAACTGATATTCCCCACGGTGCTCGACGACAAATGTTTCACTCTCAGGTATGGTACCAGTAACCGCCCCCTCTGGCGCAGTTACCGCGTTATCAAGTGGTAAGCAAGTGATAAACTCAAACATACCTTTCTGCATATCCATCGACTGGTAATAACAAAATAACTCGCCGTTCACAGATAAGCCCTTGTCATCAACTATCTGCTTTAACTTGTGAACTTGTTCTTCTATTACCGGACCTAATTCTGGAATGCTGGCCTCGCCTTTTATTCCGATGTAATGAACCTGAGGCAGGGTTCGATTACCAATTTCAACCAAGTCTGAGAGCACTTGTCCGGTTTCAAGTTTGCTTTTGAGCATGCGTAGCCCACGTTGATAATCCATCTCTATCATCGACTTAAACATACTTTTCAAAAAGAACAGATACCAAGGAACGCGTGATTGCATTTGCCATTCGACTAAACAACCACCTTGTGACGGCGTCACTATTAAAGTCACCTTTCCGTGACTCTTGATTGGGCGAAAGAAATGAAGCTCCATATCTAACCGATGTTCTTGAGTGCTTTCAAGTACGATGGCACCAGTCCCAATACGCTGACCATTCCATTGGTAACCGGCTCCAACGTGACCTTGATTATCGCTGAATGTCAGCTCGCAGCTTGGTTCAAGAATGATCCAAGGTGACCAATCAGGCCAGTTATTAAAATCCTTGAGATAGCCAATAATCTCGCTTTGATTCTTATTAATTTCAATACTTCTGCTGACCTGATAAGAAAGCATAACGGTTCCTCAAGTTTCCGCGTCACTAACTTCAGTCTAATTCAAATTCCAGTTTTTTCTTGTTTGACTGTGGGTTAGACGCACAAAGCTAGGAACGGAATTCCACTTTCGCACTAAATCGAACACCATCATCGTCCAGTATTAATGCCCATCCCATCCGTTCACATATGCGTTGTACGATAACAAGACCACAACCGTAACCAGCGTTGTACGTCTCGTTACCATCGTGACGATTCAGGATCTTAAGAGCATGACCATCCAACTCAATCTCAATATCTCCCACACTATAGCTAAAGGCGTTTTTAATCAGATTGTTGATTACAATGATCACAAAACTCTCCGGTGCATTCACGACACCACTATGTTGTTCGTGCAAAGAGTAGTTCGAATCTTGCTTGGCAAATAAAGGAGCCAGCTCTTCCAGTTGTTTTTGTAAACAAGTAAGAAGCTGATGCTCTCCGTAATGCTGAGGCTCTATTTTCTCTTTACCGAGCAAGAGAAACGCTTCTGTCAGTACGCGCATGTCTTCACAAGCTGACTGCATTCTCGCGATGGCTTTTTGCGCGACTCGAGGTTGTTCTGGAATACGCGTTAGAATGTCTGTTGAGCCTTTGATCACCATGATTGGCGTTCTCAACTCATGCGATGCAAAACGACTAAATTCTTGTTCTCGTTTGAAATAGCCCGCGATATCGTTTTTATTATCCAGCAAAGTTTGCTCTATCTGGCGTGTCTCGCTGAACTTTGTTTCAACTTGGAAAGCGGGTTGATCCGGTGACATTTGGCTGATTTTGTCTTCGATTTGCGCTAGTGGTCGAGACAATATTCGCACCATATAAATACCATACCCGACCATAACAAATGAAAATAAGCCACCGAGCAGTAGCGTAAACTGATGCAGCGAGCTTTCGTATTCGTCGAGGTAATCATCGGAGTCATCTTGAAACACAATGTACATAAGCCCCTTCCCTGAGGGGTGTTTCAATACGACAAAGTGTTTGTCTTCTTCACCAAGCAGATATTCGTAAAAACCTGGCGAAGTAAAAGAGAGCAACCAATCCGGTGTCGGTGCTTCACTCCAATATGAGTTGAACTCCAATACGTTTGGCAATGGCGCATCCCAGCCCTGTTTCTCGAAATTCTCACTATAAAGCGCAGCTTCAGTATCAAGCCAGTGATGTAAACTCAGCACTTCAAGTTTGTTTTCTGCCACATAAATCAGCGACCAAAAAAGAGTAAACATCACAAGCGTCATTACCCCAAAACCCCAACGGATCTTGCGATAAATACTTGGATATTCGTTATGCTTTAAGTCGGTAACCTTGTCCATGAATAGTCTCTAATCGTGATTCTTCAAAACCTTTGTCTAACGCGGTTCTTAAACCATAAATATGGCTACGAAGTGCATCACTTCCGGGTGGTTCGTCTCCCCACACATTATCGATCACTTCTGTGCGCGAAACCGATGCTGGAGCACGTTGGAGAAGTAACTTTAAGATCTTGGTTTGAATTCGGCTCAGCTTAATTTCTTTGTCTTTTCTCGTCACTTTGCCTGTGCGCGCATCTAAACAAATGTCCGCAAACTTAAGTGTTCCAATATCTTGCCTTGGACCGCGATTAGCCAAAGCATGAACACGTAAACTAAGCTCTTCCATCGCAAATGGCTTCATTAAATAATCATCGCCTCCCGCTTTAAATGCCGCGATTTTGTCATCTAACGTATCTTTTGCGGTTAGGAAGAGGATTGGCGTTCCACAGAGCTGATCTTGTCGAAGTTTCTGTACCGTACTAATGCCATCGAGCTTAGGCATCATGATATCCATGATGATTACATCGTAATGATTATCCTCGATTAACTTCAGTGCGGCCTCACCATGATACGCACAATCGATAATCATGCCTTCAAGCTCAAGATAGTCCGCAATCGTCTCCGAGACATTGTGGTTGTCATCTACAATTAAAATTTTCATAAAAATCACATTTCTTCACGATCTCTTCACGATATGCCCAATAAGATACAGGCAATTTCCTAAACTAGCTCGTAAATTGAGGTTAATACAATGAAAAAACTCGCTCTTATTTCTGTAGTAGGTTTGGCATTGTCTGGTTGTGGTGGTTCAGGTGGTGGCAACAATAGCGATAGCACGCCAACTCAACCAGTAGTGAAACCAAGTGTAGCGATTGGCTCTGTTGAAGCGGTCAACGCTGAAGAAAACACGTTAACCGTCAATGGATATACATACCATGTGTCTGGGGTGGTTTATGGCGATACATCAATGCAATTAGCCGATGTAGAACCCAAAATGATGGTTCAAGTAGGAACAGATGTTCGTAAAGCGTCTGACGATGGCTTCTTAGTAACACTTGAGCCAACCATTACCGGACGTGTTACAGCAATTGATTATGTGAAGAAAACATTTACGGTAAACGGCGTAGATCTGCAGTTTGACGGTTTAAGTGATGATATAGAGATCAACGACTGGGTGATGGTGTCATCCTTGCCGACTGCTGATGCGGGTTATCGAGTGTTGTCTGTGGTCGAAATCGACGTAGATAACGATTACCCAGCCCTTGGAAGCTACTGCGAACTGGAAGGTCGCATTACTAGTATCGATGAAAATGCTGGCACGTTTAAGCTTGGTTCAAATATAACCGTATCTTACGACAACATTAGCCAACTTAGCATCGGCCAATGGGTGGAAGTAGAAGGTGAAATGCAAAACGGCATCTTCATGGCAAATGAGGTAGAAGTTGAAGGCTACGACGTCATAAGCAATGACAGCGATGTGGAAGGCATCGTGACTTGGGTTGCAAATGATTACAGTGAGTTTTCATTAAACTACCGAGGTGCATTCTTCATCGATAACGCAACACGATTTGAAGATGGCAGCAAAGCGAACCTAAAACAAGGCCAAGAAGTGGAAGTAACGTCTGTCATGAAAAATGGCAAACGCATCGCTACCGTTATTGAGTTTGAGCAACCAGACTTTGACGATAACAACCAATGGCAAGGTAAAGAATTTGAATGTGAAGGATACGTATCAAACTACGATGCTGAAGCAAGAACATTTGACATCGAGCGTTGCGAAAACGACGCAGAACAATTGCTAAACAACACGACAGTTGTGATTGATGCACAAACACGCTTCCAAGGCATCGAAGAACTTAACCTAAATGGTGCTCGTGTCGAAGTCGATGGTGTAATCATCAACGACCAAAATATTGCCCGTGAAGTGGAGTTGGACGTTTACGACAACTGATCCCTTCTACACTAAAGAAAAAGTGTCACTTCGGTGGCACTTTTTTGTTTTTCTATTTTTAAATCCTCTCTCTTCTTTTGGCTCACTTTAGTAGCGAAACCTTACAGTAAAAAAAGAGCGCCGATTGACGCTCTTTCCGATCTCTAATTGATAACCAATTATGCGGCCTCTGTCTGACCTATCCAATGATAATGGTGGTTGGCTTTTTTACCCACTAAACCGAGCTCTGCCAATTCCTCAAACACCTTGTCTACCTCTTCCGCAGATAGCCTAAATTGTTTGGCAACGGCTTTTTTTGTGCACGTAATTTGATGCGTTTTAAGTGCATCGCTCACTTGCTCTAACAAAGTTTTCGGTTCCTTTGGTTCTTCAGGTTCCGGCACCACTGGTATTTCTTGCTCTTCTTCCTCTTTAATATGAGGAAGATACCCCGCTGGCTCTGGATCGATATCGCGAACCGTTTTCAGTATCATGCCCTCATTTCGGCGGTAGAAATGTCTGAACCGTTGCTCTTCACCAATCAGGCCGACAAAAAATGCAGCAAAGAAATCCAACAGAATCGAAAGAAATACAACCAAGCCAAGCTGAGCTTGCTGAGAGGTGGTACCAAATGCGTTGGCTAGGCTATCAATCAAACCAATCACTGAGCCTTGCGTGACTGGTGGCAAACTATCACGTTCCATAGCCAAGCGTTGCTGCTCTTCGCGTAAGGTTTTGTTTTGCTCCTGAATGCGAGTTACACCAGTCGCGATACGCTCCATCTCGATGTATTTCTGCGCTGCCATATTGTTGAGCTCAATCTGTTTATCGATTGCCGCAATTTGGCGATTAAAAGCTTCCACTTTCGCCTGCTCTACCGAAATATGACTTTGTGCGCTGTTTGTTGCACTGTTAATGCCACCAATACTACCGCCAATGGAGATCGCAGCTAAGACTAAATAAAACACGAGAGCGGTTGCCGCCCCTGTATAGTTGCGATGGGCTCGGCGCTCACCGTATTCATACCAAGCGTAGAACTTACCCGCTTCAAAAATAATCGCTAAACCACCAAATAAGGTTTGCATCATCGGGTTTTCGTCGATCGACAAAAACAGCAATAGAGAAAAAATAGTCGATGCTAAAATCGCAGCACCAGTGAATGCGTATACACTCACCATGGCAAATCGACCTTTAGGGTATCGATATCCAATCTGTTGTTCGTATTTCATTTGAGAAATTTCTTAAGATTAATCGCCCCTCCGACTAAGTAGGACGGACGTTCTGGCATGTACAAAGGAGCGCAGAATACCGTATCCTTTATTAAATTACTGTCATAATTCCGTTAATGGAAAACAAGTGAAGATTCGGTGTGCACTTTGAATCGATATCAGCCAAATCTAGCACGTAAAAACACCACCACGACACCCACTAACCGAAGTTTCAGTGACATATAAGAGAGATTAATTCAGTATCTTCAAAAGCGACTAGGCAAGACAGACAAGCTGAATTGGAGGTTATGAATGCAAGCCGAATCAAGACATGCCATCTGCCGTAACACGTTGCTTTAAATCGTAAAGAGCCAAGCTATTAAAGCGTTAAAAATAGGCAATAAAACAAATAATGCACACTTGCATCACCTTTTAGTAAACTGATAATTACATTGTTTGGTTAATTTGTTAGTATCCCGCGCCGAAGAAGATAAGCACTCAATTGTATGGAAAACACTCTAATACAGCATAAACACCATCGCTTGCACGCTATTGCGGTTATTATCGCGGTGTTGTTTCAGTTGTATTTAGCGTCCACAGCGACTCTTAACCCAACACAAGTTCACAGCACAACCTGGCTTAACAAAGTTCAAAGTGAAAAGGTCTTACTGTGTACCGCAGATGGTTTCAAATGGGTGGATATCAATACGCTGATTGAAGCTAATGCTCAACCTTCTTCTACGCTCATTCAAGATCTTAATTTACATGAAGGCTTTCAGTTTGAATGTCCGCTTCTACAAGCGGTTCAATTCTTTCTTTTGGTTGCGATTGGGCTATACCTGACTACCATCCATTGGCTGCGCCGAGTCAAGAATGCCCTGACGCCTTACCGGTTTTCAAAATGCGATAAGCTCGTTTACAAACACATCGCGCCTAAGCACTCTCCGCCGAGTGTTTTTCCTGCCTAACAGGCATCTAATCATTAACAACTTTATTCAAAAATAACGATGACTCTGTTTGTTGTCCATTCAGAGAAGCTATTCATTCAAAAGGAAAAACACATGCTTAAATCATTAAAAACCGCCGCTATCGCGCTTATTGCTGTCATCGCTAGCCCACTGAGTTTAGCGCACGATTATGAAGCAGGAAAAATTCATATCGACCATCCATGGAGCCGCGAAGCGCCACCAAACGCACCTGTTATCGGTGGTTTTTTTCAATTAACCAACCACGGTAACAGTGAAGATGCATTGATCGCAGCAGAAAGCCCAATCGCAGGACATGTCGAAATTCACACGCATAAGAAAGAAGATGGTGTGATGAAAATGATTAAGATTGACGAAGTGCGCGTTCCCGCCAATGACTCAGTGTTGTTTAAGCCAGGTAGCTTCCATTTAATGATTTTCAATCCAACACAAGCGCTTAAAGAAGGTGACCGCTTCCCTATGACATTAACATTCAAAAACGCGGGTAAGGTGGAAGTAGAAATGGCGGTTGAAAAACAAGGACACATGGAAAAACACATGCACCATTAATGACGTAAACAAAAATGCCCGCTGATTTAGCGGGCATTTTTATTTCAGCTTAATAGAAATCATTATTCCGATAGATCATAACCCGATTCTTCAGAATAATGGCAGCGAGTAGCGCTTAGCGAGACGAAGTCATATACATAACAGCATGCTCGGACAATAAATTCTGAATCACGCTCGTCCCTCGCGGTTCAGAATGACGTTGAAATATTTAGGAACCCCCAACTCACATGAAACTCAATCTCTCAGCGAAGTCTTCCAACCATCATTTGATAAGCCTAAGCGAAGCCATAAATTTGGTAACAATGCCCATAGCGCAATTAGTTTTCTTTCTACTTGAAACAGACCTCAGCCCAACGAGCTAGGCCAGCAGTTACCGAGCCAAAATAATTTCCACTGACAACCGGAATATTTGGCAGTACGGTTTGCACCGCATCGCGCAAAATTGGCGAGCGTGCCGAACCACCAGTCATAAAGATAGCATCGGGTTTCACCCCAGCTTGCTCTACCGCTTCTGTCACCAACGCCGTCATTTTATTCTTCGGCGACTGAATCGCTTCGATCATTTCGTCTCGTTGCACATCGACTTCAATCAGTTCTGACAGTAAGTTGATGCCAGTTCGGTAAGATGCTTGTTCTGAAAGCGCCACTTTCGCTTCTTCGGCACGGCGAACAATGTTATAGCCTAAAGACTCATGATACACCTCTAGCAAACGAGCAAGCTTTTCTGGCTCTTGAGCCTGCTTTTGAAGCAACTTCAACGCGGAGAGGTTCTCTCGCGAATAGAAATCACTCTGCGCTTCTACATTGTTGATTGCTATCGGGTTCCAAAATTGGGTGGTCGGCATCACAATACCTGACTCCATTTTGCTTTCCATGCCAAACGGGAACATGAGCTGCTTAAATGCTAACGCGATATCAAGATCATTCCCGCCGACGCGCTGGCCACTATGAGCTAACAAGCTTGCGGTCCTATCCGCTTTGCCACGCCAAGACGGCCCCATTTGAATCAACGAGCAGTCCGTTGTACCACCGCCAATATCGACCACTAGAATGGTTTTGTCTTCGCTGAGTGTCGCTTCATACTCTAGGCCCGCCGCGACAGGCTCAAACTGAAACTCCACATTTTGGAAGCCCGCACGTTTCGCTGCCCGCAACAAAATGCTTTCAGCCTGAATGTTAGCCGTTTCACCGCCACGCCCATGGAAGTTAATTGGCCGACCGATAACAGCATCGGTAATACTTTGCTGCGCATCGTTTTCGGCTTGCGACTTAATATTGTCCATCATCGCGCAGACAAGATCTTCGAAGAAAGCCAATTGCACGTCACGCAAGCCAGAAGCGCCAAGAAAAGACTTCGGCGACTTTACGTAATAGATATCACGAGGATCTTCCAAATAGAGATTAAGCGCCGCCTGACCAAATGCAATGTCGTCAGATTCGAGATCAATACTTTCTTCTCGGTTTAAATTGATTGCCCGGCGTAAAACCTGCTCACCAACTTGATCTAATGGTTTAATATCTCGATGGCGAAATAAGTGCTCGGATACCGATTCACGAGTCGGTGCAGCAAGGGTGGAAGGAATAAATGGACTGCTCCCTTCTAGGTTAAGCATTACTGGCTCACCCGATTCCATTTTTGCCACTGAACAGTTTGCAGTGCCATAGTCAAAGCCGATAAACATAGTTCCTCCCACTAATAAGGGCCTGTAGACCGTTAAAAAGCCGGCAATGCTAACTTAATGGCATAGGAATTACTATCCTAAAATCGTGTGTAATTTAACGTGGCAAGTCTATCTAAGGTTTATTGCTCTCTTTTTTCATAGATGGCAAAACAACCGCAACCAATAACGCTAATAATAAGAATACAGGAGTAAGCGTTAACCCGTGCCAGATCGAATAACCGTCATGGAACAACCAGAAAATACCAACAGTCAAGAGATACGCAAAGTAACTGCAAAACACTAAGCTAATCGCAACAAAGCGAGTTCGATTGATAATAAGAATCCGCACTAGATACTGACTAAGAATACCAGAACAGTGCATGGCAAGCTGCCAATTGATGATAAAGAAAGCAAGCGCAATAAACCCTGCAACCACTAGTGAATCGTGAGTATTTAAAATAAAGTAGCTACCAAATCGGCTTATGATGATCGGGTAATCCCCTTCATATACTGTTGACCAAGATATCGCATTTGCTGCTGCAATATAATTCGCAAAATAAGCGATGGCGTAAAAAGTCGTTTGAGAACTGAACGGCTGAAATACATCCGTACAATATCCTTGCCATTCTTCTTTGTTGGCGGTAGGTCCAACCCAGTTACGTTTTTGATGAGCGACGCGCTCGGCGAATGCAGGTCCGTTGCGAAACAACAACCAAAATATATACAGTGAAAGTATGACCAAGAGTATCGAAAACATACCCTTCCCCCTCAGAAATTATCGGCTCCACTGCCAATGGCGTTGGGGGTCGTAAACTGCACTTCCCTGCTATACCTATTTCATTTATCTGAACTTATTATTTTATTGCTGCCAAAACTTATTTAACGAAATGCTAAACAGAAACATGGTCTCACTTGATGTTTAAGCTCAAAAACCTACTTGTAGGTTTAGCACACAAAAACAGGGCCTGCAGAATGGAGAAAAGGAAATCGCGACTTATTAACGAACATGAAGACGCTAACTTGCTACGGTGACCGCGATGAGGGGAGAAGCATTCAAAGCGGTCATACATGCGGGAGGAACAGCTATTTCTCTAGCTTCTCTTCAAATACACCAATCTCTCTACCCAGCCAAATCGCGCGTTCCGTATGATCGAGCAACTCTTCTTCACTCACAGGATGGATAAGCACAGAAAAATCGCCTCGAATCGTATCGAGCCAAGCCAAAAACTCTTCACTCAATGATTCTAGGTGAATTTCAAACATCGGCATCTTGTGTGGGCCAACTAACCTTCCAACTAATGGAAACACACGCAGCACATCTTGACGCTCTTGACGGATGATCTCGTTCAAGGCTTGCGCTTTATCTTGTTCTCTTAGGGGAAAATAAACATGAGCGTGGTACATAACTTCTCCATAATCACTTCCACTTGAGCACTACCTACTTTGGATAAGCTCAAGGACTGCCGAGGGTATACATTTGTAATGCCGTCACCCTACCTTGATTCCACTCAGTTGGGAAGAAGTTATGCATTCTCATAAGGTCGAGGCTTCGAGCACAACAAAAATTTGCAATTCATCATATAGCAACTGTTTGAGTTGATTCATTAATAATGACTCACTTTGTCAAATTTTACAGCCAAATTTTGTTGCAAATATGTTTCATTAACCAGTAATTAAATTCGATTTTAAAAATACCACCAACAAAATAGCAGCATATTACTCTGCAAAATCAGGGTGTAAGCAAAACTTTACTACTGAGCGAAAGTCAAAATGAAGCATAATTTAACAATTTGTTTACACTTATTGTATCTGGCTATACCACGATTTAGTTAGAGGGTTAGATGCAGAAAAAATGTTTCTCTGTGTCTTGCGATGAAATAGCCGCAGCGGTGTTATCGGAAAATAGTTTAAAGGACGTACAGATGCCTACAGCTATAGAAAACACAAGCAACCTTAGGTATGGCCTTTGCGCTGATATCAGAGTTTGAGTACCCATACAAACTCTGGTTTGATATGAACAGCTGCAGTCCAAAAGACACGCAGCGTCAAAAGGAGCTTGAGATGAACGTTCAGGCATTACCCATGCATCGGTTTATCGACCATCATGGGGACCTAGTCGGCCAACTACCCAACTGGGCTGACACTGAAACTTTGGTCGGGTTTTACCGAGACATGGTATTAACTCGCACTTACGACAACAAAGCCGTTGCGTTGCAACGCACCGGCAAGTTAGGGACCTACCCTTCGCACCTAGGTGCTGAAGCCATCGGCATTGCGGTCGGCAGAGCGCTGAAAGCCGATGATGTATTTGTCCCTTATTATCGCGATATGCCTGCAATGTGGTGTCGTGGTATTGGCATGGAGAAGAATCTTCAATACTGGGGCGGTGATGAGCGCGGTAGTGATTTTGCTCCTGAGGGCAGCCCAATTCCTAGCCGAGATCTTCCATTCTGTGTCCCCATTGCGACGCAATGTACGCACGCTGTCGGGGTGGCTTCCGCACTGAAAATTCAAGGTAACCATGAAGCTGCGCTAGTCATGTGCGGCGATGGCGGTACATCCAAAGGGGATTTTCTAGAGTCAATAAACTGTGCGGGTGCTTGGAATATTCCACTTGTTTTCGTTGTGAATAACAACCAGTGGGCAATTTCAGTGCCGCGTAGCCTTCAATGTGCTGCCGATTTCTTATCAGAAAAAGCGCAAGGCGCTGGCATCCCGGGCATTACGGTAGATGGTAACGATGTAGTCGCCGTTTATGATGCAACTAAGACCGCACTTGAGAGAGCGAGAAAAGGGAAAGGCGCAACACTCATCGAAGCGGTCAGTTACCGATTAAGTGACCACACTACGGCCGATGATGCGACTCGTTATCGTAAAGAGGACGATGTTCAAACCGCATGGCAATACGAACCTATAGCACGTCTTAAAACGTATCTCCTTAATCAAGGTGCTTGGAGCGATGAACAAGAGCAACAATGGCTAGAATACTGCAAGGAACAAGTGGAACTGGCAGTTGAGCGCTACCTCAGCTTACCGTCACAAGCACCTGAAACTGGGTTCGATTATTTGTATGAATCGCTTCCCCAAGAGCTTCACGCTCAAAGAGATGAACTCATCAACAAAGCAATGCGAATGCAGGGAGGCAAACATGGTTGAGCTAACGTTAGTTGAAGCAGTAAACCTCGCTCTGCACCACGAAATGCAACAAGACCAAAATGTTGTCGTGTTAGGTGAGGACGTAGGTGATAATGGTGGCGTATTCCGTGCCACCGTAGGGCTCAAACAAGAGTTTGGTCTCAAACGAGTGATCGATACGCCACTCGCTGAAGCGTTAATCGGCGGTGTTGCGGTCGGCATGGCAACGCAAGGATTACGACCTGTCGCCGAATTTCAATTTCAAGGTTTTGTTTTTCCGGCAATGGAGCACTTAATGTGCCACGCGGCACGCATGCGTAACCGAACTCGCGGTCGCCTCACTTGCCCTGCGGTTTTTCGTGCGCCATTTGGTGGCGGTATTCACGCTCCAGAGCACCACTCAGAAAGTGTAGAAGCGCTATTTGCGCACACTGCTGGCTTTAAAGTAGTGATTCCTTCTTCACCTCAACGCGCATACGGCCTGCTTCTCGCCGCGATTCGAAGTAATGATCCTGTCATGTTCTTCGAACCGAAACGCATTTATCGAACCGTAAAATCTGAAGTCGTTGATAATGGCGAAGCACTTCCACTCGACACCTGCTTCACCTTACGTAAGGGGCGAGATATCACGCTTGTTACTTGGGGCGCATGCGTCGTAGAGTCACTTCAAGCCGCACAGACCTTATCTAGTCAAGGGATTGAAGTCGAGGTGATTGATTTGGCGAGCATTAAGCCAATTGATACCGCAACGATTTTCAGCTCACTAGAAAAAACCGGACGTTTACTCGTTGTTCATGAAGCGAGTAAAACTTGTGGTGTGGGCTCTGAGCTTTTAGCTCGAACAGCCGAACACGCCATGTGCTTACTAAAAGCCCCACCTAAACGAGTAACTGGAATGGACACCATTATGCCTTATTACCGTAACGAAGATTATTTCATGGTTCAGGAAGAAGACATTGTGACCGCAGCGCGCGAACTCGTGGAGGATTGGAAATGAAGACGTTTAACTTACCCGATCTCGGCGAAGGCCTCGCTGAATCAGAAATTGTAAAATGGCACGTTAATGTCGGTGACATGGTTAAGTTGGATCAAGTGATCTTAACTGTCGAGACAGCAAAAGCGACGGTCGACGTTCCCGCCCCCTACTCGGGCCGTGTAGTCAGCCGCCATGGGGAAGAAGGTGATATCGTCAATATTGGCGCATTGCTACTCGAAATTGACGAAACTGGCGCAGAGCGCGGGGCAACGGTAGAGAAAAAAGAGACCGCTGACGCCGCAACCGTTGTCGGCAACGTTTCTCATCAAGCGCATCACGTTAACGTCGATGACTTCTGGATTGGAGGCAATCACAACACGACTGAGAGTAATCTAGTTACTGCTCTACCGTCGGCTCGTCTATTGGCACAAAAACTTGGGGTAGATCTTAATCTCGTGTCAGGCAGTGGTCCAAACGGTCTTATCGTTGATGCCGACATTTACGACGAAGCCGGAAAACAGCGTCCGGGCACAGAAGTATTGAAAGGTGCTCGACGCACCATGGTGTCCTCGATGACTGAGTCACACGAGCACGTTGCTGCCGTGACCATTACAGAAGAAGCGTTGCTGGAAGACTGGCTGCCGAACGAAGACATCAGTATCCGCCTAGTTCAAGCGATTGTTCATGCGTGTCAGGAAGAGCCCGCTTTAAATGCTTGGTTTGATGCAGAAACCATGACGCGTTGCGTGCACAATACAGTTAACCTTGGTATTGCTGTAGATAGCCGTCATGGCTTGTACGTACCCGTATTGCGCCACGCAGATGAATACGAGCCACAAGATGTTCGTCGTTGGCTCGATCAAACTGTTGAAGGGATCAGAGAGAGAAAAATCGGTCGAGAGCAATTACAGCACGCGACGATTACGCTTTCCAACTTCGGGGCGATTGCTGGCATTTACGCGACACCTGTCGTCACACCTCCGCAAGTCGCTATTGTTGGTGCTGGTCGAATACTCGACCGAGTGGTGATAAGAAATGGTCAAGCAATTTCGGTGAAAGCAATGCCGCTATCAGTAACGTTTGATCATCGCGCTTGTACTGGTGGTGAAGCAGCAAGGTTTACTAAAGTGCTTGCAGAACACCTGCAACGCCCGAGCGAAAAGTAACTGGTAAAAACCAAATGATAAAGGCTTCCATTTCGGAAGCCTTTTGTTTGAGAGAACAGATTATATCTACAGCTTCTCTAGCAACTCCGGCATCACCTCAAATAAATCGCCGACCAACCCATAGTCAGCGATGTCAAAGATAGGCGCATCGGGATCGCTGTTAATTGCGACAATCACCTTTGAGTCTTTCATTCCCGCTAAATGTTGAATAGCACCAGAAATTCCGACGGCAATGTATAATTCAGGTGCAACAATTTTACCAGTTTGCCCGACTTGATGGTCATTAGACACATACCCCGCATCAACCGCCGCTCGGGACGCTCCTACCGCTCCACCTAGCTTATCAGCCAATTGTTCGACTAAAGCAAACTTCTCTTTACTCCCGAATGCACGACCACCCGATACCACCACTCTAGCCGCTGGCAATTCTGGTCGCTCACTTTCTGGCGTTTGCTGCGAAATAAACTCACTAAGTTTGTTGATAATCACTGTATCGACTTGAGTAACCTTAGGGACAACTGGTGTGTCTGACAGATCTAGGGCATCAAAAGCCGTACTTCGTATGGTCATCACTTTAAAGGGGTCGTTCGACGCGACTCTCGCCAATGCATTCCCGGCATAAATGGGACGAATCACCGTATCGATAGACTCGATGGTCATCACGTCCGAAAGTTGCCCTACATCGAGCAACGCCGCCACGCGAGGCATCACATTCTTACCAAACGTGCTGGCAGGAGAAAGAATGTGTGAGTAATTTTTGGCTACTTGTGAAATCAAAGGCGCAATGTTTTCCGCTAACCCATGCTCGTATTCCTTTGCGTCAATCCAGATAATTTCTGCAACGCCCTTAACGCACTTCAACTCATCCAAAACCGATTGGCACTGATAACCAATAAGCAATACAGAAACAGGAAGCGATTTATCATCATCCTTGATATCAAATGCCGCTTTAATTGCACACAGCGTCCCTACAGCCAAGGACTGGTTGTCATGTTCCGCAATGACAAGTGTTGCTAATGGTTGGTCGTCCATGGTCATGCCTCGTATAACACGTCAGATCCATTACTTGAGCTTAGTTCACTTCACGTTAACGTCAACTGAGCTATAGTTTTCTGTATAGAAACCAAAAACCTGTCACGCAGATGACGATAATAGAAAGGAAGCAGATAGATGGAACGAGAATGCATGGAGTTTGATGTCGTGATCGTGGGAGCCGGACCTGCGGGCTTAAGTGCCGCTTGTCGCCTAGCTCAACTCAACCAAGATAGTGAAGGTGACGCACTTTCAATTTGCGTTGTAGAAAAAGGCTCAGAAGTGGGCGCACATATTTTATCTGGCGCTGTTTTTGAAACCAATGCCTTGGATGAACTTTTCCCCGATTGGAAAGAAATGGATGCCCCGCTATCAGCCTCAGTTCAGCAAGACCATTTCCTTTATCTTACTACTGAGCAAAACCATATTCGCGTCCCTCATTTCCTTACGCCACGTCCAATGATAAATGGCGAAAATAATTATGTAATTAGCCTTGCCAACCTTTGCCGTTGGCTCGCTAACCAAGCAGAAAGTCTTGGGGTGGAAGTTTTTCCTGGCTTTGCCGCTGCAAACATCAATTATGATCAGAGTGGCGCCGTGACAGGCATTAATACGAGCGATATGGGACTAGATAAGAACGGCCAAGCCAAATCTAACTTTGAGCCAGGTATCGAGCTAAAGGCAAAATACACCCTTTTTGCTGAAGGTTGTCGCGGACATCTGGGTAAAGAACTTATTCAAAGGTTCGACCTAGACGCAGGCAAGCAACCTCAGCACTACGCGCTTGGCCTAAAAGAGATATGGGAATTACCCACTGACAGCAAGGATGTATCTGGCAGTGTTATCCACTCCGCTGGATGGCCTTTGAGCGAGACAAATACCACTGGCGGCGGTTTTCTATATCACATGGAGAACAACCAAATCGCGGTCGGTTTGATCGTAGATTTAAACTACAGCAACCCTTACTTAAGCCCGTTTGACGAGTTTCAACGCTTTAAGCATCATCCAGCTATCGAGCAGCACCTAAAAGGTGCCCAACGTATCGCATATGGTGCAAGAGCCCTTGCAAAAGGTGGGCTTTCTTCCCTGCCGAAACAGCAATTCCCCGGCGGTTTATTGATTGGTTGTGATGCAGGAACTTTGAATGTCGCTAAAATTAAAGGCAGCCACACAGCTATGAAGTCCGGAATCATTGCAGCAGAAGCAGTACATACTGCCCTACAAACTGGGGCTTCTGAGCCAGACTACCAGTCATTGTTTGAATCATCATGGTTGTATGACGAGCTCGCTGAAACACGTAACTTTGGTGCGAACATCCACAAGTTTGGCAGCATACTGGGCGGTGCACTTTCGACCTTTGAGCATAACCTATGGCAACCACTGGTTAAGAAGCCGTTACCTTGGACTGTCAAGGACTATTCGTACGATCACGAACAGTTAAAACCTAAACAAGAGTGCCAACCAATTACATACCCAAAACCAGATGGTGAAATCAGTTTTGATAAGCCTTCGTCGGTATTTTTGTCGGGAACACAGCACGAAGAGAATCAACCTTGTCACCTTGTTCTGACTTATCCTCACATTCCAATTGATGTCAATTTGGGTATGTATGACGAGCCGAGCCAGCGCTATTGCCCTGCGGGGGTTTACGAAGTGGTGGAAGTTGAGAGTAAGTTGAAGTTTCAGATAAATGCCGCCAACTGCGTGCATTGCAAAACCTGTGACATCAAAGATCCTTCACAGAACATCACATGGAAAGCGCCAGAAGGTGGTGGCGGACCAAGCTATCAAAACATGTAATCAAAGAACCACTTAAAGTGCAGAAGCAGTGCATTTCTACTGCTAATTTTTAAAATGGTTAAGCAAAAAGTCGGTAGCTAACAACAGCAGAAAAGAAAAACAGCACCTGATGATTCAATCAGGTGCTGTTTACTAAAATAACTTTATCTTCAGGTAATATTAATCCACGCTAAAAACTTGGTGATGGAACAGCTGATCAACGATTTCATGAGATGTCGCTGACGACCCTAGCTCCAACCCTGATAAATCAAAGTTCTCTAATGCCACGGACATTGTGTTGCTGCCTTCTCCAGTAATCGTCAAATTCAGAGTATCTAGGGCACTATCGTAGTCTGCACTTACGTGTTCCAACAAGTTATCCATATCCGTTGTGTCGTCACCGACAAACTCAAGAATGTCACTCAAATCCAACTTGTCTTCATCCAGCCTAAAGTCTTTAATCACATCTCTTGATGGCGTCATGTCCAGTGATTCTTGAGTAAAGGTGAAGGTGTCAAGACCCTCTCCACCTGTCAAGATGTCACTGCCTAGGCCTCCCATAAGGATATCGTTTCCAAGCCCACCAACCAGAATGTCATCGCCTGCGCCACCATTCAACGTATCTTCACCTGCTTGACCTAGCAAAATATCAATGCTTTCGCCACCAGTGATGCTATTCGCAAACTCATCTCCCACCGACGCATGGCGCTCAGTTTGCACAATATCGGTGCCAGAATCGTTCAATGTAAGTGTAAAGACGTTTTCACTTATGCCACCTTTACCATCAGACACTTTAAACAAGAAATGCAAATCCGCCTGCTGGTCTCCCTGTAGAGTAAGCTCATCGCTTTGAGTAAAGCTATAACTGCCATTGGATGACACTTCCAAAGTGCCGAACGCTGTCTGGATATGAAGCTGACCATCTACGTCACTGGATGAAGAAACTAACGGCTGATTTACAGTTACACCGTGCAGATCTGCGCCCAGCAGAGTGAAATCGCCTTCTGCCAAAGAAACGGTCATGCTATCACCATCAGCATCCTGGCTTCCCGCCAGTAACTCACCGGCAATTGGATCGGGAGAGAACTGGTTTAGGTACTGCCCCAAGTCTTCACCTGAGTCGATAAACACCACTTTGTCGCTAAGCTCATCTAGAGCCTCTGCTGCTTTGACATTATCAGAGAGAGCAATACCAATCCCATATACCTTGGCGTCATGAGTCTGTTTGTAATCTTCCCAGCGCTCGGCTAGATCAGGAGAAGTAACAGCGCCCTCGCTAGGGTTGGGTTCGCCATCTGAGATAAAGAATATGGTGTCCTTACTCTCAGACGGTTTTTCTGGACCGAAATAGTCCCAACCATCCTGCCAAGGGTAAACGGCATTACTTGCCTCACCAGGCTCCATTACAGCCTCTAAAGCTTTATCGTAATCCGTATTGGTACCGTATTCTACGTCACACCAGTTGCGCACATATTCTGACACTTCATTTTGGAAACTTAAATCGTTTGGATCACGGCCATTCATCTCTGGTGGGCGTGTCATCAACTCAACTTCACTCAAGGTCAGCCAGCTATGTGTGGATGTATCTCCGTCGAAACGTACCAGGCGGATATAGGTATTTGATTCTCCTCCACCGGCAATCATGTTTTCAACCATGGAATGTAACGCTGCTGCTGCTTTGTAAGCTCTCGATTCAGTTTTCGGTGCGGTTGCCTCACGACCCACGGTATTTTCACCGTCAAAGGTGCGGGTCATGCTGTTCGAGTGGTCGAACACTACCGTCACTTTATTGATCGGTAAGTCTTCCATCTGAGCAAAGCCCTGAACTGGAGATGAGGTTGGGGCATGGTTCTCAGTGACATTCAGGATAACCTGAGTTGTATCGGTATCCACACCATCGCTTGCAGACACTTCCAACTGATACGTTTGCTGAGTCGAGTGATCCAGTTTTACACCATCTTTCAGCCAAATCTCACCACTATTAGAGTCAACACGGAATAGATCAGCATCACCACCACTCAATTCATACTTTATGGTGTCACTGCCATCCGGATCAAACGCTTCCACCTGGCCGACTAATACCCCAACTTCTTGCTCAGCGACGTCAAAGCTTGCTGTATCTTCTGTTGGCATACCGTTGGCATCGGTGCCATGGGTTTGGTCTGTATCACCGACACTGATGAATTCTGGTGCGCGATCTCGGATATCAATGGTAACTTCGCTATTTGTAGTATCACCGTCAGCATCGATAACCGTAACGTTAAGCTTCTCTTGTTGATGACCTACAACATTGCTCGCTTGATAGTCGTAGTGACCATTTTCAAAGTTAATGGTCAGCTTGCCGTGGTTGGTATCAATTTGCGCCAGAGAATGGTCCGATATTTTCGTGCCATCGCTGTTAGTGACATCACCGTTTACTTTGTTGTAGTAATATATCTCGCCATCGATAGTGATGTGATCTACCCACTGAGCATCACCGCCATTGTCATCCAGAAGGTTGCCTTGCAACTGGCCTGAGACCGTTTTACTAAGCAAATCCCCAATCTGAGAATCATCTACAACGACAATAGCACTGCCTTTATCTGTCGCGATCGACTCCAGATGTTCCAGAGACGCTCCATTACCAATACCAACAGACCAGATATTTTCAACATCCTGACCGCTACTGCTGATGCTATTTTCCATCGCATTTTGCAGAATGATGCCCTCTTCTTCAGAAGTAGGCTGAACCCGACCATTCACTATGTCCTGATAACGCTGTTCACTTTCAAAATCATCTGATGTTGACCACTTAATCAAGTTTTCACGGGTTTGAATTTCTCCCACGTTTGTTTGATTTGTCCAATAGGTAAAATCGGAAGGTCGACCATCTGAGATAAAGTAAAGCTGGGTATCGGTATTACTAAGCAATGCGTCATCTTCTGGGTCACTAAGTATTTCATTTATTTGGTCAACGGCCTGGTTATATGGCGTCGATGCATATGGATGTATACCAGAGATAAAGGCATCAATGGCCTCGGCAGAATCTAGCCACTCAGAAATCTGGCCAGATGGTTGTCCGCTGTAAGTTGCAATTCTAAAACTTACTGGACCCAAATCTTGGTATTGCTCAAACATTGACTTAATAGAGTCTTGAGCAAGTTGCCAGCGAGTAACATATTGTCCGTCTGCATCTGTTACCCAGTCGAGCATTGATTCTGACGCATCAAGTGCAATCACAACACTATTACTTTGTGAATCAACATCATTTATTTCGTAGTGAGCTGAAGACGATGACGGTAATGAATCCGTTACATTCAGATGCAAGGTGGCACTCTCAGACTGACCTCCGGCATCCACCTCGACGCTAGCGCGGATATCCAGCATGTCCGCCCCCTGCTCCGCATGATCAAGAGGCATATGTTGATCAACTGTGAAATGACCCGTTTTGCTATCTATGCTGGCTTGAACCACTTTGATGCGGTCGGCACCTGTTCCAGTATAACCAGTTAGAGTGCTCTGATCTGCACTCACTTCAAACACGACCTCTTTACCATCGCTGGTGAAACCACCTAGGTTTTGATCGGCGTTGAAGTGATATTCAGCCTCCGTTGCAGACCCGAGGTTTGCGATAAAGTTGCCTTCAGCATGTACGCCAGTATCCGTGCCAACTTGAGATTCATCCAATGCTGCGTGTGCATCACTGAGCGACATAGGCTCACCCATCACACTAACGGTAACTTTTGCTTTATCAGTCAGACCGTCGTCATCACGGATGGTGTATTCGAAGGTATAATCTTTCACTTCACCCGTTTTCAGGGTTTGTTGATCAGCTGGCAGTGACTCTAGGTACTTGGCCGCATCAAAGACCAATTTACCATCTTGCAGACTAAGGAAGCTTTCTGATGGATAGTCGATAATAGTCAGAGCGTCACCGTCCGGGTCGCTGTCATTCGCTAGAACATCCAGCTCTAAAGTGCCTGAGCCGTTGGTCTGGTAAGCTTCATCAAAGGTCGTCAGGTCCGCTGATACCTGAGTAATAAAGTACTCTGAGCCTTTAGGATCAATGACACCGTCTTTATAGCTGGTTGTAGACATTTCAATACTATCGAAGAAACGCCCATCTGCATTGATGTTGACTACTTGATTACCACCACGGGTACCTTCAAACACACCTGTCGCAACCAAGTCACCTTTGTAGTAAGCCTTCCAAACACCGCGCTCAATACCAGGCTCCCAGCTACCGTTCGAAGTATCTGTCCATAGGTTTTTCACTTCAACTTCAGCATGATCGGCAACCTGACCATTAGCGAAGGAGAAGCGCATTGCTTCACTTTGTCCAGTTGCATCATCATATCGAATCTGACCATCTTGAACCCGGTCTGAGCCGCTGTCTAGCGCAGAACTAACGCCATATTTGTGGTCGCCGTCACCAACATAATCAGCTTTCGATGCATCAGAAACCTTGTTTCCAGATCGAGTATCAATCACATAATAATCAACTGTGATATCAACACTGTCATCCCAGTTGCTCTGGTCAAGTGTCTTGGTTGTTTTTTCAATGCCCTTATCATCTTCAGCAATAGGGGCTTCATTAATATCGCGAACCAACACTTCGACCTGAGCGGTGTCTTTACCGCCAAACTGGTCACGAGCTTCCACTTCTAGCTGGTAGTTATCGATAGATTCATGGTCCGGATTTGCACCATTTTTGACACTGATCTCACCGGTAAGACTGTTGATTTCAAACAGTTCGCTATGACCGTTTAAGTGATAGGTTATCTGACTGTCCTGATCGACATCGAATGCATTTACTTTTCCAATTACACCCGATTGACTGTTTTCATCAACGCTAAACTGGTAACTATCGATGTCGGTTTTACCTTGGGCATCCAGACCAAAGTTGTCATTACTCCCACTAACAAATTCAGGAACATCATTAGTGCCCGTAATATCAATCACGATGTTTTGTTGGGTGCCATCGGTCGCCGTGAGAGTGATGGTGTCTTGTACCTGGTCACCCTCGTCCAACTGTTGAACCTGGCTTTGATCCAGCGTATACGTCCACTTTCCATCCGCCAATACTAGCTCACCGTAGGTGCCCGTAACGGTAGTGTTGCTGAACACTGGCTCATCGCCATTATCAACATCAGAGATGGTGATGGTACCTGCTGCGGTCACAACATCACCGAGATTGCCTTCGGTCACCTTGCCGGTAAACGTACCGTCAACAATAGGCGTGTCTTCGGTGCCCGTAATATCAATCACGATGTTTTGTTGGGTGCCATCGGTTGCCGTCAGGGTGATGGTGTCTTGTACCTGGTCACCCTCGTCCAGCTGTTGAACCTGGCTTTGGTCCAGCGTATACGTCCATTGCCCATCCACCAATACCAGCTCACCGTAGGTGCCCGTAACGGTAGTGTTGCTGAACACTGGCTCATCGCCATTATCAACATCAGAGATGGTGATGGTGCCTGTTGCGGTCGCGACATCACCGAGATTGCCTTCAGTCACCTTACCGGTGAACGTGCCCGTCACGACTGGCGCGTCTTCGGTGCCCGTAATATCAATCACAATGTTTTGTTGGGTGCCATCGGTTGCCGTCAGGGTGATGGTGTCTTGCACCTGGTCACCCTCGTCCAGCTGTTGAACCTGGCTTTGATCCAGCGTATACGTCCACTGCCCGTCCACCAATGCTAGCTCACCATAGGTGCCCGTAACGGTAGTGTTGCTGAACACTGGCTCATCACCATTATCAACATCAGAGATAGCAAGGGTGCCTGTTGCGGTCGCGACATCACCGAGATTGCCTTCGATCACCTTGCCGGTGAACGTACCCGTCACGACTGGCGTGTCTTCGGTGCCCGTAATATCAATCACGATGTTTTGTTGGGTGCCATCGGTTGCCGTCAGGGTGATGGTGTCTTGCACCTGGTCACCCTCGTCCAGCTGTTGAACCTGGCTTTGATCCAGCGTATACGTCCACTGCCCGTCCACCAATACTAGCTCGCCGTAAGTACCCGTAACGGTGGTGTTTGCAAAAATCGGATCGTCGCCATTATCAACATCATAGATAGTAATGGTACCTGCTGCGGTCACAACATCACCGAGGTTGCCTTCGGTCACCTTGCCAGTAAACGTACCGTCAACAATAGGCTTGTCTTCGGTGCCCGTAATATCAATCACGATGTTTTGTTGGGTGCCATCGGTTGCCGTCAGGGTGATGGTGTCTTGTACCTGATCACCTTCGTCCAGCTGTTGAACCTGGCTTTGGTCCAGCGTATACGTCCACTTCCCATCCACCAATGCCAGCTCACCGTAGGTGCCCGTAACGGTAGTGTTGCTGAACACTGGCTCGTCGCCATTATCAACATCAGAGATGGTGATGGTGCCTGTTGCGGTCGCGACATCACCGAGATTACCTTCGGTCACCGACCCCGTAAACGTGCCCGTCACGACTGGCGTGTCTTCGGTGCCCGTAATATCAATCACAATGTTTTGTTGGGTGCCATCGGTCGCCGTGAGAGTGATGATGTCTTGCACCTGATCACCCTCGTCCAACTGCTGAACCTGGCTTTGGTCTAGCGTATACGTCCACTTTCCATCCACCAATGCCAACTCACCGTAGGTGCCCGTAACGGTAGTGTTGCTGAACTCTGGCTCATCACCATTATCAACATCAGAGATGGTGATGGTGCCTGTTGCGGTCGCGACATCACCGAGATTGCCTTCGGTCACCTTGCCGGTGAACGTACCTTCAACAATAGGCGTATCTTCGGTACCCGTAACATCAATCACGATCTTTTGTTGGGTGCCATCGGTCGCTGTGAGAGTGATGGTGTCTTGTACCTGCTCCCCCTCGTCCAGCTGCTGAACCTGGCTGTGGTCCAGCGTATACGTCCACTTCCCGTCCACCAATACCAACTCACCATAGGTGCCCGTAACGGTGGTGTTTGCAAAAACCGGATCGTCGCCATTATCAACATCAGAGATAGTAATGGTACCTGTTGCGGTCGCGACATCACCGAGATTGCCTTCAGTCACCTTACCGGTGAACGTGCCCGTCACGACTGGCGCGTCTTCGGTGCCCGTAATATCAATCACGATGTTTTGTTGGGTGCCATCGGTTGCCGTCAGGGTGATGGTGTCTTGTACCTGATCACCTTCGTCCAGCTGTTGAACCTGGCTTTGGTCCAGCGTATACGTCCACTTCCCATCCTCCAATACTAGCTCACCGTAGGTGCCCGTAACGGTGGTGTTGCTGAACACTGGCTCATCGCCATTATCAACATCAGAAATAGTAATGGTACCTGTTGCGGTCGCGACATCACCGAGATTGCCTTCAGTCACCTTACCGGTGAACGTGCCCGTCACGACTGGCGCGTCTTCGGTGCCCGTAATATCAATCACGATGTTTTGTTGGGTGCCATCGGTTGCCGTCAGGGTGATGGTGTCTTGCACCTGATCACCCTCGTCCAGCTGTTGAACCTGGCTTTGGTCCAGCGTATACGTCCACTTCCCATCCACCAATACTAGCTCACCGTAGGTGCCCGTAACGGTAGTGTTGCTGAACACTGGCTCATCGCCATTATCAACATCAGAAATAGTAATGGTACCTGTTGCGGTCGCGACATCACCGAGGTTGCCTTCAGTCACCTTACCGGTGAACGTGCCCGTCACGACTGGCGCGTCTTCGGTGCCCGTAATATCAATCACGATGTTCTGTTGGGTGCCATCGGTTGCCGTCAGGGTGATGGTATCTTGCACCTGCTCCCCCTCGTCCAGCTGTTGAACCTGGCTTTGGTCCAGCGTATACGTCCACTTCCCGTCCACCAATGCTAGCTCACCATAGGTGCCCGTAACGGTGGTGTTTGCAAAAATCGGATCGTCGCCATTATCGACATCAGTAATAGCAATGGTGCCTGTTGCGGTCGCGACATCACCGAGATTGCCTTCAGTCACCTTACCGGTAAACGTACCTGTCACGACTGGCGCATCTTCAGTGCCCGTAATAGAGATCACAACTTCATGCTCAGTGCCATCTACAGATAAAACGGTAATACTTCTGATGACTGGGTCACTGTCATGATCCAAAGCCTGCACTTCTTCGTGCTCATTATTCAGCTGATAATTCCAGTTACCGAAAGCATCAATTGAGAAGACGCCCCAATAACTATCTTGAACCTCACTCTGTGATTGGAATAACGCTTCACCTGTATTTGGATCAGTAACACTGAGGTTGCCAGAAGTTCCAAGCGTCACGTCTTCTTGAACGGCACCTCTATCTTCACCATCAATCAACGCTTCAGTTTCACCAAGCTCTGAGGTTGTGAATCGAGAAATATTAAATAGCGTTGTACTTTGCTCTGTCGTCACGCCGGCGGTTTCAAAAAAAGTACTTGCTAGTACTTCTGCCCCCGTTCGTTCAACAGTACCAGAGGCAGTCAAACTTGAACCCGTAACTTCACCAGCTTCAGTAGCATATTCATCACCTAGTTCACTCGGGTCTTGTCCTTTTTCGATGGCCTCTAATATTTTCGCAAGCTTGTCGGTAGAATCAGTTTGAGCTTCACCTTCTGTGTCAGCAATATATACATGCTGAGGTTGGATCTTCCCCTCTACTAATTCAACGACCACTTCTCCCGGTAACAAGTTTTCTTTAGACGCAAAAGCTTTAATTTGACCATCTAGGCCGATTACAACATAGGTTTGTGCGGTTAATTTTGATGGTCCAACCAAGAGCTTATACCTCATTTAGTAAATACAAAAATCTCAAAGTCCATAAAACTAAGAAAGTAATAAGACTTATTTTCAAGAAGCGATATACACAATTGGACGTAAGCTAGCATCAATTAACCCATCTAAAACACGCAATTATCCTATCAATAATTTTCATGTTTTAAATTTGTTTTATTTTGCACCGTAAAAACATATGTTATGCGACCTATTTTTAATATTCTTTAAACTTGTCATTAAATTTTCATTGAAATAGCAGCTTACATTCCAAAAAAGCAAGCAAAAGGAAACGTTTGCCTTGGGTAATATTAGTAATCTTTAATATTTATTTTTGAAAAATAACTGGCGTTAAATTATTTGGGGAGATTTTAGTGAAGCTAAGTAATATTAGTATCGCGTGTTTTGGTTTGCTAATACCACTGGTTTCTAGCGCACAAACTTTAGAACAAGCAATAGCGACAACATTTGCAACGAACCCTGATATCAAAAGTGCGTTTAACGAGTATATGAGTAGTCGTTATATTATCGATAAATCACGTGGAGCATATAAACCTAGTCTCGATATTGACGCGGGTATCGGTTACGAGAGCATTCACCCTTCCGACTCTACTGGTAAGAGTGATACCGAGATGACCCGCAAAGATATGGCAATTACTCTTACCCAGTTGATCTGGGATGGTTCAAAAACCCTATATGACATTGATCGTACCTCTGCAGATGCAGAGTCTGTGCGCTATCAGTTACTTGCAGATGCCCAAAATGTTGCGTTAGAAGTCATCAAAGCTTATTTGGATGTAGTAAAAACGCAAAAGCTGACTGCGCTTTCCACTAGCAACCTAAACACACATAAGCGAATTTATACTGATATTAAAAAGCGTACAGAGTCAGGAATTGGCTCAGTTGCCGACCTTAACCAGGTTAAAGCTCGTTTAGCAAAAGCTCAAAGTAATGTTTTAGCTGCACAAAATAACCATAAAGACGCTCAAACAGCATTCTTTCGCTTAGTTGGTGAGGCACCAACTAACCTTATTTTTCCGCACGCAGACCAAAACTTTATCCCCAATTCTCTAGACGAGGCCCAATCGCAGGCTTTTGACAATCATCCTGTCATAAAAATAGCACTCGCAGATGTCGATTCTGCCAGGTTCCAATATAAACAAGCGGATGCAAACTATTTCCCAGTCATCTCATTTGAAGCGAAACAAAGCTGGAACGATGATGTAGGAGGAGTAAATGGTCTCAACTCTGAAACACAAGCAATGCTTCGTGTCCGATACAACCTTTACAACGGTGGCCGAGACTCTGCAAACAGTGACAGTATGGCCTATCAACTCAATAAAGCGAAAGACCTCAGAGAGCGAGCATACCGAAGTGTGGAGCAAGAGCTCCGCCTTTCTTGGAGCGCTCTTGAGCTGACTAAACAACAAAAGTCTTTTTTAATACAACACGTTGATTCCATGTCAAACACCGTTATTGCATACCAAAAACAATATCGTATTGGAAAGCGCACCCTACTTGATCTGCTGAACACTGAAAACGAGTTGTTTGAATCACGCAAAAACTACTTAGAAACACAATTTGCGCAGCAATACGCACAATATCGAACCCTGACTTCAACCGGGCAGCTTTTAGACGCATTGCGCGTCGACATACCGGAAGAGTGGACTCAATCGGTGGAGTACTAAATACAATGAAAAAGAATCTTCTAATCACTCTGGCTTTAGTCATAATGAGTCATCATAGTGCATACGCAAAAGATGAGCTGGCGTACATTCCTATACCAAAGGCGAATCAGATTGCTGACCTAAACGACTTGGACCAAGATGGTGTGATAAACGCTCGTGATCTTTGCGCAGGTACTCCAATAGGGGCAGAAGTGGACAATGATGGTTGTGAAACCTATTTGCATAAAGAAGAGCAATACCAACTTAAGATTTTGTTTGATAATGACTCTGCTCTTATTAACCAAATTTTTAAAAACAAGATAGATGAGTTGGCTGCATTTCTTAAAAAGTATCCAACCACTTCTATAGAGATACAAGGATACGCAAGTAAGGTAGGACGTGCAGAATACAATTTAAACCTATCTCGCCATCGTGCAGAGAATGTACGCAATCTATTGATAGAAAAAGGAATCCCGGGTGACCGCCTAGCAATTATTGCTTTTGGCGACACACAGTTAGCAGAGCCGGGTATGGATCGTGTCAGCCACGCATTAAACCGCCGCGTTACTGCCACTGTTGTCGGCCAGCAAGGAATGGTTAAAGATGAGTGGACGATATTCACTACCTTCCCAGAAGTAAAATAAACTTATACCCCTGCTTATTTGCATAGATGAGTGGGGTATTTTCATGTCATTACGCCTAACTAATTAGACACAACTAATAAAACAAACACTAACATTAATCATAACTCACTAATATTATGGCAAAAATTAAAAAGTGAGCCTTTACTCTATATTAGTAGTAATATATTAGAGTCAAAATGAAAACCACCAATACTTTTAAATGGGAAGAAGATAAGCCAATCAATAACACTGAGGGGTTTAAGCAATCACCTTTCTTCACCACAATATGAAATCAATTTATTATATAGCTTTAATAAATCAATCATCTATTGAGGAAACATAATAAAACATGACAGAAACATGTCTTCGTAGATTGAGCCAGTTATTAAAACATTACAAACACTCTCAAACGTATCACGTAAACCTCGACGATTTAGAACTGGTTTTTTCAACTTCTAGACGCAACATATCTAATATACTGAGAATACTTGACAGCTACAATTGGATCCATTGGGAGCCAGGTCGTGGTCGTGGGAAAGCCAGCACACTAAAAGTGACGGTAACAATACATCAAGCCCTCTACTTTACGATTCGTAATGAAATCAACAATGGTAGCTTTGACGTCATCTCGAGGTTACTTGAGCATTACCGTAGCACCGCTGTAAGCGCACTTAGCCAAGCACTCGCAGAAGTTTCAGAAGAAAACAAAGATTCAAATACACTCATCGTCAGCCAGTATCCTTGGGTAGATGAGCTAACCCCTTCACTGACTTATCGCTTTTCAGAACTGCAGGTAATACGCAGCTTGTATGACACCCTATTTACCGTTGATCACTACGGTCAATTAAAAAATCACCTCGCTTGTGAGTACAAAAATGAAGGCAGTTGTATATATATTTGGCTCCGCCCTGATATCTGCTGTCACGATGGGCTAACATTACAAGCAGAAGATGTCGTACACTCTTTAAATAAGCTCGTTACAACAGATGGCCCCGTCCAAAAATTACTTCAGCAAGTCACTCGTATCAGCTTCGATAATGCCAAACAAGCTATACGTATTGACTTAAAGCAGCCTAATAACTTATTCATTTACTGCTTAGCAACCGCAAATGCGTCTATCACTACTCGACGTCAGAAGAGCTTTAAAGGTCGCAGTATCACAATAGGTACTGGCCCGTTTGTACTTAGGCATTGGGATACCAACAAAATAGTACTGAAGAAACATCATAACTATTTCGCAAAAAAGGCATTATTGGAGCAAATAACGCTCTCTCATCAAGGGACTGAGCTGGATCAATACATCAGTTATAATCAGGAAACTGACGATACCGAATGTTATATGATTCAGGCATTTTCTTTTCTAGCACGTAATCGTCGCGCCGAGTGCTCACTAAGCGAGCAAACTTGGCAGCGCCTATTTTCTTTTATCGAGAGTCGTAGATTTGAATTTGCCAAAGCGAATGGCTTGGAAACGATGCACATTCTCGATGATAACTCTCACAACGAGAGTGTTCCTCAGCTTGAGGGAACGTTAGTCATAACCCATCCAAAGTGGACGATTGATTATTTAAGTAAAGCGAACCAATGGATCGTAGATTTAATCCGTCAAACTGGGTTGCATGTAGAATTTGTGGAGCTAACTGACGCTAGTAATCCTCAACTTGTAAAAGAACAAGCCGACTTGCTCTTTGTCGAAGATGTCATTGAGCCACCTTTAACCTATGGAATTTATGAGTGGCTATTAACAGGTACAGGTATTCGATTTGCTCTTCACTCTGATGAATTTGAACAGCATGTTAATCACGTACACGATGCAGTCTCAGATCCCACGCCTGAAAAACGTTTGGAGGGAATACTCTCAGAGCTCAGAGATGATACAACAATCTTACCATTGTTCTGGGGGCAAGAAAAAATCACCAGAGCGAAAGGTGTAAGCGGTGTTCAACTCCGTAAATCTGGGTACAGTGATTTCTACAAACTAAGAGTCAGAGCCGGACAAGACTAATCTGTTAGAAGCTTCTATTTACTAATTACTTTTGTAATCTACGATGTGAGTTTTCAAAATAATGCTTAATCACACTAAGCGAGCACAAAATTGAACTCACCGACCACACGACCATCAATGTTGACAGGCTCAAACTGCAAATAATCACGGGCTTTTCCGCCCCACCACTCGTTACCAGTTCGCCCTTTCAAATAAAGCTGAGTCGTTAACAGCTCTTTCTCTCCACGCCACAATTTTACGTGGATGTGGGGAGGTCGAGAGCTATATGGAACCGGAAATAACGTTTGAAAAAGGTAATTCCCATCTTCGCCAGTTAAAACTGCACCAAATCCTGCAAAGTGAGGATCAAACTTATTATTGTTAGGTTGATTCGGGTGATCATAGATGCCTTGTCCATCACATTGCCATATTTCTATTTTCATTTCAGACAATGGGTTTCCTGCTGTATCCATTACCTTACCCTGAAGAAAAATGGGCTCACCAATAAGACCTTTCGACTGCAAAATCAAATTTTGACGAAGTGGCACTGGAACCACGGGATAAAATGGCCCTTCCGTTTGAGGCGGTGTCGGCTTCATTGGGCTAGCGGATTTTAGCGAAGGCGCAAATATTAGCGACCATAAAGCTAAGAAGTGTCGACGTTCCATATCATCACCAGTGATTGTTTGCCTTACTTAAGTTTGGTGATTCTTGATGATTTTTCCAGCGTAGCAGTACACTAAAACAAACATGCCTCTGTTCAGGGCAACGCTGAACAGAGGCATTTACAAATTAGCTACTAATAATTAAACGGCTTCAAAGGCTAGTGCTTTCTTCTCTACCTGGCGGAAGATAAGAGTGAGCACACCATTTACGGTTAAATAAAATGCGCCTGCAATACCAAATACCGTCAACGTATCGTAAGTTTGTGCGTTAATGCGCTGCGCGTAACCCATCAGATCCATGATCGTGATCGTGCTTGCTAGTGAAGTACCTTTGAAGACCAAAATCACTTCGTTCGAATAAGCCGGAACGGCACGACGAATAGCGTATGGCAGCAGCACTTTTAGCGTTGCGGTTTTGTTCATCCCTAGAGCACGACACGCTTGCCATTGACCAGAAGGAATCGCGTTAAACGCGCCTTTAAACAGCTGAGTGCTGTATGCAGCGGTATTCAGTGCTAACGCTAACATCGCACAAAACCAAGGTTGGCTTAACCATGTCCAAAAAACACTTTCTCTCACTACATCAAACTGACCCGGACCGTAGTAAACCAAGAAGATCTGTACCAACAAAGGCGTACCAGTAAACAAGGTGATGATGCCACGGCTTACCCAATGCAAACCCGGAGTACGTAGAATCAGAGTCAGCGTCATCATCAAAGCTAAGAGGCAGCCGACAACCAAGGAAGCGGCGGTTAATTGAAGGCTAGTACCTAAGCCATCCACCATTTGCCAAACGTGTTGTTCGTTCATGCGGTTGCCTCCTGTCCCATGCTCATGCCTTGAATTGAGAACTTCTTATCAATCAGTTTCACGGCACGTTGCGTAATCAAAGTAATGCCTAAATAAATCGCCGCAGCGGTTGCGTACCATGTAAAGGCTTCATGAGTTGCTGCCGACGTTAGCTGCGCTTGCTTCAACAAATCCGTTACGCCAATCAGTGATACAAGCGCGGTATCTTTCAACAGAACCAACCATTGGTTAGTTAAACCTGGTAGCGCGTGTCTTACTGCTTGTGGCAAAACAATGCGAACAAAAGCATGTGCCTGACTGATGCCGAGTGCACTTGCTGCTTCTCTCTGCCCTCTTCCAACGGCTTTTAACGCGCCACGTAGAGTTTGAGAAGCATAAGAAGCGAAGATCAATGACAACGCCACCACCCCAGACAAGAACGGGCTAACTTCAATAAAGTCGCCGGTGATTAAAAACAGAACCTGCGTCGAACCAAAATAGATGAACAACACGACAAGGATTTCTGGCAAGCCACGCACAATCGTCACAAATGCCGTCATTGGCCATTTAACGAAAACGCGGCGAGACATTTCACCACTGGCGAATACCACTGCCAGAATCAAACCGACTAAAAGGCTTGTGAAGGCTAGCTGGACAGTCATCCAACTAGCTTGAACAAGCGATAAAGAGTAACCCGTTAGTGCCATATTACTTACCGAAGTACTTGTTGTAGATTACGTCGTATTCGCCGTTCGCTTTCACTGTTTTCAGTGCCGTGTTCAGCTTGTTCACTAGCTCATCGTTACCTTTGTTTACTGCGATACCGAAACCGTTACCGAAATATTTAGGGTTGGTTACGTGCTCGCCCACATATGCTAGATTGTCTTCTTTCTTGAACCATTCAGCTACGACAGCTGTATCGCCGAATACAGAATCAATACGACCGTTCTTCATATCGATGAATGCGTCTTGGTAGCTAGAGTAAGGAACCGCTGTTACGCCCGGCATTTGCTCAATCAAGTAACTTTGGTGTGTTGAACCGTTTTGAACACCAACGCGCTTACCTTCTAGTGCTTTTTGATCAGCAACTTTTTCTTTGATAGAAACAAACGCTGCTGAGTTTTCATAGTATGCATTCGTGAAATTCACTTGCTCCAAACGCGCCTCAGTAATATCCATTGCAGAGATAGCCGCATCGTAACGTTTGAATTTTAATGCAGGGATCAGGCTGTCAAAAGATTGGTTATGGAAGGTACATTTGGCTTCCATTTCTTTACATAGTGCGTTCGCCAGATCCACGTCAAAACCTTGGATTTGGTTGTTTTCATCCATGTATTCGAATGGTGCGTACGTCGCTTCCATCGCGAATTTGATCTCTTCTTGTGCTGCTGCGTTTGCTGCCATAGTTGCAGAAGAAAGGCCGATTAGTGAAGCTAGTAGAATCTTTTTCATTGCAATACTCCGTGTGTACTTAGTGGGCTGACACTCGCAATGACAGCCGAGCTTATCTGTTAAATAGACTGAACGTTAAAAACGTAATTTAGTGATTTAGGTAGTCAGCAAACTGGGCGGTTTGCGGGTTAGAAAACGAATCATTTGTGCCGTGCTCGACGATGTATCCTTTTTCTAGATACAGTACGTGGCTAGCGATTTTTTTAGCAAAATCGACCTCATGCGTTACTACGACTTGGGTGATGCCAGTTTCGCTTAAATCTTTAATAATCTTAACGACTTGGTTAGTAATTTCCGGATCAAGCGCAGCGGTCGGTTCATCAAAAAGCAAGACTTCCGGTTTCATCATCAATGCACGAGCAATCGCCACACGTTGTTGCTGACCACCAGAAAGCTGCATCGGCCATGCATCCGCTTTGTCTGCCAAATGCAGTGTTGCGAGAATTTGCATTGCTTGGTTCTTCGCTTCTTCTTTATCCATGCCAGATACTTTTACCGGAGCCTCAATCAGGTTCTCCATCACTGTCATGTGCGGCCATAAGTTGTACTGCTGGAACACCATGCCTACTTTACGACGAAGTGCTAAACCTTGTTTCTCTTTGATTTCAGTAGAGAAATCAAAAACATCATTTGCGATGTTTAGCTTGCCGTTATCCGCCCCTTCAAGAAGGTTAAGAACACGCAGTAGAGAGCTCTTACCTGCGCCACTTGGACCGAGTAAAACCAGTGTTTCCCCGCTTTCACACTTAAAGCTGACATCGTGAAGCACTTGTGTCTCACCGTAGGATTTATTGATTCCGCTTACCTGAATAGTCATGCTGACATACCGCATTAATTGTCACTTGGTATTTATATTACTCAATTGGACTTTTTATGCAATAAAAATGTATAAAAATTTAATTTGTTAATTTTTTGTATGATCAGCAACCACCAAGACAGAGTATCTGACTGGTTTGAAGAGTTAGTTTTAACTGAATTTGTTGAAGAAAAATCCAACAACATGGTGACGACCGAAACAAGGTTAAAATGGTGGTTACTTTTGTGCTGACGTGTAGAGGAAGCTTTGAGTCGATGAGGATGATCTATTCCAAGTACACCCGCTCATTTTTGCACAGCATCCCCTGTTGATTTTCCTGTAAAACCCTCAATCGGCGGGGTACTGATTACGGCTTCGCGTATGGACTATAATTTCTCTTTGTACTCTGACTCTTAATTTGAGTCATCTAAGTATTAATGGGATAACTCCATGTTGAAGTCGCATTGTTTTTCTCTCGTTACACTCGCTTCTCTGAGCTTGCTTTCTATATCCGGCGTTTGGAGTAGAACAGCAATCGTGTTACCTGGGTTGCATGAACAGGGTGTTGATCTTCAAGATAAGCCTATCTCTGCTGCCGCTGCACTTGAATGGGAGTTGGATAATGCCGATATCGTGTTTGGAGCTTACAGAAATAAGAGTGATAACGAGCGTGTAAAAGCGCTTGGTTACATGTACAACCAAAAGCTGGAACTTAACTCAGGTTGGCTGGAAAACGATATACGTAACCAAGCAGAACTGAATGGAGTTGACTACGAAGATTTCTTTCTCCACTTTTCTGAAGACACTATCATCGCAGAGGTTGACTCAAGCCATGGTGAAAATACCTTACTCAATCGAAAACCGATGATCGTTGGCTATACGGCTAGCGATGACCACGCCGGTTTTTGGCTATATCAACCACCGCCATGGGATGCTGATGTATTCGGTCAGGCAAATAATGGTGGTGCCCTCTATGTTTATCACTCAGAGAAGTTCGACCGCTTAACCCTTACGTTTTCCCAGTTTGCTCAAGGTGGCAACTTCATAATTGAATACCCTTCTGCCATCGATTCATTCGGTCTGGTAACAGAATGGAAAAACTTCGCAATTAAAAAAGCAAGACTGAGAACATGACTAAAAACCAAACGGTAAACTGGTCTGTTCCTTCGGATTGGGTTCGCGCTACGACACACGATGGTAGCGGACAAACCTATGGTGGCGGTCAGTATTTTGGGTCCACTTTTTTACGCGACGGCGGCCGCCTTTACGTTGCGAAAATTACTTGGCATGACGACAACATAGAAAACCGCCCACGCCTCGAAAACATTCAACTCAAAGATAGCTTCCCTGTCGTCAATGTCTCAGGAGCACCAACGGAGACACCTGAAGGTCAAACCATTCAGCGCTGGCGACAAATTCGAGGTTTTGACAAATCAGCCGATCGAAACCAAGATAATTATCTTTCTTGGCAAGAGTTCAAGAGCCGCTCAAATAAGAATGCAACGGCACGATTTCGTTGGGAGTCACGCGTTATTCCATTTGGTCGCATGTGGAATCAAACCTCTTCTTGGGCATTGACTAATCTCGGCAATCCCGATTTTGTCAATACAAAGCGCCACTATTATCAAGCTGAATGGGCGAAACAAGGTTTAAACGGTGCGTACAACGACGATACGAATAAGTTACTCGGAGAAAATCAGTTCTACGTTTATTCCGGTGGTACGGTGGATGAGCTTGGTTTGGTGGCGGGAAGCCAAGCCGCTGATGATGCATACAAAGCGCAATTCTCGGCGTTCTTAAACAAATTGGCGACGCTGGATGCGGATGCGTTAATTGGCCTCAACATAGGCGCGGCCAACTTATTCGGTCGTAACGGCCAAAACCACTTGGTTGGTGCTGGCTCCTTGTACTTGCGCGAGCACTACCTTTTCCCTTCTACCGGCTTTAGTGGCTATGCTGGCTTGGCTAAATTTTGGGATAACTCTGCACTCGCCAAAGTTGGCCAGAAAGTGATTTATCAAGCGACAACGCGTTATGGTCGCGTTCAATACTTTGGTAACACAGAAGACAATTGGAAACAGGACCAATACTCTGCACTAGCGGTGTTCTACTTAAACTATCACCCTGAGCGCAGTTACTTTAATCAGTGGAACAATGGCTACCTATATGGAAGCAATAACACCACCGTTAACAACTTCTGGAAGGCAGGCGTACCAAAGAATATTGCTTATCAACCTAGCACCTTGCTTGCCATCGATTTAGGTACGCCAGCCAATCAAATCCCAGATGGGTATCAGGCGACTCCGCTAATGATGTCCACCAGCACGCCCTATTCCGCCGATTACACGGTGATTGGAGATGCTTCTATGAGCAAAGTGGCTCATCCTGACTTGCCTAATGGCGCTATCGAATTGTTACCAACCCATACGTACTTTGCGTATCGCTCAGACGATACGGTAGTGATGCATGGCCCTACGGAGATGGTGTTAGCCCGAGAATTCACCAAAGGCCGAGTGCTGTATCGGACTGATTTCTTTGGCAAGAATATCGATTACTTCTCCTCACCGAAGATAACTATCGCACTTCCAGAGCCTATGCGACCTGTAGATCAAGACGGTAACATCGGCGACTATGTTTCTCACATTGAGATCGGCGGCTACGAAGGGGTGTTCTTGCTGTATTAACTCCCTTTCAACCACTCTCACTAAACGCTTCATAAATCGCCGTTTTTATGCTTAACGTCACTGAAAAAACCTTGTTCACTGAATCTTTATAAACCGATGTATATACTGAAGTAAATGACAACGACAAGGAAATTCAGTCACATGAAGACGACACCTTCACTGCTCTCTGTTCTGCTGCTATCGGTATTATCTACTCATGCAAATGCGGATGAATGCGGAAAAATAACCATCGCAGACATGAATTGGAATTCGGCCAGCTTAATGGCGCACATCGACCAATTTGTCTTAAATGAAGGCTACCAGTGCGATGCGGAATTGATCCCTGGTGATAGCGTTCCTACGGGCACCTCTATGATTGAAAAGGGACAACCTGACGTTGCGCCAGAGTTATGGACAAACGGCATTAAAGAAGCGCTTGATAAAGGCATTGCTGATAAACGCTTGCGCATCGCTGGTGAGTCGCTTGTCAATGGCGGTGAAGAAGGGTTTTGGGTTCCCGCCTATCTGGTAAAACAGTATCCAGAGCTCGCGACGATAGAAGGCGTCATTAAACACGCCAAGCTGTTTGAACACCCTGAGGATGATGACAAGTTCGCCTTTTATAGCTGCCCTGCTGGTTGGACATGCCAAATCACCTCCGGTCACTTGTTTAATGCATTAGGGTTAAGTGAGCACGGCTTTGAGATGGTTGACCCAGGCTCTGGCGCAGCATTAGCTGGCACCATCGCCAAAGCCTATGATCGCAAAATGCCTTGGTTTGGTTACTACTGGTCACCAACACCCGTATTGGGCAAGTATGATATGGTCAAAGTGGATTTTGGTAGCGGAACAGATTTGGAAGAGTATCGCAACTGTACCACCCAGCCTGATTGTACTTCTCCCAAAGTAACAATGTACCCACCTTCTCCAGTTCGCACAGTAACTACTGAGGCGTTTGCGAGCAAAGAACCCCAAGCATTTGCGTACTTGCAGAAACGCGGATTTACCAACGAGCAAATGAGTGAAATGCTGGCCTGGATGGAAGATAACTACGCGGATGGTGAAGAAGCGATGTTTTACTTCTTTAATACCTACCCTGACTTGTGGAAAGGTTGGGTATCTGAAGACGTAGCGGTGAGAATCGAAAAAGCGCTTTGATGATTAATACTTAAAGTGCCACAAATCATTTAACCTCCCATACCGTTTGAATAAACGGCATGGGAGACTAATCAACGATTCGTTAATACATGGTGTGACCATTCAATGTTTCTTTAGGAATCTCTTGCAGAGCGTCCCAATGTTCGACGATTTTCCCATTATGATCAAAACGAAAGAAATCCATCGTTACGTATTCAATATCATTAGGCCATGTTTGGTGAGTGTGTAGTGCCACCAGATTCCCTTCAGCAATAGCTCGCACAAACGTAATGTCTTTATCGGGATACTCATTTTGCATCCGCTCAAAATACTCGATAAAAGCCTCGGGGCCATTTCCGACTAATGGATTGTGCTGAATGTACTCATCGCCAACGTAGTCTTCAACTGCCTTTCTTGGGTTACCTCGATAGGCGGTTTCGTAAAACGCAATGGCATTTCTTTTGTTCTCTTGCAGGTCCATTTTTCTTCCCTATGTCGCTCTACTTGGTATTTAACGATAATCATAGTCTTAGAACCTAAGAAGTGACCGAACATCGCGCACAAAAAAGGCCGCTAAACCGCAGCCTTCATCACTTGAAACTTGGAATCGCTGTCCCTTCAGAGCTTAAACCACACCACCAGCGCCCTGCATGGAACGCTCACTGTTCTCCACTAGCAATGCGGTTGCGGTTTGTTTCAATGTTTCCCACTCTTGGTCTTCGACAAAAATACCATTTTGCCAAGAGGCTTGTTGCGTGTTGCTTAACTCATTGCCTTCAATGTGAATGGTGTATCCTTGTGCGCTTTTCTCGATATCGAAATCGTTCACAGAGAGTTCGATAACCATACTATGCAAATCCGTATCATGCCCATCAAACTGATCCGAGAAAAAGACTTCTGGCGCGATTCGTCCACGATTTAACACATAAAGCGTTCGCTTGGGACTAGAGCCATTGACCCATTGTGCACGGCACGCAATGCCTTTTGCAGAGAGCTTCAACAACTCACTAAAACCTAGCCACCGATTATGACACTGTTTCAATGTGATAGTAATCGACTTGCTGTTGATCATTTTCTCAAGTGCGAAATCCAACACGGCGGGTAAGTGGCACGCCACACTGCCATTGTGCAAATCCATCTCGATACTCGCTGACGTGTTGTTGGTCACCGATACAGCGCAGTCCGAATCTAACCCAAGAAACAGGCTGGCGTTATTAAAGTGACGCACCCCGTGCAAGCCAACCATTTGCAAGTCCGCCACCATGTTCGCAATGACATCCGCCTCACCACAGTGACGGCGCATGCCAAGAAATGCCTTATTAACCGCGGCCACCAATTCGTTGTGAGAGACGATCATAATGCAAATCCTCCGTTGATTTTTAGATTGTCACTTTGCGCAATTTCTTCTCGTTCCGGCATGCTTGGGAAAATCCATGTGTCCGCCAGTTTAGGATCGTGAATTTCATCTAACAGCGGCGCACCTTGGAAGAAAGTTACTCGAACCCAACGATCCGAGCGCGGATCAAACTTAGTCGCACCAAAGATCGCCAACTTACAGCGCAATAAGTGCATTGGCAGTGCATCTTGGCGTAGCACGTTCATTTGAATATCACCCATTGCTCGGTTGCCTAACGTCCATACGCGACGTGTGATCGAACGGTAAGTCGGATTTTGCAACAGAAACTCTGCTACGGACATTTCTTCATCACAACCAAGCAAGGCGTGGTACAAGCGATTCACTTGTCTGCCGATATCAAGCGGCAGCTCTTTTTCTTCTCCTACTTCCTCCCCACGAACACCAAGCCTTGGTTCTTCTTTGTCTTGTGAACGATACCAGAACCAGTAGTTGTTCTCGGCTAGTGAGTAATCCGCATTAATCGCCCAGCGGTATTTGCTTTGCAGCACCTCAAGTAAATCTTGGATCTTTTTCCCGCCCGGAATCGATAACGTTTCATCCGTATTCATTTGGCTAGCAAATTCATCCACTAAAGATGGGTAGAGTTCGATCAAGCAAGAGGTGAGGATTTCTTGGGCTTCCACACTCATTGTTTTCTTATGCTCGACCAAACTCGCCCAGTTCGGATGTAATGCCATTAACGTTGTTAGCTCCGATAGCAGTTGTTTGATGTCTGCTATCGCTTGATGATTGAGCCTGTCTTGATGTTCATTGATGGTGATGACTTGCTCTAAATGACGCTGTGCTTTTTGAAGCAATCCTTGCAAAGGAGCATGGAACGACGCTTCACACGGCATCGCAAAGACTCGCGCTACCGCACGTTCGCGAGAGGTCATCCATTGGTCAACGATGCACGGGTGATTAATCAAGTATGGAGCCATGCCCAAGCCAGTCGCATTGCCGACACCAAGGTAGCGCTGCAAGCCACGATGCAAAGCCACCGCGTTGTCGCCTCCTTGCTGAAGTGCCAGGTAGTGCACCCAATCCAGGCTGAATTCACGCAACATATATACGGCACACATTTGCGCACTAAAAGACTGGCTGAAATCTGGGTTATTCTCTAACAGTTTGAAATCGGCGATACCAAACTTTCCGTTACCATACACAGCAGTGGTACGAAGGATATACCCCACTTCCGCCAACTCTTTTGGCTCGGGCTGCTTGCCTTGAGAAAGAGCGCTAACAATGTGCTCAAACACGCGCACGCTTTTGTTTGCGCGAGCCAGAACAAGTACGTTGTTTGGATTACGTCCCGCTTCTTGCAGCGGTACATTTGCTCGCAATCTTTCCAACAAAGTAACATCAACATCGCCTTGAACCAGTGCGAATGTGACGTCCCACTTTTCAGCAATGACGCGGTCATTACGCTCGTCATCAGCAATTTCATCACAGAACACCACCAAATGATAAACGTGCTCTAGCGTGGTCAATTTGTAAATAACGTGACCATAACCACGCGGACAAAGTTGCCACTCATGCTTGGTTACTTGCCAATTTTGGCTTGCCATATTACGAATCAGACTACGAACAAAGCTGATTCGGTTTTGGTGCATTGCGCCAAGCCTTTCGGCTGCCATGACAATCGCTGCATCGCGCATAGTTGCTTCCGTATAAGTAGAACGATGTGCATCCATTTTGCTCACCACCTATTTGTTATTGTAAGAATACTAGGGTTTGTGCGGATGCAGGAGGAAAACACCCGCACAAGCTCCACGTTGTTTGAATTAGATAATTGTTATAGCCCTTGCTCTTTCGCCATTTTGATTGCGATTTGCGGTGCATTCCAAAGTGACGGCAACAGAATCAGCGAAACCGGAACCGCGGTAATCACAATGAAAGATTGCAGTGCAGAGATGCCGCCAGAGCCAAGCGAAATCAGGATCAGAGCTGTTACACCCATCATTACGCCCCAGAAGGTACGGATGATCGCATTCGGCTCCGTTTCACCACTGATCACGACACTGATTGTGTAGGTCATTGAGTCGCCCGTCGTGACGATGAAGATCGTGGTTAAAATCAGAAATAGAATTGAAGTCAGCATTGGCATTGGTAGTTGCTGAGTCACCGCAAGCAAAGCACCTGGCAAGTTAAAGCCTTCAAACGCCGCACTCACACTACCCGGCTCAGCAATTTCAAACGCAAGGCCAGAGCCGCCTACAATCGTGAACCAAAAACAGGTGGTGAGCGGAGCCACAATACTGATGGTTGAAATAACTTGGCGAATAGTGCGACCACGAGAAATACGCGCAATAAAGATTGCCATCATCGGACCATAACCAAGGAACCAGCCCCAGAAAAATACTGTCCACCAGCTTAGCCAACCCTCGTCACCGCGATAGGTCGCCATTGGGATAAAGTTATCCAGCATGCTACCTACGCCTTGAATGTATCCGTTAAAGATAAAGTTCGTCGGACCAAAAAGCAGAATGTAAACCATCAATGCCATGGCCAGAATCACGTTATAACGACTAAGCAGTTGCATGCCTCGGCTTAATCCGCTGAGCGCAGACAAGGTGTAGAGCGCAATCGCAAATAAAATGATGATGAGCTGAGTGGTAAAGCCATCAGGAATATCAAACAGTGCATTTAACGCATAGCTAACCTGCAAGCCGAGAAACCCAATTGGGCCGATGGTGCCCGCGGCTACCGCGATAATGCAGCACGCATCAATCAATGCACCGAGCTGGCCTTTAAGCGCTCGTTCGCCCAACACTGGATAAAGCAAAATACGGGGTTTTAGTGGCAAACCTTTGTCGTAATGCAGGTGCATCACCACGATAGAAGTTAAGCTACCGACAATCGCCCAAGCCAAAAAGCCCCAGTGCATAAAGGATTGCGACAACGCATTCACCGCACCTTGCTGCGGGTTATCTTGCGCGCCGTATAGAGGAGGTGGGCTAACATAATGCGCGATAGGCTCAGCCGCAGCCCAGAAAACGCCACCACCAGCCAATAAGGTACAGAAAATAATCGCCATCCAGCGGAAAGAATCCATTTCTGGTTTCGCAATCCCGCCCAACATCACCTTGCCTGTTCGCCCTGCAGCCAAGCCAAGACCAATAAGAAAAGTGAGAAGCAGCAGTAACTGCCAGTAAGGACCAAACACCTGAACTGCCCAGCCAAAGCCGGCGTTAACGATCGTAGATAACAACTCGCCGTCATAAAGTGCAATAGCAACGAACAACGCGATAAAACCACCGCTATACCAAAAGGCCGGGTTATTCAGTCCTAATTTGTCCGTCGTGTTTTCTGTTGTTGATGTGTTGTGTGTTGCTTTTGACTTGCCCGATGACACGCTCATCGTGGAAGCTTTCATGCTATTGGTTAAATCAGACATACTCTGGCTCCAGAGGTTCTTTGCAGCTGCCAAAGACTGGCTACAAATGTGAGTTTTACGCCTGCCGTATTGTTGTTATGTAGGCAGGCGGTTCCTAATTTTGGGTGTACTATGAAATAGGCTCTAATCCTTCTTTGAGGAAGTTAAACCAGTTTTCACCCAATATTTTTCCTGCCTCAGATTCACTGAATCCGTGACACATTAATCCGTTGTAGATGTTCTCCATCCCTGCACTGCCGCAGAACCATGGCAGCGCATCTGGCCATCCCGAGTTACTTGCCGAACCTTCGCCGTAATCCATCGCTTTTGACCAACGACCGTTGCGCATCCACTCCAACACTTGTTGCGGCTGGTTTAAGCACAAATCGCTACCGATACCTAAATGGTCAACGCCAAACATGTCTGCGGTTTTCGCAACCATCTGGCAGAAATCATCCAGCGTGCACTGGCTGCCATTTGGCAAATGGAACGGATATAAACTGAATCCAATCAAACCACCGCGCTCCGTCAGTGCTTTGATCACGGTGTTGGACTTGTTGCGCAGTGCGTCATGCGCAAATGTCGGGTTAGCATGGCTGATACAAATTGGACGCGAAGAGAGCTCGATAGCTTCCAACGTTGAACGCTCTGCGCTGTGGGACATATCAATGATCATCCCGACTCGGTTCATCTCTTCAATCGCTTGTTTACCAAAGCGAGTTACGCCGGAATCGTTTTGTTCGTAACAACCTGTCGCCAGTAAGCTTTGGTTGTTGTAGGTCAGTTGCATGATCAGCAGACCTTGGCGGCGCATCACTTCAATCAGACCAATTTCATCATCAATCGGTGAGCAATTCTGCGCGCCGAAGAAGATGCCGACTTTGCCTTCTGCTTTGGCTTTTTCTACATCTGCCATTGAATAAATAGGCATGATGAGGTCCGCATTTTGCTCGAAGCGCAAGTTCCATTCAGCAAAACGCGTTAAGGTTTCGCGCGCAGTTTCGTGGTAGACGATGGTGGCATGAACGGCGGTAATGCCACTCGCCTTAAGCGTTTGGAAATACTCTCGATCCCAATTGCAGTACTGCAATCCGTCAATCACAATCCGTTGTTGGTACATAACCACTCCTTAAACAATTTCTTAGCCTTTTCGTGCGGGCAACTGACACCATCAGTTACCCTGCCGATCTTAATAAGGACGCTGATAAGCGGTTTTCACTACGGTGTAGAACTCTTTGGCGTACTGACCTTGCTCACGAGGACCAAAGCTAGATTCTTTACGGCCACCAAATGGGACGTGATAATCTGTACCCGCAGTTGGCAAGTTAACCATGACGCAGCCCGTTTGGACTTGCTGTTTGAAGATCGCGCTATTGCGCAGGCTTTGCGTAATAATGCCGCCTGTCAGGCCAAAGCGCGTATCGTTCGCGACCGCAATTGCCTCATCCAGATCAGAAACGCGAATCACGCTTGCCATTGGTGCAAAGACTTCTTCTTGGTTCACTTCCCAGCTGTTTTGTGTGTTCAAGAACAGGGTTGGTGACATGTAGTACCCGTCATGCTCTAGGCTCAGACGCTCGCCACCAAAAGCCAGCTCTGCGCCCGCTTGGCGAGCGTTTTCGATCCACTCAAAGTTCGCATTCAGCTGGTTACCATCAACAACAGGACCCATGAATACGCCCTCTTCCAGTGCGTGACCCACTTTAAGTTCGCTCATGCGTTTGATTAGCGCTTCAACATACGCGTCGTGAATTCCGTCCATAACCACAAGACGAGAAGACGCGGTACATTTTTGACCTGCACCCGAGAATGAGCCTGCGATTGTGGCTTCAACGGCAATTTGAATGTCTGCATCATCTGCCACTACGAGCGCGTTTTTGCTGCCCATCTCTAGCTGACAACGCACAAAGTTTGGTGCCGTTGCCGCCGCTACTTTACGGCCTGTGTCCACAGAACCAGTGAAGCTCACGCCGTTCACGTCTTTCGAATTGATAAGGGTATTACCGACTTGCGAACCGCTACCCAAAACGAGGTTAAACGTGCCAGCAGGTAAACCTTGGCGATGGATAATCTCAGTCAGTGCAACGGCACTTGCTGGAGTTAGGTTGGCAGGCTTCCAGACGACACTGTTGCCAAACGCAAGTGCTGGCGCGATTTTCCAAGCCGCTGTTGCTGTTGGGAAGTTCCAAGGAGAGATAATGGCGATAACGCCGACTGCTTCGCGAGTAACTTCAACGGAGACACCTGGACGGACGGAAGCAGCGTTATCGCCAATTTGACGCAGTACCTCAGCAGCAAAATATTGGAAGAATTGGCCAGCACGGTAAATCTCACCTCGACCTTCAGCAAATGGCTTGCCTTCTTCACGCGAAAGCAAGGTGCCCAATTCGTCACATCGTGCAATGAGCTCATCACCAATCGCTTGCAGCACTGCTTGTTTACGCTCGATTGGTGTTTTTTCCCAATCTGGCTGCGCTGATTTAGCCGCTTGAATCGCTTGCTCTACTTGCGACACACTCGCTTGTGCGAAATCGCCTATGTTTTCGCTGATATCAGAAGGGTTAATATTGGCGATGGTGTCCATGCCCGATTGCCATTCACCTGCTATGTAGAGGGATTTTTCTGCTTGAACATTGTTAATAAAAGTCATGGTTCTTTCCTTGTTCTTCCGATTTGTGATGGCAAGCCACCCACTCACTGATCTCAATTATTCTTGTTGGATTTATTCTGGTTGGCTTGCCGACGCGTAGACGACAAACTCCACCAACATTTCTTCTCGTGCTAATCCTGCAACCACCATGGCGGCGCGATTTGGGTACGGCGCTTCAAAATATTCCGCGTACACTTGGTTAACGGTTTTTAAGTATTCTCTGTCGGTCACGTAAATCAGGACCTGCAATACAGAGTCCAAAGACTCCCCTGCACACTCCAGGGTGTGAATGAGATTGTTAAAGGTTTGACGTGTTTGTGCTTCGATGCCGCCTTCCACAACCGCGCCTGTGTCATCAATAGGAATTTGAGCCGTATACAGGGTTCCGTTGTTGACTATCGCCCATTCAAGCGGCGCTTTAGAAGCAAATAGACTGGTTTTAACTGGGTGTTTTTTAGTAGGAGTATTCACGTGCCTTTCAACCTTTGTAACAGCTTTGTTTCAATATAGTTAAATGATGCACATTGACAGGCGATAAATCTAACGGTAAATTTTTTACATTTGATAAATAAAACTTATCACCTCATTGAGAATAACGTAAATAAAGGGATTAAGAGGCATTAGGGATGAGTATTAAGCTTCAACAATTAATGCATTTTGTGATGGTAGTCGAGGAAGGTGGGTTTCGAGCCGCTTCACATCGTGCAAATCGATCTCAGGCTGCGCTCTCCACGTCGATAAAAGAGCTAGAGAAAATGCTAGGACAAACGCTGTTTGAGCCCGGCAACAAAACCAAATTAACGCCTTTTGGTGAGATTTGTTTGCCCAAGGTGGTTCAGTTTCTCAATATCTACAGTGCGCTGGACAACGATCTCAAAGCTGCCGCGGCCGGACAGCAAGGGAGAGTGCGAATTGCGAGCGTTCCTTCTGTTGCAGCGAAACTCATCCCGAGCGTGTTGGGTGCCTTTTGCGAGCAGTATCCAAATGTAGAAGTAAGCTTGATCGATGATAACGCGGCGGGCGTCGAGGCTCGCTTACTCTCCGGTGAAGTCGACTTGGCGCTCGGTAACCCCTCTCACCTTGATGAGGGCGGCATTGACTTTACACCGCTGTTGTCCGACCCCATTGGCGTGGTGTGTTTAAAAGATAACCCGATTGCCAATAAAACAGAGGGAATCGAGTGGCAAACTTTGCTCGAACAACCTTTTATTCGTAACGGCACCTGTACGCTTCTCGATCCAACCCCAGCCAGAGCACTGAGTGAGCAAGCGCTCTATTCGGTCGAGAATATCACTTCGCTGTTTTCTGTCTTAGAACTTGGGATTGGTGTCACGACCCTACCGAAGCTTGCTTTCCCAACCAATGAAACACGCTTGGTTTGGATCCCGCTTATCGATCCACCGCTTGAAAGGCAAATTGGTATCTTTGCGTTGACCGACCGCACGATCTCGCCTCAAGCAAAAGCGTTTCATGATTTGTGTGTACGTTATCTAAACTATCAAGATGAAGAGACGTAGTTCGAAGGTTTTAGCTAACAGTGGCTCCATTAGATTTTAGAGCCACTGTTATTTGATATTAAGTGACAGCTCCCGTCATATGAAATGACGACGCTCTTATTGCAATTATTCTGGCTTGATATTCTGATTCATTCTGAACAAGTTATTTGGATCAAACTTCTTCTTCACTGCTTGTAAACGCGCAAAGGTTGGACCATAGGCAGACTCTGTACGTTCAGCTTCGTCTTGTGTAAGGAAATTGATATACGCTCCGCCACTCGCATAGGGCTTAGTCTTGGCAAAAAATTCCCTTGCCCAGCTGATGCAAGCTTCATCATCTTCTGCTAAATCCCATCTTCCATGCACATTTAACACATAGTTTGCATCACGGCTGGAATAAGCCATAGACTCGGGCTCAGGTCTAGAGGCAGCGCAGCCAAGAGAGGCGATAAAAATCTCACACTGAGGCGATGGTAACTTACCTGCGTATTCTATCGCCGCATCAATCACACCTTCGCTTAGCGAGTTAAAATTGTGCGATTTCCAATAGTTACGTGCGCCCGGAGTAAGCAATGGATCAAACGCTTGCTGCCACGCCGCAAATGGCTGTACACCAACATGCTCACCATGTGCATCACCAAACTCTCTCAACGGTGCAATTAACTTCTCACCTTCAGCCGGGTCACCCGCATAACATATCGCGAGCACAACCACTTCTTTACCGTGAACGCTTTCAGGTAAAAATGGGAGTGGCGGCGCTCTCCGACTCACCATCCAGACACTTAGATCATCAGGGGCCGACTCAGTGAATTTCGCAAACTGGGTGATAATGGATTTCGCTTGCTCAAATGGAAAGACAATGAGACCACTTAACACCTCTGGACCGACAGGATGTAGCTGGAATTCAAAACGCGTAACGATACCAAAGTTACCGCCGCCCCCACGTAACGCCCAGAATAAATCGGCATTTTCTGTCTCATTCGCGAGCAGTTGACGACCATCTGCAGTTACGACATTTGCAGAGACCAAATTGTCTATCGTCATACCATATTTTCGGCTCAACCAACCAAAACCACCGCCAAGCGTTAACCCCGCAATTCCCGTGGTTGAATTAATGCCGACAGGCGTTGCTAATCCATATTTTTGTGTGGCCTCATCGACATCAGCCAACGTACAGCCAGGTTCAACGAAAGCCCTTCTTTCGCTTTCATCCACTTGAACATGATTCAAAAGTGACAAGTCGATCATCACACCATGATCGCAAACCGCATTGCCCGCAATATTATGCCCGCCACCTCGGACCGAAAGTAGCTGATTGTTATCCCGAGCAAAGTTAACCGCCATCACGACATCATCGGCAGACTTGCAGCGAGCGATAACACCGGGACTGCGATCTATCATACCATTCCAGATTTGACGAACTTCGTCGTACGTAGGATCTCCGGGCAAAACAACATCACCCTGAAATTGATTTTTAAAGTGTTCAATGGTTGCATTTTCTAGACTATTCATATTAGTTGCCTCTCACGTTTTACATGAGGCTTGCAAAGCACAATGCAACGACAAGCTAATACAAGTCCCTCACAATTAAACGTGACGTTTGAGTAGCTATTTTCAGAAAATAAACAAGGCCCCACATTAACTATACCGTAGGGTCACAAATTCCCTTACTCTCTTGGGTTCGATAAAGCTGAAACACAGTTATAAAAATCAGATAGTTATCGCAATGATACCGCACCTCAAAACACCTTCTGTATTCTTTACCCTGTGTGACACTCGCACCTAATTATTAATAAGTTCATTGTAAGTTTAGAATGCAATTTAGTTTCAGATATGAAACTTTGTCTTATAATTAATATTTTTAATAATTAATTATATTACCTTTATTTATCAATTAAATAGGATTATAAAAATATTTCGGACTGCGAATAGTGAATAGCCGTTAGAGGCAGTGATATTGAATTAAATTGAATAGCCTTCTTAGTGTTTTAGAAGACTATTGCGCTATTTATCAATGATATACCGCCACTTAAGGTGAGTTATTTACGACGATTTCGGTTCTTATACACCACGCAAAAGTTACCACGTTTGGTTCGGCATTTTGAGCAGCGCTCGCAATCCACTGGCGCTCGATTACCCTCTTTCCAGCGCTTTATTAACTGAGGCTCAGCCAATAAAGGACGTGACACAGCGAAAAATTGGATATCTGTGTTTTCTGCAATTTTCTCAATCGCACCAATGTCACTCAATCCGCCGACAGTAATCACCGGGATGCTCACATCTTGACTGATCACATGTCCATATTCGTGAAAATAGCCTTCTTCTTGTAGTGTGTAACCATCGAACGTTTCACCAACAAGCTCGTTTGCTTTGCCGTGAATATTGCCAGACACGATGATCGCATCAACGCCCACTTCTTCGAGTTTCTTACAAACGACGCGAGTTTCATCGAACGTTAAACCGCCGTCAAAGAATTCTGTCGCGGTAAGCTTCACAAGGATTGGGAAAGTATTCCCAACCAGCTTTCTGGTTTCAGAAAAAATTTCTAAAAGGAAACGCATGCGATTTTCTAAGCCACCACCGTATTCGTCTTCGCGACGATTATAGTACGGGCTTAAAAACTGGTTAATTAAATAAGTGTGCGCCGCATGAATCTCTACGCCGTCAAAACCAGCGTCTTGAGCACGTTTACTCGCCAATGCAAATGCCTTTACGATGTAGTCGATTTCGTCTTTTGTCATCGCTTTGCCTTGCGTATTCGTGCCACGCTCAGGCACGTCACTCGGAGCGAAGATGACACGCTCACCGACGTTGTAGGTGGTTTTGGTGCCACCGTAAGCAATTTGCATCACGATTTTAGAATCGTGTTGATGTACTAGCTCTGTTAGCTTTTTGTATTCTTCAATAAAAGAGTCGTTGTAGATCCCCATCATCCCAGCGTTGGGTTTCTCTTCTTCCACGATATTGGCATAACCCGTGACAATAAGCCCAACTTCCCCTTTCGCAAGCGTTTCGTAAATATCGTAAAGCTTTGCCGTCATGTGGCCATCTTCGGTCGCCATGTTCTCCCACGTTGCGCTGCGCACAAAACGGTTCTTTAGGGTCATGTTGCCAATGCGGGCTTCGGAAAACAAAATGCTCAAAACCAGTCCTCTTAATGTTGTCTTTATGGTTCTATCTTTTCCCAAGTAACCAAGAACAAAAAAGGAACAGCGATACACAACGTATGGCTGTTCCTTCTCTGAACCCGTGAGACCTGCAAACTACAGGCGCACCTTAATGCCTCGTGGGTGACAAAACTTTAATCTGGATTAAGGTTTAGTGAGATAAGCTTTTAAGCAAAGCAACTCTGCCGATTTCTCAGTTAACCTTCACTCTACATTCTGGGGGTAAGATCTTCTCTTTTTCGAATGAGACTTCACAATCCACAAGAACGCTTCCTCCCCCATGTAGGTAAAAGTAATCAAGAACGAAAAATACTTTATTATCACGCTCTCCATACTCTTCTACAAAAACGCCAGCACTCTGGTTGAAATCCAGTTTTTCATTATCTAGAGAAATGGAGGAAACTCGAAATACATCATTTATTTCATAATCTGAACGATTAATTGTATCGACTTCAATCACTGGATTAACCTCCATGTTGTGGATAATAAGCCTAACAAGAGTATCTCCAACGCGATAAGTTTCCACGGAGCTAACCGAGGACGGAACTTGGGCTAATACGCATGAAGAAATTGCAACAATTGGAAGAAGAGTAAAACGACGGAACATGAACCACGACCATAGTTAAAAGGGATAATCATATTATCTCTTTTAGGCATGAATTCGAGTCTAGCAAAGCATGTAGCTCTCAGAATGGGAGCTACATGGAAGTGATATTAAAGAATTTCAAACTCAATAAATAAACGGCAACGGAATAAGCTCTAATCCTAGTACACCACTGATCCCCATCACCACTAGCAGTGAGACTTTAAACACCGACTTTGACCAAGCGATGTAGTTGCTGTCATCAATGCTGCGAAAGGTCACTTTCGTCCACATAAAGCAAACGACCGCTGCAACCGCTAAGTATTCATACCCGGCTTCACCAAGTAAAAATAACCCCAACGATACGGCCCCAAACGCCACGACATACGCTTTCATGTGTCGATGCGCTTTATGAATGCCCTCTTTAACTGGTAATACGGGAATCCCGGCTTCTCGGTAGTCTTGCATCCGGAACATGGCAATGGCATACGAGTGAGGCATTTGCCAGAGACAGAACATGGTAAAGAGTAAAATCGCTTCCAAGCTAATGAAGTTTGTTACCGCCAAGTAACCCACCAATGGCGGGACTGCGCCTGAAATACTTCCCACTAAGGTTCCATACACCGAGTTACGTTTGTACCACATCGTGTAAAAGAACACGTAATACACGTAGCCAAGCAACACGACGACAGCGGATAGTGGGTTCACTCGGATAAATAACAGTGCGGTGCCTACCAGCAATAAAGCAAGTGCATAAACAAACGCAATATCGATATTGATGTTGCCTTTCACTGTTTCACGATTTCGTGTACGTGCCATCTTTTGGTCGATATCACGATCAAAAATATTATTCACCACACAACCTGAAGCGATGACTAACCCAACCCCAACTAACGTCGTAACGAACAACATTAGACTGGCTGGTTCTGTTTTTGCGGCGAGGAAGAACCCCGCCGCAACAGAAATCAGGTTGCCGAAAATAATGCCCGGTTTGGTGATAGACAAATAACTTTTCAGCATACCTTGGCCTACAACTTCATGTTGACGTTCATGTTGTAGATGATCCATACCGAGCCAGCGATAAGGATAAGTACAACAATGGCGGTAAACATCAGTGATACAAGGTTCCAACGTCCGTCGGATGTTTTTGTTTCCATGTGCAAGAAGTATTTGAAGTGAACAAATATCTGCACTAATGCACATCCAAATAGAATCGCATAGGTTGTTGTATCTGGTAATGATTTCGTCCAAACAAAGTAGAACGGAATTACCGTCAGAATCAGTGAGACAATGAAGCCTTTCACGTAATCTGACGCACTGGTTTCTACATGTTGATCCATTACATTACCCCCAGTAAGTAAACGATGGTAAAGACACAAATCCAAACGATATCTAGAAAGTGCCAAAATAGGCTTAAGCAGTTAAAGCGCATTGCCATATTGTCGTTCAGACCTTTCGTCGACAGTTGGTGATACGCTACCGCTAACCAAATCAGACCAAAGGTTACGTGCAGGCCGTGCGTACCAACCAACGTAAAGAATGCCGATAGGAATGCACTTGTTTGTGGACCATAGCCTTCTTCAATCAGGTGATGGAACTCATAGACCTCCATACAGATAAAACCAAGACCAAGTGCGAACGTTACTAACATCCAACGTTTGAGACCAGCAACGTTGTTGCGCTTCATCGCGATAATGCCAAAACCAAATGTGATACTGCTAAACAGCAGCAGCATGGTTTCGACAAACACGAATGGGAGTTCGAAAATGTCTTTACCTGTTGGGCCCGCAATTGAATTGCTCGACAGTACAGCGTATGTCGCGAACAAGGTCGCAAACAGCACGCAATCACTCATCAGGTAAACCCAGAAACCAAATAGCTTGTTGCCATTCGTGTCATGGTGGTGATCATGGTCGTGATGTGCTGCGATATTAGTTTGCATACGTCACCTCCAGATCATCTTTACTTTCGCTGTCTTTCACTGAGTTTTTCTTCGCTTCTTCAAGCTGAGCTCGACGCTCGGCCTCAATTGCTTTGATCTCTTCAACTTCCACGTAGTAATCCACGTCATCGTTGTAGCTATGCTGAATACACGTCACGATAATACCGACCAAACTTGCCGCCGCTAGCCACCAGATGTACCAAATCATGCCGAAGCCAAATAGGAGCGACCAAGCCGACACGTAGATGCCTGTTGCCGTGTTTTTGGGCATATGAATACGTTCGTATTCCACTTCTTTAGTTGGATCGAACTCGCCACTTTGTTTCTGGTACCAGAAGGCATCCAGCACATCACCTTTTGGTAGGTGTGCAAAGTTGTAGAATGGCGGTGGAGACGATGTTGCCCACTCAAGAGTACGACCACCCCACGGATCACCAGTTAGGTCACGGTTTTGCTCGCGGTCACGGATACTCACGTAAATTTGGATGAACTGAGACAATACGCCCAGCGCTATCACAACCGTACCTGCTGCGGCAATCGACAACAGTGGGAAGTATTCAGGGTTGATGTCTTGGCTTAAACGACGAGTCATACCCATAAAGCCCAATGCGTAAAGCGGTAGGAACGCCATTAAGAAACCAATAATCCAAAGATAGAACGCACGTTTGCCCCAAGTTTCATTCATGGTGAAACCTGTCGCTTTCGGGAACCAGTAAGTGATCGCAGCGAAACACCCAAAGACCACACCACCGATGATAACGTTGTGGAAGTGAGCAATCAGGAATACTGAGTTATGCAGAACGAAATCTGCGCCCGGAACAGCCATTAGTACGCCTGTCATACCACCAACAGTAAAGGTGATCAGGAAGCCCACCGTCCACATCATTGGCGTCGTAAAGCGGATGCGGCCTTTGTACATGGTGAATAGCCAGTTGAAGATCTTCACCCCTGTTGGGATAGAAATGATCATCGTGGCAATACCAAAGAAGGCATTTACGTTCGCGCCAGACCCCATCGTAAAGAAGTGGTGTAGCCAAACGACAAACGCAAGAACCGTGATAACTACGGTAGCCCAAACTAGCGATGTGTAACCGAACAACTTTTTACGTGAAAAGGTTGCGGTGACTTCTGAGAACACACCAAAAATTGGCAAGATCAAAATGTACACTTCTGGGTGGCCCCAAGCCCAAATCAGGTTGACGTACATCATTACGTTGCCGCCAAGATCATTGGTAAAGAAGTGCATGCCTAGGTATCTATCCAGCGTTAGCAGAGCGATAGTCACCGTTAGGATTGGGAATGAAATGATGATCAAAATGTTTGCACACAGAGACGCCCAAGTGAAAACTGGCATCTTCATCATTGGCATAGACGGTGTACGCATACGCAAAATGGTCGCGAAGAAGTTCACGCCTGTTAACGTCGTACCAACCCCTGATATCTGCAGTGCCCAAATCCAATAGTCGACCCCGACTCCTGGGCTGGCCTCAATACCTGAAAGCGGCGGATACGCTAGCCAGCCGGTGCGACCAAATTCACCTAAGCCGAGAGACATGTTTGTTAGGATGACACCTACAACAAACAGCCAGAAGCTCAAGTTATTCAGATACGGGAAAGCTACGTCACGCGCACCAATCTGCAATGGCACGATGATGTTCATCAGACCAATGACCAATGGCATCGCTACGAAGAAGATCATGATCACGCCATGGGCAGTAAAAATTTGATCGTAGTGATGCGGTGGTAAGTAACCTGCTTCACCCGCAGAAGAAAGGAGTTGCTGACTACGCATCATGACTGCGTCAGCAAAACCACGAACAAGCATCACCATCGCTACTGCGATGTACATGAAGCCAAGTTTTTTATGGTCTACTGAAGTAAACCATTCATTCCACAAATATTGCCACTTTCCGGCTTTAGTTACCGCGTAAACTACGGCTAAACCAACCAGCGCCACAACCGCTAAGGTGATGACGATAATAGGTTCGTGGAATGGAACTGAATCAAGAGTTAATCTTCCAAACATTACGATTATCCTTGGTTTTCAGGCAAACAGTTCATTGAACCAGGATGCTGAGTCACAACGTCGGTGAACAAGAACGGAGGAACGCTAGAGAACAAAGTGACTGGCTCTGCGATACTTGGCGCTGCCAGTGAGCTGTATTGCTCCCAATCTTCAATACGATCAGGGCTCGCCTTCACTTTCTGCACCCAATTTAGGAACGCAGCACGATCAGACATTGCTGAAGCTGTGAACTTCATTTGCGAAAAGCCTTCGCCGCTGTAGTTCGATGCAAAACCCTTGTAGTCACCTTCGTGGTTCGCTATCAGGTTGAGCTTGGTTACCATGCCTGGCATCGCGTAGATCTGTGTACCTAAGCGAGGGATGAAAAACGCGTTCATGATGTTGTCCGAAGTCAGTTTGAACTGCACTGGCACGTCTTTCGGGAACGCCACATAGTTCACCGTCGCAATGTTTTCTTCTGGATAGATGAACAACCATTTCCAATCGAGTGACACCACTTCGATCGTCATTGGTTTAACATCACTTTCCAATGGTTTGGAGGGCTCTAGTTCATGAGTCGAACGCCATGTGATCGTCGCAAGAATCGCAATGATGATGATTGGAATTGTCCATACCACCACTTCGATTTTGGTCGAGTGTGACCACTCGGGAGCGTACTCTTCTTCAGTGTTAGAGGCGCGGTATCGGTAAGCGAAGTAAATCGTCATTAAAATCACAGGGATTACAACGATCAACATCAGCAAAAGAGCAGTAATAATTAGCTCTTTTTCCTGCACACCAATGGCACCTTTGGGGTCAAGTAAAGCTGAATTACATCCTGAGAGCATAAGTATGACGGACGCCAAACTTCCCCTCGACAAGATGCGTTTATATCTTGAGGCTTCCATTAACTTTCTCGATGGTTGTCTGGTTTCAAAACAAATGCCAATCACAGTAAATAAGAGCTCAGAAACAGCGCTGGGGACATGTTTGATAAAAAGGCAAAAATTTTGATAAGTAGTTATTCTACTCACAAATTTTTCAGCGCCGTTATCAAGCATCTTAACCCGCTAGAATGAACAATTACTTGCTACGATTGGTATCAAGCTAAGAACCAGTTGTTATAGTCATTAGAATGTTTATGTGTTGAGCATGAGTAACGTCGGGATCAGAGCGAAACAAAACGGAATTGAGTGGAGATCAAAACCACACTATTAGTGTGAGTTTATTGTTACACTTTGAAACACAATGTTACATTTGGCGCATTATGAGGAGTAAAAAGTTAAAGCTCATTAGCCACAACTGGAAACTAACCTTCCATTAATGAAACCCACACACTTAAAATAGGAGATTAACCTCAACACGAATTTCACGTGCTTCACAGTTAATGTCTTTTGAAACAGACAGTTGCAAATTCATTTTGATGAGACTGACTATCAACTGCATTTACATAGATAGCTTGATTACGAAGGGGAAATTAAAAGTGGAAAATTGTGATCAATGTCAAACTAATGATTTCACTTAGTATTTGAGTGGTATTTACTTCTCATTATTTACTTTTGGCAAACCATTCGCAGGGCGAATCCAAACATGAGTAATAAACACACTTACGTTGCCCAGAACTGGCTCTCGGAAAAATAGGAAATGTTGAAAGGAAAAGAAGCTTGTCATTCCGGTCTGTGGGCCTAACCCTAGGGCTTTACATACGAATGCCTCCATCCACTTCTAAAACTCTGCCAGTAAAGTAATCACTCTCAAGAATGTATTTTACTGCATGTGCGATTTCACTTGTTTCACCCATCCTTCCAATTGGGATCATCTTTTCTAGCCGTTCTATGGCTTCTGGTTTCATTTGCTCTGCCATCGCGGTATGTACCACACCTGGTGCAATCGCCGCCGCGCGGATACCGTATCTTGCTAACTCACGGGCCCACGTTGTTGCCATGGTTGCGACCGCCGCTTTAGATGCAGAATAATTGGTTTGACCGATATTCCCTGCTCTCGCGACACTAGAAATATTGATGATAACGCCTTGTGAACCGCTCTCAATCATCTTGACGGCAGCTTCACGCCCACACAAAAATGTCCCCGTAACGTTGACGTTCATGACCAAATTGAATTGATCCAAAGACATCTTACTGATCACGCCGTCTTTTGATTTTACAAGTAACCCATCTCTTAGCACGCCAGCGTTATTGACTAGTCCATTGAGTTGGCCAAAATCTTGGATAACCGCGTCAAACGTGGTTTCAACGTCGATTTCGCTCGTTACATCCACTTGATAAGTCAAAGCTTTCGCACTCAGCATTCGGCACTGCTCTTGTGTTTCCATTAAGCCGCTAGCGTTTACATCTAATAACGCTAAATCTGCTCCGGCTTGAGCAAGCGTAATTGCCATCATTTGCCCAAGTCCCTGCCCTGCACCTGTAATGGCAATGACACTATTTTTAATATCCATAGTTACTGCACTCCTTCGCTAATAATGTTCCCTATTTCAAGCCTGTTTAGGTGGTCCGAAATGATGAGTTTTACTTCACCATTTCAGACGGCTTTGTAGCAAAACTCAGTCTAGCCCTTCTTACTCTTGTAAAACTCAAACAAGCTTGAGAAGTCGAGCTCGCCGTGGCCGCTCGCGTTGTGGAAAGAATATAAATTACGCGCCAGTGAGCCCATCGGAACCGAAGAGTGTGTTTGTAACGCCGCATCTAACCCCAAACCGAGATCTTTCAACATGAGTTTGCTCATAAAGCCCGGTTGGTAATCGTTGCTGGCTGGTGCACTGTCCATCACTCCTGGGCAAGGATTGTAAAGCTCCAATGCCCAATTTCGGCCGGAGCTTTGCAGCATGATGTTTGATAACACTTTGGGATCGAGCCCATGATCGATACCTAGATTTATCGCCTCGCACGTACCAGACATTAAAATGCCGAGCATCAGGTTATTACAGATTTTCGCCATTTGACCATCGCCCGCTTTACCGGCATGGAAAACATTTTTACCCATGTACTGCAAAATGGCATTGGCTTTAGAAAACGCTTCATCCGAGCCACCAACAATAAAGGTTAATGTCGCCGCTTTAGCGCCGGCAACGCCACCCGAAACGGGCGCGTCGACAAACAGCACGCGTTTATTTGCCGCTTCATTGGCGACTAATCGCGCAGAGTCCGGATCAATGGTTGAACAATCAATCATCAAGGTACTTGGCGAGACAAGATTGAGGACACCTACGCCGCCGTGTAAGTCACCAAGATACACGGAACGAACGTGAGAACCTGCTGGTAGCATCGTGATGACTGTGCTTGCACCATCCACGACTTCCTCAATAGAGCTCGCCACCACCGCACCAAAAGGTGCAAGTTGCTTTGCCGCTTCGCTATCGACATCAAATACTTGCACGTTAAATCCAGACGCTAATAAGTTTTGCGCCATCGGATGCCCCATTCTTCCTAAACCGATAAATGCGATGGTACTCATGATCATTCTCCTTCTTGACCTAGTGTTTGTTCACCCAAATCAGCAAGCGGATGTTCGTCATCCGGCCAAAGTGAGGTAAACAAGGTATCGATGACATCTTCATCGACTTCACTGACACTGTTAAACATCCAGTTAGGTTCGCCATCCCGGTCAATAAGCCGAGAACGGACGCCCTCTTTAAACTCACCTAATAAGGCGCTGCGAACCGATAAACTCAGCTCCAAGCGGAAGCAATCTGCAAGTGGTAAGCTGTGGTATTCTTTCACTTGTCTGAAGCAAATATGCGCGGTGATCGGACTGCCCGCGGCGAACGTTTGTTTCGCGTTTTCTATCCACTGACTGTTCCCTTCGATAGCTATGACTCGCTGTGCTATCGCATTAAGATCAAAGCCTTTGCACGCTTCCTCTATCTGATCTAAGTATGGACAAATTTGCGTGGTTGGTTTGCTATCAATAACCTGTTCTTCCATTAATTGTAGTAGCGCAGTTACCAACTCTTTCGCATCTTCTTTGCCCCACTGGAGCCGCTTTAGCTCATCCAGTAAGGTGGGATACTGCTCTTCCAACAGTAACCAATCGGCCAAACCAATAGTGACAGCGTCACTTGAATTCACCATTGAACCTGTCAATCCGAGGAATAAACCCACTTGCGGGTCTATCTGGCTTAAAAACCACGTACCTCCCACATCAGGATACAGTCCGATATTGATTTCTGGCATAGCAAGGCGTGATGTTGTTGTCACAACTTTATGGCTGGTTCCCATAAAAAGCCCCATCCCACCCCCCATGACAATACCTTCTCCCCAACCGATAATGGGCTTGTTGTAAGTGTGAATGAGATAGTCACACTCATACTCCAACGAGAAATAGTCCGTACAGAACTCTACGATTTTTTCTTTACTCTCGTTATGCATGACGTGATACATAGCTCGAACATCGCCACCAGCGCAGAATGCTTTTTCTCCAGCGCCAGTGAGTACCACACAAGTCACATGCGGATCGTCTTGCCACTTGATAAGCTGATCGTTGAGTTGGACTAACATGTCATACGTCAATGCATTCAATGAAGCGGTGTTGTCTAACGTTGCGATACCAATGCGGTGCACGCCATCTAAGCACTCTATTTCACTGATGGTTACCATCCCTGCCATGTGGCCTCCTATCGGTTTTTCCATTGCGGTGGGCGTTTTTCTAAAAAGGCGCGAACACCCTCAACTTGATCTTCCGTATCAAAAAGATTCAGAAACAACTCTCGCTCTTTCATTAAGCCGTGCTTAAGTGGCGCAGAGCGCATATTTTGAATGAGCGCCTTACACGCAGCGACAGAAGATGGCGACTGGTTCGCAACAGATTCAGCAAGCTCCAACGCTTTACTTAAAGCTTCGCCTTTGGGAACCAACTCCTCAACCAAGCCTAGTTCTTTTGCTTTGTCAGCGCTGACTTGCTCTCCACATAAAATGATACGCTTTGCCCAGCCTTCCCCTACTAACGCTGTGAGGTTTTGGGTACCGCCAGCGCAGGGCAAAAGTCCGACTTTGGCTTCAGGTAAAGCAAGTACCGCTTGCTCTTCAACTACTCGAATATCACAAGCTAATGCCACTTCTAAACCTCCGCCCATGGCGTAACCATTAATGGCGGCAATGGAAACACCACGGAATTCCGAGAGCGTTTCAAAAGCTTCACCAAAGCATCGCGCCATGTCTAACGCAACCGCTTTGTCACCATCAGAAAATAGCTTGAGATCCGCACCAGCAGAGAAAAACTTTTCTCCACTGCCAGTTAAAACCAGTGCGTAGACCTGCTTATCATTGTTAAGTGTGAGTATCAGCGACTTCAGTACCTTGAGGCTCTCTGCTGTCCACGTATTGGCTGGCGGGTTGTTCATTGTCACCACCGCAACATGATTAGTGATCGTATGTTGAATGGCTTCTTGGGTTAATGGCATATCTGAATCCTTTCTCAATGAGCAAATCCAATACTTCGCTACAGCAAGGCCGATTCCTCAGAGAGCAAACGGCGCGCGATGATCAAGCGCATGATTTCGTTTGTCCCCTCCAGAATTTGATGCACACGCACATCTCTGAAATGACGCTCCATTGGATACTCTTTGATGTAACCATAGCCGCCATAAAGCTGCAACGCTTGGTCGCAAACCTGAAAGCCCACATCGGTTGCGAACCGTTTTGCCATCGCGCAATAAGCCGTGGCATCCGGGTCATTTCGGTCGAGTTTACTGGCGGCATAGCGCACCAACTGCCGCGCAGCCACTAGCTCTGTCGCCATGTCTGCCAATTTGAATTGTAAGGCTTGAAACTGCGCAAGCGGCTTGCCGAACTGCTTACGTTCTTGAATGTACCGTGCCGCCTGATTAAGGGCCTGTTGAGCCGTACCGACGGAGCAGGTCGCAATATTTATACGCCCTCCATCAAGCCCTTTCATCGCAAAGACAAAACCTTGCCCTTCTTCGCCCAGTAAATGGCTAGCTGGAATAACGACATTTTCAAAAGTAACCGATCGTGTTGGTTGACTGTTCCAACCCATTTTGGGTTCTTTGCGCCCATAGCTGATGCCATCTGCTTGAGCAGGAACGACAAATGCAGACACGCCTTTGGCACCCGCTTCTCCAGTTCTCGCCATCACGACCAAAACATCTGTCTCTCCTGCGCCAGAGATAAAGGTTTTGCCACCGTTGAGCACATACGTATCCCCCTTTTTTGTAGCGGAAGTGGTCAGTGCAGCGGCGTCTGATCCTGCGTTGGGCTCGGTTAAGCAATAGGAGCCTAACCATTCCCCCGTAACTAACTTCGGGCAGAACTGCGTTTTGGCTTCATCGGTAGCAAAACTGGCTATCATCCAACTGACCATGTTGTGAATCGTCATAAACGCCGTAGTGGACGTACATCCCATGGCCAGTTGTTCAAAGATAATTGACGCATCTAAGCGACTCAGCCCTAAGCCACCTTGCGCTTCTGGAGTGTAGAGACTCAGGAAGCCTAACTCTCCGGCCTCTCTCAATACGTCTTTGGGGAAGATCTGTTTTTCATCCCACTCCGCCGCCATCGGTGCTAAACGCTCATCGGCAAATTGCTGAGCGGTATCGGCAAATGCACGTTGATCTTCAGTAAGTTCAAAGTCCATAAAAGCTCCTTCTATTCACTCAGCGCAGTTGAATGGTCAAATTAGGCCCCGTTGGAATATCGTCATCAAACCAACGTGCCGTCACCGTTTTAGTCTCGGTATAAAAACGTACCGCTTGTTTACCATACGCATGCAAATCGCCATAGAAACTGCCTCGCCAGCCTGTAAAAGAGAAAAATGGCAAAGGTACCGGAATTGGCACATTGATCCCCACTTGACCGACTTGAATGTCATGCTGATATTTTCTTGCAGCAGCGCCATTAGCCGTAAAAATGGAAGTGCCGTTCCCGTATGGGTTGCGATTCACTAACTCAATGGCCTCTTGCAACGTTTCGACTTCCATACAAACTAAGACAGGGCCAAATATCTCTTGCGTGTAAATCGACATATTCGCTGTTACACCGCTAAACAAGGTTGGGCCAATCCAGTTTCCATCAGGAAAGCCTTCCACTTCACACTGACTGCCATCCAGTTCACACACTGCGCGTTGTTGTTTGCCATCTTCAATTAGGTCCAATACGCGTTGTTTAGCTTGCTCACTGATGAGTGGGCCATAAGCAGCTTGCTCATCGTCCCAAGGCCCTGGGTGTACTTTCGCCATTGCCTGTTTGAGGTCTGTAATCCATTGTTTTGAATCGCCGACAAATACCGCAACAGAAATTGCCATACAACGCTGCCCCGCCGCCCCAACGGAGGCCCCCACTAGGTTATTCACCACTTGTTCCTTGTTCGCATCAGGCATGATCACCATGTGATTTTTAGCACCAGCAAAAGCTTGAACGCGTTTAAAGTGTTTCGTACCCGTGGTGTAGATATAACGGGCAACAGGAACCGAGCCAACAAATGACACCGCTCGAATGTCAGGATGAGCCAGCAGAAAGTCGACTTGGTCTTTGCGACCATGAACGATTTGCAACACTCCTTTCGGCGCGCCAGCTTGCTCAAATAGTTCGGCTAAACGAATAGAGGTCAACGGCACTTGTTCGGAGGGTTTGAGCACAAACGTATTACCCGCAGCGATAGCGATTGGGAACATCCACAACGGAATCATGGCAGGAAAGTTAAACGGCGTAATGCCGCAACACACACCCAGGGGCTGAATCATTGAGTAACTATCAATGTCCGTGGCAACGTTTTCGACGGTTTCGCCCATCATATTGCTGGCAATGTTTGCAGCCTGCTCAACAACCTCTATGCCTCGCCACACATCGCCTTTAGCATCCACTAAAATCTTACCCGTTTCATGAGAAAGCAGTGTGGCAAGCTCATCATGATGTTCTTTGAGAAGGTGCTGATAACGAAGCATGACTCTGGCACGCTCGGATACTGCCACTTCCTTCCAGGATTGGAATGTCTCTTTCGCATTATCAATGGCGGCTTCCATCTCGTGATCCGTTGAGCAGGGAACGTACGCAATGACATCATTAGTGGCAGGATTGGTCACCTCAACCCAATCCGAAGTTTGAGATTCACGAAACTCTCCACCAATAAACAAGGGAACTAAACGAGTCATCATTTACTCCTTTCTGATTTCAATTAAAGCGGTATTTCAATGCCTATCGCCGTTGCCTCTCCACCACCGATACAAAGTGACGCAACGCCTCGCATCACTTTTTTGGCGTCTAGATCACCGTCGGTACCTAAAGCTTGTAGCTGACGCAAACTATGAATCAATGTCACCAGAATTCGAGCGCCACTTGCGCCTATCGGATGCCCGAGTGCACACGCTCCGCCTTTAATATTAACTTTGCTTATATCAAGCCCAAGTTCTGCTACCGCGATTTGTGTCACGACAGCAAAGGCTTCATTGATTTCCCACAGATCCACTTCGTCAATTGACCAATCCAATTGGGACAACAACTGTTCAATCGCATAAACGGGAGCCAAAGTATATTCAGCAGGTTTTCTGGCGTGTGTGGCGTGAGACTTGATAACGGCGAGTGGCTCAAGACCTTGGTGGAGCGCAGTCTCTTCATCCATTAGAACAAGCGCTGCAGCGCCATCGGAAATCGCACTCGAATTAGCAGCGGTCACTGTGCCTTTTTTATCAAATGCAGGTTTGAGTTGAGGGATTTTATCCAGATCAACCGAGCGCGGGTGCTCATCGTAATCCAGCGTTCCTTGTTCAGACTTGGTGTTGAGTTCAATCGGTGAGAGCTCGTCGGCAGATAAGCCTCGCTCTTGAGCTTCCAACGCACGTTTTGCCGACATCACTGCCCATTCGTCCATTTGCTCTCTGGTAAACTTAAGCCTATCTGCGACGTGCTGAGCATAAACACCCATTAAGTGCCCTTCGTACGCATCTTGCAATCCATCGAGAAACATGTGGTCATACGTCGACTGGTGGCCCATGCGCATTCCCTTTCTCGCCTCTTTCAATAAATACGGCGCATTGGTCATACTCTCCATACCACCAGCAATGGCCGTTCGAATCGTTCCAGCTTTGATAAGATCGTGCGCCAACATGACGCTCTTCATGCCGGAACCACACACTTTATTGATAGTCGTGCACCCTACACTCATGGGTAAATCCGCACCAATTGCCGCTTGTCTCGCCGGGGCTTGCCCACAACCAGCAGGGAGCACACATCCCATGAAAACTTCATCTACAGATGTCACATTCACTTCATGCGTCGCAGCCTTTATCGCTAGTGCACCTAATTGGGGAGCGGAGTAAGTTTGCAACTTTCCTTGAAAGCGCCCGATCGGCGTTCTTTTCGCGCTGACAATCCAGATGTCTTTTTCCATGATTCGCATTCCCTTGAGGTATATGTGAACACTAGACTGACTGATGACGCCCCTGCATGACATTACTCACCAAGTGCTACGCCAGTCTTTGTCGCCCTTTCTCACTGACAAACTTTCATACTGCGATTTCTTGACGTTTACGTAAGCATAGCACTAGCCTTTACAATGAGATGAAAAAACACACCAAGTAGTCGTTTATCTTTCAAAATTTGCGTTCGGCCTTTCCGTTGAAGGTTCGATTTCCAGAAACTGGATTTTTATTCGAGGTAAGTATGTTATGGAAAAATACAAGATCAGTGACCTCGCCAAGGAGTTTGATATTACCACTCGCAGTATCCGGTTTTATGAGGACGTAGGTCTGATTGAACCAGAGCGAAAAGGCAACATGCGCGTTTATCAACGCAGAGATAAAATTCGTCTCAAACTGATTTTAAGAGGGAAACGGCTCGGTTTTTCACTGGCAGAAATTCGTGAACTTTTCGAGCTCTATGACATGCAACAAACCGAAGGACAGTTATTGAAAATGCTCAATATCATTGAAGAGAAACAAGCCGTCCTACAACAGCAACTCAATGACATCAGCGTCGTAATGGCAGAGTTGAATGCCGCTAAAGAACGCTGTATTCAAACACTCAAAAGCAAAGAGACATAACCGCTATACTCAAATAGCGACACTGCAATCGGCTTTTCCACCTTACCTCTGATATCGGGAGACGTTATGAAAAGCACCTACGCCCCACTCAATTTCGGACTTGGTGATACCATCGATATGCTCCGAGACCACGTTAATGCCTTTGCTACGGAACATATTGCTCCCATCGCCGCAGATATAGACCGCGATAACCAGTTTCCAAACCATTTGTGGCCTTTGTTTGGAGATATGGGGTTGCTCGGTGTCACCGTCGATGAAGAATTTGGTGGTGCAGGCATGGGATACCTCGCTCACGTTGTTGCAATGGAAGAAATCAGCCGTGCCTCTGCATCTGTCGCTTTAAGCTACGGCGCTCATTCTAACCTGTGCGTCAATCAGATCTTTCGCAATGGCACGCCTTCTCAACGCAAGAAATACCTTCCCAAACTCATCGATGGTACGCACGTTGGCGCCCTAGCTATGAGTGAGCCCAATGCCGGTTCAGACGTGATAAGCATGCAACTGAAAGCGGAGAACAAGGGCGACCATTTTGTACTGAATGGCAACAAAATGTGGATCACCAACGGTCCCGACGCTGACATAGTGGTGCTTTACGCTAAAACGGATGTCAATGCAGGTTCACGAGGTATTACCGCATTCATTGTTGAACGCAACGTCGAAGGTTTCAGCCATGCTCAAAAGCTGGACAAACTAGGCATGAGGGGCTCGAACACTTGCGAACTTGTATTTAACAATTGCGTAGTGCCGAAAGAGAATATTCTTGGCGAGCTGAATCAAGGCGTCGAGGTGTTAATGAGTGGACTAGATTACGAGCGCGTCGTCCTCGCTGCCGGACCACTCGGGATAATGCAAGCTTGCATGGACATTGTGGTCCCGTACGTACATGAACGAGAGCAGTTTGGAAAATCCATTGGCGAGTTTCAGTTAGTTCAGGGCAAGATCGCCGATATGTATTCTCGAATGAGTGCAGCAAAAGCGTATGTATATACCGTCGCAGCGGCTTGTGATCGAGGTAACGCAACGCGTAAAGATGCCGCAGGAGCGATTCTATACAGTGCAGAACTCGCCACACAAATGGCACTCGATGCAATCCAATTGCTCGGTGGGAATGGCTACATCAATGAATACCCTGCTGGTCGTTTGCTACGTGATGCAAAGCTTTATGAAATCGGCGCGGGTACCTCAGAGATTCGCCGCATGTTAATAGGCCGAGAACTGTTCGAAGAATCTCGCTAAAGGAACATACGACAAGGAAGTCATTATGGCCATTATCAAAAGTAAAACTAAGCCAACTGACGAGTTATTTCTTTCCAATAAAGCTGCGATGGAAACGTTGGTCACTCAACTGAATCAACATATCGAGACCATCAAACAAGGAGGCGGTGAAAAAGCCATTCAGCACCAGAGGCAAAAAGGAAAACTCCCCGCACGAGAACGCATCGCGCGCTTGCTTGATGACAACACTGATTTTCTTGAAATTAGCCAGTTTGCCGCCTGGCAAGTGTATGACGAATCCATCCCCTGCGCTGGCGTTATCGCCGGCATTGGTTTCATAGCGGGGATTCAATGTATGGTCATCGCCAACGATGCTTCGGTAAAAGGCGGAACCTACTACCCACTCACGGTAAAAAAACACCTTAGAGCGCAAGAGATAGCCCAACGTTGCCAACTCCCCTGCGTATACTTGGTGGACTCCGGTGGCGCAAATCTCCCTCATCAGTCCGACGTCTTCCCCGACAAAGAACACTTTGGTCGCATTTTCTTTAACCAAGCGAGGATGTCAGCAAAAGGCATCCCTCAGGTTGCTGTTGTGATGGGGCTTTGCACTGCTGGGGGCGCATATGTTCCTGCCATGGCGGATGTGTCCATTATGGTCAAAGAGCAAGGCACCATATTTTTGGCGGGACCGCCTCTGGTGAAAGCGGCCACTGGCGAAGTCGTGACGGGTGAAGAGCTCGGCGGTGCAGACGTGCATTGTCGTAAATCTGGTGTTGCTGATTATTACGCTGAAAATGATGAGCATGCCCTAATGCTTGCCCGAGAAGCCATTGCCAATGCCAATGCCAATAGAGCGAAACCGATTAAGCCGGAGAACACCGTGCTACCTCCCCGCTACGATGCTGAAGAAATCTACGGAATCGTGAATGCCAACTTACGACTATCATTCGACGTCCGAGAAGTCATCGCCCGCATCGTCGATGATTCTGATTTTGACGAATTCAAAGCCTTGTACGGCAGAACGTTAGTGTGTGGCTTTGCTCGCATTCACGGACACTTGATCGGCATTGTGGCAAACAACGGCATCTTGTTTTCTGAATCGGCACAAAAAGGCGCACACTTTATTGAACTTTGCGCCAAACGGAAAACACCGCTTCTCTTTCTCCAAAACATTACCGGATTTATGGTCGGGAAAAAGGTGGAAGAAGAAGGCATCGCAAAACATGGCGCCAAGCTGGTGATGGCCGTCGCTTGTGCTGATGTACCGAAGTTTACCGTGATCATCGGTGGGTCGTACGGCGCTGGCAATTATGGCATGTGCGGCCGAGCTTATGATCCAACCATGATGTGGATGTGGCCGAACGCGCGTATTTCTGTGATGGGCGGAGAACAAGCGGCAGGAGTCTTAACACAAGTTCGAAAAGACGCGAAGGAACGCCAGGGAGAAGCGTGGTCAGAGCAAGAAGAACACACTTTTAGAGAATCGATCATAGACTTGTATGAAACACAAGGACATCCCTATTTTGCGAGCGCTCGGCTATGGGATGATGGAATTATTGACCCCAAACAAACGCGTCAGGTGTTGAGTCAGGCGCTAACGGCAGCATTAAATGCTCCCATTCCTGATAGCGAGTTTGGCGTCTTCAGAATGTAAATATCCAAAGATGAATTAAGGAAGTTAGTATGCAGGAAATGCAACCAAGCATTATTCCCAACGCCCAAAGGCAAGATGATGTTCTTTGGCATGTCGATGACAATGGCGTAGCAACCATCACTCTAAACAGAACAGCCAAGCACAATGCTTTTGACGCTTGTACGATCGACTTGCTGATCCACCGCCTAGATTATCTCGCTTTACGAACGGATGTGCGATGCTTGGTATTAAAAAGTAACGGCAAGCACTTTTCATCCGGGGCCGACCTGAATTGGATGCAGTCGATGGCCGACAGCACGAGGCAAGATAATTTCGTTGATGCCCAAAACTTGGCAAGACTCATGGAAACACTAGATTCGTTCCCTCAACCCACCATCGCGCTTGTACAAGGCTCCGCTTACGGCGGCGCGCTGGGATTGATTTGTTGCAGTGATATCGCCATCGCGAGCCAATGTGCTAACTTTTGCTTAAGTGAAGTTAAGCTTGGTTTAGTTCCGGCAACCATTGCGCCTTACGTCATGCGCGCGATGGGGAATCGACAAGCTAGACGCTATATCTTAAGTGGTGAAGTCATTTCAGCCGAGGATGCCGAACGGTTTGGTATTGTGCATGAAGTGAAAGAAGCCAAACAACTTGAAAGTGCGGTCGATAGCGTGATCAAGACGTTACTACTTAATAGCCCAGATGCGATGCGTAAAGCGAAAACGCTATGTCACCAATGTCATCAAAACCCCATCGATCAACAACTGATTCACTATACCAGCAAGCTCATTGCGGACATTAGGGTATCGCCACAAGGCCAAGATGGCTTGCAAGCGTTTCTTGAAAAACGAAGCCCACGTTGGGTAACCAAATCACAGGACAAGTAATGCTGCCTTCCAAAGTAAATATTGTCGAAGTAGGTCCACGAGATGGGTTGCAAAATGAATCTCCTGTTGCTACCCAGACTAAAATCCGGTTGATCAACTTACTCTCTGATACTGGGCTAACGCATATTGAGGCGGGCTCTTTTGTTTCGCCCAAATGGGTGCCACAAATGGCGGACTCAACAGAGGTCATGAAAGCAATAACAAGGCGAAATCATGTTACTTATTCTGCCCTGACACCAAACCTAAAAGGCTTCGAACAAGCCTTGGAGGCTGGTGCCAATCAGGTCGCAATTTTCACTTCATCATCAGAAGGATTCTGCCAACACAATATCAATTGCTCGATTGCAGAAAGTTTAACTCGCTTCGAGCCTGTAATGCGATTAGCCACCAAACACGGCATCCCTGTTCGAGGCTATCTATCCTGCGTTGCCGATTGCCCTTATGACGGTCCAACAGCCCCTAAACAGGTGGCGAGCGTGACCAAATCGCTCATCGATTTAGGGTGCTATGAAGTATCCCTAGGCGATACCATCGGCACAGGCACGCCAAATCGAATTGCAGCTATGCTAGAAGCCGTCATGTTGGTTGCACCTCTTCCCCAGCTTGCTGTCCATTTCCACGATACATGGGGACAAGCGCTCGCCAATATTCATCAAGCATTGAGTATGGGCATCAATACCATCGACAGCAGTGTAGCTGGGCTGGGTGGATGCCCATACGCTCATGGTGCCTCGGGGAATGTCGCGACGGAGGATGTACTGTATTTATGCCAAGGATTAGGGATCGAAACGGGGATCGACCTAGAGCTGTTAGCAAAAGCTGGCTGGATGATCAGCGAAGAGCTTAATCGAGAACCCACGTCAAAAGTATCGCTAGCTTTGCGTAACCGTATGACATCTCTAACGTAAGACGTTTATTAAACCTCGTAGTTTGCTTTGATACCGATATCAAAATGAAGTGGCATCCGCCACTTTGATATAGACAGGAAGCCCATAATTAAGCCAGACAAGCCTGTCGCAATAGTCGCTACCGTCAGTATTTCGAAACAAAACGCAAAGGTTGCGATGGCAAGTAGCACTGGCACCGCTTTCAAGCCTGGAACTTTAAAACTAAAGGACTCTTTCAGCGCCACACCGGAAAAAGTGACAAAGACAAAACCAAGAGAAAGCCACACGCGGGATAAGTCTGGGTCGCTCACCATGAAGAGCAGTCCCACCCAAGTTGACCAGCTGATGACAGTACGTACAGTTTTACTGTAGACATGGATATTGGCTGCAGTTAATACACCCGCAATGGCGATGATCAGCAACACATTTCGATCATAAAATGCCGAACCTTCAATAAGGTGCAAACCCGATATCGTCATCGCGATAAGTCCAAAGGCAAATACGCTAATTCCTAAACGGTATAAACAGACACTTAAAATATCTAAAAAGTCTAGTGATTCCTGATGCTCAGTATTGGCCATGCTTCACTCCTAAATTGTTCCCTACCCAAACCTCTTGAAGCTACCTAGGGATAGACAAACGAAATCGCCCGCCAGTACGGTAAATAATAAGAGAAAATAAGATAAGCACACAGCCTACTAGCTTATTTGCCGTTAGCACTTCGCCATACCACAGCACGCTCAGAATGACGGTCCAAACTGGCTCTAATATCATGATCAAGGCAGCATTACCTGCCTGAACAAATTTTTGCCCCATGGTTTGCATTACGTAACGCAAGCTCGTCGCTAGCAAAGTGCTCAACGCGAACCACCACCAAATGGAGGAGTCAACCTCTGCCGGAAAAGACTCCATAAAGAAAGAAACCAACAAACCTAAACAACCAGCAGAAAAAAGCTGCACGCAAGTAAGCAGCAACACAGGCAATTTTTGAGAATATTTACTGTTCACATTAAAGTGAAGCGCAAGAACCAGTGCCGCCCCAAGAAACCAAAATTGACTGGCCGATTGCTTCCAACCGCCAACTAAAGAGAGACAGGCGAGACCTAATACCGCGATAGGCAAAGAAAGCCAGAAAATTCGTTGTGGTCGTTGACGAAACATAACCCACGCAACAATCGGCACAAATAGCATGGAGAGACTCATGATAAATGCGCCTTCCCCGAGCGTGTCGCTGATGGAGATGGCGTAAATCCATGTCATAACGGCACTACCTAACAGGAGCCCGACACCACCAGCAGAAAGCACATCTCTCAAATTCGCTTTCAACAAAGGTCGATAGCACAACGGCAGCAGACAGAGCGATGCAATAGTAAATCGCGCCCCGATAAAGCCAAAAGGTGGTAAGCCCTGTATTGTTTCCTTAGAAAAGATCCAACCAAGTGCCGCGATCATCGTTGTCGCAACCAGAATAACCGTCGCTTTGCGTTCTGAGTTAAACATAAGTACTCACAAAATATGGAACACAGTATCGCAGCAAGGGAAGTTTGCTGCGCTGTTGTATCAATTTGAAAGGAGTTTCTGTCGAGCGAAAGTGAAAGCCCGATCCTCTCCTGTGTTGTTGTTACGCAGATTGAAGTTCTGCGGTCGGATACATTAAAGGCAGGTAAAGTCTTAAGGCAAGCGTTTTCGTATACTAAATTGCCTAAGCATCTTATGCACTAAACAAACTGGCTAAAACTTGGACCGGATGTCGAACTACCTCCCCTTCAAAACGCTTAACTTGACTGCGGCAGGAATATCCCGTGGCTAACACACGCTCGGTGGGCAGGTTCTTTATATTCGGTTTCCAACTCAGCTGATAAATAGCTTCAGACGTACTTTTCTTATCCACTTCATGGCCGAATGTCCCTGCCATGCCACAACATCCCGTAGGTATCACTTGCAGCTTTAAACCAAAGTGATGAAAAATAGACTGCCAAGACTTCTCAGTCTCCGGTACTTTGGTCTTTTCTGTGCAATGCGCCATCAAATACCAAGGCTCTTCGTCTGATAAACTTACTGGCGGCCATTCATTGAGTGTATCCACCAGCCATTCATGAGCCGTATAAACTGTAAACTCGCCCCGCTTTTCTTTTAGAACCTGATGGTATTCATCACGATAACAAAGCACTAAGGCAGCATCGATACCGATCATAGGAATTTCAAGCTCAGCAACTTGGTTGAGAAAATCCGAAGTGTTTTGTGCATTTCTGGCGAATGCCTTAAGGAAACCTTTTACATGTTGAGCTTTCCCATTAGGTTTGAAAGGCAGAACAACAGGGTGTTTCCCTAACCGCTGCAATAACTGAATAAAGTCCGAAACCAACTCGGCTTCATAAAAGCTGGTAAATGGATCTTGAACAATCAAGACGTAATTTTGCTTCACTTCTGGGGAAAGCGATTCTAGATACGCAAAGTCAAACGGGCTCACGCCAAGTGCCTGACATCGACTTTGCAACGTAGGGATAGATAGCACTGGCGAATCAATAAAACCGATGGATGTCTCTAATACTTGCGTAACGGGCCTACTAGATGCAATTTGATTAACCAGCTTGGGAGCTTTTGCCATAATCGGCAGCAGTTGCTCAATATTCGACACCAGATAGTCGCGCAGAGGTCTGCGATAACGCGAGTGATAAACGTGTAAAAAACGTGCTCTAAAATCAGGCACATCAACTTTAACAGGACACTGACTCGCACACGCTTTGCACGCTAGACAGCCATTCATCACCTCATAAACTTCATGCGATAGGTCATCAGATGCGGGGCGAGATATCATCTGACTCAGCTTCTGAGCCAAAAGCTTAACCGATAACGTTTGATTGAGAAGCTGTTGTTCGTTAGCGAGCAAATCGAAGCCACTGTCATTCAGGCGACGCAGCCATTCACGCATTATCCCAGCCCTCCCTTTCGGAGAGTGGCGACGATCGGCTGTTACTTTAAATGATGGACACATTGGGCTATCAGCATCGTAATTAAAACACAGCCCATTGCCATTGCAAGACAGCACGGGCTTAAGCGACTCTCGGACTGCTACGGGGATCTGACGATCATAGTAGCCACGCTTGGTCGCTGTGACTTTTACCATTTCAGCGTCGCTATTCAGTGGTGTGCAAATCTTCCCCGGATTCATTTTATTGTCTGGGTCAAACGCCGCTTTAATGCGCCTTAATTCAGTAAAGAGCTCATCACCAAAGAAGGCAGGTCCATATTCTGAGCGATATCCTTTACCGTGCTCTCCCCACATTAAGCCATTGTATTTTGCCACCAGCGCGACCACATCATCGGACAGTTGATGCATCAACGCTTCCTGCTCAGGGTCACACATATCGAGCGCCGGACGCACGTGAAGGACGCCAGCATCCACATGACCAAACATGCCATAATGCAGGTTATTGCGGTCTAGCAACGTACGAAATTCCGCGATAAAGTCCGCCAAATTTTCAGGCGGCACACAGGTATCTTCCGCGAATGCAATCGGCTTTGCCTGACCTTTGGTCGCGCCAAGCAGCCCGACCGCTTTCTTGCGCATGCCATAAATGGCTTGGATGTCTTGGGGTTCACGACAGACTTGATAACCGATGATACCACTGCGTCGGTGAGCTATTTCTTTATCGAGAATTGAAAGTAAGCGTTCAACTTTATCCTCAATATCATCGCTGTGACTGCCTGCGAACTCGACAAAGTTAATCCCTTGCATCTCTTTGCCCTGCACATCTGAGATCGCGTGTTTTACCGAGTGCCAGACAATGTCTTCTCTTGCAAGATTAAGCACCTTTGCATCAACCGTCTCTACCGATAGCGCCTCTGCTTCGACCATCAAGGGAGCATTTCGCAATGCAGAGTCAAAACTATCGTATTTAACGTTCACTAATAGTCGCGTGGTAGGTATTCGCGTAAGATTGAGCTTGGCTTCAGTGATAAAAGCTAACGTGCCTTCAGAGCCACATAATATTCTCGTGACGTCAAACTCTTCACTCTTGTCGTTTATGGCATTTTTTAGGTCATAACCAGTAAGAAATCGATTCAGAGGAGGAAACTTATCCAGAATCTGTTGACGCTTGTCTCGACAAACTTCCTCCGTAATTTTTAACGCTCGCGATACTACATCACTGTTTAACCATTTGTTTTGTTGAATTGCTTCGGTATCGAGCACCGAACCATCCGCCAATACGGCTTTGAGTGCCAACACATGATCCGAGGTTTTACCATATTGCAAAGAGCCTTGGCCTGATGCATCGGTATTAATCATCCCACCTAATGTTGCGCGGTTGCTGGTCGACAGATCTGGCGAGAAGAAATAACCATAAGGACGAACGATGTCGTTGAGTTGGTCTTTGACTATCCCAGTTTCCACTCTCACCCAGCCTTCCTGCTCGTTAATCTCTAACACTCGATTCATGTAGCGAGACAGGTCAACCACAATCCCCGAGCTCAATGATTGTCCGTTGGTGCCCGTTCCGCCTCCTCTGGGCGAAAAGGTCAGGTGTTTAAATTCATCAAGTGCACTGACCTTGCCAAGTATTACCACATCATGATGGTTGGCAGGAAAAACGACCGACAAAGGAAGTTGCTGGTAGACGCTGTTGTCAGTCGCCATGCTCAATCGAGTGGTATAACGAGCATCAGTATCCCCCTTGAAACCAAGCTGTTTAAGGGTGTTAAAGAACTTGATAACCACAGGATCAGAGGAAACCTGTAGCGGAAGTGCAGGAAGCATAATTTGAATCAGTGCCTTACGGTTGTCTTTTTAGGTTCATAACATGAATGTGGAGTTAAAAGCGGTAGAGGCGCTTGGGGTTATCGACCAGAATCTTACTAAACAGTGTCGTATCTTGCGTCCAGTGCCACAAGGTATCTAACAACTGGCCATCATTTGGCATCTCAGCAGCAAAACATGGATGAGGCCAATCCGATCCCCAGACACATTGCTCTTCATTCGCTTCTAACAAAGCTTGAGCAAATGGATAAACATCATCATAAGGCGGTGATTGAGGCGACAAACGATACGGCGCCGACAATTTTGTCCACACTTTCCCCTCAGCTTTAAGCTTCAATAAGGTTTGAAAACCAGGATGAGAAATAAGCTTGTTTGTTGGCATATGTCCAAGATGATCAATCACTACGGGCACGGGTAAAGCCCTTAATCGCTGATATAAGTCATCAAACTGCGAAACATCAATTAAGCATTGAAGGTGCCAGTGTCGCTCTGCAAGGCGAGCCGCTAAACGTTCAACATCACGCCACTCAATACCACCTTTAAACAGTAGATTCATCCGCACTCCACAAAATCCCGCATCTTGTAGCTCATCCAGCGTTTGCTCGGACACATCCGCATCCACGACCGCGACGCCTTTGTAGTCGTAACCTTGCTGGCGTAAATACCGTAATGTATCAAGATGCAACTGGTTGTCATTGCCATACACACTCGGCTGAACCAGCACGCCATGACGGATGCCTAATTGCTGGTGCAAATGCAGGTACGCGCCGACGCTGGCATCAGGTGGTGTGTAGGTTCGCGTTTCACTGTACGGATAACGTGAAGAAAAAACGTGGGCGTGACAATCAACCGCGCCTTCAGGAATCGCGATTGTTGGTTTATTTACAAATGGGTCAGCCGCTTCACAAAATGGAATTATGCTCATCGAAAATCATCCTGTCAGAAAGGTAGAGGTGCCATCAACGAAAGCACCTCTTAAAGACTTAACTGAAGTTCTCACTCAACCAGTTCGCGATCACGCCAGAGAACTGAATAAACTTAGGATCGTCGTCCAACATCCACTCGGTGTGACCACCTTCCGGCAGTAAGAATAGAGATTTCGGCCCAGGGTATTTCGCGTACAGCGACTTTGCTTCGGTCACTGGGTGAAGGTCGTTTTCTGCACCGTGCGCAATCAAGATTGGCGCGTCTGCAAATCGCTCATCCAGTAGAGCTTCCGGTTTGAAATTGATGAGAGAATCCGCAAAATCCAGATCAGATGTCACGCCGTAGCCCGGCGCTTTGACCAGTTCAGTGAATACATATTCGCGGCTTACTGGATCAAGCGGGTAGATTTCAAATGGATCAATCCCCTGCTTTTCTCCACCAAGAGCAAGACGTGTACGCTCTTCTAACATAAATTGACGGAACGCTTTCCAGCCGTGCTCGCCACGTTGAGCAACCTGAACACGTACCGCATCATAAAAGCCGTTCATGGAGATAAGGCCATCAATCGCATCTTGGCAAACTCGGTAAGCATCAAGAATTAATCCCCCCGCCATGCCCCAGCCAGCCAGTACGACTTTGCGGCCTTCCTCGTCAGCGCGCTGTTTCACAACCGCAACCGCGTTCGCGATGTCGCGTACTTGTTCATCCAAAATAACTCGCTCACGAATGCCCTCAGATTCACCAAAGCCACGGTAGTCAAATCCGAATACCGTAAAGCCCTTCGCAGTTAAGGCTCTCGCGTAACGCTCTGGGTGAATATTTTTTTGCCCAGTAAAGCCTGAGCAGACAATAACGATCGGTAAGTCTGGGTTGTTAACGTTCTCGTCAGTAAAGAAAGCGCCATCAAGGCGTAGACCATCACTAATTACTGGGGCTTTTTGTTCAATCATAATTATCTCGTCCAAATGAATGTGTATGCTCGACAAAGAACTCCTTGTCTTAAGTCACATCATGTTCGAATTTTGATAGCAATAATTTAACAATTGCGACATTCTTATCCAGAAATACGACATAGATGAACTGCCCACTTGGTGACCACAGAGAATGAAAACGACACACACGTATCGCATTGGTTTTTTCCTTATTCCTGATTTTTCGATGCTCTCTTTTTCGGCGGTTATCGAACCTCTTCGAATGGCCAACCGCCTCGCTGGTTGCGATTTGTATCAGTGGGATATTTATGGATTCGAAGATAAAGAAGTATCGGCCAGTAATGGCGTTTCATTCTCGCCAACACAGTCAATCAACAACATTGCTCATTTAGACTTGCTGCTGGTTGTGGCAGGTATTGGCGCCCATGTTGCTGCTGCGAGTGGCTCGGTGAATCAGTGGTTAAAACAGGCGCTTCGTCAAGGCATCGCCGTGGGCTCGACTTCGACAGGCAGCGTGTTGTTAGCAAAAGCTGGCCTGTTAAAAAACAAAACGTGTACCGTGCATTGGGAGTCCGCCAACAGCCTGGCAGAGGAGTTTCCAAACATTAACGTGACCAGTGAGTTGTACGAATTCGACCCACGCACACCAACTTGTTCGGGCGGCTTAGCCGGTTTGGATATGATGCTTCATTTAATTACAAACCAACATGGGAGCGACTTGGCGAATCAAGTGGCTGAGCAATGCATTCACCCTGCGATTCGACCAGCGCATGATAAACAGCGGATGTCGTTAATTCGTAAGCACAACATCCGCCACCCGCGCCTGCTCGACGCTGTAGAGATCATGGAAGCCAACATGGAAGAACCGCTAAAGTGCTATGAAATTGGCGAACAAGTAGGGTTATCGGTCAGGCAGATGGAAAGGTTATTTTTACAATACTTGCAAGACAAACCAGGCAATTACTACCTTCAACTGCGCCTAGAGCGCGCTCAACATTTGTTGTTGCAAACCATGTTGTCCATTACTCAAATCAGTACCGCTTGTGGGTTCAGTTCTACATCGTATTTTGCGCGCTGCTACAAAAAACGCTATGAAAAAACGCCGCGTGAAGAGCGACGTTTAACTTAAGATTGAGTAAGAGAAAAGAAATTCGATCTCTTCGATCTCATCGTGATGTGTCAGACGGCTTATCAGACAAAGTGCCTTGGTAAAGCAGTGATAGCCAAGCAAGTACCTGCTCTTTACTGGCTTTATCAAGTTGCAAACAGCCCTCTTCTATCGCTGACACGCGCGAAGCGGACAATTCTTTCTCTGCCAAAGTGCGAAACTTACCTTGCATCTCGTCTCGACTGAGAGGATTTTCAGGATTACCTCGCGCAATACAGGGAGGCGACGTCAGTTTGTCGCCATTTTTCAACGTCACCACGACATGCGCCCAGCGTTCGGCTGGAAACTTATCATTGTAAGCAGGCTCTTCAATTAACTTCATCCGCTCCGTAATTGCCAAGCGAGCAGGATCTTTCAGTCCTTTGGTAACGGCTTCTACCGTGACCGTATTATCCATGACCGCACTCGCGACTGAAAATGGCAAACTGTACTGAGCCTGCTCGGTTGTCTCAGGGCGCTTGGTATGCAGGCACACCGCCTGGTGAAAGCTGTGAACTTCGATAAGTTCAATCTCATCAGGTTCTAGTTTATTTTCTTGTTGCAGTGCTCTCACTGCTTCAACCGCGGGTTGAGCCCAACGACAAACCGGATACGGTTTAAAGTATTGCTCCAGGATATACCAGCGCTGCCCTAAATCTGCCCACAAAGCGTGAGTTTGTTGGTCCAGCAGAGTCACGGCTGGCGCGCCAGTAAATCCTTCTTCTGCCAGCTCTGCACTGGCAAAGCCCGCCATTGCTCCCCAGCCAGAGCCGTCTTTGAGCATGGTTGGATGTTCAATACAACGCATCATTTGGCTGCGCGGGCCATAGAACTCGGCAATGCCGAGCGCATGCTCTGTTTGTGCCTCCGTTAATTCTTTTCTTCTTGCAGATACTGCGGCGACGCCCAACGCATTCCAAGCACCAGAAGTATGGTAGTCACAAGCGGTTTGATGCAGAGCGATTCCGGCGCGAGTTGCTATTTCGTAGCCAATGACGAGGGACGTTAATAACTCTTCTCCCGTAACTGCTGACTCATGCATACTGGCGAGCAGCCCCGGCAAAACAGCGACGCCAACATGGCCTTTCGTCAGGACTTGGCCGTCGTGCGCGTCCATACTATCAATCAACATGCCGCCATATAGAGTCGCCCCACAACCACTGGCCGTGTGATCAGAAAACAGCATCGGCGTATCACCGGCAAACTGCTTCTGCGCGAGTTTGGCTACCATGTTTTGCAGCTGCGTCGCTTTACCAGCTGCGGCGACACCTAACAAATCCAAGACGCAATATTTCGCTTGTTCAATAACGTCAGCTGGAAGGTGTTCAAAGGTTAATTCGTGAATAAATCGATGAATAGATTGCATCGTCTACTGCTCCAGTTTTAGCGTTTTGCCTTCGACAATAGCGTTGTGATCAATGGTGTATTGCTGTCTCGCATGGTAGGCAGCTCGAATCTGGCTTTATCAATATCGTCCAATGACAAGGTCGCAGTTATCAAGGTTTCACCGTCTTCTGCCTGCGCCAATAGCTCACCCGTTGCAGACAAAATACAGCTTCCTCCCCAAAACCACGCTTCGCCCTCTGGCCCGTAACGGTTGGCCATCAAAACTGGGGTCCCGTAGAGCACCGCATAAAATTTAACGTTAACTAACCAGTTGTCTTCATTGGAAAAGTCTTTACTGACAATACTGCTGGCCGAGTTGATCGGCGCGAGCAAGATTTCAGACTTATCGAGTAGCGCGCAATGAACCAAAGGTGGGTTCCATAAATCGGCACAAATTAAAACCGAGCCTCGCCAATTATCATCAAGAGAAACGCTGGTGGTGGCATCTCCAGAATGAAACCACTTGCCCTCTTCAAGCCCACCATAGGTTGGTAAATTGATTTTGCGATGCACAGCAACCACCGTACCACCGAGCAACCAAGCCATCGCGTTGTAGTACTCTCCCGGAGCAGCCTGTTCAACAAAGCCGACAATCACGGACATGTGCGGTGCAAGTTGCGCAAGGTCTTTAAGCCGAGCATCATCACGCTTCATGGCGACTTCACGCACAGAAGATTGGAGCTGGTATCCGGTCAAGGAGAGTTCAGGAAACAGCAATAGCTGCGACCCCAAGGCCGCAGCTTGCTTTATGTAATCCTGATGAGTATTCAGATTGGCATTCACATCGCCTAACTGGGCGTTGATTTGGGCCACACTGACTTGCAGGATAGTCATGGTATTACCCCAAGTTATGCTCAGATAGGAACTGGCTTGCGACTTCTGAGATCGAACGTCGCTCCACATCAACTTGTTGATTCAAAGTCGACATCGTATCGCCATCGATCGCCGCAGAAAGCGCGTTCATTTGCTCGGCAAGCTCTGGGTTCGCATCTAGCGTTTCTTGGCGAACCACAGGAGTGATCGCGTAATCAGGGAAGAACTGTTTGTCATCCGTTAAAACGGTAAAACCGAATGCTTTGATACGACCATCGGTTGCAAATACGAGCGCAGCATCGACTTCTTTCCCTTTCAGCGCATCATAAGTTAACCCCGTATCCATGCGTTTCACTTGGTCTCGTGACGCTTTGAATTTGTAGGTTTTCTGTAAAGGTCGGAAGCCATCTTTTCGTGCATAGAATTCCGCATTCAAAGCAATGGTCATTGGCGGGTCTTGGCGCATTTGCTCGGCGAAGTCGGATAAGGTTGAAATGCCACGTTGTTTCGCATCGTCACTGCGCATAGCGAGCGCGTAGGTGTTGTTCGCTTTTGAAGGGTTAAGCCAAACTAGGCCTTTCTTCGCATCGAGTTCCTTAACGCGTTGATACACTTGCTCTGCTGGGAGCTTGTCTTTGACTTTGTTGTAAATGATCAGTGATGTGCCCGTGTATTCCCAATAAAGATCAATCTGGCCGTTTTCTTGCGCTTTACGCAAAACCGCACTGCCCATGCCCGAACGCTTATCAACGTCGTAGCCTTTTTTGGTTAAATATTGAGACGTGATCTCCGTTAAAAGCTGTTGTTCTGTAAAGTTTTTACCACCTACCACGATTTCCGCGGATGCGTGAAAACTTGAAAGCAGTACACCAACGGCCAGCAAGCGGCGAGTAATTTGCTTTAACATGTTTGACTCCTGTCTGTGTTCAATTTTTAGGATTGTTATTGTCTAGCTCTAATAGGGTTACAGCCTTTAGGTACAGTGACATAGGAAACGGCTCCTACCACACTGTCGATAGCGATAGCCAACATTGCTGTAGGAATAGCGCCTGCCAGCATCATGATCGGTTCATCCAGATCAATACCGGTAAAAATGAGCTCCCCTAACCCACCGCCACCAATTAAGAAGGCCAGTGGAACGGTGCCCACGTTGACAGCTAACGCCGTGCGGATACCGGCAAAAATGACGAACAGCGCATTAGGAATTTCAACCTGAAACAACATTTGTAACTCGGTCATACCAATGCCTGACGCCGCTTCTTTTAAATGAGCGGGCACTTCTTTCAGCCCGATGTAGGTGTTTCTGACAATCGGCAACAACGAGGCAATCGTCAGCCCAAATACCGCAGGCACGGTACCAATGCCAAGAAAGCTCATTGCCAGCGCAAGAATAGCTAAAGTAGGAATCGTGGTCCCCACATTCAAAACCTGCATCGCCGATTCTGCGACTTTCTGAAAACGAGGACGGCTGAGCAATACGCCGACGGGAATAGCGATTAGGATCGCCAATCCACCAGACAGCAGCACCAGTTCAATGTGCTGAACCGTCAAATAAACAATGTCTTCTTGGTAGTAGAGGAAATCATCGATCGTACCCGCGCCTTGTAAATAAATACCCAACGCAAAGACACACGCCAATAAAACGAAATAGTAGGTTTGTTTTAGCTGATTGGTCACGATGCCTCCTTAGCCTGATGCAATGGCTGTGGCTCACTAAGAGAGGTATCGCGCTGATAAGTTGCGCCTAGATAATGGGTAATGCCGCGCTGTGTGACTTCGCCCACTAAGCGGCCATTCTCGTCAACACACGGCATCCAAACAATGTCGTGCGTGAACATCTTCGATGCGACTTTACGCAGATCATCCGTGGTTCGGGCGATTGTTTTCAGGCCGACATAATGTGCACCGCAGTACCCCTTCATATTGATTGCGGTAGCTTTGGGCACATAACCGATAGGTTGGTGTTGGTCATTCACTAATATCACGGCGTCGCGATACCCATACGCGTCAATTTTGGTTAGAGCGTCGGCAAGCGTATCGTTAGGTTTCACGTACGCAAAAGTGGTCTGCATGACGGACTCAGCCGTCACTAAGCGAAGACGTTTAAGTGCGCGATCATCTCCGACAAAGTTTTTCACGAAATCATCTTTCGGGTGTGCGAGCAAATCGTCAGGCGTATCGTACTGAACCAGGTGACCATCACGGAAAATCGCAATTCTATCGGCCATTTTGACCGCTTCATCAATGTCATGACTGACAAACATGATGGTCTTGTTGAGCTCTTGCTGCATTTTAAGGAACTCATCCTGGATTACTTCACGGTTGATCGGGTCAATCGCGCCAAAAGGTTCATCCATCAGCATGACGGGAGGATCCGCCGCCAGCGCTCGGGCAACACCAATTCGTTGCTGCTGTCCGCCAGACAACTCATTTGGATAACGATTAAGGAAGACACTAGGATCAAGAGCCACCATCTCCAATAGCTCTTTTGCACGCGTCATGTATCTTGCCTTATCCCATCCTAATAACTTGGGAACCACCGCGATGTTTTCGCCGATCGTCATGTTGGGAAATAAGCCAATTTGCTGAATAACATAACCGATATTGCGGCGCAGAGTGACTGTATCCATCCCAGAAGTATCTTCACCACCAAGATAGATCTTGCCCGATGTCGCGGGAATAATTCGGTTGACCATTTTCAGCGTGGTGGTTTTGCCACAACCGGACGGGCCAAGTAACACACATATTTCACCACTGGGAACTTCCATCTCAATGTGATCTGCGGCAGTCACCGGGCCATTAGGCGTTTCAAAAATTTTGGTTAGCTTGTCAATTTTGATCATTTGAATGTCCCTATTATTTGTCCTTTATCGAGCTGCAGTCAGGCCCGGTGGCGTTAATCTTTTTTGTAGTCGAATCAATCCATAATCCGCGATGATAGCCAGAAGGCTGACGGCGATGGCACCAACGATCAGTTGTCGAGGATCACTTTGCGAGATGCCGCGGCTGATAAACACGCCTAGCCCTCCTGCTCCGATATACGCGGCGATCGCCATAACGCCAATATTCATTACTACTGCCGTTCTCACACCCGCCATAATCACCGGAATCGCCAATGGAATTTCCACCATTTTCAAACGCTGAAAAGGCGTCATCCCGATGCCGCGAGCTGCCTCTCGGAGTGACGGTTCTACGTTGTGAATGGCGGTATAAGTGTTGCGAATAATAGGCAGCTGAGAATAAAGCAGTACGGTAATCACGGCGGGCACGTAGCCAATCCCATGACCAATGGTCGATAAGAGAGGAATCATCAAACCAAACAGTGCGATTGAAGGAATGGTGATAATGATGGACGCTACGTAAAGCACCACTTTCGCAACGCGCTCATTTTGTGTGATAAGAATGCCGATAGGTACGCCAGTTAGGATGGCAAGCCCAACAGCCAGAGCGACCAAAGAGATGTGCTCCATGGTAAGCGTACCTAGCAGCGCTAAGTTATCTATGGTGAAATTTAGTAAGTCCAAGTAGGTCTCCCCCAACTGTGATTCGCAACCAAGTTAACAGGAGATTAAATTACGCTACTTTTTATTAACAGTGTTGTAAAATAGCGACACGTTAAGATAGAAATACGAAATATTAAGGAGGGAAATAATTGGCTTTCTCATCACCAAAAAAAGCGCTTTATTGGCGATGAGCAGCAGTAGTAAACAAGTTGATTATATCGGAACTGAAAAAAGCCATTGATAGCATGAAGAACCAACTACAATGAGCGGTTAAATTGCTCCACAGCCTCTACGACACGGCTAGCGCCATCTTGTATTTCGTTCATCACATTCCCCGCTTTTTCTGAAAGCTCTAGCGTATCTAGTGCTTCTTTTTGGCACTTGGCGATCAGTTGGACAGCATTATCGGTTCGCTCTAAGTTTTCAGTTACCATTGAGACAATTTCATCCGTGGTCGCATTGGTTCTTGTGGCAAGCTGTCTAACCTCGTCAGCCACCACGGCAAAGCCTCTACCATGCTCACCCGCGCGAGCTGCTTCTATCGCCGCATTTAACGCCAGTAAGTTAGTTTGGTCAGCAATACCACTGATGCTATTAACCAGTTCACTAATGCGTGATGAGTGCGCTTTGAGCTCGTCAATGGCCGTATTCGCTTGCTGCATTTGGTCAGACAGTGTTTGCACCTTTTCTAGCGTCGAACCTATCACTTGCTGACCTTGCAGTGTTTGTGTTCCGGTCTCTTGAGAAACTTCATTAGCCAATTGCGCAGCCTGAGCCATTTGCTGCTCTTGCATCACCTGCTGGGTGATGTCGGTCGCGAACTTGACTACCTTGTAGAGCTCTCCTCTATCGTTATGGATAGGGTTATAGGAGGCTTCTAACCATACCTCTTCACCGTAACGGTTAACTCGCTTAAACCGGTCTGAAGCAAACTGTCCTTTTGCCAAACGTTGCCAGAACTCGCGATAAGCTTCAGAACCAGCCTCTTCCTGATCGCAGAACATACGATGATGCTTTCCTTTAATTTGATCCAGTGTATAACCCATCGTACTAAGGAAATTATCATTGGCTTTTAATACATTACCATCTAACGTGAACTCAATAACCGCCATAGAACGGCTCAACGCATTCAGCATGTCCTCTTGCTCACGCGATGTTTTGATCGTTCGCGTAAGCTCAGAAGCAAACACAAAAAAGCTTTCAACTTCTTGATGTTCGTTCAAAACAGGCTGGATAACCGTTCGTAACCACGCTTCTTCGCCGTTGCCTTTAAGTACTTGCATCGCGCCATTCCAAAATACTTTGTCTTGAACGGCTCTCTTCATTCGATGAAAGTGCTCTGTATTACGCGAATTTGATGGAACCAACTCGGTAATCGGTTTCGCTAAAATATCCGCATCAGTGAAAAAGAGTTGTTGCTGAAGTTTTGTATTTGCAGAGGTAATGCAGCCTTTCTTATCCAGCGTTAAGCGAAGCATTTCTTCATCTAAACTGTGTTGGATTTGCTGCAAGCGTTGCAGATCCTGCTTTAATCGTTGGTTTTCTTGCTGAAGCGACTTATTAAAAAACATGACTTTCTCTCATTTGACTAATCTTCGAACTAGTCAACGGTTTATTATTTATATGCCCAATAGCCTGCAAAGATCCGATTTCGTTTGATCGTTCTTCAAACGCAATTCCTGTCTCCGAGCTGAGACACCTACATGACATAAGGCTATTTTTCTTTGTTATGACTTAAGCGCAGTATACTGAAATTTCTTCACCGCCCAAGTTGTTTATATATTTATCAATATTAAGACAATTGGCAGCTATTATAGATCCGTATTAATGCGGATAGTTGTATGGAGAAAGGATGTATTTGGATCAAAAAAAGCCCTTTCCATAAAGGAAAGGGCTTTGACTTAGTTCCCAAAATTTTTGCCGTTTTACAGCAGTTCCACCGACTGTTGAGCGATTACCCACTCTTCATTGGTAGGAATAACTAGTGCTTTCGCACCGAGCAACTCAGATGTTGCAATAACACCTGCGTTGCCAAATCTTGCATCTTCGTTGCCTTTCTCATCTTCAACAAAACCTAGCAGTTTTAGGTTTTTCAAGATTTCACGACGAATTGGTAGTGAGTTTTCACCAATACCACCAGTGAAGATGATGCCGTCTAATGAATCCAGAGCAGCTAGGTAAGAAGTAATGTATTTCGCAACACGGTAAGTGAAGATTTCAAATGCCAACTTCGCACGTGAGTTACCCGCTTCCATGGCTTCTAGTACACCACGTGCGTCACTTGTTACACCGGATACACCTAAGAAGCCTGACTTCTTGTTCATCATCTCGAACACTTCGTCTTTTTCCCAACCTTTACGGAAAAGGAACTCGATAACACTTGGGTCGAGGTCACCACAACGAGTGCCCATCATTAGGCCAGCTAGCGGCGTCAAACCCATACTTGTATCAACACATTCGCCATTTTTAACCGCACTCACTGATGCACCGTTACCTAAGTGCACGGTGATAAAGCTGCTTTCTTCAACCGGTTTATCTAGCATTTTCGCTGCTTCACGGCTTACGTAGTAGTGGCTTGTGCCGTGAGCACCGTAACGACGCACTTTATGCTCTTCGTAAAGCTCGTAAGGAAGCGCGTACATAAACGCTTTTGCAGGCATTGTTTGGTGGAAAGCAGTATCAAACACAGCGAATTGAGGCAGTGAAGGGAATGCTGCCATTGCTGCTCGCATGCCTTCTGCATTCGCTTTGTTATGAAGTGGCGCTAGCTCAGCAAGACGCTCAACTTCTTGAATAACTTTTTCATCGACTTTCACTGTGCCTTTAAAGGTTTCGCCACCAGCAACAATGCGGTGACCTACAGCTACAAATTTTGAGCTCAAACCCAAAGTCTCGAGTAGTTTTACCACTCGCTCAACAGCGTACTGATGATGGTTACCGCCAGCAGGAATTGCTTCAACGGTTTTTTCTCCCTGATATTTCCAACTGATTTCAGCTTCAGGTAGGCCAAAACACTCACCAATACCTGATACCAAAGCTTCACCGGTTTCAGAATCAATAACAGCAAATTTTAATGAAGAGCTACCAGAGTTGATCACCAGTACAAACGAATTAGACATGAAATAGTTATCCTGTTGTAGAGCAGAGGTTGTAATAGCGCTTGTGCGCTGCGTACTTCTTGTTTGCCCCTCTATTATTCAATAATTTTTTAATCTTTCAACAATCTTTTAGTAAAAGCGATTTGATTGAACAAATTTTGTTGATCTGTAGCAAGTTTTGATTTTATTTGAAGACTAAAAAATATTACTTGTTAAACATAATTTATAAATAGGTCAATTTGTACAAATTCAGAGATATGAGCTACGTTGTTTATTGGGTGAACAAAAATAATAAACCAATCAATAAATCGGGGTAATAATGTGCCCACTATTGCATTTCTATTAGTGATCTTAGGTTTGATTTTGCTCTGCTGGGGATGGCAGATGACAAAAAACATCTGCTCGAGAACTGATGTACCCGGGTGGACTTTCCTATTGTTGTTAATCAGCTGCTTCATTTTTGCGTATGCCGCTTTTTTACACGCTATAATGCAAAAACCTATCGCTTCCCTCTTGGAAACCGGAGTTTCTCTCATTTTATTCGGTGGCAGCATTTTTGTGGTGCTGGTTATCAAATGGAGCAACGACTCCATACTGGAACTTCATACCGTTGCTGAAAAAGAGAAGCGTAATGCCGTTCACGACGCACTTACTGGACTCCCTAACCGTAAATACTGCTTTGAGTTAATCGAAGATAGAATACAGTCTGGAGACCCTTTCTCAGTGATCCTTTTCGATGTCGTTAACTTTAAACAAGTCAACGATGCTATGGGACACTTTTGTGGAGACCAACTACTGATTCAAATTGGGCAACGTCTCCAAGAGAAACTTAAAGGCAGTGACAAAATTTTCCGCGTTGGTGGCGATGAATTTGTCATCCTCACCTCGTCAGCATGCGAGGAAACAGGCAAAAGTCTCATCGAAGAGTTAGATTCGGCACTGTCTAATCGCTTCCATTTAGATGAGTTTCAAGTCTCTTCCCGCGTTGTTTTCGGTGTCAGTACCTACCCTTATGACGCTCTGTCCAATGATCTATTGATAAAGCACGCAGACATTGCCATGTATCACGCCAAACGAAATGGCAATCTCTTTGCATTTTATAATGAGGACATGAACGTCGGGGCCAAGTACCAGCTCGAAATCTCTTCTCGTATTCAATGTGCGCTGGAAAAAGAGGAGTTCCAGCTATACTACCAACCGTTGATTGATGCACATACTAACTTAGCTGTCGGCTTTGAAGCCGTGATCCGTTGGCATGATGAAAATGGTAAAACGATTTCGCCAAACGACTTCATCCCCATCGCGGAGCGAAGTAATCAAGTGCACAACATCACCATGTGGGTCCTCAACCAAGTTGAAAAAGATCTCCAGACCTTTATAGAAAAAGACATCAAGCTTCCTGTCCACGTTAACTTATCTGCAAAAGATCTCTCGTCTAATTTATTGTTCAACCGCTTGGAAACACTGCTCAAGGTAAACCCTCAATTTGCTGACCTTATAAGCTTAGAGATTACTGAAACGATGGCGATTGATAGAGTTGTTGAGCTCAACCCCCTAATTCACCAAATCAAAGGATTGGGTATTAAGATCAGCTTGGACGACTTTGGCACCGGGTATTCATCTCTGTCGCTTTTGAGAGATCTCCCGGTTGATCAAATTAAAATCGACCGATCATTTCTTTGTACCGCAAGCCGGACAGAAGGCACCCGCTCTATCGTTGAGAACACAATAGCGTTAGCGCATGGCCTAGGGTATTCAGTCGTCGCAGAAGGCGTTCAAGACATGGATACACTGCATTTTTTGCGCAGTCGTGGCTGCGACATCATTCAGGGCTACTTGTTCTGCCCAGCCCTACCCTTAAACGAAGTAATAACCTGGGTAAATGAGCACGATGAAAAACAAAGCCGTATTCGACGCGCATAAAAAAGCCGAGCATTTCGCTCGGCTTTCAATTCTTGCGGCAATTTAATCAATTGCTCTAATCACTGATTCGTGATTATGCTTCTTGAGTGCGACGACCACGGCCGTGACCACGCTCACCACGGTGGTTACCACGGTGATCACCACCACGGTTACGATCGAAGCGACGTTCGCCACCTTCACGGTTACCATCGCGGTTGCCGTCACGGTTACCACGGAAGCCACCTTCGCGACGACCGCCTTCACGACGATCACCACCACGGTTGCCGCCTTCGCGGTTGCCACGGTAACCGCCGCCATCACGACGACCACCATCGCGACGACCACCGTCACGGCGACCACCACGAGACTCTCGGAAGTCATCGAAGTCACATACTACAGCACCAACATCTTGTTGACGGATGCGTAGTTTGCTTAGCTTGCCCGCAGCTTCAGAAGTCATTGCTTTTGGTAGCTGAACGAATGTGTGGCCTTGTGCTAGCTTGATCGCACCGATAGAGCCTTTACCTAGACCTAGTTCGTTCGCTAGAGCACCAACGATGTCTTTAACTTGAACACCTTGCTCGCGACCAACTTGAAGCTGGTAAGTATCCCAATCTTGGTTGTTGAAGTTACGACCGCCGTCACGACCACCTTCACGGCGCTCTTTGCGACGTTGCTTATCACGCTCAATCGCTTCAACCATTGGGTCTTCGCCAATGTAGAACAGAGGACGTTTACCTTGCTGACGCTTAAGAAGCATAGCAGCAAGCGTTGCTGGGTCGATTTCTAGAGAAGTTTGTAGTTTCTCTACTAGCTCAGCAAATTTGTCTAGAGCTTTGTGCTCTTTCTCTGCTTCAAGCTCAGCGCCTAGCTTAGCTAGACGAGCTTCAGCAACTTGGTCACGTAGAGGAAGTTGAATCTCTTCCATAGATGACTTAGTTACACGCTCGATAGTGCGAAGCATACGGATTTGGTTAGTGCGAACAAGAAGGATCGCTTTACCTTTACGTCCAGCACGGCCAGTACGACCGATACGGTGGATGTATGACTCAACATCGAATGGGATGTCGTAGTTGAATACGTGCGTAATACGTGGAACGTCAAGACCACGTGCAACAACATCAGTTGCAACTAGGATGTCGATAACACCTTGTTTGATGTGATCAACAGTACGCTCACGTAGAGACTGAGGAATGTCACCGTGCAGAGCAGCCGCTTTAAAGCCACGTGCAGATAGCCAATCAGCTAGACGCTCAGTGTCTTGACGAGTACGTACGAAGACGATTGACGCATCAGTTTCTTCCGTTTCAAGAAGACGAGACATCGCTTCATCTTTCTCTACACCCTTCACTACCCAGAACTGCTGTTGAACTTTGTCTACAGTGTGGTTCTTACCAGCAACGTCAACCATTACAGGCTCACGTAGGAAACGCTCAACGATTTTCTTAAGCATCGGAGGCATTGTTGCAGAGAATAGAACGCGTTGAGCAGACTCTGGTGCGTGTTCCATGATCGCAGTAACGTCATCAACGAAACCCATGTTTAGCATTTCGTCAGCTTCGTCTAGTACAAACGTGTTTACTTCATCTAGGTGTAGACGTTCACGGTTGATAAGGTCTTGAACACGACCTGGAGTACCAACGATAACTTGAGCACCGCTCTTAAGAGCACGCATCTGATCTACGATAGAAGCACCACCGTAAATCTCTAAAACTTTAAGACCCTTGATGTTCTTACCAAGGTTTTTCATTTCAGCCGCAACCTGGATCGCTAACTCACGCGTTGGCGCAAGAACGATAGCTTGTGGTTTACGTTGGTTGAGATCGATCTTATTTAGAAGAGGCAGAGAGAACGCTGCCGTTTTACCTGTACCTGTTTGAGCTTTACCCAGCGCGTCAGCACCTTCCAACAGGTGTGGGATTGCCGCAGCCTGAATTGGAGTTGGTGACACGAAACCCATTCCGTCTAGAGCAGAAAGGATAGAATCATTCAGAGATAAATCGCTGAATTGAATAACAGAATCTTGCATTGGGATCCTACTTAATTAAACAAAAAAACAGTCCCATATGCTCTTCCAATTCGATACTGATTCATCCAGTTACTGATTCCATTCAGACAGGAACACAGCACAGTACACAACCGCGATAAGCCATTAGGGACGACTAAGGGAGGCGGATTATTCCTTAAAAGCATAAAAAAAGCCAGAAAAAATTGAATTACATCACAATTTATTCTCAATAATGGCATTTTTAGCATATTTTTCCACCAGCCCCACCATTCCCCGTAGATTTGCGCAGCTCGCAGATGAGTTTTTCATCAATATTTAAGCCGATTTCCTGCAATTCGATCAGCAAAATTCACGGCGAAATTGCGCTCCACAGGTAGTAATAATAGCTCGCAATGATTATAGTGTGCCCAACTCCATAGGTAATTTAAGAAAAGATGTTTCAAGATAACCCACTACTCGCTCAGCTTAAGCAGCAAATCCAAGAAAACCTGCCGAAAAAAGAAGGCTCAATAAAAGCCACAGATAAAGGCTTTGGCTTTTTGGAAGTGGACAGCAAGACTAGCTTCTTCATCCCACCTGCGTACATGAAAAAGTGCATGCACGGTGATAAAGTCGTCGCCATTATCCGCACAGAAAATGAACGCGAAGTTGCAGAGCCGCAAGAGCTGTTAGAACAAGCCGTGACTCGCTTTATTGGTCGAGTCAAAATGTTCAAAGGCAAGCTAAACGTAGCACCTGATCACCCGCAGCTTAAAAAGCTTTCTCTTAAAGCGAAACTAAAGAAAGGTCTAAAACCTGACGAGTTCGCTGAGGGAGATTGGGTTGTCGCACATCTTATTCGCCACCCTCTAAAAGGCGATAACTCTTTCTTCGTAGAAATTTCTGAAAAAATCACAGATGCGAACGACAAAATTGCACCTTGGTGGGTAACGCTTGCTCAAAACGATCTACCAAACTCTGAGCCAGCAGGCATCGAGAACTGGGAACTAAAAGACGACGCCGATCTAGAACGCGTAGACATGACACACGTTCCTTTCGTGACTATCGACGGTGAATCAACCAAAGATATGGACGATGCGCTGTACGCGAAGAAAACCGAATCTGGCGATTTCGAACTGACTATCGCTATCGCAGATCCAACCGCCTACATCACACCAGAAGATGAAATGGATAAAGTAGCACGTGAGCGTGGCTATACTATTTATCTTCCGGGCCGCAATATTCCAATGCTGCCTCGCGATCTAGCAGACAACCTATGCTCTCTGATTGAAGGCGAAATCCGCCCTGCTATTTGCTGTACCGTAACAGTAAATAAAGACGGCGTAATTGGCGACGATATCAAGTTCTTTGCAGCAAACATCAAGTCACACGCACGCCTAGCATACGATCATGTGTCTGATTGGCTAGAAAACGGCAGCTCAGAAGCATGGCAACCATCTGAAGAGATCGCGACGATCGTTCGTGACCTTTACGACTTTTCTCTTGCTCGCGCAGAATGGCGTGAGAAAAACGCAGTGGTCTTCCCAGACCGCCCTGACTACCGTTTTGAGCTGAGTGAAGACAACGATGTGGTTGCTATCCATGCAGATATGCGCCGCAGTGCAAATCGCTTGGTTGAAGAGTCAATGATTACCGCAAACATCTGTGCTGGTCGTACACTGCGCGATAAATTTGAAACAGGTGTTTTCAATACTCACGCTGGCATTAAGACTGAGAAGATTGAAGAAGTGGTTCAACTTGTCAACCCAGAAGGTGAACTGGAATTCACAGCGGAGTCAATTACCACTCTAGAAGGCTTTGCTGCATTGCGTCGCTGGTTGGCTGCGCAAGAAACCTCTTACCTTGATAATCGTATTCGTAAGTTCCAAGCCTACAGTGAAGTAGGTAATCAGCCTCTTCCTCATTACGCTATGGGGCTGGATATCTATGCGACTTGGACATCACCAATTCGTAAGTACGGCGATATGATCAACCATCGCATGTTGAAGGCCGTCATCCTAGGCAAAGAGCCAGTGCAAAAACCTGATGATCAAGTCGGTGAAGAACTAGCTCTGCACCGTAAACATCATAAAATTGCTGAGCGAAATGTCTCAGATTGGTTATATGCACGTACGCTTGCTGATGAGCCGAACAAGAAAACTTGTTTCACAGGTGAGATTTTCGATATTAATCGTGCAGGTGCACGTGTCCGACTTCTCGAAAATGGCGCAGCAGCCTTTATTCCTGGTGCACTAATTCTTGATAATAAAGAAAGAATTGAGTGCAATGGCGACAACGGTACCATCTCTATCGATAAAGAGGTCGTATACAAACTTGGTGATACATTGGAAATTGTCCTTGCGGACGTAAACCAAGAGAACCGTAGTTTAGTTGCAAAGCCAACCCAGGTATTTGCTGAACAACCAGCAGCACAAGCAGAACAGACTGTAAGTGAATAATACCGAATGAAGTTAAAAGGCGCTCTATTGAGCGCCTTTTTTATTTGTTATGTAAAAATGATAAGAACGAATATGCCGAACATTGAGATCATTCGCTTTAATCACTTCACTGCGCGCAAAAGTGAACGTTACACCGCAACACATAATGGCTTATATGTTGTTGAAGAAGGTGCCCTATTAGTTCATCAACCAAATGGTGAACAGTTTGAACTTAAAGCAGGAGATTTTACTCTCTACAACTCTGCTGATTTGAGCAGCGCAGAAGCCATCCCTAGTGAAAATGGCTTTAAAGCACTGGCTCTAGTCTTCAACCCAAATCTATTCTGTGACTTTAAAAAAGCACACCCAATGCTACGCTCCAAGACGGAAGAAAGGCGCTTCTATCCTTTTTCAGCGCAAGCCAGCAGCGAAGTAGCACAACTAAAAGACACATTGGTCAACTTAGCGAGTCGCAATGCTCCAGACTACACACAAGGTCATATCGCAATGGCACTGCTGTCGTTAATGGTGGAGGTAGAGCCAAACATCCTATCAATCATAGATGATGCAAGCAGCCTAAGCGACTCTCAAAAGGCCATCAAGTATATTGAGAACAATATCGAGAAAGATATCACTCTGGAAGGCTTAGCGGCTCATATGAGCATGTCTATTGCGACCTTAAAACGCCGCCTCGCCGCAGAGGATCTTTCATTTTCACAGATATTAAAAGTGAAGCGGATCAACTTCGCCGCAACCCAGCTGCGCATGTCAGAAAAATCTATAACAGAAATAGCGTTTGAATCCGGATTTAAAAGTGCTGCGCATTTCAGTACCGCATTTAAATCGGTTTACAACATGACACCGAAAGACTTTAGAAACCAAGTCGTTAAATCTAAAGCATAAATCATGGTGACATTGACAGCTGTTAGAGTTGGAGCGTTCCCTATTCCCAAAAACACGCTTGAGGATCGCTTTCCAACTCAGTGAGTAGGTCTTCGAGCGTTTGACTGTATGGAAGTGGCTTATAAGGTATCCACCTTAATAATTCGTTGCGGTACGTTGGGACGTAGAAATACCAAAGCTGATTGCCCTCATCAAACACGATCTTCGCGACGGGAGAGGTATATTCGCTGTGCTGTGAATCAAGAAGAAAATGCGCTCTATGAAGCTCGACACCATTCTCCACTGGCTCATATAGGCACTTACCCTGCTCGACAGGCAGGTTAGCATTACGCGCAGAGCAGAGCGATTGAACTGATTTGTATAAACGACTTGTCGCCATTTGGGACACTGACATCAACGTTCTCCCGATGGATGATAGTTAGAGCTGTCGATCCTAGTATATAACCTTTACACCACCACCGATGGTGATTATCTGCCTACCTCAAACAAAGGGTGGCTATATTCTCATTTACTCAGATTATCATCTCACTCTGCTTGGAAACGCTACCTACATCACCTCTTGGTTAGAAAGAATTCCCTTGTTTAGACCCGACAATTCACAAAAGTGTAACCTGAACGCAATATCATAAACGCTGCTTTATACCGTATATGGAGTTTAATATGTTACGTTTTACTGTGGCGACGTTATTGGCCATAGCAGTCTCCCTCCCCGCCATTGCAAAAGAAATTAATATCTCTGGGTCAACCTCGGTTGCTCGCGTGATGGATGTACTTGCAGAGGAATACAACAAAACACACCCGGACGATTACATTGCAGTTCAAGGTATTGGTTCTAGTGCGGGTATCACAATGGTCAATAAAGGCGTAGCCGAGATTGGGATGAGCTCTCGCTATCTGACAGAAAGCGAAAAAGGTGAAGATCTCAACGTATATCCTATCGCTTATGATGGCCTAGCTGTTGTTGTAAACCGTATAAACTCTGTAAAAAACCTTTCTCAACAACAACTGTTTGATATCTACAAAGGTAAAATCAAGAATTGGAAAGAGGTTGGTGGTGCAGATCAACCTATCGCTGTTGTCACTAGAGAGGCATCTTCAGGCTCGCGCTACAGTTTTGAAAGTCTGCTAGGACTAACCAAAATCGTAAATGATCGCCTCGTCTCAGATATCAGCCCGAACAACTTGGTTGTAAATAGCAACAGCATGGTAAAAACCATCGTGAACCATAATACTCGTGCAATTGGGTTTATTTCTGTGGGATCAGTAGATCGCTCAATAAAAGCGATTCAATTAGATGGTATTGACCCAACTTCGGCAAACATTAGCAATCACAAATATAAATTGGCGCGGCCATTCCTAGTACTCTACAAAGTCAATAAGATTAGCGAACCAGGTAAAGGATTCGTCACCTTCCTTCGTTCAGAACAAGGACAAAAAGCGATTGCTGATTACGGTTACACTCCAGTAAAAAGCTTTAATCAATAAAACCAAAAAGAGAGCATATTAATGCTCTCTTTTTATATGTTTTCTATCTGGCTCTGGAATTAGAAATGCAGTTGAATAACAGAAACGACAACAGCACCAGGTCGACGAATACCTTCGATTTCCACTTTAATTTCACGCTCGATCTCCAAACCTTTTTTGATCGGCGTTACTTTTGTCAACGTGCTGACAGCACGAACGTTGTTTCCTGCTTTAACAGGGTAAGGGAAACGAACTTGGTTTAAGCCTAAGTTAACGACCATTTTGGCTGTTGGGAACATTGGCTTATCAGGGTCCACTGAGTCAGTCAATTTAGGCAACAATGCTAATGTTAAAAAGCCATGAGCGATGGTTGTCTTAAATGGAGATTCAACTGACGCACGTTCTGGATCTGTGTGAATCCACTGCATGTCTTCCGTTACCGCACCAAATTGATTGATACGTTCTTGAGATACATGCACCCAGTCACCAGTGTGAATCACTTCACCAATTTTTTCACTTAACTCGTCATACAGCTTTTGAGCCTCAGGTGCCATTACGATTGGTGCAGGTTGAGGCGCAACCTCTTCGTTAACAGCTGGCTGTTGGTGATCACGAACTTTCGAGAAAAGAAAGCTATTCTGAGCTTTTCCCAAAAAGTCACTCCAATAATCGCGTAACGTTGGAGACATCCAATTCATAAACTCGGATTGATGAGCAGAAATCGCATCAACTTTGTCTTTAAATAGATTTGTGACCTTCATAAACACCCTTAAAAAATTTAAGCACAACTGGCTATACCAGTTAATTTTGAATTAGTTCACAAAGTCTTGCAAATACTTTCGGGCGAACACCTGTACCCTAAAAGCAAGTTATTTCTTAAATATCATAAAGATAACAATAAAACACCATTTTATTGACTTGCGCCAATATAAAGTAAAAACTCTATAAATCGCTACTATTTGTCTCTTTTTTACCCCATTTTCAAACTGTTTAACATTACATCAGCGACTATAAAACGAGCGAACAGTACTTCTATTATAATTCAGCACTTTACAATTCGGACTATGCTCCCTATTATACGTTCCGCAACGGAGAGATGGCTGAGTGGTTGAAAGCACCGGTCTTGAAAACCGGCATACGTTAATAGCGTATCTAGGGTTCAAATCCCTATCTCTCCGCCACTTATTTAGAAAGCTCGCATTTATTGCGAGCTTTCGTCGTTTTAGTGCTTGTAAAATGACGGAGGTTCGAACCCCTAGTCGTATACGGCCCCAGAACTTCACCACATTCCAATAAAGAGCCCGCTAAAAATTAGCGGGCTCTTTATTTCTATTTTCTAGTGTTTAAGCAAACTTCTTAATCATTTCAGATAGGTCATTGGTACAACTTTGCACTTTAGAGTTCATCTGATTCGTTTCTGTCATCAGATCATACGATTCACTGTACTTTAAGTTAAGCGACTGGATGTTTTCGTTAATCTCATCCGTTACGTAAACCTGTTCTTCTATCGCTACCGCAATTTGTTGATTTCGCTCGACTACATCCTGAACGAGAGATTGCAGCTGTTGGATGCTCTCTAAAGCCGTGCCTAATAATGTTACCGTTCCGGTCGACATTTCATTGCCTTTCTCTAGCGCAGAAACCGCTGATTTACTGCCCTTTTGAATTCCTTCAATGGCCGCTTTAATTTCTGTTGTCGATTCCTGTGTTCTTTTAGCAAGGGTTCTCACTTCATCCGCAACGACTGCAAAGCCTCTCCCTTGTTCGCCTGCCCTCGCCGCTTCAATTGCTGCATTCAACGCTAATAAGTTGGTTTGTTCAGCAATATCATTGATCACTTCAACAACGGTTCCTATTTGCTCGGTTTGTTGGTTCAAACGCATGACCACTTTAGAGATTTCGCCGAGCTCATCCACCAGCTCTAGTACCGAGTGGTTAACATTATCGATAACGCTACTGCTATCTGTCATCGTGTTCTGCGCTTCTAGCGTAGCATCGGCCGTCGCTTGAGCATTATTTGATATCTCAGATGATGAGGCTTGCATCTCGTTGACCGCTGTAGCGACCGAGTCGATCTCTACTTTCTGTGCACTCAAGTTTTCCGTCACTTGCTGGCTATTAGTCGCAGCACTGTTGGCACTTGCACGCGTTTCTTCGCAAGAGTCTTTTACAGACACCCCGACTCGCCCTAATAGCGCATCTGCAAATTGCTTACGCATCTTCATACCCAGCTCAATTTCAGCCAGATCGTTAATTTTTCCGCAATAAATATACTCCATTAGCGGATTGTTGAAGTCTTGCCTAGCCTGTCTAGCAAGCTTCTCAACTGGCCTTGTTAATACATAAATTGAGAAAACGGAAAGTAATGCAGCAATGCCAAAGGCCACCGCTGGTGATTGGTTCATTTGTAGAGTTAGCAAGCCAAGAAGGTTTGAAATGAAAAGAAAGAAGGCTGATCTCATCCACAAACGCGTACGAGGAAGATACATTTGCAATGGTTTACCGTTATTCCGAAGCTTTGAATACGCTTTTTCCGCTCGTTGAACGTGTATACGCTCAGGTTTAAATCGAACCGATTGGTATTCAACAACTTCGCCATTGGATTTGATAGGAGAAGCAAACGCATCAACCCAATAATACCCTCCGTTTTTACGTCGGTTTTTCACCATTCCCATCCAGTGTTTTCCGGCTTTTAGGTGCGTCCATAAATCTTTAAAAGCCTGTTTCGGCATGTCGGGGTGGCGTACAACATTGTGAGGCTTACCGATAAGTTCACCATCACCAAACCCCGCGACTTCATTAAAGTTTTCACTGGCATATTTGATATAGCTGGACGTATCGGTGATAGAAACTAGGCTGTAACTCGAAGGGTAATCATATTCCGTTTCACTCATAAACATGTGTCCTTACATTGATTAATTAAATAAACGGCAAGTATGAGTGTAGCAGCATAACATTTATGCGCATAATGATAAGCGCATTGTAAAATTCAATGAAATTACTGATAGGTCAATTTATTACCTGCAAGCGTAGTGGCTGTTTCACTCTCAAATAGCACTACCCTTGAGTGCTCACAAGATGCTGCATTGATTAAAATTAATACACAAAAGCGCTTCCTTACTGAGTTCGTAAATTGTTATAAATAAACGATTACAACGAAAACAAGGAAGACAAACATATGACTATTCGTTTTAGTCAACTTGCTGCTCAAGAGAACACGGCTCACCTATTTATTGACGATTGGAAAATAGATACTCAGCAATCTTGGGGAATATTCAGCGCGGATGGGGATATTGGTTCTCTACTTGGAGACCTTATTTGTGGTGAGCTTTTACCAATAAGCGGAAAACTTGAGCTTGATGGGCTGTCCGTTGCTCAAGTGTCGTTATCAGAGCAACAGCGATTACTGGAAAGAGAATTAGAAAAGGACGATACAGACTTTCTTGATCGTATCGATCAAGGCAGTACCGTTTACTCACTCATTCAGGAGCGCAGCCAAGACGCTAATTTAATAGATCAACTGATTACCGACCTCGACCTAACTCACCTTAAACACAGTGGCTTTCGTGTTCTCTCTACAGGGGAAACAAGACGAGTGATGTTAGCTCGCGCTTTAGCAACACAGCCTGATTTGTTACTGTTAGATAACCCATTTACTGGTTTAGATATTGCCCATCGAGCAGCTCTCGCTCACTATTTACACTCGCTTTCTCAAACCGTACAGCTGCTGGTCACGTTTTCTCGCGAGTCTGATATACCTGAGTGGATTGATCGAGTTGCGCTTTTCAGTGCAGGAAAGCTGGACAGTACGATGGATAAATCCAGTTGGGATAATCATCCAATCATTGGACAACTTAAATCTCAGTCCGAGCAACAGAGTGAAGAAATGATGAACTTGATACGTCAGCATCAGCACTCGACACACTTCGACAACCCAATATTTAAACTAACAAATGGGTCTGTTGAATACACTGATAAGAAGATCTTTACTGACTTAAACTGGCGAATAGACAAAGGTCAGCATTGGCAGGTCAAAGGCCCAAATGGCTGTGGGAAGAGCACCTTGCTTGGGTTAATCTTTGGTGATCATCCTCAGTGCTACAGCAATGACATTGATATCTTTGGTAAAAAGCGAGGGTCTGGCGAGACAATCTGGGAAATTAAGCAGCACATAGGTATGGTATCTTCAGCGTTACACCTTCAATACCGCGTTAACTGCAGTGCGCTAGACGTGATTTTGTCCGGTTTTTACGACTCCATAGGGTTGTATAACCAACCCACTCGTAAAGAAGTGGACATCGCAAACGAATGGCTCGACATCCTGCACATGAGCCAATACCGAAAAACCTCATTCAAGCAATTAGAGTACGGTCAGCAGCGCCTGTTGTTGATTGCAAGAGCCATAGTTAAACAACCAACATTACTGATTTTGGACGAGCCATATCAAGGGTTAGATTTTCTTGGTAGGCGTTTAGTTAAGAATACACTTGAGCTCATCGCCCGAGAGAATTTAAGCCAGCTATTGTATGTATCTCATTACCAAGAAGACCGCTTGGATAGCATCAAGAATGAGCTAGAGTTTGTTTTTGATGACAATGACCAATGTTATCGGGCTAACGTTTACCAATCATAATGACTTCGCTGAGCAAGTTGATCATAAGGTAAAGGCTTGGAGTAAAAATATCCTTGATGATATCGCACTCCCATCTTTTTCAAATGGTCGGCTTGCGCCGTTGTTTCTACACCTTCAGCGATGAGTTGTACTTTTAGCTCTTCCGCAAAGTGAACAATAGCTTTTAAAACGGAAGCACTAAGGCTAGGTATACCAATAGTTTCGACAAAACATTTATCGATTTTTAGGTAATCAATACGCATGTGCTGCAGAAACGCCAGCGAGGTTTGACCGGTACCAAAATCGTCGATTAACACATCAATGCCATGTACTCGCAGCGCTGCGATACACTTTCTGGCTTCAGCATCAATGAGTTGACGTTCTGTTATCTCTATGCCTAATGAGACGTTATTTCGACTTAACTTCCTATCAATGAGTTGAATCTTTCTAATCGCGTTTGGCCCAACTAAGTAACCGGGCGGCACATTAATACCAAGGTGAACAGACTGATTAAAGTCTAATTTACTAAAGTCTTCTGCCGCTTTATCGAGAACGTAATCCGTGAGCAAAAAGACCAATCCACTTTGCTCCGCCGCTGGCACAAACTCATCAGGAGAAATGAACCCTTTATTCTGATGTTCCCATCGCACTAGGGCTTCAAAACCAAATAGTTGACCAGTATCGACGTTAATCTGGGGCTGGTAATACAGAGTCAACTCGCCTTTCTTTATGGCTTTCTTTAAATCCAGGACCAAGCTTCGATGAGGATCGATAAATTTATTTAACGCATATAAGCAAAGATAGATAACAAAAATGATTGGAATTGAATACAAAAAATAGGAAAGTGTTCTCTGTTTGACGAACAGATCGCTAGCTTCACTCAAAGCTTCATACTCAAACATTTGCGACGATTTGATGCCAATAGGATTACTTCCCGTTCTCAACGCTTCTTCAGGTGCAACTTGGTCATGGATAAATAAGGCAGAGCGTTTTAAACGTAAATCGTTATTAAATCCTATCTTCGCATTAAAGTAGTCATGATCAATAATCGTCACCGCTTGATAACCTTGCTCTCCTTCGGTCACGACGAGCAAAAATTGGTCATATACGCTATCCACGTTTCCCAGTGCTAACGCTTGTCCCTCAGGAAATGTAATGTGCTCGGCTAACGGCTTAGAAATTACGCCCAGTTTAGAAGAACACGTAATGATCCCATCTTTTACAATCAGCATTTCTTCGATATCTCGTTCAAACATCAAGTTTTGCTGAAGCTCTTCACATCGTCTAGGATGCAACAAAGCCGTGCGGTTTTCGGTCTCTATTTGGAATAAAATTTCGTCTGCGATTTGAACGTTTTTTTCTAATAGATGGTTGAGGTTGTTTTGCACGCTTTCACGAGCTAAATACAAGACTTCGCCAACAATCAAAGGAATGGGCAACAAAAAAATGATGGCTTTTTTAAAAAGCGCCTTATTCAGCATATAAAAGTAACCTTTTATAAAACCGATTTACTGAGATGGTATCTGGATTCTGATACCCACTAGCAACTCTCGTTTATAATATTATTTATTTAGATTAACTCAGTATGCGAAACACTTAGTAATACCGCAAACTAAACAATACCTTAATCCCTCTTGTTCCAATTTAGCATCAAACGACTCAAACCTGAGACATCAATACGACATCACTTTTGAGCCCATCGGTACCAAGGTAAGCCCTAAGCCATCAAATTCTCACCCTGCGAGAATTACCCATTAAAATTATTTTTCTTTTCTCAGTGATTAAGAATTATATTTGTCGTAATTCATATAACACGTTACAACACTCTCATGACGACAAACAAAGCTAATGCGAACCAGGTAAACGAAAAAGCACTGCAGTTGTTAATGCAAGTTGCAGTTAGTCCATTCCCAGTCTCTGCGAAAACGCTAAGCGAGCAATTGAACGTTCCTTTGAGCAGTCTCTACCGACACTTGAAGCTGCTCAAAGAGTGGAACTTGATTGAAGAAAGCGTACACGACAAGACATTTGTCGTTGGCCCGGCAGCATTGCTGCTCATGCATAGCTATGAGACCGCACAGCATGGTTTAGATATGGTCGAAACCATACTGGCTCGGTTGGTACAACAAACAGGGGAAATGGCCGCTTATATGGTACCTGCAGGGTATCGCGCGCTTTGTGTCAGACAAAAAGAAAGTATGCAGGCGCTGCGTTGCAGCTTCGTCCAGGGTCAAAGTCAACCTCTGCTACGTGGTGCCTCATCTAAAGTGATGCTCGCTTTTATGCCTCAAAGTCGATGCGAGAAAATCTTGAGATACTTTAATCAAGATCACCGACGAGACGAATGGGAACAAGAGCTCACAACCATCCGTAAACACGGATATGCCGTCAGTACTTCAGAAATTGACCCGGGTGTTTCTGGCATCAGTGCACCAGTGATGAAAGGAAGCAAACTGATCGGCGCGGTCTCGGTGATGGCTCCGGCCCACCGAGTCGAAAAGGATAAGCAGCGCATTATTTTGCATGTGTTGCAAGCGGCAAGGGCACTACCACCAGAAAGGTAATTCATCATGTTAAGCTTTTTCAAACGCTATAAACTCCACCACACCGTGAAACAGCCGCAGCATTACCCTTTTTCTTTTATGACAGTGTGTGAGTATTTGCCACCCATGTCTAAAGGCGCGTTTGAATTAGCTGATCAAAGTTTGGAAAATGCTAGCGATTGGCTATACCAACAGCATGATCATGAAACCGCTGAAAACTTTGGTCACTTCAACCACGACAAGCTGGAAAATGGCGAGTTTCAGGAAGCGTTAAGTCTTTCGCTTTCTCGTCATTCTATTCCCGTTTTAGTGACCAACTGTACCGAGGCAATCTTGTCCATGTTACCTGTGGTCGTGTCTTATCGAGACGAAGTGGGTGTGGTAAATATTGGACATGACATGAACTTGAAGCCGACACTTGAACCACGTTTAGGCTCGGCATTCCATTTTGCTCTTTCTCGCTATCAAAACGTGCGATTATTTTTTGCTGGTGTTAGCGAACAAGATACAAAGCAAGAAACGTGGGAATACGCGGAGGATCAAGGTTGTGACTGGGTAACCGATAAAGAGTTTTCTTTTCGTCATCGCAATAATGTAAAGCAGTTGATCGGCAATTACCTCGACCATTGCGACCAAATAATCCTCAGTATCGACCTTGGCTCCCTAAAAACCAAAAACAGCCTTGATGGTACCTCAGAAATTGATATCCAAATGGTTCTACGCACCATTAGGCAATGTCTGGTTGCAGGTAAAGTCAGAGCCATTCAACTCGTAGGCGATCGCGATCGTCTGGTCTATTCGAGACAAACGAAAGCCATACTAGAAGAGTTATATCAAATGGCGCCACTCATTGTTCACGCAGCCTAGGATTAAGTTCTGTTCAGAATCAGGACGCTCAAGCTACTGATTCTGAACCAACATGGTTAATTATTATCTTTTACCAACAAATAGTTACACGAATAAAGCGACTTATGTCACACTTAGCTATTGAACTAATCACATACTTACGTTCTAATAACACCACTATGCTTTGGTATGACATACGAAATAAAAATAGCCAAAGTTCAATAAGTAAGCGGATTAAAAACCAAAAACACCGCCGACATTTCAACTTCTGTGAGCATTTGCTCACGCTCGCTTGATGCCATCTTGTTCCACTTTTTTAGGACATTTGATGATGCGTCTTTGCAGTATTTTCGCTGCGGTTCTTGTTTTACCGCTAGCCTCACACGCCACCACTTATGACGTCAAAGATCTATCTGAGCTAGGTCAACTTTGCTCACACAAGAGTTTTAGTATCGAAAGCGATGGCACGACTTATCGCTGTACAGGGGAAATAGTCCTACCTGCAGGTGACAAAATTATCTCCTCATTACCGGAAAAAGAGATAACGTTAAAAGCAGATTATGGCATTGTGTTAGAGGGTAACAATACGATTGGTGACCCCAATAAGCGTATCTCTCTACACGCACTCGCTACCGGATTAACGGTTAACAATGAGAAAGCTTCAAGCATTGACGATTACCAAAACAAGCACACTGTTATCTATGGTGATCTTCTATCGGCTTATCCAACAAAGCTGCATAACATTCTCATAGACGGGAATATTAAGCTAACAGGTTCGACACTTCACATTGATGGAGCATACAACACCATTATTGGTGAGATTTCGACACACAGCACGACCGATATATTCAATGCAAACATCTGCGGTAAGGTCGAATCACAAGGCGACACACTACACCTAAAAACAAACCATCCTTTACAAGATCATTTTGTCGTCGGTGACATTGTGGCGCACAGTTCTCTGCTTATTGATGACATGGAGATCTACGGCACTACTGAGACTAAAGGAGCATCTGCCGCATTGAACGGTTCGTTCTATGGCTCTACTACAGCAATTAAATACTTCCAAACATTGAACTTCAACAACGCTCCAAATCAGCCAAGTCAAGTTTGTGGTGAAATCCAACAAACGCCAGGAAGTGCACAAACGAAAGCACAAGACAACAGATACACGCAATACTGTGGATTGGGCGACACTGATTGTCACTACTCTTCTCAGCTCTGTCCGATCACCCCTCAAGATGTTCCGAATTGCAGCATGCAACCTCCATCGGAGAACGACTTCGACCTAAGCGTCACACCATCGGACGATATGGCACTGATGTGCGGCGACGATCTTCCGCAATTTACAGCAACAACAACCAATAATGGAGAAGTTGTAAGCGCAGAAGTCAGTGCTGTCCTATCACACCCTGACTTGTTCACTTTAGAGGTGGTCAAAGGTCAGCAGATATTAAAAGCAAACCAATTTATGTCTGACGACAATGGTGAGCTCGTTGTTCGAGTGGTCCCGAACGATATTGATGCCATCGCGTTAGATACTAACTACACGCTGACTTTCACTATGGCAGAAGACACCAGCAAGCATCAAACGGTTAGCTTTATGTTTACGCCATTTATGTTTGAGGCCTACTCAAAGACGAAAAGCGCCACTTTAAATGAAATACGCGTTATTGCAGGTAAACCAGAAAACGTGCATACGCGATTGCTTGCTTGTGCTTCCACCGGCGAACCTGTAGTCGCAAGCAACTACAATGGTACTCCTAAGATTTTTCATCCATTGGTTCAACCATTAGGAGGAAGTGAAGGAAACTTTAGCTATTCAGCGGAATTTAAAGACGGCTTGTCTGAGCATGGTCTTATCACGAACGAGTCCGGCATATTTGAAGTGACATTGTCCGATCATTTTGAATGTGAGGGATTTGAAGAGTGCCCAGAAGAAGGCAAAGTGGAAGTGAAAGGAACATTTAATGTGTACTCGCGACCATGGACACTCGCTATTTGTGACAACCAACGTGCTTTGCCTTCTGGCACCTCTGAACAAGGAGATGGGTTTATTGCCGCCGGAGAACTTTTCTCTCTAACAGTGAAGCCGATCATTTGGCAAACTGACGGCTCTGTAAGTGGTTCTGTTGAATCAGCACGTTATTGTGATGCCTCTATCACCCGTAATTTTATGCTTGATGACGCTCCAGCAGCATCGGTTGTCTTGTCGAGTGAGCAACATACGCCATCAGAGACAGCGAACCAAACCTCGAAATTGCTAAAAAGTAGTTACTCACTGGCTCAGGCGCATAATTCAGCCAAGAATGATCAATTCGTCTTTAATGGATTATATTGGGAAGAAGTCGGGAGCTTGAGAGTAAAAACAAACCTAGAAAGTAAATATCTAGGTATGACTGTTAACGAAGGCTATCGTTACATCGGTCGTTTTTACCCAAAATATTTTCAAGTGCAAGACCAAGAATGGCACTACCCACATGGCCAAACTTTTGCTTACATGAATCAACCTTTTGAGAAAGTCACTTACGATGTTGTCGCACTCAATGCGAATAAGGAAAACGTGAAGAACTACGTCCACTTTTCATCTAACCTTCAACAACATTTCGATTTAGGCGAGCTAAGCTCATACTCCGATCGGTTTTTGCCGCCTAAGCCTAAGAAGGTAGACTGGAAACTACTGGGTAACGCGAGTGTTGGAACGTTTGTGATCGAGAAGCCCTCGACCAATGCGACTTGTAACAATAGCCCATGTTGGAAAAAGAACACGACCGATAAACAATACCCTGATGGCCCATTTAATAAAGGGACTAACAGTGACAGCAGCAAAATAGGTATAGTCACGACTAAAGCCGTTGATGAGGTAAATTTCTTTGATAACAGCGAAATGCTCACTCAACAACCGGACATTCGATTCGGTCGTTTGAACTTTCAAGATGTAGGTGGCAACCAAGGCATGGTGATCAAAGTGCCACTTGATGTGGAAATTTGGCAAGACGGCCGATTTACGACTAACTTCGATGACAGCTCAACAACGGCGAATGGTGAATATTACTTCAGCACGCCAATTTGGTCGCATGCGCCAGAAAACAACGCCCTGCTTTCTGGAGTTGGAACGATGAGTATTGGCAGAATGACCGATATCGTTGCAAGCCAAATTGACTCAGCGCGTGAGCAAATACAATTCCACCTAGATTTAGACAGCTCAGGCAATCGAATCCCTTGGCTGAAATACGATTGGGATAGCTCTACAAGTGAAGAGGAAAACCCACCCGTCATTGTTACGTTTGGTATTCACCGAGGAAACGATCGCATTATTTATCGTGGTGAACCCAATATGCTTGGCCTAAATTAACGCGAAACGGCAAACAAAAAGAGCCCCTCCATTGAGGGGCTCTTTTCATCACAAACTGATGTAATTTACTTTGCGCCACGACGCGCTTTCAGGCGCTTCACCATAGCAAGACGACGCTCTGCCGACCCTTGGTCTGTTGCCGACTGGTTCGGATTATTACGACGACCTTGACGATTCTTGAATGCTGGTTTTGAGTGCAGCTTTTCAATGTAAGATTCACGCTGTTTTGGTTCATAGCCTGCAAGCTCAATACGGCGAATGCGTTGCTGGATTAGATTTTCAACCTGAACCACCGTGAGCTCTTCATCTCGATTTACAAATGAAACAGCATGACCTTGTTTACCTGCACGGCCCGTACGACCAATTCGGTGAACGTAATCTTCCGCTAGGAAAGGCATGTCATAGTTCACAACGTGAGGTAAGTCTTCAATATCTAGACCTCGAGCAGCGACATCGGTAGCCACCATGACACGTGCTTTACCGGACTTGAACTCTTCTAGCGCACGACGACGAGCACTTTGAGCACGGTCACCATGACAAACCACCGCTTTGATACCATCAAGTTTCAGCTCTTTTACCACTTCGTTTGCGGTCTCTTTGTAGTTCACAAATACCAACACTTGTTTCCAGTTTTTGCGACCAATTAGCTCTGAAAGCAGTTCTGTTTTTCGCTCTTGATCAACTGGATATAGCACGTGAGCAACTGTTTGTGCCGTAGTATTTGCACGCTCTACTTCGATACGTTTTGGTTTACGCAGAATGTCTTTCGCTAACAGATTTAGCTGGCTTGAAGTCGTTGCCGAAAACATCATGATTTGTGGGTCTGTATCTACATCCAGCATGATCTTACGAACTGCATGAATAAAACCCATATCCAAGATACGGTCTGCTTCATCAAACACCAAAAACTCTAAGTGTGCCACCGAGACATTACCTTGTTCGATGTGCTCTTCCAATCGACCAGGTGTAGCCACAAGGATATCAACACCATTTTCCAGTGCCGCAACCTGAGAAGACATTTTACGGCCACCGAAAATCGCCGCCACCGACAGATTGGTGTACTTCGTGTAAGCTTTGATGTTGTCAGCAATTTGTTCAGCAAGCTCGCGAGTTGGAGCCAAGATAAGTGCACGAGCAGTCTTACGAGAAGCGCTACGGTTACTGTCTAACAACTGCTGAATCATAGGCAGAGAAAACGCAGCCGTTTTACCAGTACCTGTTTGTGCTGTAGCGAAAATATCATGGCCTTTGCGAGCCATTGGAATCGCCTTCTGTTGAATTGGCGTTAACTTTTCATAACCGCATTCTGCCAGTGCTTTAACCACTTCTGGCGCAAAACCTTGAGATGAAAATGACATTGAGCGTATTCCTTAAACAAACCACTAAAAATAGCTTTAAAAATTTAGCCGTGCACTATACCCGAATTTGAGTGATTTATCTCACTTTTCTCATTGAAACGCTACAAAAGCAAAAACGACGAACGCAGACAGATTGCTGGCTCACCGTTTCCGTTTAACATTTGTTCGATTTAACGCTTGATGCCAGACAGCTGAAGGAGAATTTGCTCAAGTTCATCCCATGGCAACAGCTGAGAATCTATCACTTCTAATCGTGATTCAAACCCTTCTAAGCTGATTTCATTTACCGACACGACTCGGTTGGCAACATTAAACGCGTAGCACCCCTGATCCGTGTTGACCACCGCTTTAACGCGTTCCGCCGTTAAGTCCGAAAGCATTGAGAAAAGTTTATCAAAATCAAACGTGTACTCTGCCCCAAACAACCACCCGCAACTAAAATACCCTTGCCCTTTGTTCTCTTTGCGCACAAAGGCTTCACCTGGCGGCAACTGGAATTGAGGCTCTTGGTGAGCATGGTCATGATGATGTGACTCGATATGGGAAGAAGCGCTGCCGTAAACCCGTTCGATATCCAAGACTTCTATCGGTAACTCACCGTCATGAATAAGCTTACTGAATACTTTTGAGGGAGATTGGTCCGTCACCCAGTCATTAAACACATCAATGTCGTGACTGGTACAAAGGTCAACCTTACTGCCTATAACCACATCTGCGCTGTCTAACTGGTCCACGAAATTTTGGTTAGAAAGATATTTTTCATCACTTAAGTTACGCGGATCAACCAGAGCGATCGTCGCTTTTAGATCAACGTAAGGTTCATACTGTTCTGAGGTAAGCGTCGCGATAACCTGTTTTGGATGACCAAGGCCTGTCGGCTCAATCAATAAACGGTCCGGTTTTTGGCGCAGTAACGCGGTAATACCGACCGACATCGGCACACCCGCCGTGCAACACATACAGCCACCCGGCACTTCTTTAATAAGCGCACCTTGGTCGCTCATCAATGCACCGTCGATGCCAATCTCACCAAATTCATTGACCAAAACCGCCCAGTTTTCGTTTTCCGGTTTGTTCTTCAGTAGATTTAAAATCGTGGTCGTTTTACCGACACCCAAAAATCCGGTCAGTATGTTGGTTGGTACTCGATTTGACATGCTTATCTCCGACACGTTAGTGCATTAATGCTCCAGCAAAGTATACGGAGAATGTGACTCGCTTCAACGCTTTTTATCGCGCTCATCAAGCTCATTGCGTGATGCGTGGGTACACATTTTTTGAGAATGATCAGAGTGACTTATCAACTCTGATCGCTTCATATCAGAAAGATACATACTGGTGTAAATGACGCAGGTAAAAAACGCGGTAATAGCGACTACGATGGGAAGAACTCCGAGCGTGTTTTCGAATTTAAGCGCAGCGATAGCCAATGCGAAAACAACGACAGAGATAAGTGCGATAGACTTACTTTTGTTGCTTTTCATGATAACTCGCCTTTCGTAAAGGTAGCCCCTAATACCTCCTGTATTAGGGGAGTGCCAGTTTGAACAACATCCAACCTGACTATTCAATGCTACTCCTTTCGCTACTTGTGAAATTTGACAAAGCTAACATTTATTACAACATCAAACGATGAACTTATTACTAGCTTTCAGACACTTAGTGGACTGTAAAACACTTACTAGCAAATCGACCCGCCGCTGACCAATATGTCGTTTTCATTGGCAATACAAACTTGAGCCACCAGCCTTAGCCCTTCGACTATCATCTCCAGAGACATGGAAGGCTGACTGCCATCTACTGCTTGTTCTGGCAATAATGGGATATGAACAAACCCATGACGAATAGGTTTGTCTTTTAGATAATGTTGGATGCCATAAAAAAGGTGGTTACATACAAATGTTCCGGCACTGTTAGAAATCTGGCTAGGTATCCCCTGCTTTTGCAGCGTTTGAACAACACGCTTTATCGGCAGCGTCGAGAAGTAAGCATCTGGGCCGTCAGCAACTACGGGTTCATCAATCGGCTGATGACCAGCGTTATCTGGAATACGAAAATCATCCACATTAATTGCGACACGCTCTGGGGTGATCGCGCCACGTCCGGCCGCTTGCCCAACGGTAATCACACAATCTGGCTGGTGCGCTTCTATTGCATCAATAACGGTATTCACTGACTCATACCGAATCACAGGAACTGGGCAAGTAACGATCATGGCATCTTCTATTGCCGCAGCCTCTAATCGCTTCACCGCTTCTAAGGCGGGGTTAATGGCGTCACCACCAAAAGGTTCAAAACCGGTAATCAGGACTTTCTTCATAACAGCCTTTAGGAAAAGAGTTTCACAAATTATTGCACTCCCCTTCACCCCATCCAATAGCAAAAGTATTGTTGACATAAGCCAGACAACATTATGTGACTCATGTCTAACCAGCGAGGGTTTTCACTTTATTGAATCTAGACAAGTTCCGGACTATCGAGACTAACTATCGATGATTAGTGGCAGGGCTAGGCTCTCTCATTACATGACTCACGCAGAAACTTGGTTTCCACGCTTAACTTAGGTAGAGTACGCGACCGCAATGCAATTCGAAGAGATTGAATACAATGAATATTGATAACCATGTAATCGAAACGATTGAAGAGTTAGAGGCATTTCTGCATTTAGTAGAAAGCGGCGCTCTGGGTCTTGAAGGTGTCACTGGCGTTGCGCTAGCCACCTCTAATACCGATGGCCGTCCATTTGTTGCCGTATTAGGAGAAAAGCACCAATTGCTCCTTGGCCGCTGGGTTTCGCAGCACGTATATGACAATGGTAAAGACATCGTTCGTAACGGCCCAACCAGAAAACACTAAGCGCTCTGCACCATCTATAACACCATGCCGTCTTATACACCAAACGTATGCTTTGAAAGCAATGCGCTTGGTGTACTTAAAAATAAAAAAAGAAAAGGCTAGCCTTTATTAATTTTGTCGGTATACTGCACATCAGCTCTTACGGAAAGAGCTATTAATGTAATTAAAGATCAAAGTTTCTCTCAGTTCCACATCGAATTCCTCGTTTACGTTCCTGCGACAAAATAGTTATCTCTAAAATCATATAGTAGCACTTGATATTAGCTAAAAATTCAATATTTAAAACAATCAAATATAGAGGTATCTATGTCTAATAAATTAACTGGTTCAGTAAAATGGTTCAACGAAACTAAAGGTTTTGGTTTTATTTCTCAAGACAATGGCGGTGATGACGTATTCGTTCACTTCCGTTCTATTGTTTCTGAAGGCTTCAAAACTCTTACTGAAGGCCAAAAAGTATCGTTCGTTGTTGAACAAGGTAACAAAGGTTTACAAGCTGCTGAAGTAACTGCACTGTAATTCTTTGTGTGGCATCAACGTTGTTGGTGCCACCATCTCCTTCCACTTATCGCCGCCCTTACTATTCTCTATCTAAGTTTATATACCCAAATCACTTACCTCTCCCACACCGTCATTAATCACTTTCAATAAAGTCACTTTGGTATACATCTTTAGGTAATCACACTACCTATCTTGCAATTCCAGTTTGGAATTAAATTAATCTGATTCATATCTGAATCACTTCGCCTCATGCTTTGCTCATATAAATAAAGTTTATAAAATAAAAGCGATTGGCGAATATAAGAGAAAAAAATGAAATTAAATATATCCGCACAATCAATAAATTCTAATAATTACGAGCACATTATCCCTAGCCGAGACGTTATCCTTAGCCTATTCGATAAAGTTAAAAATCACTTAAGTCACGAGCAAATTTCTCGCTCTACTGGCTTAGATGAGAAACCACAAAAAGACGCTTTAAAAAAACGTTTACGCGCTATGGAGCGCGATGGCCAGTTGATTTTCACGCATCGCCGTGGTTATAAAAAAGTCGATCAAACCGCTTTAGTTTCAGGAAAGGTCAGCATTCACGCAGACGGCTTTGGTTTTGTCACTTACGACAGTAATGAAAAAGACCTTTTCTTACCTAAACACCAACTTACTCATGTGTTTGATGGCGATATCGTACTGGTTCTGAAAGGCAATGCTCAGCATCAAGGACGCTCAAATCATCGTTTCATCAAAATAGTGGAACGAAAAACAACCCACATCATAGGCTTGTTAAAGAGAAAAGGTTCGAACTTCTATCTAGTGCCAGAAAGCGCGAAACTGACTCAAACCATTCATGTCACACCAAATGATCTTATCGCCAAAAGTGCCGGTAAACTCGTTCATTGTAAAGTCACTGCCTATCCAGATCACAGACAATCAACAACAGTTGAAGTGGCGGAAGTATTAGGGCGTCCGGGAGAAGCAGGGATTGAAGTTAAATTGGCGTTACGTCGACATGGCATCAATGACCATTGGGATGATGAAGTTCTTCACGCTGCTTCCGCATTTGGCAATCACGTAGAAGAAAAAGACAAAACGTCACGAGTGGATTATCGAGATTTACCGTTCGTCACTATCGACGGGGACGACGCGAAAGACTTTGATGATGCCGTTTATGCATACCAAATGGACAATGGGCATTGGAAGTTATTCGTCGCGATTGCAGACGTATCTCACTACGTTCAGCCAAACGACCATTTAGATCTTGAGGCGCAATCTCGTGCAACGTCCGTTTACTTTCCCGGATACGTTGTACCAATGCTACCAGAAACATTATCTAACGGTTTGTGCTCGCTTAACCCGAATGAAGACCGATTGGTTATGGTATGTGAGATGACCTTTGACGACGAAGGTAACATGCTAGATTCAGAGTTTTCTGAAGGGATCATTCACTCGCATGCTCGTTTAACTTATAACGAAGCTTACCGCATTGTTTCCCAATCAACGGAAGCAAAAAAATACCAAGGTAAAAACCCAAAACAAAACATCAAACAGCATCTGGTGAATCTCCATCGCTTGTATTTGAACCTATCTGGTCAACGTCAAGTCCGTGGTGCCATTGATTTTGACACGCAAGAGCTTTCATTCACGTTAAACAATAAAAAGAAAATCGCGTCCATCGTTCCTGTAGTTCGAAATGATGCCCACCGAATGATCGAAGAATTCATGCTATGTGCCAACGTTGCCACCGCTCAATTTTTGCAGCAACAAAAAATACCGAGCTTATACCGCGTGCACTCTGGTCCTCAGATGAAAAAACTGTCTTCATTAAGAATGATGCTTGCAGAGAAAGGGCTAACGCTTGCGGGTGGTGATAAACCAACTTCTCATGACTACAACGCATTACTGGAACAAGTGCGAGATTTGGATGAGTGTGATGTGATTCGTACCCTACTGCTACGTTCTCAGAGTCAAGCCGAGTATTCGCCGAAGAATATGGGTCACTTCGGTTTAGCCTATGACGCATACGCACACTTTACTTCGCCAATTCGTCGTTACCCAGACTTACTCGTTCACCGCGCCATTCGCGCTAAACTTCGAGAGCAAAAAACAGGCAAGCTACGCAGTCTGCTCATGAAACTAAAGCCTATTCGTCAATTGACAGGTGCTGCGAACAACTACCCTTACGATACAAAAGTGATCGAGCAACTGAGCGTGCACTGTTCGCATCAATCTCGTCAGGCAGATGAAGTGAGTCGAGAGGTTGAATCAGCACTGAAATGTCATTACATGAAGCCATTTATCGGGCAACACTTCACGGGGACAGTGTCTGGGGTCACACACTTCGGAGTATTTGTTGAGTTAGAGGAAAACCGAATCGAAGGTCTCATTCCTTTATCAAGTTTCCAAAATGGTGAGTTCGAATTTGATGCAGTCAAACAAAAAATTTCTAGCCAGAGCACCACGTTTACTTTAGGGACTAAAGTGCACGTGTTGGTTAAAGACGTCGATTCGAAACAAAGAAAGATCATGTTCAATTTAAAAGATGCAGAACACACGGTAGGTTAGTCTGTTGTCGTCTATTTTCTAACCCATTGTTCAAAAATAAAAAATAAGCTTTAGATACCGCGATTAACTTGTGACATTTCGCTGACATCAGCTCATTCTAAAACCCTAATATCTGGCAAAGGAAACGAATCTAACTTTTGTTTCCAGACACCATCGCAGAGTGTATTTCCAGCACTCTGTTTGCCTCGAGAGGTTCTTATGACAGCCTAGGATCTCTCGGGGCTTTTTTGCGTCTCTTAAATCCCACCTTATGTTGTATCCAACCCGTTACCAACCACACAAATTGTACTTTTTAACTAGTGCACTAGATCGCGAACTCTGATTTAAGCAACTGATCACACAACCACTTCTAAATTTTGGGTATAAAAGTATCAATACTTTCGTTAACTAGGATGTAAATAATGAAAAACTCGTTTGATCTCACCATACCCAATGAAGAAGGATACTTTGGTGAATACGGTGGTAGCTTCGTGCCGCCGGAGCTTGAACAAATCATGCGTGACATCAACGCAGCTTATGAGGAATGCAGCAAAGATCCTGAATTTAAAGCGGAACTTGCTCGCCTGTATAAGCACTTTGTTGGACGACCTAGCCCAATCTTCCATGCGGAAAACTTGTCTAAAAAATACGGAGCAGACATCTACCTAAAGCGTGAAGACTTAAATCATACAGGCGCACATAAAATTAACCACTGCTTAGGAGAAGCCATTCTCGCTAAAAAGATGGGTAAGAAGAAACTGATTGCAGAAACTGGCGCAGGACAACACGGTGTTGCGCTTGCTACAGCCGCGGCATTGGTTGGCTTGAAATGCGATATTTACATGGGTGAAGTTGATATCGCCAAAGAGCATCCGAATGTCGTCCGCATGAGAATCCTTGGTGCTAATGTCATTCCTGCCATTCATGGGCGCAAAACCCTCAAAGAAGCGGTAGATTCTGCATTCGAAGCTTATCTGAAAGATCCTGATACACAACTTTATGCGATAGGCTCTGTCGTTGGCCCTCACCCATTCCCTAAAATGGTACGAGATTTCCAATCAATTATCGGCAACGAAGCACGTGTTCAATTCAAAGAAATGACTGGTAAGCTACCCAATAATCTCGTTGCATGTGTTGGGGGAGGATCTAATGCGATGGGGCTATTTACTGCTTTCTTAGACGATGAACAAGTCGCTATTCACGGCGTCGAGCCCGCGGGCCGCTCTTTGAAAAAGGTTGGCGAGCATGCTGCAACACTCACACTCGGTGAGCCAGGTATTATGCACGGATTTAAGTCTTACATGCTTAAAGATGAGCAAGGCGAACCACAGGAAGTCTATTCTGTAGCAAGTGGCTTAGATTACCCATCGGTTGGGCCTCAGCATAGTTACTTAAAAGACATTGGCCGTGTCAATTACGGCTCAATCACCGATGACGAAGCGATTGATGCATTCTTTGAACTGTCTCGCGAAGAGGGGATTATTCCAGCGATTGAATCCTCACACGCTGTCGCTTACGCGATTAAACTCGCGAAGCAAGGAGAAACTGGCTCAATTCTGATCAACTTATCCGGTCGCGGTGACAAAGACATTGATTTTGTCGTTGAACACTACGGCGAAAAATATGGCATTGAATCAATTATTTAGTCACGACTTCGTAGGCTAAATGTCTATACAAAAAGCTACCTATTACTAGGTAGCTTTTTGTTTGAGCCTTACTTTCCCTGCATGCGCTTTGAAGGCTTAACTACACAGTCCAAACCTTTTACTTTTGAGAAATAGGCATAGCTGAGAAAGCCCTCTCACTCACCACTCCAACTAGTCCTTTAGAACATAATTCGATTAACCGACCAGAGCAGGAATACCCGGAAGCTGACCAACGACAGCAAGCGAACCTGCACAAACGATAAATGCAGTGCCAGGAATCAGGTATTTATCTTTCCGCGAGAGTTCGTTGGCACGCTCATGGTCGCCGATAAGTCCAAGGTTATCCAGTAGCATCGTGATTGCCCAGCCAAAGACTGGATTAACGAATGCACAGGCAAAAATACAGATACCTGCACTGAGTGAATCTTTATGCTTGTGGATCATCTGCATACCCGCTTCAAGAAGTGGTAAGAATACACCGACAATCAAAGCAACGCGCAGAACAGGTTCCCACATCGCTAGATCCATAGGGTAACCAATTACCGCGGCGGCAATACACATGAAACCCGTTAACAGTGCGCCACCTGGAATAGGACGTTTAGCAATTGCGGCTGGAATCATGTACGTTCCCCAAGAAGAAGCTAGGTTTCCGCCACCTAATAGTGAGCCAACCCCCTGACGAACAGACGCTCCGACCATCGTGTCGTCGACATCCATGAGTACGCCTTTCGCTTCTTTTGGGTAGTTCAGTTCTTGAAACACACGATGGCCGAGATAATCAGGGGACCACATAGCGACTGCCAGTAGCGCAAATGGAGTCACGGCAATAAAGTGCTCTAGGGTTGGCCAGCCTAGCTGCCAGCCTGTATCTTCACCCCACCAGTAGAATGGACTGAAATTAGGCAAGCCCGGTTCTGTGGTAAAAGCAAACTCAGCGCCCATCAAATAAGCAACAATACCCGCGAGTGCAGAGCACAGTGGGATTGCCAACCAACGCTTGTTGATCTTAGCTAGGTAGGCATAAACCATAACCGTTAGACCAATGACAACAAACGAAATGTAACCTTGGTCTGTACTTGCAGCCCACGCCTCAGTCTTATTAATTTGTCCGAGCAACCCAACAGCGCCTAGGTAGATCAATAACCCTCCTCGAACCCCAATGCCAGTCAAGGTCATGAGTTTAGAACCGCCTTTAGTCAAAGCGAGAATTAAGCCAAAAGCACATACCATCAAGCCAAGCGCCAGAGGATGCCCTCCTGCGGCAGCAATCATGGGAATCAGCGGTATCATTGGGCCGTGGGTACCGGCTAAGTTTGCATTCGGGTTTAGGATGGCAGAAAACAGAATAACGAACAGAGCACCCGCGATAAGCAATTCGTAACGCACGTTTTCTGCAACGAACTCCGGAGATAAACCGAACTGAGCAGCAAAGGCAGCAACCATAGCGGTGACCATCACCACTTTACCAATGGTTGCGGCTAATGCAGGCACCCAGTCTTCGATTTCAATACTGTAATCACGTGATGGCAAATGAATACCCCAGCGACGAAAGCTCATGATGGTTAAATCATGGTTTAGAAAGTCTTCACGACTTTCAAATTCATGCGGTTTTTTGCGCACATCCCTGTAAAAGGTCTTACTTGAGTCAGACATTGAGCTATCCTTTGTTATATTTCAACGTTGAACTATGCCAACTAGAGTTTCGCTTGGTATACAGACCAATACGAGACAACACCCACATCAAACATCGAGGCCAGACCAAGAAAGTGGTATGGCTAATTTTTGATTTGAACCTATTAAGCATGTATTGCTATCGGTAGGAATATTAGACATTAGTAAAAGAACAACAAAAATCTCACTTATTACACAAAGATTTAACATCACATTAGAGTACGCTGATCTTTAGTGAGAGTTTTTGAACAGCAATTCAAAAAGAGGAACAGTCGCAACTCCACCTGTGCTTTTCAAGGTAGAAAAACATGTCTGAATTCACACAGGTAATTGGTTAATTTTGCTCATGCTAGTACGCACTAACAACATCAAATCGAGTTGCAACTCAAACCATCGCTGCCTAACTATAGATATCTCTGTAATGTATACTTTGCTAAACTCCACCCTTTGATGAGTAAGGCCCCTAAAATGATGACTGACGAAGAAAGAATCGAACTGCAACGGAACAACCCACTGCACGGGTTAAAGCTAGAGACAATGTTGCAAGAGTTGGTGGATTTTTATGGCTGGGACATTCTAGATACAGCAATGCGCTTTAATTGCTTTAACACTAAGCCTTCGATTGCAAGTAGTGTGAAGTATTTAAAGAAGACCGAATGGGCGAGAGAAAAATTAGAAAACTTTTACCTTTATCGCTTTAAGCGCATGCCACGCGCAAGTGAAGAAGAATATGATTTACCACCGAGAGCTCGTACGTTCCCTCATGGTCTTGAACCTAAAGAGCCAATGCCGCTAACCGTTGACTCTATCCTCAAGTCACAAGCTAAAGCTGCATCCGCATTTAAAAAACGCTCACCTCGTGGACGTCCGACGCGCCGATAGTACATAACCTTGAAAAGCAATAGAGCCCTACTGGTAGCTCCAGCAAGGCTCTATTGTTCTTTAAAGAAATGGCTAGAAGAAAATACTCAAGCTAGTGCGCCCCCTTCTCCAGCGCCTCCCATAAGTAAACTCACATATAGTTTACGTTTTCTATTGATTACGCTTTTTCTTCTTTTTCCCTGTACCTGCTGGCTTTGCTCGCGGCTTCATTGGTAAAAAGTAGGCTTCACTCTGGTCGTCTTCCACTTCAAAACCAGCTACCTGCTCGCGTTCAAGTTGGAACTTATTTTTCTTTTCTATCACTTTGAAATGGTGGTAGTCATCGTAATCGATAAGAGATAACCCTAGACCCACTTCACCAGCACGACCACTACGCCCTATTCGATGCATATAGTCAGCAGGACTACGCGGGAGATCGAAGTTAATCACCACTGGCAGCTTTTCAATATCAAGGCCACGTGCTGCGATATCGGTGGCAATAAGAACTTGAATCTCGCCAGACTTAAAACCGTCAAGTACACGAGTACGAGCGCCCTGCCCTTTATCACCATGGAAAACTTCAGCTGTAATACCGCGTTTTGACAGTTTTTGAGCTAAATGGTTACAGGCATTCTTAGCATTCACAAAAATCAAAGTCTGTCGCCACTGATGTTGTTTGATTAAGTGCGCGAGTACCGCCGTTTTCTCACCTTTATTTACACTAAACACGCGTTGCACCAAAGTGCTGGCTTCTGCGCTCTGCAACTGAACTTCAGCAGGGTCGCGGAGCAAGTGCTGAGACAGCGTCGTGACTTTATCAGGGAAAGTAGCAGAAAATAGCAGCGTCTGCTTCTTCTCTGGCAGTAACGCAAGAATCTTATTGAGTTCTTCGGTAAATCCGAGGCTCAACATACGGTCAGCTTCATCGAGCACGAGCGTTTTTACTTGGTCCAACTTAATCGCGTTACTGGATACCAGATCAAGTAATCGACCTGGCGTAGCTACGATAATGTCACAGCCACCGCGAAGCGCCAGCATTTGTGGGTTCACCGACACACCACCAAATACGGCAACCGTTTTGATCTTATCTCTAAGATGGTATGAGTAAGATTTGACGTTGTATGCCACCTGTGATGCCAGCTCACGAGTTGGAACTAAAATCAGGTGAGAAACGAAGTTACCACGGCGATTATTTGATTCATCTTGCTGAACAATTTTTTGCAGAATTGGAAGCGAAAAAGCAGCGGTTTTACCAGAGCCCGTATTGGCACCGCCAACAATGTCTTTCCCTTCAAGGATATAAGGAATGGTATGAGATTGAATGGGCGTCGGTTGGCTGTATTCTAACGCTTCTAGTCGCTCGACTAAGGTTGGAATCAGGCCAAGATCGGCAAATGTCGCTTGCTGTGTTTTATCTGTCATTACGATGAGTGGCTCAGTGCTAGTAAAGGCCGTGTATATTATGCTATTTCGCGTCTGGATGTTAGCGATAATGAGCCAAACAGAAGACTGGTGAGAGAAGCACTGTAGGGAGCAGGAATTTCCTTTCACTAACATGAGTTAATGGTTTCGATAACCAAGGCTCTACGACTCACGGTGGTAGCGTTCGCGACGAACAAAGGGAAAAAGAGTCAGGCCTTCTGAATCCTGTAAAGCAAAATACATTGTATTTTGGGGAAAGAGATTGCAAAGGCAGGCCACATCCGAATCAAAGGCTTAACCACACTATTTAGCCCTGCGGTGTTGAGAGCTTAATATAGCTTGAGAAAACACTATAGCTTGCAGTTGGACAAAGTTACTTAGAACTTCTACTTAAATTAGTAATGTACGAGTAACTTCAAGTATGGAAAATTACTTAATTCAGTGTCCAAAATTGCTGGTTCGGATCTAGTAAGACAAACGGATTCCCTTAGTTTTTTGGGCTCTTGCTTTAAACGATAATGGAGTACTGTCGAGCTAGAACGTATCTACTCTTCGTGGTGAGTCACAATACATGCTTGTGCAAGCTGTTGATATTCAGCTTGCATGGTTATTAGAAAGTCATCTGCATTTTCAAACCTCGCGATTGGCGCTCCCAATACAACATCACAGTTAAAAGGAACAAGCATCGCTGTTCCTTTAGGGAGCGCTCGACCTAATCCGCGCATCACCACCGGAATGACAGGACAAGTTTTATGTTCATCAACTAAGTGATGAACCCCTTTCTTTAACCCGCTCATCGTTTCAGGTTCACCGCGACTACCTTCAGGAAAGATAATCAAGATATCTCCTTGATTAAGTGCCTTATGGCACTCATCAAATACGGTATGCCGCTCACTTTTACACGGTGAACGATGGATGGGAATAATGCCCAAAATATTAAGTGATAACCATGCTGATACTTTGTTTTTGAGAAAGTAATCGGCTGCTGCCACAGGACGCACCTTATGTACCATACTGATAGGAAAGAGTGCCAGTAATACCAACGTATCGAGATGACTATTGTGGTTAGCCGCGACCACCGTAGGACCATTGCTTGGCAGATTTTGCCGATTAATGATGTTGAGCCCCAAACCAACAAACACCAGTGGTTTCACAAACAGCAAGACGAACAAAACTTTTAAAATTTTCATATCGCCTTCTTAGTAGTAAAGGTAATAAATATAGTGGAAGAATAAGGGGGCGGTGAACATCAGACTATCAATACGATCTAAAATGCCGCCATGGCCGGGGATAAACTGGCTGGTATCCTTAATTTGTAAGTCACGTTTAACCGATGAAATTACTAAATCGCCAATAAAGCCACTCAAGGCGATAATCATCCCTGCAACTAAACCTTGAACTGACGTTAATGGTGTCAGGTAAGGTGCCACAAAATAGCTAGTGATGATTATGGTTGCCGCACCACCAATAAAGCCTTCCCATGTTTTGTTTGGACTGACTTTCGGTACGATTTTGTGTTTACCGAAGCTCTTACCCCATACGTATTGACAAACATCATTAAACTGAGTGAAGACCAATAAGAACAGTAGCATTCCCATTGAACCGGCCTCTGGATTCTTGCTGGGCAATACCAATAAATATGCCATATGACTAACACAAAATACCGTCAGCATTAACGCCCAGTGAATGATACCTGCTGAGCGAATGAAACCTTTGGTATCGCCAATCAACACCGCGACCATTGGAAGATAGAGGAAGATGAAGACAGGAATAAAGATGATATACATGCCATACCAACCGATTGATAACCAGTAGTATTGAAACGGGATCGAAAGGTAAGCCCAGAAGATCACGCGTCGATCTGTCATGCGCGTTGGTACTACAGAGAGAAACTCTTTCAGCGCCATAAAACTCAAAAAGGCGACAGAAATCAGCGTGTATTGAGTGGGCAGATAGAGCACAACAAAGACGATTCCGATCATCCACCACCAAGAACGAATGCGAAGTTTAAGCTCGTGGTAATCCTTATTAAGATTATGGCGTGACAAATACAGGTAAACCAAAGTGCCAATCACTAGTACGAGTGTGATGGCGGCCATCATGTATAGCGAATGCGTAGGGATATTAATCATGGCTAGTCTCACCTACCGCCTTATCGATTGTCTCGTTGGCGGTTAGAGACTTAGAATGCTTGGCCTGCTGATTTTTTTCATGGTTCGATAATAAGTTAGCGAGTTCTTCTTTAGCATTAAAAATACATACCAAACGACGCCAGCAAGTTACAGCACAGCCAATTACCATGATTGCAAGCGATATGTCCATCAAATAAATGCCAAGTGATAACGTAAACCAATGGTTAATCGCCATTACTAAAAGCGTTACTGTGAGTACGGCCATTCGATGCTGCTTAGCCATTGGTCCTCGAAAATCGGCCGAGCAGTCCATGCTAACACCCAAAACGCGAATGTAAGCTGAAAGTACCGCTAATAGTGCCGCAATCCAAGCCAGAGGCATAGAAAATGCTGAATGAGCAACTAAACCGGCAGCGACAATCAACAGCGGATCGGCAATGCGGTCTGGAACATCGTTAAACAATTCACCAGCAGGGGTTTTCTTCCCACCTTCTACAGCGACCATTCCGTCAAATAGATTGCACAATAACCGCATTTGAACCATCAGAGCGATCAGCACTAACCAAATTGGCGTAGGCCAGAAGCGAAAACTAACTGCAAACGCAAGGCCAATAGCGGCAAATAGGATGCTCATCAGTGAGATTTGGTTAGGGGTAATGTTTTTTTGGCTCAGCCAAATAGCAATGCGTTTGATAACAGAGATTCTACGCACTGCAAGAGGGCGTCGATTAGACTCGTTTTTGGATTCCATGCAGTCCATGTCCTTAAATAAGTTTTGTCGTTTTATACTTACGTGTTTTTCTTTTAAAATATTATGCATTTGCCATCAGTAGCATTGAGTCTACAGGTATATTTGATATCTCCACAATTCAGACTTTTATCGGGAAAAGCCTATAAACTGAATGCGAACGAGTAAAAGGCCTAACGCATTTTGGGGCAAATCCGAGCTAGCTCAATATTGGATAAATCTTGCCAGTGTGTTTGTAATTTAGAAAACTATGGGTAATCACAGGTATTGCAGTTGTTGAGAAGAGCTAGTGCGATGTTACTCATCGCACTAGCAAAAAGGTTGGATTAGTACAGTTTAAGTGACGTTACGTTAAATCATCGAGCTTTCACGTACATCAGATGTATTCCTGTTGGGGTGATTTTTGTTAAATCTCGACTGTACACATATCCATATTTTTCTAACAAGTCGATAGAGTGATATGTCCATCCAGCAGCAAATGCCACGCCTGCCAATGCAAAATAAATACTAATTTTGTTAGCTAACTGCATAGCTCTTTGAGAATAAAGTTCATTAATCTTCTTCCCATATAGCAATGCTTTAGGTGTCATAAAAAGCACACACACTAAAGCCCCAAAAACACCAACAGGAACCCACAAGGTAATAATGGAAACTTGCACGGTATCGGCTCGATTCAATAGTTCAAGGTAATCCAGATAAACGCCATAAGAAGGATAAAACCAACACAACAACATTAGTGAAATAAAAAACAAGCCAGCCAAACGGATTTTAGTTTTATATCGCACTTTCTAACCTTTCAACTATCGTTTGAGAAATTTTGTATTCGCCCCAAGCCCATTCAATTAGAAGATATTTCGCTGTTACAGCAATTGCACAGATAATTATCGGTTGACCTAAGAAAGCAGCAGCAAACAATGCGGCTTCACCAACTGCGCTCTGGAGTATAAATTTGAACATGTCAGAGCCAACATTACCAAACCAATTCACTAGGTGGTAATCATCTTTGAACACTAGGTCACTGGTAGCAATACTCGCCGATACAACAAACGTTAAAACTCCTGCACCTTTAAAGTTTGCAGCCCTAGATTTCGGGCCAAAACCAGTTTGCATTGCTTTAAATGAGTTAAGCGGGTATTTTTCCGTTCATGTTGATACGAGAGCCATTCACAAACGCATGTTTGAGTGCTTTCCCGTTCTGATCTGTCCCATTGAATACGACAAAGATTTTTCCTCTGCTCTCAACAAGATCCGCCTTAATGTTCATGTCCCCGAATTGCTTAGCAATAGACGCGGCGTCAAACATCGGCTCTGTGTGGTTGAACCATGATTTTTCTGCATTAATACTCGCAGCAAGAGCTGCAACGTCTTTACCAGAATCGAGCCAAACGTTATGCAATATCTTGTGCGCATCTTCTAAATCAGTAATAAGTATATGCTGATGATTCTTCGCCATTTCATCTTCAAGTGAACACTGTTGCCCGATAGAATCGCTCAGAATTTGAGGCGTTTTTAAACCTTGAGAGATTTGACCTAATCCAGCCTCTTGTCTATCTCTAAGAACCCTCTCTCTAATTTGTGCCCATCGCTTTTCATCGCTCGCGGTATACCTCAACTCTTCCTGCGCTCTCGACGTTGGCGAGCTGCTCGTTCTCTAGTTGTTTCTGTCTTTCTTTTGGGGCTACAGGAGCGGATTCATATCTCATGGAAGTCGGTTTTACTGATAAATAAAAACGATAATAACAATATTTTCAGGTATTTATCATCATCAAGAAGACAATCTGATGATTCAACCAACTAAATAGGCAATCTGACAGGCTAAATAAGCATAATGAAGACTCAATCGTGTTGAGTTGCATTCTATCGAATAACTTTTTGTAGGGTAAAATGAACGACACAGATCTTGTAGAGTGTTTGGTCTAGCGAGTCTTGGGGCACTTTTGCGTTAGAAGTTGCCCACGCTAAAGTTTCTGGACAAAAGCGTTTTAGTTCACATGCTTCGCCTGACGTTACATAATTTTGGCCTATAAAAAACTTTTATTCATTGCAATGAATGAGCAATGACAATCATTCAGTTTTCCCTTAAAGCCAATCACACCAATATCTAGATCACTGATTTCTTAGCTTGCCACTGCTAGCGTGTGTGTTTCTTGATGTAAACAGGAAATAACACACATGGCACTACCCACGCTCACCGAGGATAAAGGCAAAGCTTGGCTCTTCAAGGTCATTACCTAAACACCAGAGCTAAATGCTTGTCTAATGAGGTTATTCTTGGATAGTGGAATGACAACACTAGAGATATACCGCATCCAAGTTCGTGATATTGTGAAGAAGAATGGACAGTTAACAAAATTCTTTGCGGTTAAAAGATGGTGAGCATCCTAGCATACTAATCGGTAGAAGCACTTTTGCAGTATGACTGGAACATAATGACGTGAACGTACCAATCATTCATTTGATGATTGGGGATAAGTCATTAGAAACAACATTGAGGCTAATATAAACAGATACTGTAAGTATGTTAGCCATTGCTGATATGGAGTTTAAAAATAAAACATATGCTGAACAGTTGTGTTGTAGTGGTCAACTAAAATTTAGAGGGGCACCTTGTATATGGAAAGCTTCGTCTGTTTTTTATAGTAGAATAGACATAATATACAACAGGTTAAGTTTTATTGAATAAGGGAAGATAATGCAGAAGTTACAGCCAATTCTTTTGATAGGATTATTTTTACTGGCAGGCTGCGAAAAAGAAGCTACCCCAACACATCCGCTTATGCGGCAAGAATTGGTTGAAATGATCAAAGCAGGTAGAGATGTAACTCAGGTAGATGTTTCTAAAATTAAAGATATGAGTAGACTTTTTGCTCATAGGCATACATTTAACCAAGATATCTCTAGATGGGATGTTAGTAACGTTACTAACATGTCCTATATGTTTCATGATGCTAAAGCGTTTAATCAGGATATCTCTGGATGGGATGTTAGTAACGTTACCAATATGACCAATATGTTTAGCCATACTCATTCTTTCAACCAGAACATATCGGGGTGGAATGTTAGTAATGTGACGGATATGACAGCCATGTTCTTTGCGGCTAGGACCTTTAATCAGGACTTGAGTGCTTGGAATGTCTTGAATGTGGCCAACTATATGACTTTCAATTACGATGATGATGAAATGACTTCAGCGCTGACGGATGAGCATAGACCCAAATTTCTTCCAATGAAGGTTACTGTCGATGATATTAAGGCGATGCTCTACTTCAAGGAGGATATATCAAACGTTGATACTTCTGAAATAACAGATATGAGTAAGCTTTTTTATGAAATGCATTCCTTTAACCAGGATATTTCTAATTGGGATGTTAGTAATGTAACCAACATGGCGGGAATGTTTTGGAAAGCAGACTCTTTTAATCAAGACCTATCAAAATGGAATGTCTCCAATGTGACCAATATGAGAACTATGTTCGGTGGTGCTAGCTCTTTTAACCAAGATATTTCAAACTGGAACGTTGGCAAGGTTGAGGATATGAATGGAATGTTTGCTAAGGCAAAGTCTTTCGATCAGGATATCTCAAGCTGGAATGTAAGCAAAGTCAAGACTATGGAAGGTATGTTTGCTAATGCTGTATCATTCGATCATAGCATAAATCTCTGGGATGTAAGTAATGTTGAAAATATGTCCTACATGTTTTATCTGGCGAGAAAATTCAACCAAGACTTATCAGAATGGGATACAACTAGTGTACGATATATGTCGTATATGTTTCATGGAGCGAGTAAATTTAATGGAGATATCTCATCTTGGAACACGGGTTCTGTGCACTACATGAAAGGTATGTTTTATCAAGCAGAGAATTTTAATCAAGACATCTCCAACTGGGATGTTACTGGAGTGAATAGTACTTATATTATGTTCTACGGAGCCAAATCTTTTAATCAGGACATAAGCAATTGGGATATAAGAAATATTAACTCAATGTGGGGAATGCTTCATGGTACAGAGTCCTTCTCTTATGATTTATCCGATTGGGCTCTTGATTCTATTTTATACGCAGATCCTGAAGAATCTACTCTTTAATCCTTTCTCTAGATTTCCTATAGTTAAATCACTGATAAAGCATGTACATTTGCGTGGATACTTATTTCTCTAAATAAGCGTTCTCAATTGTAAACGGTATAATCTAATTGGTACACACACCAAAAGGATACAGTGCTAGGACTGAATGGCCCAAAAAGAGTCAGCCTAACGGTCTGGCTCTTTTGAATGAAAACACATGGTATCGTGGAATAACTAGGGAGGCTGTGGCAGATTACACTCACTTACTCCTTAGGCAGGTGACCAGTTTCCTTCGCAAGCTTTTGCATCGCCTCGGCAAACGTTGTTGTCCCGCCTTTAGCTTTCACCTGTATTACCTTATACCCCATTTTTTCCAACACTTGGCGCTCTGCCAAAACAGCTTTGTCATCTTGCTGGCTACCTTGAGCTGGCTGATGAATGTAACATCCCTCTAATTTACCATCTTCGACCAATTGGTGGTGTTTCAGTGCATCGATATCAAAATTCATAATAAGTCTTTTCATTAAAAGTGGGAGTTTCTGTGGCAGGTTACATACGCTTCAAAGGCTTCACGACACTATCTAAGCCTTCAATTTTGAGCGCTAAACACAGCTTGAGCAAATCCCCTAGCTCGCCGCTTGGCCAGCCCTTTTTATCGAACCACAGTAAGTATTCTTCAGGTAGGTCGATTAACACTCGCCCTGCATATTTCCCAAATGGCATTTGCATTCTAGCGAGTTTAATGAGGTTTTCTTTTTCTAACATAAGTGACAAAGATTTGAGGTAACTCGTCCAAGAATATCACTGCCGCCCTCTCCTCACCAGCAAATCGCACTCACGTTTATTTTGGCGGCTTTGACTCGCTTTGTGCTAGAGTACGCGGCATAAAAAATGAGAACGAGAAAGCAATGAAGTCACCTTGTCGAGCAGCATGTAAAAATAACGCCGGAATATGCTCTGGTTGTCACCGAACGATGGATGAAATCATCCAATGGAAAGACAAAACCGATCTCCAACGAAACACGATTATCGAACAAATCGCAGGGGAAGATTCAACGCACAATTGTCCTGAGTGCGGGACTCAAGCCCATTGTGATATCGCCGCAGGCAAAGAAACCTGTTGGTGCTTTACTATTGAAACCCGTGATTTACCCAAGCCAAGCGCCAACCAGCTGTGTTTGTGCCGAAAATGTCTAGAAAAAAAGCCAGTCGCATAATACGACTGGCTTACTGTTCTGCGTTTTCTGACTGGTGTTTATTTAGCGGTTAAAGCGGGTGCTTCAAACCTAATACCATCCCACCCTGTCACCATAAAATTACGAATATTCTGGTGTTCGCTGTTCTCTGGATGCTGCAATACATCTTCACGATAAAAACGGCCAAAGCAGGCTAGCGTCGCTTCTTTGTCTAGGTTATTTAGCAAGCCGAAAGCGAAGATCTTACACGAACCGTTGTTCTCACCCGCGTTGTTTTGCGTCTCACCATTAACAAAAGCGGTTGGCTCAAACGTATAGTTATCTTCGATCACCGCCATCGTTGCTTCAAATTCGACCTGCTCTGGTGACGCTGCCAACAAATCTAAAAACGATTTTAATTCCATTATTCCCTATCCCTACCTCATCATTTTGATGACACATTAGTTTCATAAAAAGCCAATATAAGAGTCATCAATCATACATATATTCAGAGCCTTACCAAATCACACGTCATTCAGCGTTCCATCATTCCAGTGGCGGAAATGGACAGAAACATAAAACCCATGCTGATTGACAACCTATCGGATTGATAAGGAGATATCATGATCACCCCTTTAAAGGCAATCGGTGCACTCGCATTGTCATCACTTGCCATCGCGTGTTCATCACAACCCGAAGATACCGTGGCTTCATTCGCTACACAATGCAAACCTACCACTGCACCCGTTACTGGGGAAACTTCAATTCAAGGGTTAACGTTTATCGGGACATCCGTTGCTGATGCCCCATTCGACACATCGGCAGCTGAAATCGTTAGTTATGACGCCTGTACGGATAAGCTCTATGTGGTCAATGCTGAAGCAAAACGTGTCGATGTAATGTCTATGGATGACAACGGCGTACCAATGCAAACCGCATTCATTGATCTCAACAGCGCTGGCGAAGCAGCGGGCATTGAAATTGGCGCTGCAAACAGTGTCGCTGTATTCAATGGTTTGGTCGCGGTTGCGATTGAAAACAGTAATAAACAAGCGAATGGTATTGTTGGTTTGTACCGCTCCGACGATTTGTCATTAGTCACGACGTTCCCAACAGGCGCATTGCCAGACATGGTTGGCTTCTCGAAAGATGGCCGATATATCGCAACCGCTAATGAGGGCGAACCAAACAGCGATTACAGCGTCGATCCTGAAGGTAGCGTCACTTTGATCGATCTGAACCTTGGCGTTACTCAAGCAGAAGTGGCACAAATTGGCTTTAACGAGTTTGATGGTTCACGAAAAGCAGAGCTCCCAATGAATGTGCGTATTTCGGGGCCAAACGCCACCATCGCACAAGATCTAGAGCCTGAATACCTCACTTTTGCAGATAACGGTAAAATCTATGTCGCGCTACAAGAAAATAACGCCATGGCAATCGTCAATCCAGAGAGCAAATCGGTAGAAAAAATTGTTGGCTTAGGTGAGAAGTCTTGGTCGGACGCTAAACTCGATGCATCTAACAAAGACAAAATTATTGGAAACTTGAAAAGCTACCCACAACTGGTTGGCTTATTTATGCCTGACACCATCGACAGCTACTCAGTGGATGGCAGTACTTACATCGTATCTGCAAATGAAGGCGACGGACGTGAGTACGGATTCAAAACCACTCAAGAACTGTGCGACAAAGCTGGCTTTATGTGGGATGAAGACGATTACCTTGGTACAGATGAATACACATCTGAGCAAGGGAGCTGTTTAAGCCATATTGATGAAGTGCGTGGTAAGAAGCTGAAAGTAGCAGCAGAACACCCATTGGCAGAGGCACTAAAAGACAACAAACAACTCGCGCGTTTAAAAGTGATTAAGCCGGCACAAACGCTTTCTGCACAAGATAAGGTTCAAGCATTTGGCGCACGTTCATTCTCGATTTGGGATGAAAACGGCAAGTTGGTGTTCGATAGTGGTGACGATTTCGCGACCATCGCGCTGCTGAATGAAGGTAAAAACTTCAACAGTACCAACGATAACAATCACAGTGGCGATGACCGAAGTGATGATAAAGGCATTGAGCCAGAGGCGATTGAAGTAGCACAAATTAACGGTCGTCATTACGCGTTTATCGGCTTGGAGCGTCAAGGCGGTATCATGATTTATGACATTACCGATCCGAAACAAGTGCAGTTCCTACATTACGTAAACCGTCGTGATTACAATCAGCCAGTGTGTACACAAGTGGAAGATGGAGAATGCACCAACGACACATACAATCCAAAAGCAGGCGATTTAGGCCCAGAATCCATCAATTACTTTACCCGTAATGGTAGTCATTTTATCGCTGTTGGCAATGAGGTATCTGGCACGACATCCGTCTTCCGAATTAACCTATAAAGCAATGTAAAAGTCATTTAGAAACACAACGCCCGGCATAAAGCCGGGCGTTTTTGTGTGAGGTAATGTCCTACTCTTTCGATGCTAGCGCATCACACTTTGATGCGCAGATAAAATCGTTTTTATGCAGACCTTTGATCGAGTGACTCCACCACGTTACGGTGACCTTACCCCACTCCAACAAAATAGAAGGATGGTGGAACTCATCTTCTGCCAGTTCCGCGATTTTGTTACTGAAAGCCCATGCTTGTTTGAAGTTCTTAAATTTATACACCTTTTCTAGTTGAGGTATGTCTTCTCTTTCAATGATCTGCCAATCAGACAATTGCAGCAGCAGAGATTGTTGTTCTTCTTTGCTTAGTGCAATGGCATCGATACTACAAGCTTCGCATTTTTGTTCATTCAACATGAGCAGGTTCCTTTGGTTCAAAAAGTGGAGGAAGCAGTCCAGCTTCAATCGCTAGATCGGCTTGTTTCAATAAATTTAACTGACTGATTTTAAAGAGCTGAGAAAAGTCATCAATCACGTAGTACTTCGGTTGCATGATGTCGATACGATAAGGCGTTCTCAGCACAGTTTGTAATTCAAATGGGTCGCGAATTGCTACATCACTCTCTAATGCGTAGAGGGTTTCGCCAGGAGATGAGAGAATACCACCACCGTAAATTTTGGTTTTGTCCCCTTCTTTCACCAAGCCAAACTCTACGGTAAACCAGTAGAGGCGAGCGAGATAGGCTCTTTGTTTTGGGGTAGCGGCTTGCCCTAGTTGACCATAATGTTCGGTAAATGCAGCAAAATCTGGGTTGGTTAACATCGCACAATGACCAAATATTTCATGGAAGAAATCCGGCTCTTGCAAGTAATCGAACTCTTCTCTGGTACGCAAGAATGTGGCGACGGGAAAGCGCTTATTACCGAGCAGATTAAAAAAACGGTCGAAGTCAATAAGCGCAGGAACGGGCTCCACTTGCCAACCTGTTGTCTCCATCAGGACACGATTAATTTCTGGCAATTGAGGAACGCGGTCTTGAGGTAAATCAAGCAGCGTTAAACCGTGTAAATAAGCCTTACAAGCTCTGTTTTGGATCACACCCATTTGTCGTGTTACCAAATCTCGCCAAATGGCGTCTTCTTCACGGCTCCATTCAACCCTGCCTTCCTGGTTTACGGGTTTAGAACGATACTGAGTCATGGCACATCTCCATTAACAAATCCTTTACATTAAGCCTATCTTCAGTCTTAAGAGCTTCCAATCCCTACACGATTTTCTCAGTATCGACTCGATGTAATATATTGTTTACAACGCATCGTAACTGCATGATTTTTATGACACGATATAATATCTAGCTTGTTTGACTTTATCGTGTATTCCTCTCAAACTAAAATCTGTTACCACTTTGTTATAGAGGGACCTATGCGCGAGAGCAGCAAAGTATGGCAACCGAGCGAAAGTCGTATCGAAGAAGCCAACATCACACAGTTTATTGAACACATTAATCGACAAGGAAATACCATTGAAAACTTCGCCGATCTGCATCAATGGTCGCTCGATCATGTGGAAAAATTTTGGCAAGAAGTCTGGTTATTCTGCGACGTCATTGGTACTCAAGGAGAGACCGTAAAGGAGCAAGCAGAAAGTCGCTGGCAGCAACCCGTCGAAAATAGAGACATAAAATGGTTCCCAAACGCACAAATTAACTACGCAGAAAACTTGCTAACCTACGCGTGTCACCAACCCGATGATCTCGCGATTTGGTTTGAAAATGAACGTGAAGAAAAGCAAACCTACACATGGAAACAATTGTGTGAAGAAGTTTCGAGTGTCCAGCAATGGTTGAAAGAATGTGGAATCAAGCAAGGTGATGTCGTCGCTGGCTATTTGCCTCACTTACCTCAAACGGTGATAGCCATGTTAGCAACCACCAGTTTAGGGGCAACCTGGACTTCTACCTCACCTGATTTTGGCGTTGAAAGCGTTTTGGAGCGCTTTGGTCAAGTGAAACCTAAAATCCTGTTTACTTGTGATGGCTATACATTCAATGGCAAAACTTTCGATATGTCTGAGAAAAACCAGCATATTGCGGATCATCTTGATGGTCTTAAACAGGTTTGCCAAATTAGCTACCTGAAACCACACATTTTTGAATGCGACGTCTGCACTCAAGATTGGCAAAACGTCCTGAATCAATACACACCTGAAGCGCTGACTTTTACTCGTGTTAATTTTAACGATCCGCTATTTGTGCTCTATTCTTCAGGCACGACAGGCAAACCGAAATGCATCGTTCATTCCGTCGGCGGAACAGTGCTTAACCATTTGAAAGAGCATCAACTGCATTGCGACATCCAACCGAACGACAGAGTGTTTTATTACACGACCTGTGGCTGGATGATGTGGAACTGGCACGTTTCTTCACTCGCGAGCGGCGCATGTTTAGTAATTTTTGATGGTAGCCCTGTTTATCCCACTCATAACGTGCTTTGGGACCTCGCTGAACAAGCCGAAGTGACGCTGTTTGGAACTTCGGCGAAATACCTAGAGGCATTGGAAAAAGTTTCTTTTTCTCCGCCGAAAAGTGATGCATTTCCAAGTCTGAAAACCATTTGCTCAACGGGCTCAGTTCTGTATCCAGAACAGTTTGATTATGTCTATCAGCACATTAAAGAAGATGTCCACCTCGCATCGATCTCAGGCGGGACAGACATTTGTGGCTGCTTTGTGTTAGGCAACCCTATTTCTCCCATTTATCGAGGAGAGTGCCAATCAGCGGGATTAGGGGTCGATGTCAGAGTCTTTAACCCGCAGGGTAATAGCGTAATCGGAGAGCGCGGTGAGTTGGTTTGTGCCAATTCATTGCCCAACTTCCCCTCTGGCTTTTGGAACGACACCGGGGAGAGATACCATCGTGCTTATTGGGATAAGTTCGACAATATTTGGCACCACGGCGACGATGTTGAACAAACCAGCGTTGGTGGATACGTGTTTTATGGTCGAAGTGATACCACGTTGAATCCCGGTGGCGTAAGAATCGGCACGGCCGAAATCTATCAGCAAGTGAACAGTATAGACGGTATTCTAGATTCCATCGCAGTAGGAAAAGAAGTCGATCGCAACGAAAAAATATGGCTGTTTGTCCAATTAATGAAAGGGATAGAGCTCAACGACGAGATGATCGCCTCCATCAAAGCACAGCTAAAATCTGCATGTTCTCCAAGACATGTACCTAGTGCAATTTACGCAATAAGCGATATACCTAAGACCCGTTCGGGAAAACTGGTTGAGTTAGCCGTTAAGCAAGTCGTTAACAATCGGAGTGTAGAAAATTTAGGCGCAATAGCCAATCCTGAAGTGTTGGAGGAGATACGCAGGATAGTCGCCCCAAAATAACCTCAAAACACTTGGTTGTTAGAGAACCACTTTGCGTACACCCGCAGCGACAGGTTGAAGAACAAGTGAGGTTAACTTGGGTACATACCCTCAACCGATAAGAAAAAAGCGAGCTAGGTAGCTCGCTTTTATCATGTGGTGTTCTTTATTAAGTCTTAACGGCGACCAAGCCCCATTAATACCGACATCGTTTTACCGTCAGATGTAATGTCAAAAACGTGTTGCGATTCCACCTCAGTAAAACCTGCATCTTTCAAAGCACGTTTAGACTTCGCTAGGGTAAAACCGTCTTGTTCAGATTCTGCAATCCAATCAAAATGAACAAAGTAACCGCCGTGGTTAAGTAAAGAATGCGAGATTTTTAATGACGCGTCTAAGTCTTCCACAAACGCTAAAACTGACGATGCAACTACTAGGTCAAACTGTCCACGAAACGCTGGATGCTGAGCGACCAAGCCGCGAGACAATGCATCTACGACAGGTTCTACATTGGCAAGCTCTTTTTTATCGAGTTCTTCAATCATGGCTTCCGATGCGTCTAATGCTACGATGTCTTTAACCATCGGTGACAATCGTTGACTTAACTGCCCTGTTCCGCATCCAAAATCTAGTACTTTAATGCCATCAAGCTGAGTTAGCTGTTGTAACTGCTCAAACACCGACTGCGCAAATTGCTCTGTTGCTGGATTTGATTCCCAGTTTTTTGCTAAGCCGTCCCAATCTTGTGCCATCGTGGCCTCCATGTTCACTTTTTGTAACCCACATAGATTACCGCAAAACCGTTAAAAGACCATAGACTTATCTGGCGGATTCGCGTTTTTTTCGATAATCTTTCACGGCTTTGGGAGCATATCTGCATAATACCCAAATTATTTGAATTCATTTATTGGTTGTGTCAAATCATGAACTTAACTCAAGTAGAAGCCTTCTGCACCATCGCTGAGTGTGGTTCTGTTTCTGAAGCAGCGAGGCAACTCGATTGTAATCGCACCAAACTCAGTATGTCGATTAAGGCTTTAGAGAAAGATCTCAACGTTGAGTTGTTTACCCGAACTGGCAACCAGCTCACTCTCTCTGAAGCTGGGAAAGCCATTTACAAAGATTGCGAACACCTACTTATCATCGCACAGCGGATAAGAAAAACCTGTGCTCAAATCTCGGAAGGTTTTAACGCGGAAGTTTGGGTTGCACGTGACGACTCCTTGCCTGATGATCTCTGGCAGGAGCTTTCTCATACACTGAATAACCGCTTCCCTTCCACAACCTTCAACTTAATCTTGGCATCCAGTGGCGACTTGGCCAACTTAGTTAGTACCCATCAAGTGGATTTTGCCTTTGGTGTTGATTATGAGCGCGTCGACGATCCTCGTATCGTGTATAACCCGCTAGGCAAGATACGTATGATGTCAGTATGCAGTGCGGAACATCGCCTAAGTAAGATGCGCCGAGTCTCAGACGAAGATCTACGCAGTCAGATGCAAGCATTGATGGTGTACCTAAATGAGAAAGACAACCCTGAACTGCAGCCTTTCTCGACTCGATACATTGGCTTTTCAAGTTTTGACTACATGCTTAACACCATCTTAGAAGAAGACGCTTGGGGTGTACTGCCAGAACCATTAATCCGCCATTACCTTCGCCAGCAAAAGCTCGCCGTTATCAAGCATACATACGGATTGACACAAGAAGACTACTGTATGTTTTCACCTAACGGTCAAACTGAGCACCCAGCAATGACATGGTTAGCGGATAAATTGAGCGAGTATTTATTTGACTTCTAAACATTTTATCAGTGAGCGCCAATTTTATTGGCACCAAGATCATGCAGCAAGTTATTGTTTTATAAGAACATAAACAAAAACGCAACTTTTTAGATTAGAACCTGCTCACTTAGTGGTTGCCTAAATTACCTTATGCGAGAAGAATAGTAAGGTATTAAAATTTAAAGGCATCTTTTATGTGTGACAGGACAAGCAAAAACGAAAACCGTATTCTAACCATTTCAGCCCTTTTAGCATCTGGGTTCGCTGCTGGTGGTATGGTACTTGGCTTGCTTGTAGGATCAATTGTCATCGTTTTTGACGGTGTTTACTCTTTGGTCAGCTTACTGTTAACTTTATTGTCACTGGCCGCTTCCTACTATATTAACAAGCCCTCAAAATCTGTATTCCCATTTGGAAAAGCGGTCTTAGAGCCAATCGTTATTGCGATAAAAGCGGCTGTTATTTTAGTGGTTGTAAGCTTTTCTCTTTACTCTGCAATTTCAGCATTGATGTCCGGAGGCCGTGAAGTCGATGCTTCTATTGCCACTCTATTCGGCATCGTAAACGTCATCGGTTGTGGTTACGCCTGGTGGTTTATGGCTAAACGCAACCGTCGCTTCTCATCAGGCTTGATTGAAGCAGAGAAAAAACAGTGGCAGATGGATACGCTATTAAGTGTAGCGGTGACGGTAGGATTTGTTGCTGCTTGGGTTGTATCACTAACGCCATTCGCTGAATATGCGGTTTATGCCGATCCTATGATGATGGTGCTAATGGGCTTCTACTTTCTGAAAGTTCCTTTTGATATGTTGGTTGGTGCACTACGTGAGCTACTAATGATGACACCAAGCAAAGAGCTATGTCAGGTCGTTGGCAATGATGTACTAGAGATAGAAAAAACATCTGACCACCAGCTGAAGTTAGCGGGTATCACTAAAGTGGGCCAAGAGCTTCGTATTAACATCGATTTGCACGTCGATGACGACACCATCGCATTAGATAAGTTGGAACAAACTCGCACTCAGTTAACGAAACGTCTGTCGAAGCACAGATTCAAACTGCAACTCCATTTAAACGTCGCAAACTGTTAGAACACGAAAGAAAAAGCTCCCGACCGAGGGAGCTTTTTCTTTCTGTCATTTGAGCATACAGCGCAAAAACAAAATCAGATAATTTTGGTTTAACCTGCTGCTTCACGCTTCTCCTTGGTGACTACCCAACAAAGCAAAGAGCCCACCGTAACCATCACAACCCCCTGCCAAAAACTCGGACTCAACGTCACACCAAGAATAATGGAAGAAAATAGCGCAGAGAAAATGGGCGTAAAGTAAGAAAGTGTCGCAAGAAAGACCATGTTTCCGCCAACAATCGCGATGTTCCACAAACCATAACCACCAGCCATCAACGCCGCAGAAGCAAAAAGGTAGCCCATTGCTTCCCATGAAAAAGTCATCTCTGGCTCATCAGCAAACGCATATTTCATCCATAACGAAACAGCAGTAGCAATGAAAAACAACGTAATCGCGTTATGTTTGGATTGCTGCCTTTGGGTTAAATTACAATAAAAGGCCCATATAACTGCTCCTGCGAAAGCCATAAAGTACACCAAAGGGTTACTACTGACATTGGACATAATCTGAGTAACGGATAAGCCATTCTCACCACTCACCGTCCACGCGACTCCAATAAACGCCAGCGCAACCGCTGGATAAAGCAGCAAGTTTGTTTTTTTGTTACTGCCTAAAACCGCAAACAAAACGGTGAGTGCTGGCCAAAGGTAATTGACAATCGACACTTCAATAGCCTGCGCACGCGAGTTGGAATATCCCAGAGATAAAGCGAGAAATATTTCATAGCAAACGAACATCGCGCCACCAAGCATGAGATACTTTGGAGAAAAGTACGATAACTTCGGAATACCAACTACGATAAGAAGGAAAATAGAACTGAGAGAGTACAACATGGCCGCCCCGCCCACGGGACCTAGGCTCTCGGTAACCAACCTGGCAATGCCAAGTAAACAACTCCAAGAGAGGATGGCAATACAACCATAAAGTGTGAAACGAAATTGCACTGATTTCATGTGACCTACCACTCACGAATGCCAAAGGAAACATCAGCTTAACTCAAAAATGATCAGGTTCAACGTACTGTTTTATAAAAATCAGTATAAAAATCACTCCATTACGCAGTTGGAGTCGATATGAAACATTTTCTGCCCTCGAGTGTTATGCTTACACCTTTTGTTGTGCGCTACTATGATGAAGAAGACGACGATAGCGAAATCGCCGAAACTGATTCGAGCACTCAACATCTAAAAGAAACAGAGCAACAAACGGAAACCTCAGACTAAAGGAATTCTCAAATGAAAAAAGTCGCAGTTATCTTCAGTGGTTCAGGTGTTTACGATGGCACAGAACTACATGAAGCCGTATTAGCACTCCATGCCATTGAAAAAGAAGGTGCATCATGGCATTGCTTTGCTCCTAACATCGATCAATTACACGTGATTAATCATCTAACTGGCGAAGAGATGGACGAAACACGAAATGTGTTGGTGGAATCTGCACGCCTTGCACGTGGCAATATTGATGATGTTGCAAGATTAAACCCAGATGAGTTTGATGCCCTACTCTTACCTGGCGGTTTTGGTGCCGCTAAAAACCTCACTGACTTCGCAGTATCAGGAGCTGAGTGCTCGATTAATACACACGTAGCTCAAGCATGTCGCGCATTCGCTTATGCGAAAAAGCCAGCAGGTTATCTGTGTATTTCACCTGTCATTATTCCGATGATTTATGATCAAGGCGTGAAAGGCACCGTAGGCAACGATGAAGCGATCTCGATAGCATTTAATCAAATGGGCGGTGAGCACATCACTTGCTCTGTCGAGGATATCGTTTTTGATGAAACACACCTCGTTCTATCAACCCCAGCTTATATGTTGGCAGAGAATATCTCTCAAGCGGCATCAGGTATCGAAAAGTTAGTATCAAAGCTGATTGAAATTGCCTAATTATTGATAGATAACTTATAAACCTACCTCCCATCCCCATTGATAGTTAAGTTATTAATGGGGATTTTTTATACTTTAGTCTAATTTAGAGATATATCCGTATTAGATATCAATTTTTGCCAATCGATTGCGTCACTGGTTTCATATTTGTTCTACTTTATATCTGTGTTGCACCTATATGCTGTGCAACAAGATCACTGTCACAGTTTTTCTCTTGCAAATACCTCTAAATAGGTAAACTTGCTTCAGATCAACTTCAATCTGGAAACGAGTGTGCGACAGTAAATGGCAAATTAAGAAAGATTATTAAAAATAACGACGGAGCTATCCAATATGACAAGTGCATTTTTTATCCCTACGGTAAACCTAATGGGCGCTGGTTGTTTAAAAGACGCAGCAGACAGCATCCAATCTCAAGGCTTTAAAAAAGGTTTGATCGTTACGGATAAGATCCTTAACCAAATCGGTGTAGTCAAACAAGTTCAAGACCTTCTCACTGAACGCGACGTAGCAACCGTTGTGTACGATGGCACTCAACCAAACCCTACTATCACCAACGTTAATGATGGCTTAGCTTTACTAAAAGAAAACGAATGTGACTTCGTTATCTCACTCGGAGGCGGCTCACCGCACGATTGTGCAAAAGGTATCGCTTTAGTGGCGTCAAACGGCGGCAAGATCGGCGATTACGAAGGCGTTGACCAATCCGCAAAACCAATGCTGCCTCTCGTATCAATCAACACAACGGCTGGTACTGCTTCTGAAATGACACGTTTCTGCATCATCACAGATGAAGAGCGCCACATTAAGATGGCGATTGTGGACAAACACACAACACCATTGATGTCAGTGAATGATCCTGAATTGATGCTTGCTAAACCTGCGTCTCTTACTGCCGCAACAGGTATGGATGCGCTAACACATGCGATTGAAGCTTACGTATCTATCGCTGCGACACCAATCACTGACGCGGTAGCAATCAAAGCAATTGAACTGATTCAAACTCACCTTCGCACAGCAGTGAAAAACGGTGAAAACCTTGAAGCTCGAGAGCAAATGGCATACGCACAGTTCATGGCAGGTATGGCATTCAACAACGCATCTCTTGGTTACGTTCACGCAATGGCGCACCAACTAGGCGGCTTCTACGACCTACCACACGGTGTATGTAACGCAATTCTTCTACCTCACGTACAACGTTACAATGCGCAAGTATGTCCAGAGCGTTTACGTGACGTTGCTAAAGCAATGGGTGTTGATGTTGAAGGTATGTCAGCAGAGCAAGGTGCTGCGGCGGCCATTGATGCTATCGTTGAGCTTGCTAAAGATGTCGGCATCCCATCAGGCATTAAAGAGCTTGGTGCGAAGCTAGAAGATATCCCAACCTTAGCGGACAACGCGCTAAAAGACGCTTGTGGTTTCACTAACCCGAAACAAGCAACGCACGAAGAGATCTCTAAGATCTTCGAAGAAGCGATGTAGGCTCGCTAAGTAAACAATTCTCTAGTCTTAATTCAATCCCCGATCTCGTATTGGGGATTTTTTATATTCGCATACCCTGCCAAACATCCTCTTTTAGTGTTAGCTTTTAAGTATCTTGGATTCATATTGGAAGGAACCATGAGAACTATCACTGCGACCCTACTCGCTTGCCTAGCTTTTTCTATCGATGCTGCGGACTATCGTGCCAATGAGGTTGCCAATGGGTTTCAAATCCCATGGGGAATTGAATTTCTCGATAAGCAACAAATGATCGTGAATGAAAAAAACGGCACCGTTTCATTACTTAATATTGCGTCGGGAAAACAGCAAACCCTCTTCAAAGTACCGAATGTGAACACCAGTGGGCAAGCTGGTTTATTAGATGTAGCTCTAGTGCCGAATACCGCTCCACAAAATCCACAACTTTTCTTTACTTACAGCAAACGTACCGATAAAGGAAATACTGTGGCCTTAGCGACCGCACAATTGAAAAACAATCAACTTGTGGATTGGAAAGACGTCTTTGTCGCCGACGCAATCACGGACACCAGCCGTCATTACGGCAGCCGTATTGCGTTTGTCGATGACAAGGTTTACTTCTCAATTGGGGACCGTGGCGAACGTGATAATGGGCAAGACACTCAAACCCATGCAGGCACTATTCTTCGCCTCAACCTTGATGGCTCGGTACCACAAGATAATCCATTCAAGACTTCTGAGGCTCGCCCTGAAATATGGAGTTACGGGCACCGCAACCCACAAGGCATGTTTTACGACGAAGCAACAAAACTACTTTGGTCGATTGAGCATGGCCCTCGTGGTGGTGATGAAATCAACCTGATTAGGAAAGGTGCAAACTACGGCTGGGCAAAAGTCTCTCAGGGTAAAGAGTATTGGGGACCGTTAGACGTTGGAGAAGCGAAAAGCTTACCGAATATGGAAGACCCAAAGTTGGTTTATATTCCGTCTATCGCGCCAAGCAATATGGTGGTGTATCGTGGTGATAAGTACCCAGAGTTGGATGGAAAAATCCTCGCCGGTGCCTTGAAGCTGGCGCACATCAACGTGGTTTCTATTGAGAATGGCAAGCTCACCGAATCAAAAAGATTGATGGAGAATCTTGGCGAGCGAGTCAGAGATATTACCATCAGTCCGGATGGCTATGTCTATTTTTCAACAGATACAGGCAAAATTTTCCGTCTTGAAGAGAAGTAATCAAACACCAACATTATTGAGACTATTTAATTTGTGACGTATCAGTGATTTATTTTCGTACAAGTAACACGTTTGAATCTAAAATTAACAATAACCTTTTGTTTTTAGAAAGATAGCTTGGTTTAAGTCGTACGAGGTCATCATGGTTCCTTTTCCATTAAAACTTGAAAGAGTCAAAGCCGTTATTTTCGACTTAGACAATACGCTCGTCAGCTCCGATATGAACTTCAAAGATCTTCGTCAGCAACTAGGCTGTCCACAAAACGAAGATTTATTGGATTTTGTTGATAAGCTTGACCATCCACATCAGAGAGAGCATGCCCATAATGTTATCTTTGATCATGAAATTTCTGATGCCGAGCAGTCATCTCCGATGCTGGGTTGCCACGAGCTTTTGGCATACTTACATCAGCATAAAGTTAAAACCGCGATAGTAACGCGCAACTGTTTGATCGCTACGCAGCGTAAGTTGGAACATAACCGAATTAATGTTGAACATGTCCTCACTCGTGAATGCTACCCAGCAAAACCTGATCCTTTATCACTCCAAGTCCTAGCTAAAGAGTGGCGATTAATGCCAGATGAAGTACTTTATGTGGGCGATTTCCTTTATGACCTACAAGCCGCATACAACGCCCAAATGCCATCCTGCCTTGTTCACCACAATACGACTGCACAATTCCACGACTCCGCCTCTCTTGCTGTAACAGAACTGACCGATTTACTCGAACATTTTCAGTCTTTTAAGCACATTCACGACTAACTAGGTACTTTCATAAACAAAGGAGCACTCGCGTGCTCCTTTGACTTATTCCCGACTTATTTATGCCTTCCCAAGTGAGTGCTTGGGCGATGCGTCGCTTAGCCTTGTAGGTAAGCGTTAAGCATCCACATTAATTTTTCTTGCTCACGGATGTAGTCACCCATCAATGCCGCGGTACCTTCATCGCCTGCTTCACCCGCGTTTTGTAGAATCTCACGCTGTTTTAGAAGTAGAACGCTAAAGCCTTGAACCAGACCTTGTACACACTCCTCACCAGAAGTCGCGTTTTGATGTTCTTTAATTTCACTTGCTTCCAAGTAGTTGCTGAATGCGTGCGCTGGCGTATGACCCAAAGTTAGAATACGCTCTGCAAGCTCATCGATTTTTGTTTGCAGATCAGTGTAGATCTCTTCAAATTTTACGTGCAGTTCGAAGAATTGCGCACCTTTAATGTTCCAGTGGTAACCGCGAGAGTTCATATACAACACTTGGTAATGCGCTAGCAGTTGATTTAGCTGTTGAGCTAGTTGTGCTGATTGTTCGCTGTCTAGACCAATTAGGCTTACTTGTTTGTTCATAATCTTGCTCCTAGAAGGATGATACCAATCATAGTAACGAACGATTCTCTTACCGGGATTGGTATAAAGTTTAAAAATTCTTTTGCAGTATTTGCTGCCGATGGAGTCATATTACGACTCCACCTCGGTGAAGAAAATTTGGTTTTAGCTATGATTTAAATAGCTAAATCCAATGAGCAAGTAGACGAATATCGGCGTATCATCCAACAAAAAGCCCCAACCCTTTTTGTGTAAAAAGGATTGGGGCTTTTTTACTATTTGGTTAACGTTCAAAAGTTTATGAAAAGATGTAAACCTTATCTACGCCGTTTTGAAAGTTGCCATCTGTTGATTCAGCTCGGTAACTTGCTCTTTTACTTGCAATGATGTCTCTGATGCACGTTGGCTGTTATTCGAAACCTCATCCACTGATTGAGTAATATCGGACATTAATCCAGTGATCGAATTGGTCGCATGAGATTGCTGCTCTGCCGCTGCCGCAAGTTCTGCCATTTGTTCATTCAAAGAGCCAATTTGCTCAGTAGTAACAAGCAAACGAGTTACCGCTCTTTCAATGTGCTCCGCGCCCTGCTCCGCAAGTGATTGGCTGTGTTCAATTTCCTCAACTACCGAATTAGTCGAGCGTTGAATCGCATTGATGATGCCGTTGATTTCTGTCGTCGACTGAGTAGTGCGAGTCGCCAACATACGCACTTCGTCCGCCACAACCGCAAAGCCTCGTCCTTGATCACCCGCACGCGCTGCTTCTATCGCCGCATTCAATGCCAGTAAGTTAGTTTGCTCTGCCAAGCCTTCAATTACTTCTGTCACTCGACCAATGGCTTCGCTCTCTTTGCTTAACTGCGTCACTTGCGTACTCGCGGTTTCAATACTGCCGTGCAAGCTTTCCATGGTGACTTTGTTTTGCTCTAAAGCATCACGACCTTGTTCAATCTCGCCTTTTGAATCAGAAAGCTTCTGCACCGATTGGTTAGCTTGATCTAGGGTGTTACGCGCCGCTAAAGCGATTTCATCCAATTGGCTTCCCATTTCAACAATGCTGGTCTGTTGCTGTTCCACATTCGATGAGGTGACTTGCGCCGATTCCAACAAAGCCCCCATACTGGCATCCACTTGGTGCGCTTTTTCACTCACCCCTGCCACAATGCTCGCTAACGATTGGTTCATGCGGTTAATCGAATCGGTAAGGTCTGCCAATTCATCTTTCCCAACAACGGTGAGCGGAGGCTGAGAAACATCTCCTGAAGCGATCGTCTTGGCTCGCTCCGATAAGTTTTTCACTCGGCGACCAATGGTGTTGCCCATGTATTTTGAAATCGCTACCGCGGCAAACAAAACCAACGCTGCCGCAATCAGCATGGTGGTGAGTACGTTTTTGATCGACTGATTAATACCCTGTCCGCTTTGATCAGCACGACTTTGCTGCGCCAATACGATCGTTTCTAAACTTTGGTCTAGGGCATCCGCTGCTGGTAACAGTTCGTTCGCCATCAGCAAGTTTGATTCGTTCCATTCTGGTGACTGACGTAATGCAATTACCTGCTCTGCTAAAGGAAAGTACAGTTGCTGCATTTCTTTAAACAGTGACCACAATGATTGGTCGTTATCAGTGAGCCTGTCGAGTTTGCTATCGATTTCCGCCACAGACTGATTGTGGTACTTAATCAAGTCGTGGTATTTGTCCAGATGATCTTGCTGCCCGTACAACAGGAAATCACGCAGAGCAGACAGAGCATTGGCGAGCGAGGTATAACTGTCGGCGTAAACTTTAAACAGACGTTTTCTGTCTCCACCAAATGGGTTTCCTGACTCTTCATTGATTAAGCTTTGAAGCTGATCAAGTGCCACTTCTGCAATGGGTGCCGCTTCGTTAATAAAGAGGTTGTGCGCGGGTAAGTTCTCATCACTGTGGCTGAGCTCAATCAGCTTGTTCAAAGAGACTTTGACCGCATCCCACTGACTTTGAATCGCTTGAAAATCCTGTTCAGAGATCAAAGCCTGCAACGTTGGAAGCGACTCGTCTGTTGACGCCATGATATTGCGTACGTCCTCACTTAGACGTGCGCTCGCCTCTTCATCGCCACCTAGCAACATGTAGGCTCGAATAGAGGACAGCGACGCCTGAACGGACTGTTGGATACCGCGACTGGTGTCGACGGTCGGTAAATCGGATTTAAGTAACGAAGAGGCGTATTGCTCTACAGTGGTGACGTTGCGATACGTGAATACCGCTGATGCCATAAAAAGTACGGCTAGCAGCACAAAACTGAGCTGCAACTTCCCTGATATCGTAAGGTTCATCCATAAACTCCTGACAACGATGAGCCTTAAATATAACGATGTTTACAAAAATGTTAAACGCTTGTATCAAAAACAACTTCAGAACAAGGCATTATTTGTGATTGATTGCATTATTTAGGGATAGCAGCTAAATGAAAGGCGTCTTTAGTAACTATACCGGATATTAGCAAACACCAAAGTTGCAGGTGTTTCTCCAAATAAGCTGCCGTCCGTACCGTTAAAATGTTGAACTACAGTTAGCAGTTGCCAATTATTACTGAGTGAATAGCTGCTGGATAATCCAGCAAAGTAAGAGCCATCATCATAGTAACTAGCCGATAAGGTGACGCGGTTGAGCGCCGTTAAGTCGAAGCTAGCATCGGCATAAACAGTATGCTCCGTGAAGCTCAAGGTTTTCGCAGAGAGAGGGAGGTTTAGGTAAGTTAATGCGCTGCTCGCTGGCTTTGGTTCAGAAATAAACAACCAAGCACCTCTCACCATCCAGTTACGCACACCACCAAAACTGTAGTCTGATTCCAAACTAGCGACTGTCGTATCCTCAGTAGGCTGACCTTGATGCTTTGTATCAATAGGATCAAACCAGCTTAACTCGCCTCGAAACCCAGCTTGATAGATATCAGTCGCGAACCCTGCTCCAAGAACATAGTCTTGCCGAGATCGACCCGCAATGATTTGATAGTCCCAACCAGAAACGTTGGAGAAATATCGTAGTGACGTGCTGTTTTCTTTAGACTGCTTTGACGGAGAGAAAACGAGATCTAACCCAGCGGCAAACCCAAGTTTTTTACTCACCATGACAGCGTCGGTGCCCGCCCGCTCTTCGTAATCAAAGTCGTAAATAGAATAGGCGTTGTAGATGTCGTTTGGGTTCCAAATGGTGTTCATTGACCAGTTGACCCGGAACCGCCCTAACCTTGCACTCCAATCTTGGTCACTCCAAGAGACGTAGAGTCGATCCAGTTGGGTATTGAGGATTGCATTATCTTCTCGCCAGTTTTTGCTTAGATCAAAATACCCATTATCAAGCGCCACAAGTTCCGCATATTGAGGAATCTCAAGCGCATCGCCCCACAATGCTCTATTCCTGATACCAAGATTTATTCGCCATTCAGGAGAAAAGCGATATTCAACGTTAATCCGGTTATGGAGTAGATGGTCAAGGGTATTACCCTGCTCGTCAGGCATACTATAGGTCGCCATGTATTTCACATAGCCATTGATATCCCATGCTTTTTCAGGCTCCAAACCCGGTATGCTGGCATTAGTTTTAATGCAAATTACCGCAGGACTTAACGCAAAAAAAAGCCGCAATAACTTGGATAGTAAGCTTACGCCTTCTACTCTACCACGCATGGCTCTTCTCTATGGTGTTATCAATGTTGGCAAAATCTCGTGCCAAACGCCCGTCCTCAAATACTATGATTCGATGTGCGCGCTTAATAACTCTAGGATCATGGGTAGAAAAGATAAATGTCGTGCCTTCTTTTTCACTGAGTTGTTCCATGATATCAAGCAGCTCGGCTGTACTTTTTGCATCTAAGTTGGCGGTAGGCTCATCTGCCATTACAAACCTTGGTTTTGGTGCCAATGCTCTTGCAACCGCAACTCTCTGTTGTTGGCCTCCAGACATTTTACTCGGACGTTTATGCATCTGCTGTGATAATCCAACCTGTTGCAGTAGCGCGCTGGCGCGTTCACGACATTCCCTTTCTGTTTTCCCTTGCAATTGCATAACAAACTCGACGTTTTCAAGAGCTGTCAGTACGGGGAGCAGGCTATAATCTTGGAAGATAAAGCCAATGTTATCGCGCCGATAAGCGATCAACTCTTTTTCTGACATATCAGAGATTAAGCATCCATCAATTTCCACGCGTCCTGATGTAGGCGAATCGATCCCGCCCAACATGTTTAGTAGCGTCGTTTTCCCTGAACCAGAAGGTCCCATAATAGCGACAAACTCACCTTGCTTGATCTCCAAATCTACGTTCTGAACCGCATGTACCGGGAAGTCACTCTTTGGGTTGTACGTCTTGGATAAGCCTTCCAATTTAATCGTCATTACGTTTTCTCCGCCATGGCATCCGCAGGTCGATGTTTGAGAATTTGCCTTGCTGGATACAGAGCCGCAAATAAGCTCGCGACAAAAATAGCCACAATAATCAATTGATACTCGTAAAACGATACTCTTGGATAAAGCAAGGTATCGACGCCATAAGCACCTAATCCATCAGCAAGTGCGCCAAGCGATAAGCCAGTAATACTCAGTATTTTCAGCATGACTGCGCTTCCTAATAACCCTAGCGCGCAACCACTTAAACCAAGGAATAGCGTTTCCAAAATAATCAGTGTGCGAATTTTATGCTGCTGCATGCCAACCGCCATTAACACACCAAACTCTCTCGTTCTTTCAAAAACTGACATCAGCATGATGTTGATGATTCCGAGAGTCATGGCAAGTACGAAAACGACCAACATAATTTGGTTAGAGATATCCATTGAGCTCATCATTGTTGCGAGTAAAGGCTGTATTTCTTGCCATTTTCTCACGACCAATTGTTCACGGTTGGCTTGTGGCAATATTGATAACGTAAATGCCTCTGCACTTTCTAGCTGTTTAGTCTCGTTGGAGTTCAACAAAACGCCAATTTCATGCGCACCCGACAAGCCTGCGATTGTTTCGAGATCGACTTTACGGACGTAGACATTACCGTCATCAAACGTGGTGGATGGCGTTTTAAAAATACCTCGAACGCGAAAAGCTGCGCCAGATACATCACCCTTGATGTCAGATAATGTTAAAACCACTTTCGATCCAACACGCAGCTTCAACCGATTTGCGGTTTTTTGCGAAACAAGAATGGGGTTTCTTCCCACTTCGTTTAACCATTCTCCGTCTATCACATGGCTTGTAAGCGGTGTGATACTTTGCTCTTGTTCAATATTGATGCCATTGATCCGAACGCCTCTCGTACTACGCGCAGAAGCAATCATGCCATCAGCAAGAAATCGCGCCGATACCGCTTTAACATCTTGATGTGCAGCCAAAGCGGCCGTTATCGTTTGATAATTCGTTATTGTGTCACTAAGGTCAGGATTATTAAGGTAGGATTTCTGATGCACTTGTAGATGACTGGTTTGCCACGCAATCGCGTTTTTGATCATGCTGTCGACCAAACCGTTCATGAATCCAATCATGGCAACAACGCCCATTAAGCCGAACACCATCGCTCCTAGCATAATGGAAGTTCTGAGCTTGTTCCGCCATAAATTACGCCACGCCAATTTAATCAACATGCGCGCCTCCTTTTAGCCCACTAGCAATGGGCAAGCGAAGAAGTCTAGCCATCGGATACATCAGACATAACGATAAAATAACGAGAACGACAAGAATTTGATCAATTAACAAATACGGCTCTAGCGAAACAGGTACGATTGGTTCAAAGCCACTCTCCAGCATCACTTGTGCAGCATCGCCTGTAATCTCAATCGGATTGATATAGAAATACGCAAGCACAGGCGCGCTGATCAAGATACCGAGCACAAGACCAATAACGGAGATAAACATCGATTCAATGGCGACGAGCCCCATAAGCTTGCTGCGCAACATACCCGTCGCGAGCATCACCGCAAATTCACGCTGGCGCTCTAACGTCATCATCAAAATCGTGGCAAACAGGCCAAAACCAACAATGCCGTACAAGATATAGATCAAAAAGATCCCACCCGCTTTGTCCAAGGCGATCTGTTGGGAAAGTTCTGGCGACAGCTCCTGCCAGCTTTTTACTGCGACGCCATTCCCGTAGTGGCGCTTTAGTTGTTTAACAATGTCAGGCAACACGCGTAAACTTTGAGTGTTAAGGACCCATGCGGTGACTTGGTTATCAAGCGAATACAGCGCTTGTGCGGTATCAAGAGGCATGTAGACCAACTGAGAATCTAACTGCTGCAAAGGAAAGTGCAAAATACCAGACACCTGATACAGTCCAGCCGCCGTTTGACCACGATAACCCGAACCATACAACACCAGTTCATCACCAACGTTCAAATGAAGGTAGTTTGCCAAGCCCTCACCAACAAGCACCGAGTTTTGTCCAGATGCAATAAAGCGCCCTTGTACGATTTTGTCACTAATGCTGGAGTAGCTATCTTCAGCGTCAGGCTCAACGCCGAGCACCATCACGCCTTTGGATCGTTCGTCTTTGGCGGCAAGCGCAAATGACTCAATTCTCGGCAGAACGATGTCGATATCAGGATTATTTTTGGCAGATGCAATGAACGCAGGCGTTTGTGGAAGGACATCATCAATGCTAGAGGAGTCCCCAAAATCGGGATGTTGTAGCTGAATTAATCCCGTATAGAACTTCGCAGCGTTTTTAATATTTGAGGAGTAACTTCCTTCTTGGAACGCTCGAGTCAGTAAGGAGAGAAACAGAACAAGAGCTAACGCAGAAGCGGTTAACAATGTCCGCCGTTTTTGCCGCCATAGATTTCGCCATGCGAGCTTGATGAGCATCCGATTCTCACCTCTTATCTAAACCAAAATCCACCCTAATCTCGCAGAGCCTTCATTTGCTGCTGGGAGAAAAAGTCATCATCGATATCAAAATCAAATTGCGCTTCGTGCGTAATCAAAACCGTTTTATTTCCTGGTTTATCTATCGGTTGCATCTCCATGCGAGTCGCAACGTCTCGCCCACCCAACGTTTTCACATCGTAAGTCGTCAAAACATTTACTAGTTCATCAAATTCATCGTAAAACTCGACTTTGCGCTGTAAAAAGCTCGTTTGAGAGATCCACAGTCTGACTTTGCTCCAAACCACTGGGGCGTCAGGCTTGGCAAGTGCATCAACTACCCAAACTTTGTCACCATCAAAGGTTTCACTTTGAAGCAGTTGATGTTGATAATCGACAACAATAGAAGATTGGTTAATTAAATCATCATTCGTGAAGTCTGATCCCATCCAAGACTGACTGAGCATGGATGGCGCAATTTTAATCACTCGCTCTATACTCGGCACCCAATTCCACATTTCTCTATGACGTTTTAACGAGGCGCTACCTTTATCTTTCGCCGGAGCAGTCACCAAGACCAAAGATAATTCCGTACCTTTCGTCCAACTCTTCATGGTCATTGAACGTGACCAGTCAGGGCGAACAATTTTCATGATGGCTTCGCTATAACTGGATTTTCCGCGCATCGCTTGATCAGACTTTTGGACTATATCGAAAGCGCTCTCAGCGTAAGAAAAAGAAGAGAGAAGTACACAAGCGAGAACACAAAACGTTTTATACATACCTTCCCTTTGTACCGACACGACCTAGAATTTGAAGCTAAACGGGTATAATAATTTTAAATTCAATTGAGTATAGCAAGTGAGGATTTAGAAATAGCGATTGGTGACTCAAAAACGCTAAGGGACTTGACGAAGCTCAGGTTGAACCTGGCTGTCTGTTATGACTTGAAACACAGCGCGATTTTTACCTTCAGACTTACCTTGATACATCAGTTGATCAGCGTCTTGTAAATTCACGATGTGAGTAAATTCAGGGTAGTATGCGCAGCCTAAGCTAATGCTCAAATGAATCGCTTGCCCGCCAAGGATAATAGGTTGTTCGTACACGGCTTTGCAGAGCATTTGAGCAAAGTTGCTCGCTTCTCGCTCAGAGAGCGATGCCGTCACGAGTGCGAACTCTTCTCCGCCAATTCTCGCCAATGTCATACGTTCATCAGTCATTGATTTTGCTGTTTCAGCCACGGCCACTATCGCTCTATCTCCGACAAGATGACCGTATTGGTCATTAATTGATTTAAAATCATCAATATCAAATACCATTACCGTCAAGCTTCTCTGCAAGTGATTCAAGAGCGCCAATTGTTCAATCAAGTGTCTACGGTTGTAGAGTTTTGTTAGGGAATCCGTTAACGTCATCTCCAGCAATTGCTGGTTAGCAATCGTCAATTGTCTTGTGCGCAGCGCAACCATGCGTTTGAGTGCGAAGATATGATACAGCGTCGCGACCGCCATAACGAAAATCGCAATAGGTAGGAGATAAAGAGGATAGACCGTTTTCACCACACTCCACCGATTGAGGATCCTTTCTCGATCTGTATCGATAACTTTTTCAAACGCTCGAGAGACATCTAAAATGGAAGCAGAACTATGCAACCCTGCTGCAATCCGAAGGTCTTTACTATATAAATTTATTACAGGAACAAACATGCCTGCTCCCGGCATAGTTGCCATATAAAAGTTAGCTACTTGAAGGTCCGCGACGAAATACAGCACCTTCTTATCGACAGCGGCCTGTATCATCGTGTCGTTATTAATGTACTCTGCAATAGGCGCATTAGGATAATTCGTCTTAATAAACTCAGACTCGTAACTTCCTTTAACGACACCAATTGGCAACGTCATTTCACCAGCTAAAACACTTTTGACATCAATCGAAAGCACGTCTTGATTGACATATAATTTAGTTTGAATGGGCATGATAACTGCGCCAAAATCCAGGTAATCGGCTCTTTCCGATGAGTAAACCAATCCCGCGTGAAAGTCAGCACGCCCCTCTTTTACGGCCTGTAAAGAAGCCTCCCAATCAAGAAGCAGAAACTGAACATCAATTTGGTTGTCCGCCGCATACGCTTTCCAGAAGTCGATCAAAATGCCTTTGGGTTCACCGTCTGGGCTAAGGTAAGAGAATGGCTTCCAAGCTTTGGAGTTAGCAACAATTAAAGAATGAGACTCTGACTTGTGCGCATACGTCATCGGGCAAATAGACAGCCATAGTAGTAACAAAGAAGCACACGCTTTTGTACACTTGCAACCATAAGTACCATAACTCGTCGATGACATACCTACTTCTCACCAGTCTTTTTAAACCATAATCTCGGCTGTTTTGTCTGATCTAAAGATATAGCAGAGCGGTGTCGGACAGGAAGTAGCTCCTATTGATATGAATCTAACTTAGTAGGTTTTAGTACTTATTTGGTACTTTTCAGCGTCTAGTTTTAAGAAGAAAGCTAGCCAGTACAAGGTAAGATAAGAGTGATTTAACTAACACTAAACCATTGAATTTGAATAGTTTGATAAAAACCAGCATCAATAAAAAAGCCCTATTCAAAATCCACATCGGGGAGAACTTTGAATAGGGCTCTTTGCCTCTATGCTTCATTTTCCGACTGAAGCTGCCTTTACCTTTTTTCGCTTTTACGACTCGTGTTCTGAACAATTGACTGGTGACAACCGCTTTTAACGCATTGTCCTTGATTTCACCTCTGCCGAAATCGGTCTCGTGTTGTAACTCATTCGGCTGAGGACTGGTTTTAGGTTTTGCCATAAATCCTCCTTAATGGTCGAACCAGATTGGACAATAATTATATAAATAAGTCAAATTTATAGATTTAGTTGAATTTTATGCTGAAAAACTTCACATCACCGTCATTTATTTGAAATTTAATCAAAAACATGCTGGTTAAATAGTGACTAAATACAAATATTTGTCCATAAAGCACTAATATATGTTGACTCTTCGTGGAATTAACCTAGACTCAAACACGGCTAGAAAGAAAGTTCTTTGTTTTCACATTTCGTTGGATTACTTGTAACCCGTCGTCCTGTGGTACGCAATAGCAATTTATTTTTCCACGCTATAAGCGCCGTTGAGGCGAAAGATTACATTATTTAGATATTTAGGAAATAGACATGTCTAACACAGCTACTGGCACAGTTAAGTGGTTCAACGAAACTAAAGGCTTCGGTTTCATTCAACAAGAAAACGGTCCTGACGTATTTGCTCACTTCTCTGCAATCACTGGTGACGGCTTCCGTACTCTAGTTGAAGGCCAGAAAGTAGAATTTGTTATCTCTCAAGGTCAAAAAGGCCCTCAAGCAGAGCAAATCAAAGTACTTTAATTCTTAAAGAATTTGATACGATAGCCAGCTTCTAAAGCTGGCTATTTTTTTGTCTATAACTTATTTTTGCCAACAAAAACGATATAAATCCATGGCTCTTAAACCGACTATTTATAAATTTCGTATCGCCATTTCCGATATGAATAACGACTATTACGATTCTAAAAATCTAACTATCGCCCTTCACCCTTCAGAAAAACCTCAACGAATGCTGGCTCGTGTTTTAGCTTACTGCTTAAACGCTCAAAGTAATTTAGAGTTTACGAAAGGGCTTTCTACAATTGAAGAGCCTGATTTATGGCATGTTGGCGATGATCAAAGCATTACTCACTGGATTGAAATTGGCGAACCAGAACCAGAAAGAATCAAGAAAGCCTCTCGCCTAGCAAAACACGTAAAAGTCTACACTTATAACACTAAAGCGACGGTATGGTGGGATAAAATGTCAGGAAAGTTCTCAATGCTTCCCGTCAACGTAGAAAGCTTTGACTACGACGCTATCGACTTGATTTGTCAGCACCTTGACCGAGGCACTAGCCTTTCTGTTATGATTACCGGCAGCTCTATTTTTGTTGATATCAACGATCAACACGTCGAAGTAACGGTGAAGGAACTAAAAAGCCATGACGTCTCTTAGTGAACTGAGTCAAGAGATGGGATTCAAAGAAATTCCCTTCGTTAAAGAACATAAAGCGGCAAAGCGACGTTGGTTAAAAGAACAGTCACAACTGTTTACAAAAGTTTGTGAGAACAAACCCGCCACGGCGCCTACTCTTCACCTGCTTGGTCTTTTGACTAAGTCGCATATTGAAGCCAGCGCTAACTATGAGCAACATGCGCATTCTGCCCAGCAAATGCAGCAAGTGCTGACTGACTCCTTGGGTGATGAGCACGCGGATAAGTTCACTAACCAGTCCGCAGAAGACCTTATCTTGATAACCCACCTTTGGCTTTATACTCAAGGCTATTTGAATATGGACTTTAGCTTGGCGCACGATCATGCCGAGCAAACTCAGAATACATTGCAACACGAGCTTGTTGTAAAACGCATGGATGTTGATGCATTCAGAACCGAACTGATGCAAAGCTTTTATCTAGGTAGAGAAGCCAGTCCAGCTTCGACTAGCGGTTTTTGGGGCAGGTTAAAACGCTTATTTTCCGCATAAAATACATGGTTTTATCCATTTCAAACAACTGATAGACTTCACGCTCAATGCAACAAGCATCATGATTGCATTTTTAAAGGACAATTACCCAATGAACATCAAGGGATCATTATGAAGTTTATCCGTTGGATTTTAGGCAAGGTTATCTTATTGCTGAACGCCGTGTTCTCACCTCGTGGTGTTAAACGCAGTGCAGAAGAACAACAACGTATTGATGAAAAAGCAAAGCAATACGCACTTTACCAATTTGAAGCTTGCCCTTTTTGCGTAAAAGTCCGCCGTGCAATGAAGCGTCAGTCAGTGAACATTGAGCTACGTGATGCAAAAAATAACCCGACTCATCGAACTGAACTAGAGCAAGGTGGTGGACGAATTAAAGTCCCTTGCCTACGTATCGAAAAAGATGGCGAAACACAGTGGCTATACGAGTCATCTGACATCGTCGCTTACGTTGAAAAAGAATTTGCCTAAGTTCCCCCTATGAACATTGGCGGATGTAAAAGAGGCACCATACAGGTGCCTCTTTTCTATTCAGTCTAGCTGCTCGTTGCTATGCCTAGCCTTTGGGTTCACTCTTCTTGCTCATTCCCAGACGGAAACGCCAGTAAACACATAAGGGCTCAGTGAAAACGACACGACGTAGTTTATCGACCAGCCATCGCCTTACTCATCAACGATCAGCGTTAGCTCTACGCGTCGATTACAAGCTTTGCCACTGGCTGTCGAATTACTGCACTGCGGCACATACTCGCCAAAACCTCTAGAAAATACGCGTTGACGAGGAATACTCGTCGCCAGTAGTTGCTTTTCCACTTCACGAGCTCGCTTTTCTGACAACGTGTCATTAAAGCTGGCAGCTCCTGTGCTATCGGCATGGCCATCGATCACGACATCCACATCCGTTCTTCCTGCTAGATAGTGACCAATGTTTCGAATCCAGTCTTGAGATTGCGCTGATAACTGAGCAGAGCCAGTTTGAAAATGCACTTGCTCTTTCAAACGTATCATTAAGTGACCGCCACTGAGTGTCTCATGAGGAATATTGTGCCTGTTCAGAAACATTTCCAAAGAGGTCACATTTTGCGACTTTTTTACTGATGCCCTCTCAGTCTGATACGTGCGAGGTGAAGAAGCCACACTGGAGGCGCTCGGATAGCCCCACTCAGGATGTCTCAGCTCGGTGTTTGTTTTAGGAGCTGTATCTAAAATGTTCCCGCCAGGAACCATGTCTTGATCAAGGCTACTGCACCCAGTCAGAATGCCGCAAACAATTAAAAACCACTGCTTCATACCACTACCAACTTAGAAAAACTCTTGTCCATTGTGTCGACAAAACACGCCGAATCTTTAGCGCTTTTATCCACCGATTGGTTTGTATATGCAGCGTTCATGCCACTGGAATCAATATCAAGTATCTCTCAAATAAAAAGCGATGCCAAAATACCTCCCTGCAGCCTACACATCAGGAAAAGTCTGTTACCAATCGTCTCACTTTATTGTTATTTAATGGTTTTAGTCACTATCGTTAACCGATAAACTAACGCAAATTTCTTACTTAGAGCATTATTATGTTAAAAACCATATCGAAAGGCTTTGCTGTGATTGCCGCCATGATGGCCTTGTCGGCATGCGATAGCGGCAACACTCAGCCTCAGCAAGGCAAACAATACGAAGTTTTGCCTGTATCCCTTGAAGAATATGATTTGGCGCCATTGACAGAAGCTTTTGCCCTAACTTGCGGCCACTGCCGTTCAATGGAAGAGTTTGTCCCTCAAATCGAATCGCTAACTGAGCAAAGCGTTGAAAAAATGCATGTAACTTTCAATGAGAGTGCACAAGTAAGCGCCATCATCTTCTACACTGCAGTCATGCAACTAGAGTCGACACCTGACAAAGCATTTATGGCGGATCTTTTTGCTGCCGTACAAATGGGTCCTGATGCGACTGCTGAGGAACGTCAAATCGCCGTAGAGAAAGCCTTTGAGTCTCGCAACCTTATCAGCCCTTACCATTTAGATGAAGCACAGCAAAAAACGCTGTTTGAGTACATCACTAAGGCAGAAGCGATCACGACTCGCGGCCAAATTAACTCCGTTCCAGCCTTTATCGTTAACGGAAAATACCAAGTCATTACTGGTGTTCATGACAGCGTCGAAGCCATGGCAGAAACCATTAACTATTTGCTAAAACAACCTAAATAGACAAGGAGCTTACGTGTCTAAATTTTTGTTCCCTCTCATTATTTTCATTCTGGCGGGCTTTTTCATTTACCGTACTTGGACAAACCATAAAGTAGCGGATGAAAACTTTGCGAAAGGCCAAGCATTCTTGCTCGAGAATGCGAAAAAAGAAGGCGTCATTACAACAGAAAGTGGTCTTCAATATATTGTTCTTGAAAAAGGCGAAGGTGAGGTTCACCCAACCGCGACAAGCAAAGTCAAAGTGCACTACCACGGCACGTTGATTGATGGCACTGTGTTTGATAGCTCCGTTAATCGCGGTGAGCCAATTTCGTTTGGTCTTAACCAAGTCATTAAAGGCTGGCAAGAAGGCCTACAATACATGGTCGAAGGTGAAAAAATCCGCCTTTTCGTACCAAGCACGCTCGGTTATGGCAAAAGTGGCTCAGGCCCAATTCCACCAGCAAGTGTTTTGATCTTTGATGTTGAATTGTTAGAGATTCAATAATTCTAGAAACTTTGCATTAAAGCCAAACTATCAAAACCAAAAACGCCGCGAACCACGCGGCGTTTTCTGTTTAAAGAGAGGCTACAAGCCAATATAGTGATCCGAAAGCAATGCAATGAACAACGCAAAAAGGTGATAGATAGAAAATTTAAACGTCTCCATCGCGGTATTGGGCTCTGGCGCGTATTTTAGCTTCCATGCATGGTACATAAAGCCAGCGTTAAGTAGTAACGAGGCAAAAAGATAAACTACGCCGACCATTCCAACCAACACCGGCAGCACACAAACCAACGTCAACAACACCGTATACAACAGAATGGAAGTTTTGGTGTACTTGATACCATGTGTCACTGGCAACATTGGAATATCCACCTTACGATAGTCCTCTACGCGATGAATTGCGAGTGCCCAAAAGTGTGGTGGCGTCCAGATAAAAATGATCATCACAAGCAGCCAAGCATTCGCATGCAAGTGCCCTGTTACGGCAGTCCAACCGAGAAGAGGCGGCATCGCACCCGCAATACCTGCAATTACGATATTTTGGGGCGTAGCGCGTTTGAGGTACATGGTGTACACCATCGCATAGCCGAGTAAACTCATCAAAGTCAGCCATGCCGTCAGTGGGTTGACCAGCGCATATAAAAGAACAAACCCTATGACGCCTAACGCCGTCGCAAAGGTTATCACCGATAACGGCTTAGCTTCACCCGATGGCAACGGACGTTTGTGTGTGCGAGCCATTCTCGCATCAATGCGGCGGTCAATCAGGTGATTAAACGCTGCCGCGGAGCCTGCCATCAAACCAATGCCTGTTAGGCCAACCGCCGCCTGCAACCAAGGAAACTCAGTAACAGGCGCTAAACTCATCCCGACAACGGCCGTCACCAGCATTAATGCGACTACTTTAGGCTTCGTTAACTTCAAATAAACGGAACTTAGTCGCTTTCGCTCATTTAACGACAGTGCGATTTCTTTACTCATAGCGAACTCCTTTCGCGGTGTAACTCCAAGCTTTTTTGCCCTGCCACAAATAAAACTGACTCACACAAACAAGACTCAACATAATGGCGGCACCCAAGTTATGTGCCACGGCGACATAAATAGGAAGTTGGAATACAACGTTGCTCACGCCCAACATAATTTGACACGCTAAAGTGAGTAGTAACCATCCTCCAATGCGCTGTGAATGATGGGAATCTTGCCTCATGAGCATAATGCTATAAGCCAATACGACGGTAGCGGTGACCATCGCACCGAGGCGATGCGTAACATGTATGGTCATTCTTGCCGGATACTCCAATACACCAAACTCGTAATTCTCGAATCCGGTTTGCCAGAAAGAAAACGCCTCTTTCCATGAGAGATAACTCATCCAATCTCCCTCACAAATCGGCAGTGAGGTGCACATGAGCGCGGCATAGTTTGACGAAGTCCACCCTCCTAGCAGCACCTGCATAAAAACAACCAGAAAAACCAATAATGAGAAGCCTCGCAGCGAGCTGGAAGACGGAGAGAAATAGAGATTATTTTGCGCTTTTAACTGACAGTAAAAAATCGCCTGCAGAACCAGTAAAGTAAAGCCACCAAGCAGATGAAGCATTACGATAACTGGCATTAATTTGAGCGTCACGGTCCACATCCCCAAAAGTGCTTGCCCGACCACCAGTATACTGAGAAGCATCGGAATAGTAGGATTCACGCGCTCAGACCTCATTGATATCACTGTCATGGCAAAAATGACCAAACCCAACGTTCCTGCAAAATAGCGATGAATCATTTCAAGCCATGCTTTCTCATGCTCGACAGCCCGTTCAGGGAAATTAAGATTGGCACGTATTACGTCTTCTTCTTGATGAGGCACAGCAAGATGCCCATAGCAGCCGGGCCAATCAGGGCAACCTAACCCTGCATCAGAAAGGCGAGTATATGCGCCTAACATGATCACCACGAAAGTTAGGAGCAAACTGAATTTAACCAACTGAATTAACTTCATATACGCCCCTTTCTAACCAACTCGTGACAATTTTAAGAGCTTGCGTAAATCCGCCAACATACCTTTGTTGAACGAGACTAAATCTTCATTCGGTTGCGGCGAGTAAGACATCACCAATTGCCCCAGAGGATCAACGATTAATATTTGTCCGGGTTTCACTTTGGCGGTAACCGATTGATTCATTTGCATTGTCGTCATCGATACATCTACGGTATCGGACAACTCTGTCTGCCAAAGCACCGGCACCACACGCTCTTGATATTTTCCTAAAGCGACATGGCTTTGCTGAAGCAGGTAAAGCTGCTGCCTGCATTGTTCTGTGCACTCATTAGGTAAAACATAAGCGAGTTGCCACCTGTGCTCCTCGAGTGGGGACTCTTGACCAAGTAGCTCTAACGTTGTGTATGGTTCAACTAACACACCTATATTGGTCACACCGCTTTGATACCACCCTTGGGTGAGAATGACCTTAGCGATGACGGCAGGAAGCGCAAACGTACACACCAACGCAATCAACATTAGCCGCCCTTTGGTTACTTTAGATGTCATGCTTCACCTCCATGTGACGCAACTTTCTTTGCCAACGAACAAAAACAATTAAGGTCAATAATAAGAAAACGCCCGCCATCGAAAACCACTGAATCGAATAACCGAAATGCTTGGCGCTGTTGAGCGGCAATGGGTTCCAAGGAAAGTCGTAAGGCCAATTTTTTAGATTGTCTGGCTGCAAGACTGCGGGCATAAGTTCAATATTAAGTAGCTGATTCAGTTGCGCGATATTCAGGTTCTGCACACGAATGGCATCGCCAACTTCTGGCATTAATTCAGAGCTCAACGGGTTAGCAGATTTTCGGTACAGACGTCCCGAGATAAAGGTCGAGACTTCGAGTGTTGTGACGGTTGGTAATATTGAACGATCTGCTATTCCCTCCACAAAACCAAGCTCTAATAATGCATAGGTTCCTGATTCATCACTCATAGAGACAATCTGAAATGCTAAATAGCCCACATTGCCCTGATGCGTTTGGTTATCCAGTAAAATCACGGGAAACGCCTGAGGAACAACATTAGCTTCCACTTTTTTCCCGAGAATGCTGCCTTCTCTCCAATCGTTTTCTTCAAGAACTTCGCCTAATGCTTGGTACGCACTATCCGCTCGCGCAAGAATGGCTTGTTCCAAAGCCTGTTTTTCTTGCCCTCTCTCAAGCTGCCAAAAACCCAGTTTGACCAAAAGAGAAAACACAACCACAGTTAAACCAACTGCAACCCAAAACCGTTTCGATAGCCATAATTGTCTCGATAACAACAACGATGAAACCGGAGGTGCTATGTCCACCGTATTTCTATTCAAACTGACGCTTGTCCTTTTGCTGCTTTTCATTATCTTCAACCTCGCAAAAGCGCTTATCGAAATGGTTCGTGAAGACCCAGATAATCCCGAAAAAAGAGACAAACCTATGAGTCATTACTTAGGCCGTCGAGTCATGTTCTCCGCTTTAGTAGTTATCCTTCTACTTATTGCGCTCAGTTCAGGCTGGCTGGCTCCGAATCCCCGTCCTTACTAATCGCCCAATGCACCTACAACACGTACACAAACACAAACAGACACAACCAAACCACATCCACAAAGTGCCAATACCAACTACCTGCTTGGAAGGCAAAATGGTTGTTAGACGAAAAATGATCTTTAGCGATTCGGAGCAATAATACGATTAAGAAAATCGTCCCAAGACAAACGTGCAAACCGTGAAAACCCGTCAGCATAAAGAAGGTGTTTCCGTAGATACCAGATTGCAACGTGAGCCCCATTTCTTGATAAGCATGAGCATACTCAACCGCTTGGTAATATAGGAAAAAGCCCGCAAGCACGATGGTGATTTCCAACCAAACAATCAGTGCCGTTCTTTTGTCTTTTTCAAGGCTTATGTGCGCCATATGCAGTGTAATCGACGACAATAACAGCAAAATAGTATTAGTAAGGGGAATGCCCTGCCACGGCATAGCTTGCGTTGTGTCTCCACCCGGAGTCAGTGTGAGTGGCCACATCGCTTCGAAGGTTGGCCACAAAACCTCGTTGGTCATGAAGTTGTTATCTGCCCCACCTAACCAAGGCACAGAAATCATCCTGGCGTAGAATAACGCACCAAAAAAGGCACCAAAAAACATCACTTCAGAGAAGATGAACCAGCTCATCCCTTGGCGAAAAGAACGAGTAATTTGCGAGCTGTACTTTCCACTCAGTGACTCAGTAATCACATTACTAAACCAGCCCGCCAACATGTAAAGCAAGAACAGAAAACCTACCGCTAGCACAATGCTACCAATGGTTCCCACAGCCCCTTCACTTTGTGTCCCCTGAACGGTCATTCCTGCACCAACGGCAACTAAAAATAGAGCAAATGCACCGATGATCGGCCAGCAACTTTGAGCGGGAACATAATATGTTCCTGGCTTGTTACTCATAATTTCTCTCCTTACTGACCAGCCTTGGTCTGTATCTCTCTCCTTGAGTGGCTAAGAACCTGTAGGAGGGGGAAGTTTATAGAGTGTGTAAGACAGCGTTAACGTGTGTATCGACTCCGGTAAGTCCGGTTCGATATAAAAAATCAACGGCATTTGAGCTTGTTGTTTGCCATCCAAAGGCTGTTGGTTAAAACAAAAGCACTCAATCTTATTGAAATAAGCGGCACCATTCCCGGGAGAAACAGAGGGAACGGCTTGCCCTACCAACTTCTGCCCGCTTTCATTAAATGCAAGGTATTCGGTTTGTACGACTTCACCGGGATGAACGTCCATCGAAATCACTTTGGGTTTAAACTCCCAAGGCATATCGGGGCTTACATGCGCCATAAACTCCACGCGAATGGTTCGACTCATGTCCGGTTGCATACCAGTTGGTTGAATGGCGGCCACTTCACTTGTTTTTCCATTGATACCCAGTGCGTCGCACATTACGTCATACAATGGGACAAGTGCGTAGCCAAACCCAAACATCAAAAGGGTCGCTAAAAGCAACTTCACAGTGAGCTTTTTGTTTGATGGATTCGGTTTCATCTCACTCACCCCGTTCGTTTCTAATCGACTTTAGGCGGCGTAGTAAACGTATGATGGGGCGCCGGGCTTGGCACCGTCCATTCTAAGCCCTCCGCACGTTCCCACGGTTTTGCAGCAGCCTTTTCACCGCCACGAATACACTTAATCACCACCCATAAAAAGATCAATTGTGACAACCCAAACGCAAATCCACCAATGGAGACAATTTGATTGACATCAGCAAACTGAATAGCGTAATCCGGGATACGTCTTGGCATACCCGCTAAACCTAGAAAGTGCATCGGGAAAAACAAAACATTAACTGAAATAATCGAGCACCAGAAATGCCACAAACTCAGCTTGTGGTCGTACATATTGCCTGTCCACTTAGGTAGCCAATAGTACGCAGCCGCCATAATCGAGAATACAGCACCAGATACCAACACATAGTGGAAATGCGCAACCACGAAGTAAGTGTCATGATATTGGAAATCCGCCGGCACAATCGCCAGCATCAACCCTGAGAAACCGCCAATCGTAAAGAGCACAATAAAGGCAATGGCAAACAACATTGGCGTTTCAAATGTCAGAGCCCCACGCCACATGGTGGCGACCCAGTTAAAGACTTTCACCCCGGTTGGTACCGCAATCAGCATGGTGCAATACATAAAGAAAAGCTCTGCAAAAACTGGCATCCCCGTTGTAAACATGTGATGCGCCCACACAAGAAAAGACAGCAACGCAATGCTGCACGTCGCGTAAACCATCGAATGATAACCAAACAGCTTCTTGCCACTGAAAGCAGGAAGGATGGCAGAAATGATGCCAAACGACGGTAAAATCATGATGTACACTTCTGGGTGACCAAAGAACCAAAAGATGTGTTGGAACATCACCGGGTCACCGCCACCAGCAGCATCAAAGAAGCTAGTCCCGAAATATTTGTCGGTAAGAACCATCGTCACCGCACCTGCTAATACCGGCATAACCGCGATCAACAAGAAAGCGGTGATTAACCAAGTCCAAACAAACATTGGTAACTTGAACCAAGTCATTCCCGGAGCTCGCATATTTACTATCGTCACGATAACGTTTATCGCGCCCATGATGGAGCTGATACCCATGATGTGAACAGAGAATACAAACAGCGCGGTGCTATCTGGGCCATAAGTCGTGGACAACGGAGCATAGAACGTCCAGCCAAAATCGGGGCCGCCGCCAGGTAAAAACAACGAGCTCAATAAAATAAGAAATGCAAAAGGTAGAATCCAAAAGCTCAAGTTGTTCATGCGAGGTAGCGCCATATCTGGAGCACCGATCATCATTGGAATCATCCAGTTAGCAAGGCCCGTAAATGCTGGCATCACAGCACCAAACACCATCACCAAACCGTGTACCGTAGTCATTTGATTAAAAAACTGTGGATCAACCAGCTGAAGTCCAGGCTGGAATAATTCGGCACGAATGACCATCGCCATCGCACCACCAGTCAGAAACATCGCAAAACTAAACCAAAGGTACAGGGTGCCAATATCTTTATGGTTTGTGGAATACAGCCAACGAGCAATACCTTGGGGAGCATGATGATCATGGCCATCATCAATCGCAATGGTACTGTTTGCACTGGCTTCCGCTGGAGCAGACTTCACTGCCTTATCTATTGGCTTACTCATATTTCCTCCTTAGCACTGCCTTGTGCCTTAAAGGCATTCACATCGGATGCTTGCACCCTATCACCAGTGTCGTTGCCCCATGCGTTTCGCTGGTATGTGATGACCGCAGCAATTTCTTTGTCACTTAACTGGTTCGAAAAAGACTGCATTGCAGTGTCCGGACGACCATTCACAATCACATCAATGTGCTCTGAAATTGGGCCTGTTGCGATAGGACTGCCCTTAATCGCGGGAAATGCACCCGGAATCCCCTCACCATTAGCCTGATGGCACACAGCACAACGCGCCGTGTATATCGATTCGCCCTGCGACATCAACTCATCCATGGATAAGTCTTGAGAGAGCGCCTCTTGTGCCGCCGCTTTTTGAAGTGCGATTTCTTCCTTCTTATTCGCTAACCATTCATCAAACTTTTCTTCTTCCATCGCATGCACCACCACCGGCATGAACCCGTGTGCACGACCACATAGCTCCGCACATTGACCGCGATATACGCCTGGCTCATCAATTCTTGTCCATGCTTCATTAATAAAACCAGGGATGGTGTCTTTCTTGACAGCAAAATCCGGCACCCACCATGAGTGAATAACATCATCAGAAGTCATCAAAAAACGCACTTTGCGATTCACAGGCAACACCAAAGGGTTGTCTACTTCCAATAGATAATGCGCGCCTTTTGTCTCGATACCATCAATTTGCTTTTGGCTGGTGGCAAGCAAACTGAAGAACTCAACATCTTCACCAAAATAGCTGTAATGCCATTTCCATTGCGAGCCTGTGATCTTGACCGTGATATCTGATTGGCTTGTGTCTTCCATTGCGACTAAAGTTTTCGTTGCGGGAATCGCCATGGCGACAAGAATGATGATAGGTATGACTGTCCAGATAATTTCCACTTTTGTACTTTCGTGGAAATGTGCGGCAACTGCTCCTTTTGACTTGCGATGACGAAAGATGGAATAGAACATGACACCAAATACAATCAAAGCAATTACGCAGCAGATATAGAAAATCAGCATATGTAATTCATACACTTGCCCACTTATCGCTGTGACCCCTTTGGTCATGTTGTAGTCACTTTCCTTTGACCAACTGAAAGAGGAGAATGTGATTAAAATCACATTCAGTGATAAGGCTAGAGTAGTCGTTAATCTTTTCAAAAGATCTCTCCTCTGCTCAGCCGCTACGCTTGCGCGAGCTTCCTTGCGTCCCGATGCAAATATCGAACAACTTTACGAAAAATCACAAAAACTACGATTTCGACACGGTTTGTTATATTTATGTTAAAAGGCTAGTTATAGTTCCAAGGTTCTTCAAGAAATTAAATATGATTAAATTTTGTTCGGATAAGAAAAATTAATTCGGTTTATCGATTGCCCTCTTTGAAATGTAATTGAGAACCATTTACATTAATTTAAAAGAAAACATTGAGATACTTACAAAACGAAGTGTCCAAGAAAGTAGGCGCCCCCTACTAAGGAATGATTGATATGACAGCACTAATTACTCAATGGCTAGAACGAGACCCTGATCCTAAGACTCGCGAAGAGCTACAACACCTCGTCGATACAAATAATGAACAAGAGCTTACTGATCGCTTTGGATCACGCCTTGCCTTTGGTACAGCAGGGTTACGCGGCAAAGTGGGCGCAGGTCCAAACCGAATGAACCGTTTGGTGATTCAAGAGACAGCCACTGGTTTAGGAAACTATTTGCTAGAGCAAGTCAAAGATGCCGCAAGTCGTGGTGTCGTTATTGGCTACGACGGTCGTCCTGATTCGAAACAGTTCGCACATGATACCGCTTCCGTACTGACTGCCCTTGGTATCAAGGTGTACTTGACGTACGACGTCGCAGCGACCCCAATTGTTGCGTTTGGTGTCCGTACATTGAATGCTGCTGCCGCAGTTGTCGTTACCGCCAGCCACAATCCACCGGAGTACAATGGCTTTAAAGTATATTGGGAGAATGGCGCACAAATCATTCCTCCACACGACTCTGGAATCGCAGCGAAAATTGATGACGCAACAACAAAGCCATTACCTTTAATGTCTCTCGATGATGCAAAACAGCGCGGTTTGTTAGTTTGGTTGGAAGACGACTACTACCAAACTTACCGTAAAACGATGAACGAAAACGCGCTGCTTACTCCTGACAACAACACCGATATTTCTATCGCTTACACTGCGATGCATGGCGTTGGGGCGAATATGGCGGAAACGCTACTTACCGACGCAGGCTTCCAAAAAGTGGCAAGTGTTAAGGAACAGCGCGAACCTGATGGCAGCTTCCCAACCGTCAACTTCCCAAACCCTGAAGAAGCGGGAGCAATGGATATGGTGATGGCGTTGGGTAAATCTGTAGATGCTGATATCGCTTGTGCCAACGATCCAGATGCCGACCGTTTTGCAGTGGCGGTAAAACGCCCAGATGGCGAATACCAAATGTTAACCGGTGACCAAGTGGGGTCACTGTTTGGCGATTACTTGCTAGAACAGCAACCTAACGCTCTGGTTGGCAACACCATCGTATCATCAAGAATGCTGAGTAGCATTGCCAAAGCGCATGGCGCCCAATACTACCAAACGTTAACAGGCTTCAAATGGCTCACGAACGTTGCAATGGAGCAAGAGACAGAAGCCAATCCATTCTTGTTTGCTTATGAAGAAGCGCTCGGTTATACCGTGGGTAACAAGGTGTGGGATAAAGATGGTTTATCTGCAATCGTCGCATTTGCTCAGCTAACAGGTAAACTTAAAGCTCAAGGCAAAACACTATGGGATAAACTGGAAGAACTGTACCGCGAGCACGGTTTCTACTTTAACGCTCAGCGCAGCATCGCTCTCGACCCGAACTCTCCACCAATCGGCGACAAACTCCGTGCAAACCCACCAACAGAGATTGCTGGTAAAAAAGTCGCAGTAACTGAAGATCTAAAAACATCGGTTCGCATGTTTGATGACGGCTCAGAAGAATCCATTGACTTACCAGCAAGTGACGTATTGATTTATCACCTAGAAGATCAATCTCGCGTGATTGTTCGCCCTTCGGGTACTGAGCCAAAACTAAAATGTTACTACGAAGTCATCAACCTCTTCCCTGCGGATATGAGCTATGCACAAGCACAGCAAGCGGCAGAGGCGAAGATGAACGAACTTATCGACGCGCATCAGACAAGTTTGTAAGTCAAAGAGAAGTAGAGACATCTGATACGATAAGAGGCGCAAATTCGCGCCTCTTTTTTTGATTTTGACTAGAACAAGTCAAGCTAACCAGTGCTTTTCCCTAGCTTACAATTTCCTTTTGTAGAAAGTACTTGTGGATGCCCTCTGCAGGATAGCCTGAGTACTGCCCTACTTTTTCAAAACCCAATTTGAGATAGAATTCGAGAGCTTGGAAGCTGTAGGTATCCAAATAAACATGGGTAACCCCGTGAGGCTTTACTTTTTCTTCTAACATTGACATTAACTGGCTACCGATACCAGATGTCCGACTTTCAGCATCTACCCACAAAAACTCAACAAACACCGTGTTTTTAAACATTTCGCCAGTCAGACCACCCATGGTCTTGCCATTCTCATCTTTAGCAAAACATCCCACAGCATGCACTTCCCCTTCAGGCAAATGCAGTCGGTTATAAGATCGAATACCTTCACGAACAGAATCAAGGTCTGTTTGATCTGGATTTAAACAAAATTCAAGCTTCATACATCCTCTCCTTAGGAAACACCAATATCCTAAAACAAAAAGCCAGCAATTGCTGGCTTTCTGGTGGAATATGATAACTTTACAAGGCGAAACTGCTCAGCATCCACAACGCGAGAATAACGAACACTAAACCCATTAGTTTATGTTGATACGTGCGGAATTTTTCGTTCTCGAGCAGCCCCTTACCCAATGTGCCTGCCAGCCCAACAAGTAATAAATTGAATGACAAGCCAAGGACGTTTAACAATAACCCTAGTGCTAGCATCTGCTCACCAGAAGACGCTGTAATATTGCTTGAGACAAACTGCGGCAAAAACATCACAAAAAATACCAACGCTTTAGGGTTAAGCAAATTACTCATCAAAGCACGTTGATAATAAGTTGACGCCATTTTGTTTTGACCATCAAGCTCTGGAGCCGAAGATGCCTCAGCTCGTAAGCAGTCCCAACCCATTTTTAACAAGTAAGCGCCACCTAAGAGATGAAGGACTTTAAGGGCGATTGGGCTCATTGCAATCAGGGTAGATACTCCCATTGCAGCAAGCAAAGTAAGAATAACACCAGACGTCGCATTGCCTAAGCTAGCAAACAGACCGACCTTCTTACCGTAACTCATACTAGAGCTCGCGATAAGCAACATATCGGGCCCTGGTAACAGCAACAAAGCCACTACTGCGGTGAGATAAACAGGAAGTACAGATAAATCAATCATGATGGAACCGCTTTTTCTACAACAAAGCGGCGAATGTTATACCAACAAAATGACAACAGCCAGCCCAAAATCACCAAGATAATTCAGAAAATAAAAATCATAGTTTGCCAGGACGAAAAATAACAATCAATTCGCCTATTTATAAAAATCGAATAGCAATTTTGTACAAAAATAAGCACGATGGATCCGTTACACTTCTAAGATGATTTTCTTGAGCAGACCGGATAAAGATGAAAGAAAAGAATAAGGAAATCGCTACCTTCAAGATAGCTCAAGAGCTCGGCGGTTTAGAACTTCTCGATGCAAAGTATGAGAAGCAGAATTTTTCACGCCATAGCCACGAAGGTTACACTATTGGCGTCATCGAGAAGGGAGCACAGCAGTTCTTTCGAACAGGCGGAAATCATATCGCGCCACAGGACAGCATCATCCTTGTAAATGCAGATGAAGTACACAACGGGCATTCGGCCTCAGAAGGCGGTTGGGAATACAAAGCAATGTACCCCGTACCACAGCAGTTTCAGACCTTGGGGCAAGAGCTTGGTTCACCAAATGTAGCTCTGCCCTATTTTCCTCAACCTGTGGTTTACGATCCTGAGCTGGCTAGTCAGTTGCGATTGGTGTTTGAAACGCTAGAAAAATCAGACAACCGACTACTACGAGAAACTTTGATTTACGGCACGTTGATCAAACTAGCCAGCAAACACAGCACCCACCGGGCACCGCTCAAAGAATCAACCAGAGCTCAGCGACAAATACAGTTGGTCAAAGAGTTTTTGGAAGACTTCCCGCAAACGGACGTCTCGCTAGAAGAGCTCGCAAAACTGGCTGGGTTAAGCCCTTTTCATTTGCTAAGAGAGTTTCAAAAACAGTTTGGCTTCCCTCCCCATGCTTATCAAATTCAGCAACGTTTACGTATGGCGAAGAAGCTACTAAAAATGGGACAAAAAATTTCAGATGTGGCACAAGAATGTGGCTTCCATGATCAAAGCCATCTGCATCGACACTTTAAAAAAGCCATGGGCGTCACTCCCGGCCAATACGTCCGTCACAGCTAAAGCAGCAATATTGTACAAGGCGTTATGCGACTACCGAGCTATCTTGGTAGCCTGATTTAGGAATAACTAAGAAGAAACTATGGACCACACTTTGCCGTTACAAGAAGAATCAAAAGCCACGCTATTTTGGCAAGGCACACTTGCGATGATGCCACTGAGTATCGCGGTGTTACCGTGGGGTTTGCTCGCAGGCTCATTCGCGATTGATACTGGGCTTCACCCTTTGGAAGGACAAGCACTATCCGCCATTCTGTTCGCAGGTTCCGCGCAGCTCGTCGCGATGGGGATGATTAAATCGGGGGCAGGTCTAGTAACCATGTTACTAACAACGTTTTTTATCACCTCTCGACACTTCCTCTACAGTGTATCGATGCGCAGTAAAATTGCACCACTTCCTCTTAAATGGCGGTTATCACTCGGATTCTTACTCACTGATGAGCTGTTTGCGATTGTAGGTCATCATTCCGATAAACAATTTAATCGCTGGTATGCGCTTGGGGCTGGTTTGAGTTTTTACCTGTTTTGGAATATCGCGACATTGACGGGCATTATTGCGGGAAGCCTGATCCCTGAACTGAACGAAATGGGATTGGAATTTGCTGTGGCCGCGACTTTTATCGCAATTGTAGTTCCGACTATTAAAAATATGGCGGTGCTCGCGAGTGTTGTCGTGGCATTAGTGAGCTCGGTCGCCCTAACCTATTACCAAGTGGAAGGAAGTTTGATGATTTCGAGCATTTTAGCCATGCTTACAGGCTACTTTGTGGAACAAGTACAGGAGAAACACTAATGATCATGTTGTCTATTTTACTGATGACGGGACTTGTTTTCACCAGCCGCTACTTGTTTTTAGAACCCAAGCTACCACTGCGATTAGGAACACGTACACAAAAAGTGCTCAACTACGCCAGCCCTGCGGTACTCACTGCGATCTGGGCGCCTATCGTTTTCATTCCCGATGGAGCACTCAGCGTGAATGTGCACAACCCATTTTTATTGGCTGCCTTGCTGGCTGCGTTAATCGCGTACTTTACTAAAAATGTTCTTTTAACGACGGTGATCAGCATGGTGGTATTTCTCGTTCTGCGAATTTGGCTTTAATCCGCCACCCACTCAATCTCCAACAAGGTGACATCACCACACTTTAATCGTCCAAGGAAGATGTCACCTTTATGCACCTCACCAACTCCTTTTGGTGTGCCGGTCATTACCACATCGCCATCTTGAAGTGTTGTGTAACTCGTTAATTCATCCAAAATGGTTAGCGGCGGATATAGCATCTGGTTAACGTGACCTTTTTGTACACGAACGCAGTTAATCAAGAGCTCTAGGTTAAGATCATTAATATCAATGTTATCCAAAGAGACAAATCGACTAAACACTGCGGAGCCATCAAACGCTTTAGCACGCTCCCAGGGCAACCCTTGTTGTTTAAGTGAAGACTGCAAACCGCGCTTGGTCAGATCCAATCCCAAACCGACCGCTGAATAACGTCCATCTTTGATCAGAAAACAGATTTCAGCCTCGTAATGAAGAGGCTCTTGATGAAATGAACGCAGAGTCGTCGATACGGAAGTCGCGGGTTTATTAAATACCACCATTTGCTCAGGGATCGCATTATCAAGCTCATGAATATGTTCAACGTAATTTCGCCCAACACAAAGCACTTTACCCACTTCTACTTTCTTTTCTTCAACTTGAATAACGCTCATCGCTCTTCCCTGCAAAACAAAAACCTCATCATAATCTAACCTATTGACTTAACGACACTAAATCCCATCCTCTAGTGTGAAAAATAAGACATTCACCCCGTTTTGAGTTTTGTATCATCTAATTGAAACATCACGGTATTTACAAAACAAATAGACAAAAAAGCCAGCACGAGGCTGGCTTTAAATCAATAAGGGTGAATGATTGTTCTCGCTAAATCCTATTATAGGTAGTAACGAGCACCTATCGCCCATTTGTCATCAGTTTCACGACCATGGTCATCATTTAGGTCAAACTGGTAACCCGCGTAACCAACAAATTTAGGCGTGAAGTTGTACTCTGCCTGCAGTGCCATTTCCTCACGAGCGGTTTCTGTTTTAGAATTTTTGAACTCTTTACCTTCAACCATCTCGTAGTTAACGCTCAAGTTTAAGCTGTTCGCTAGAGCGTATGCGATGATCGCTTCGTACGTATCACTTTCCGCCAAACGGTCGCCATTTACACTGAAGTTCATATTTTCATTTGAACCATATACCGCGGCAAGGAACAGACCTTGGCCGTAAGCGCCGTAAGATGCAGACACAACATGTGATTCTGCGGTGTGTTTACCTGTGTAAGCAGGGTGTTGGAAGTCACCACCGTTGTATGAGTAGCCAATTTTCGCGCCCATGATTGCGTAAGAAAGCGCAACTTGCATGCGGTCATCGTATTTAAGACCACCAGTGATAGTACCTGCGTCGTTACGCGTGTATTCATCATTTGCGCCTTGCCATCCAAGACCAACGTTAATCGCACCTGCTTCGCCTAAATCAAAGCCATTTCGATAAGACAGCATTTTATCCGCACGACCTGTGCCTAGGTTTCCGTGATCGTCGTAAATGAAGTCATTCGCAAACGCAATTGGCATATCCGCGATGCCTGCTACATCATAGTAAGGTGACCATTGCGTACCACCTACTGCACGACCGTAAACCTCATGTGTTAAACCTAAGTAACCTAGACGAGTTTTAAACGACTCTTCACCGCCATCTAAGTAGTTTAGAGCCCATTCACCACGTGCGTCTGCGGTGAAGCCATTGCCTAAATCTTGTGTCGCAGAGATATTGATACGAGGAGAGTTAGTACCAACATCCGTGTCACCTTGCTCTGAACCATTTAAGTTAACAGAAACGTGGCCGCCCATCGAAAATGTTGTGCCATCGTTATTATAAAGTTCCACTGCCACTGCTTGAGTGCCGAAAGTTGCTGCTGCGATTGCCGCTGCTAATAATTTTTTATTCATTTCTAAATCCATTACTTATTAGTTGGTTAGTCAGTTTTAGACCCAGCTCTGATTCACTTTCGTAAAACGAAATGATGAACACAGAAAGGAATACAAAGGCCCTCTGGGGCATCTTTTCCGCCAGAATGGATTTACCTTTGTGTAACAACTGCCGACACTTTATTTGATTAGTTCCTGATAACCGAGTGAAAAATTCTCAGCAAAAAACTAAAAAGCAAACGTTTACTTATCCGAAAAAAAATCCAGGCGTAAAAACCTTACAAAAAGAAATGCTTTAACGAGATAGTGCTCACAAATACTTGATGAACCCCAACTTTTGAAAATAACTTTCCCGTCAAAATGAAATATTTACTTACATTTTGGAACAAAAATAGGTTCAGGAACTTTTTGAAAAAAGCACGGTCTCCAATAGAAGGCAGAAAAACCTCAAAAAAGATAAAACCTTTCTTTTTATAAGAGATATAAGAAGGGGCACTTATTCTCGCCAGCAATAAAAGTGCAATCAAATCATAACTTAACAGAAATCTATCTTTCATTTTCAGGGTTTACCTTAGCGTCATCAACACATCGGGCAAGAAAGCCCATCGATTACAACTAGGGTAATAAGAAAATGAAAAAGGCAGCACTAACTACTGCAATTCTTACAGCATTGGTATCAGCACCATCATTCGCAGCAACAGTATACAAAAACGACGGTACTGAATTAAAAGTTGGCGGCCGCGTTGAGTTCCGTGGTGACTTCATCGGTTCAGGTGGTGCTGAAGTTGAAGGCTCAATGGAAGATAAAAGCCGCGCTCGTCTTAATCTAAAAGGTAAAACGGACATCGGCAATGGCCTTTCTGCATTCGGTGTTTACGAAGCCGAGCAAAAAACGGGCAAAAGTGAATTCAAAAACCGCTACATGTATGCAGGTGTCGACTCTGATATCGGTGCTTTCTCTGTAGGTCGTCAAGACATGGCTGCAGTCATCATCTCTGACATGACGGATATCACTGAGTTCTCTGGTGTTCAGCAAGTTATCGATTCGTCTTCTGATAAGCAAGACAGCGTTTTCGCATACCGTGGTGCGTTTGATGCGCTACAACTGCAAGCAACCTACCAAGCAAACTCTAGCGATAACGAAGATAAATACGGCATCTCTGGAATGTACTCACTGCCAATGGGCCTAGACCTCGGTCTTGCATATTCTGGTGGCGACGTAAATAAAGACAACTCTGAAGATCAAATTCTAGGTGGTATCGCCTACTCGATGGATAACCTATACCTAGCAGGTACTTATTCTCAAGGTTCCCTGACTGACGCTGAAGACTTTACGGCTTACGAGCTAGTCGCAAGCTACAAAGTAGCAAGCAAAGTGACACTTGCTGCGCTATACACAGCTCAAGAGAATGATCCAGACAACAGTTCAAAGTACGACACCGTTGAAGGTATCGAGCTTGTTGGTTACTACAAACTAAACAGTAACTTCCGTACTTACCTGTCTTACTACATCAACCAACTCGATGAAAAGAAGGATGTAGTAGATGGTAAAGTGAAAGTGGTTCAAGGTGAAGACACACTACGTCTAGGCGTACGTTACGATTTCTAATTCACTCTTGTCCTAAGAGCGAGTCCAATTGGCCAGCATGCTTGCTGGCCATTTTTTTGTGTAACCCAACATAACTCGATAAATTTTCACACTATCCAAACGTCGCTCAGCAATGAAAAACGAGCGTAGTGACTCCTGCCTCTGCCCTCTTTTAATGCGATTTGTCACTAAGTTAGTGCATTTCTCCTAATAGCCAACCGAACTAAAATAAAAAGACAATTAAAATCAAATAGATAAAAATTGGCACGCGTTCTGCAATATTATTTATGCAAATGCATGGCAGCGTTTGTGCTTCTCGTTCTTTGTACCTGTTATAACAGGCACGTCCTTTGAATTGGTAATGTCGCCTCCCTCTGGGAGGCATTTTTTTATTGGCGCGAAAAACAATAGGACGTATGATCCCGCCACCTCTATCAAACTGGAATTTTTCAATTGAATCATCATCCTGTTCAAGGTGCGTCCTGGATGCTAACAGCTGGCTTGGCATTCGCCATAGTGAACAGCTTCGCCCAAATTGCTAGCATCAACTTTGGTGTCTCTTCCACCACATTCGCATTATTCCAATACGCTATTGCCTTATTTGTCATTCTGCCCTATCTGCGTACACTTGGAATTAGACGCTCACTAAGAACCCAACACTTTGGTTGGCATGCCTTCCGTATTTTTCTCTCTGTTATCGGGATTCAGCTTTGGCTTTGGGCACTCGCTTATCCAGTTCCGATTTGGCAAGGCATTGCGCTGCTGATGACCTCTCCGTTATTTGCAACGGTTGGATCTGGCTTGTTACTCAAAGAGAAAGTAGGTACTGCACGCTGGTTAGCAACATTAACAGGGTTTGTTGGTGCTATGATCATTCTTGAGCCGTGGGCAGATTCATTTACATGGGCGACCCTGCTTCCTGTTGGCGCCGCATTTTTCTGGGCAGCGTATTCTCTGATGGTAAAGAAAATGTCGGTCAACGATCCGCCCTCAACCATGGTTGTCTATTTATTACTGCTGATAACGCCGTTTAATATCTTATTGGCAATACCGACATTTACGATGCCAAATACCTGGACGATATGGGGCGTACTTTTAGCCGCAGGCGCGCTTACTGCACTCGCTCAATGGGCTATCGTTAAAGCATATGCAGTAGCAGACGCTTCATTTGTACAACCATTTGATCACGCAAAACTGCCTTTGAATGTCGTTGCTGGCTGGTTGGTGTTTGGCTGGGTACCACCTGGTCGTTTATGGCTAGGCGCCGCGATTATTATTGCCTCCATTGCGTTTATTACGCACTGGGAAGCGAAAAAGACAAAGCTAGTTGAAAGAAAAGTCTAATTTCGAGGTTCTATATTTTCAGGAAAGGAAATGAGGAACACCATATGAGTCAACCAATCAAAATTACACTGTACCGCTGGGCTGGTAGTTGGGGTCCATTCAAAGTCAATATTCCTTGTGGTGAATGTACGTTAACTAAAGATATTTTGACGGATACTTTTAAAAACGAACTCGCTGATGTCCCCGTTGAACTGGAAGTAAAAGATTGGTTATCACATTGGTGGGAACCATTAAAAGCAGGGGCCTGGCATGCACCGATTCTTATTGTCGAAGGAAAAGTGGTCAGCCAAGGAGAAGCGCTAAACCGGGGCGTGCTTGTGCAATCAGTTATCGCTGAATGGGTCAAACGCGATGAGCTAAAAGGCAACATTGTTTATGGTAAAGCCACCTGCCCTTACTGTGTCAAAGCGAAACAACTACTTGACGATGCTGGTGTTCAATACGAGTATCATGACGTGGTTAAAGACAGCGCCGCTTTGTATCGCATGATCCCCGAAGTAAAAGCCATCATTGGAGAAAAAACGCCGGTAACAGTGCCGCAGATCTGGTTGGATGGAAAGTATGTTGGAGGCGCTGACGATTTAGAAAAGTGGTTAGCAGCAAAGGGGCTAGATAAAGTGCCTAATAATGTCGTGGAGATACCAAGCCAATCCGCTTAGCGTTTGATTCAAATGCCATCCGTCTTTGAGTAGTGGTTTACCAATGTTGTTCAATATGTAGGCTGCCACTAAAAACAAGACAGATAAAAGCAAAAAGCCCTGATTCTTCAATCAGGGCTTTTTAAATTATTTCGCCAGTTTTTTCATAACACGAGCAAAAACAGAAGCTTTTTTCTTCTTCGCTTTACCGTAAAGCGCTTTGTGCATCGCGTCTTTTGCAATCATCTGGCCAATATAAGCACCACCAAGTTCGTTACCCATGACCTTCTCCTGAATGTATTGACTTAACTATGTTGTAATTTTACACCACAATTAGATAAAAACAAGACTAGCGTCACATTTATTTTGTAATTAACTTTCAGGTTAGTTCTGATTACTTTTTCGAAACGGGCGCCTATCGCTTAGGTTGCTGGTATGTTTTACCCGCTGCGACGTACGTATCTTTCTGTTTGATTTCAAAGAATGTTTCAAAGAACCACGCAGCAAATTTGATCAAGTGATCGCCTTCATTCATGACGTGCTCCACGTATTCTTGCTCTTCTCCGGACTCGTCTTCTTGAGTGGTAATATGGTAAATACGTTTCTCGCCATCAACTTCTGCAAGACCAAACTGACCCGTTAGGGATTGTGCCGCTTGTGCAACTTCTTCTTCCTCACACGCCTTCAAGACTTCGAGTGCCTTTGGCATGCTTTCTTGCTGAGTAATTTCTTTTACCAGTGTTTCAAATTCGTTTTGTTGCATTCTTTCACCTAACGATTAGAGATCGGATAGTCATTTGGGCAGAAAGGTATCCCCAAGCTGAGAGGAGCATCAGGCATTGCCCTCTTCCTCTCAAACTGAGTCATTCAATATACACAATGATCCTGACTTAATTTAGCAGCGCATTTTAGAAAGCTGCCTCTTTCGTTGCAAGTATATTCAGGTGGAAGTTTCTGCTTGAATCGTCCCTTCTGGCACTTTACGAAATTGGCTTAGTACGAGAACAAAGCAAGAAAGTAACGCAATAAACAAATAAAACACCCCAAGCTGGTTTTGATTCGTGACCCAAGAATCTACCAAGTATCCGCCAAACAAACCGGCTAAACACATTTGAATTGATCCAGATAGCGCAGAAACCGCTCCGGCCTGTTGCTTATGTGGCGACAGCAACAAACTAATTGATACCGGAAACGACATGCCTTGGGCAAAACTTAAACACGTAAATGCCACTAGTAATGAAAATACACTGAAGGGTGTAACCAATAACATGAAGCCAGCAATAGCAACAATCGCGAAACTCATCAGCAAGATTTGCTGAGCTTTGTAACGAGCGTTGATCAAATTAAGCACCAAGCTACCCGTCAGCAAACCAACTGACGGTATGATCATCAAAGAACCGTAATCTGCCGCCGTTAAGCCTAACTCTTGTTGCATTAAAAATGGATACAAGGAGAGCGTAACCAGAGCCGATAAATAACTAAGCCAGTTGTAGCTCGCACTACCAATCACTTGTGTATTCGTTAACAGACGCAAATAATTCGCGCTGACTTGGCCTACTTTAAATTTTCGCTTCGGGTAAGGCAGCGTTTCTGGCAACACCAATAAACCAAGTGTAAAAATTGCCATTAAGTAAATCAGCACAAACACGAAGACAGCATGCCAACTCAGGTGAAAAGCAATCCAGCCACCAAACAGCGGAGCAATAATTGGCATCACAGATGCCGTGACTGAAATATAAGATAGCGCTTTGGTTAATTGCATACCGTCATAACTGTCACGCAATACGGAGCGACCAAGCACCGAGGCACTGCCCGCTCCCAAACCTTGTAGTAACCGCCCCGCTTCAAGAGCGATAATGTTGTCCGAAAACGCGATACACATAACCGTACCAACTAGGTACACACTTTGGCCCAGAATAAACACTGGTCGACGACCAATCGCATCAGACAATGGGCCGTAAAAAAGCTGAGAGATACCGAAACCAACGAGAAATAGTGTGACGAGATTCTGAATCGAATGTTGCGGCAAATTCAAGTCATGACCAATCAATGGTAAAGAAGGAAGATAAATACTAACGCCAACTTGGCCTGTGGCAATGATCATCATCGCTAATAACAATGGTGTTTTACGCAAACGTTCCTCCTACTTTGTGACAGATTGATGGCAAACAGTGTATATTTGATACTCAAAGATGATAATCAGCTAAGTTGGAAAGGAATTAATTCCCAAGGAGACACAATGGACTGGATTCAAAGCGTGAAGAGTTATATTCGTGTGGTCGAAGAAGGTAGCTTTAATGCTGCAGCGCGGAAACTCAATACCACCAGCTCAGCTATCAGTAAACGAGTTCAATGGCTAGAAGATAAAATTGGCGTTCAGCTACTTAAACGCACGACCCGCTCTATTAGCCAAACCGAAGCTGGTGCGCTGTTTTATCAACGAGCAAAAAGTCAGTTGGATTCATGGCAATCAGTATTAGATGAAACTCGCTCAGTCAATCAATCACCAGCAGGGTTATTGAAAATTGGCGCGACACTGGCGGTTGGTTCTAAGTTTTTGGTGCATTACCTAGATGATTTTCTTGAGAAATATCCAGACATTACGCTTCAATTAACGACAACGCTACCGGGCCAATTGCCAGAGCTAAGCTTAGACCTGTTTATTAGCCGGGAATTAGAGCAACTTAATTCGCTAAGTTTCAAAGCCACCGCACTTTTCGAACATAAAGCCCAGTTTTACGCCGCGCCTAGTTACCTAAAAAAATATGGCACGCCACAATGCGTTGAGGATCTGACAGAGCATAATGTCCTGATTTGGGGTGAAAAGCCCTCACGAGAAATCAAAACCAATCGAGGCAAACGTATCAGCTTGTCCGGTAACTTTGCCACGACCAACCCAGAAGCGCTGTTTCATGGTGCCAAAAGAGGCATGGGTATTCTGATGACGAATAACGTCATGATCAAAGATGATCTCAAATCCGGAGCTTTAGTGCCTATCTTGCCCGATATCACAGCGGATAAAGCCACTGTATATGCCTACTATCCAAAGCTGGATTATCAGCATACCCGAACTAAGCTGTTCCTCGATTATCTCAAATCGCGATTAGAAGAGGAGAAGCGCGCCTAGCTTAGCGTTTTTATCGCTATACCTTTAAAAGGTTCAAGCATAAAAACATGAAAATAATGATTTGTTCGTTCACAAAATTTGAAAAATTCGCCTTAGTAACCGATAGTTTATTTGATGCATATCAAATAATAATTCTTCGTGTCTCACACGATATGGTAATCACAACGCTAGGTGAAATGCTCAATGGGTCAGGTACAAATCAGTTTCCACAAAATTGATGAAATATTGAAGCTAAACGGCACGGCTCAGCTAAACCGAGTCACGTTAGATATTCATCAACAATTGCAGAGCCATTGCACTTGCGTTGTAGAAGTTGCGCATCTTCAACATTCGGCTCATACCATCTCCTTCGCTAGCAATGGAAAAATTACAGACAATCTAAGCTACCACCTTTCAGGCACCCCCTGTGAAAAAGTGGCAAAAGACATTGGCGAACATATTTTCTATCAGGACCAAGTTTACAAACGCTTTCCTGAAGATCAGATGTTTCAAGAGGATGGTATTCAAGCTTACATTGGTCTGCCATTAAAGACACAAAATGGCGAGGTTCTGGGAATTTTATTGTCCACCTTTACCCGAAGCATCCACGCTAAGGAAGCGCAAGATATCCTCGACTTCCACCGCTTTTATGCCAATGTCATTATTCACAGCTTACGTGAAAAGTGGGTCAGTGAACGTTCAGATAAGCTTCTTAATCAGCTTAGCTATGAAGTATCGCATGATAACCTAACTGGACTGCTCAACCGTAGCTGCTTAGCTGACACCTTGGAGACATTGACGCAACAGGCCACTCGTCCATTCAGTTTGGCTTACCTAGACATCGATAACTTTAAATCGATCAATGATATCAACGGAAACTACATCGGCGACCAAATCATTAAGTTTACGGCGAACGCCATTCAACAAAGCTTGTCATCGCCAAACAACGCTTTTCGTGTAGCAGGAGATGAATTCGCCTTCATTACTTACGACGAAGATCCTGTCGCCGTGTGTCAGGAAGTACTCGACAAAATTGAAAGCGGCTACAGCGACAAATCTAACCGAATTTCTTTCACTGTTAGTATTGGTATCGCGCGCGCACCAGTACATATGTTGAACAGCGATGAGCTAATTTTGAATGCCAGTCTCGCTCTCAAAGACTGTAAAAAACATCGCGATACACGAATTCAGCATTACGACACACACCTTAGCGCCCTTTATCACCGTAGAACGCAGCTTATTGAAGCTATGCGCATTCAACTTAGCGCTGACATACATGATAGCGAAGAGTTGTATGTCGTTGTTCAGCCAATCGTAGATATCACAAGCGATCGCTGGAATTACTTTGAAATCCTAGCCCGCTGGAACAGCAATGTTTACGGAAACATCTCCCCTGCGGAATTCATTGAAGCTGCCGAACAATCAGGCCTGATTATCGAGTTGGGTGAACGTATTATTGAGCTCGCATGTATCGCAAAACAAGAGCTAGAGGCCAACTTAGGATACAAAGTTAAACTCTCTATCAATTGCTCTGCGTATGAGCTGGTCGACTCTAACCGCTATATTAACCACCTAACTAACATGGTTGAAAAGTATCAGCATGAAGCAAAAGACTTTGTTATAGAGCTCACCGAGACCGTTTTACTCTCGCAAAGTGGTCGTGAACAGATGGTACTTAACTCATTGCGGTACTTAGGTTTTAAAGTCGCGTTGGATGATTTTGGTACGGGATACTCAAGCTTGAACTATATACACAATTATCCGATTGATAGCATTAAAATCGATGCAACCTTCGTCCAAAACATGCTCTCAAATACAACCTCTGAACAAGTGGTGTTTTTGATAGCGCAATTGGCAGAACTGCTTAATGTGGATTTGATTGCCGAAGGCGTAGAAGACGATAGAGCACTACAAAAGTTAATTGAAATGGGCTGCCACTACATTCAAGGCTATTTCTACTCTCGCCCACACAGTGTTGATGAAATCGTACACCTGATAAATGAACGTGAAGTGCGGAGCGCCTAAGAGCTCTAAACAAGCGACGGTCATGGAATGTAAATCTAGTTAATGCACAAAGTAAAAGAGACCAAGCTATGCTTAGTCTCTTTTTATTTTTTGAGCGAAGTACTTTGTTACAGCACTGCTTTCTCTTTATCGCGTAATAGCTTATCCATTTCATCTCTGTTCGCGACAAAGGTTGCCATCTCTTTCTTAGGAACAGAGCTCGCCATTGGGATGTTTGCTCGCATAGCGTTAACTGGACGGCCGTATTCAATCAATTCATAGTGAAGGTGTGGCCCTGTCACTCGACCTGTTTTACCGGAAAGACCGATACGCTGGCCTCGAGAAACCTTTTGCCCTTTCTTAACCAGGATCTTACTTAGGTGTAAGTAACGGGTTTTGTATTTGCTGCCGTGCTCAACAACCACGTAGTTACCCGCATAAGGGTGTTTACGAGTCATGATCACTGTACCGTCACCAGTAGAAACGACTGGTGTACCGGTTGGCACGGCAAAGTCAGTACCGTTGTGCGGCGCGACGCGCCCCGTTACTGGATGTAAACGATTAGGATTGAAGCCAGAACTGATACGCCAACGGCTACTTACAGGATAACGCTGGAATGCGCGTTGCAAGCTCTCGCCTTTAGCATTGTAGAATTGACCATCGGTATGAAGGTAAGCCGTGATTTCACGTCCGCGATTGTAGATCTTAATCGCCTCAATTTCGTTCTTGCCCGTTGGCACACCATTGATGCTTTGCGAACGACGAACGACTTCAAATCGATCACCTGCACGAAGATCACGCCCAAAGTTGAGCTGCTCTTTGAGTAAGCTCACAACTTGACTCACTTCTGCCGACGTTAGACCTAGTCGACTTGCAGAAGAAGAGAAACTGCCTTGAATAACACCAACCAATGGTTCTTGGCTCCACACGCCAGGAATCGAGATATCGGTAAAGTCATAGCTACCATCACTATTTAGTTGGTAGACCACTTTATCTGCAATAGAAAATTGCAGTTCCATTTTCTCTAACTCGCCTGTCGCATCATCACGCCAAAAGCGGAGCGTGTTGCCCGGCTTTAGTGTATCAAGTGCAAGGTAGTTCAAATCCGTTTCCATTACTTTCATTAACGAGCTGTAACCGAAACCGAGCTGGCTAAAAATAGTGCTTAGGTTGTCACCTGCTTGGATTTGATATTCGAAGTTCGGGGGAGTGACAACTTCGGCAGTTGTCGCATCAAGAATTTTTTCAACGACCTGAGATTCAGGCAGGTTCAATGCGATGGTTTTGGTTAAAGATGACTCTTTGAGAGAGTGAGAAACACCAATCGCAACTAAAACTGGCAAGGAGTATAACAGCAGCGCTCTACGACTTGTCAGATTCGGCAACCGTCTTGTAATTTCATTTGTAGACACGGGAATTACTATCTCCTTTCAAACAAGGCTCATAGCTTATGCATTCCCGTATAAGAAATCACTATGAAATTTCGAGATCTAGCGCAGAAAACACTGATTTTTTACAGAACTCAAAAAAATTTCATCACTGTTGCATATGTAAGTTATTCCCTACACGCTTTAATGTGGATGAATTTAATTGATTTGGCGTATCTGCCATTGCTTGATCGTCACCATGCGCTAAATATGAAAGCGTGATAATGGCATCACTTTCCCATGTAATTTGGGTAAATTTAACGCGGTCACCGACAAAAATACTGTCTAAAAGGACAACTCGGCTCGGCACGGGATCAAACTTAAACAAGCCAACATAGTTAAACGAACCGCTACCTTGTGTCGTTACAATCATCGGTGCAGCAATCCATGAAACACTCTCAATCTCACGCTGACTAATAAACGCAGTTGGAACAAGTACCTGACCTTTTGTCGCACCTGCATCATAATCGCCTATCAAATAGCCGTTTTCTTTGTCCCACTCATCAAGAAAAGTGACCGCTCCCTGCTCTGGTACTTGAATCGTCCATGGGTTGCGTGAAGTAATTCCCAGCGTCTCTTGCACAATAACATTGGTTTCTACTTCCGTTTGAGGAAACTTAGCCATGATCTCTTCATCAGACAAACTAAAGCGATAAACACCCGCGATCACAACCACGACCAATAATACGATCGGAATAAGAAGAATAAGTGGTATCGGCAGGATTCTTTTGTGAGCCATGAAGACTTCCTTGTTTAAAGGTATAAATGAAAAAGCGAGTATAGCATTGTATACCCAAATGATTTCATCCCTTCAAGTGTTTCAAAATTAAACTAAACTGACTGTATCCAAATGATTTTCAAGCCCAGAGTTCATAACTGGCCACTGACACTGCTCTCAGTGTTCCAAATTCATTGGTGTATTGGGAAGAATAGGTAATCACGATGACAACAACCATTCATACATGCGAATGCGCTTGCGGTTTAGTTGAGCTCCGTTGTAAGGGAGAACCCATCCGTACGTCTGTCTGCCATTGTTTTGAATGCCAAAAGCGGACAGGCAGTGTGTTTGGGGTACAGGCTCGCTTTGATAAAGAGCACGTAACCTTAAACGGTGAAGTCACCTGCTATACCCGAATGGGGGATGATGGCAGCGAGGTTCAGTATGAGTTTTGCCCTTCTTGCGGCACGACAATGCGCTTATTGGTCTCTACATTTCCTGAAATCATGATCATTCCCGTCGGTCTTTTTACTGATAAAGAGTTCCACCAACCAACGGTTTCAATCTATGAACAGAGGAAACATGGATGGGTGAGTTTCGAATGTACAATGGAACACATCAGGTAGGGGAAATCCCCCTCTATGTCGTTATCATGGTCAAAGCAAAAGCTCGATAAATGAGATTTTTTTGAGAATGATCAACCGAGTTTTACTGTAAGGGGTTTCGTAACGCGGTGTGAGCGTTATAATCGGCTCCTAACATTTGGTGGGGTTTTATTGTGATTTCCAGACTTCCTCGTTGGGTGGAATATGGCGCGTTTCTACTTGCCCTTCTCGCGGGCTGCGTCAATGCCGTTGGTCTTCTCGGCTTTCAACATCAAGCGATAACACATCTTTCGGGAACCGTAACTCAGCTAGGGAACAGCTTGTTAACAGGTGTGGATAGCTCCATTCACCTGCTCTTCATCGTATTTAGCTTTTTGATCGGTGCTGCCTTTAGCGGTTTTTTTATTGAGAGCAGTGCGTTAAAACTAGGGCGAAGATATGGTGTTGCACTGTGCATAGAAGGGAGCTTGCTCCTACTCAGTTTGGGCTTTTTGGTGCAAGGGGATTTGTACGGCCAATATCTAGCGTCAGCAGCATGTGGATTACAAAACGCAATGATCACTACATTCAGCGGCGCAGTAGTCAGAACCACACATATGACTGGGATCATCACCGATCTGGGGATTATGATTGGAGAAAGCTTAAGAGGTCGCCAATTTGATCGACGTAAAGCAAAGCTATTCCTATTCATTTTCTTCGGATTCTTGCTTGGCGGTGTCGCAGGAGCCGCACTTTTCGTGGTATATGGATTATATACGCTCGTTTTCCCTGCAATATTGGCTTTCGCTACGGCTCTGATCTACTGGAGTTACCTTTACATGCTTAGTCGCCAACAAAAAGCATAAAATCTCGAACCGATTGAGGCCGAATGCTTCAATCGGTTGTAGATCAACTCTCTCACCACTGCACATCATAATAAACGTTTTATCGTGTTGTAACGCAGCTAAAAAACCTTATAACATCTAGGGCTAACAGGGCTCCCGGCAAAAAGTTAGTTAGATCAAAGTCACATTTGTTTACCGTTTTATTATTCCAGTCACAATGCGCCCCATAATTCTCTGCGCTGCCCGCGCTCCGTGCTACAATTTTCTAACACAAGCAACATATTCGTATACACTTATACGTTATTTGACCAATTACCCGACAAATCGGCTGAATAACTAGATGTATTTAATGAATAGTATTGCAATGGATGCAGTTTGCGGGTACCCTCCGCAAAACTGTGATTAAATACGGATGTTTAGTGAATATTTATGTCATGGAAATGGCAAGTATTGACTAGTAGTAACACGAGACAACTATGCATAATACCACTAATGCTACTGAAGCACCTAAGGGCAACTTTTGGATGTTTTTCATCCCTTCCCTTATCGGTCTTCTACTCTTTATGGCTCCGATCTCATACGATGGCGGCCTAACTATCCCTGTTGCGGTTATGGCAAAAGTCATCCCGGCAGTATTAGGCGATACCTTGATCGCTATCGTCACCAGTATCATCGCTTTCATGGCAGTCGCTTCTGTTCTTTGCAAAATTTTCAAGCCTGCAGCGATTTTACGTAATGGATTTTTAAACGGTCTTTTCAATCCATCGCCACTTTGGCTTATTGTTCGCTTAATCGGTGGTGCAGCCGTATTAATGACATTCTTCCAAGTGGGTCCAAAAGCGATTTGGGAAGAAAATACAGGAGGCCTTGTTCTTACCGGTCTTCTACCAACTTTGTTTGCGGTGTTCATTTTTGCGGGCCTACTCCTTCCGCTTCTTCTGAACTTTGGTCTTCTTGAGCTGTTTGGCGCGTTACTGAGTAAAATAATGCGCCCGGTATTCAACCTGCCTGGCCGTAGCGCAATTGACTGTATGGCGTCTTGGTTAGGCGACGGCAGTGTTGGTATCTTGCTAACCAGCAAACAGTACGAAAATAAGTTCTATACTCAGCGTGAAGCCGCTGTTGTCGGGACAACGTTCTCAGCAGTATCGATCACGTTTAGCTTAGTGGTTATCGCTCAGGTACAGTTAGAGCATCTGTTCCTACCTTTCTACGGCGCAATCTGTTTAGCAGGTATTGTCGCTGCGGTTATCATTCCTCGCTTACCGCCGCTAAGCCTGAAGAAAGATCGCTACATTGATGGCAGCAACCCAGATAAAGATGCTGACGCCGTACCAGAAGGCCACACCACATTCTCATGGGGTATGGATCTAGCACTTAAGCGCGCGGGTCAGGTAACATCTGTTCAGTCGGTATTTAAAGAGGGCGTACATAACGCAATCGACATGGTGTTTGGTGTACTGCCTGTGGTTATGGGTCTGGGTACCGTGGCATTAGTGATTGCAGAGTACACTCCTGTATTTGAAATTCTAGGTCAGCCATTCATTCCATACCTAGAGCTACTGCAAATTCCAGAAGCTGTCGCCGCATCACAGACTATTGTTGTTGGCTTTGCGGATATGTTTATCCCGGCAATTTTAGCGGCATCAATTGATAATGAAATGACACGTTTTGTTATTGCAGCAATGTCAGTAACTCAGCTTATCTACATGTCAGAAGTTGGCGCCCTACTACTAGGCAGCAAAATTCCAGTAAACATTGTAGAACTGTTCGTTATTTTCATTCTGCGTACGCTAATCACATTACCTGTGATTGCTGGTGTTGCTCATCTGATTTTCTAAAATCAAAGCATCAATCAACAAAGGCTCCGCATTGTCGGGGCCTTTTTTATGTCTAAAACTCTATCTACAGCTCTATTCAGATCACTTAATTAGCAAACGCTCATAACTTACAACGAACAGCTCCAATCACGCCCCCTTTTACGACAGTTAAGTCGCTCTCATCTCACCAATAACGCCAACCTGAAACACTATGCTTTACGCAATTCTTTTCATTATGACGCTTTCATTAACAGAGCGCACAAATCTGATCAAACTCACGGTTTTTGTCGTAACTTACCGTTTTGTTTAAATTTGGTTAAAAAAGACAACAAATAGACTCATGTTTTTGACAAAGATGTCGATAAAAAAGATAACCAAACACAATAGGTTTCTCTTGATGCCGAATTCGCCCGTTCAAAAAGAGGTGAAAGCATAGTGAAGCCAACCGGGAGAATCAGAGGAAAGCTCATGAAATTTAGACATAAGGTTGTCACAGCCTCGTCATTTTTGCTGCTAATTACCGTGTCACTACTGTCGACGCAACAAGTTATGACGATCCGCTCCCAAACGCAGGAGCACATTGACTCGAGTGTGAACGAGATATTGACCAGTGTTGGCAATACCGTGCAATCAGAAATGAATGCTAAAAAGGATCTCGCTCGTTCTATTACTGAAGTTATCGAACTTAATCCAAGTTCACACAACTACGTTCAGAACATTCTTGAGCGACCAACACCAAAAGCCAGCTTTCTTGCGATTGGCTTTGGTTATGAAAGCAATGGCTTCGTGATTGAAAATGACGACGGCTGGGAAGCAGGACCAGACTACGATCCGCGTCAACGTCCTTGGTTCATCGCAGCTAAAAACAAAGGCGATTTGGTCGTAACAGACCCATACGTCGATGCGTCTTCAAAAAACGTCATCATCTCTGTTGGTACACCAGTAAAAGAAAACGGCCAGTTCTTAGCTGGTATGTTTTATGACCTTGAACTAACTACCCTTTCTGACCTCGTCAACCAAGTGAATCTGTTTGACGCTGGTTACTTATTTTTGGTCACCGCTGATGGAACAACCATTGCTCACCCTCAAAGCAAATACAACGGTGAAAAAGTTGGTAGCTACCTACCACAGGTCGATCTTACACAATCAACGCAACACATTGAGATCGATGGCGATCGTTATATGATTAACTTGACTCACATCCCGGGCGAGAACTGGTACGTGGGTTCAGTTATTGATGAAGCTATCGCCTACTCTGCCGTAGGAGAGCTTCGCAACAGCGCTATTATTTATTCAATCATTGCCGTGATTGCTTCTGTTATTGCACTGACTCTACTCATTCGCACGCTCATGCGTCCGCTGGACACTTTAAACAACGCGATTAAAGGTGTTGCGTCTGGGAAAGGCGATCTTACACAGCGCCTTGAAACTGATACTGACCAAGAATTCTCAGAGCTTGCTACAAACTTCAATACGTTCATGGAAAACTTGCAACAGCAAATTATTGAGTCGAAGAGTATTTCTGATCAAATTTTGAATGGCACTCAAATCACCGCTGAGGGTGCAAAAGATTCGGCAGGTGCTATTCAAACTCAGCTACAAGAGCTAGAACAATTAGCCACCGCGATGCACGAAATGTCTGTTACCGCGACTGAAGTTGCCAATAATGCGCAAGGCGCAGCGAGTGCAGCCAAAGAAGCTGATCAAGCAACGGTTGAGGGCTCTTCTGTGGTCGGTGAATCGACACAAACGATCAATATGCTTTCCGATAGCATTGACCTTGCTGTCGAAGAAGTGCAAGTGCTTGAATCTGCAACCGCCAACATCGAAACGATTCTAAAAGTCATCAACGATATTGCGGACCAAACGAACTTACTCGCGTTGAATGCCGCGATTGAGGCTGCACGTGCGGGAGAATCTGGCCGAGGCTTCGCCGTCGTTGCTGATGAAGTTCGCACACTGGCGCAACGAACTCAAGAATCAACAACAGAAATTCGTACTATGATTGAGCAGCTGCAATCTGGCGCATCATCTGTGGCAAATGCTATGCATCAAAGCAAGGGTAGCGCTGTAGAAGCCGTAGAAAAAGCAGACTTGGCAAACAACGCGCTACAACGTATTCGTGATGCGATTCAGCGTATTTCTGATATGAACTTACAAATAGCCTCAGCGGCGGAAGAACAAAGCTTAGTTGCGGAAGAGATCAACAACAATACGGTGAATATTAAAGACCTATCGACTCAAGTCGCCGAATCTGCAAATCGAACTAACGATGCTATGCAGGCACAGCAAGAAGATGTACATAAACAAGATCAAATATTAAACCGATTTACAGTCTAGTCTTCACCTAAAAAAACAGCGAGCCAATGCTCGCTGTTTTTGTTTTTAGACCTCTATCGCAGTGGTATCTAGACTTAGAACGCCTAGTTTTTAGTGTTGTTGCCACTCGGCTCAAAACTGTTATCACGCTTGCTATGCTGCCTTTCCCACTCTAGTTGAATTCAACATGGATATAGCGGTCATTGGAGCGACGATAATAACGATCATCCACTTTTAAATAGGTGAAATCTCCAATCTTTATGTAGGTACTATTACGAGGAATTCGGTCGTGGTAGTAGTAACTGCGTCTTGGTCGTCGAGACTCCACATAAATAACGTCACGATGTTTATACTTATACTTATACTTATACTTATACTTATACTTATGTTTATGCTTGTGCTTGTGCTTGCGTTTATGATGATGGTGATGCTCATGATGGTGATCATATCGATGACCATGCCTATGTTCCGGGTCAGCCATCACTTCTGTACTAAACACACCTAAAGACAATATAACGCCAACCATGGCAAAAGATAATTGCTTTGACACAACAGAGCCTCTTATTAATATCAATAGCAACATAATAGGTAGGTGAATCACTGCACATGTCAGCCTTTCGCTAAGGAGTTTTACTACAAGGTCAAAGCTTATCGTGATTATCAGAGAAACGTCAAACATCACAAATGCTGATGACTTTGAGTGGCCTGGATTCGGCTATGAATACAAAAAAGCCGCCCGTTATACAACGAGCGGCTCAGTTTTTAAATCAGCTAGCGTGATTTTATACTGCTTGGGCAAACAGCAAGAAACAGCCGAACAGGAAGATCATGCTCATTCCCATTACGCCACCACCAGCTTCATAAATATTGTCATCTTCTACTGGCACTCGACGCACTTTCATTGTCATTGATAATGGGACAAAGACCGCGAGAAACACAAGAATAATCCCCGCGTAGCTAAGAATAGCCAAGAAGTGTTCTGGCGCAAACACAGCACCTAGTAGTGGTAGCACAAAAGTAGTAACAAAAATCACTGGCTTACTTGCTTTCAGTAAGTCTGCATTTTGATCGTATAGCGCCATTGCCACACCTAAGAACGACGTTAGCAGTGCTAACCCAGTGAACATGGATAGGATAAACTCCAAACCCTCGTATTGCTGACCTAATACCGAGATCAACTCCGTTACGTTGGAGTATTGAACAAGCTCATGAGGTGGTAGGTTACCGACAACTGCTAACAACCATAATAGGTAACAAACAAGCGGAATAGTTGAACCCACGATAATCATATTACGCAGTTGTGTTTTGCTCGCTTCTTTGTTGTAAGTTACAAGCGATGGGATCACGACCATAAAACCGAAACTGGTGAAAAGCACCGAGCTTGTCTTAATTAGCGCCATCTTATCGTCACTCACGACTTCATCAAGTCCCTCAAACGAGACGCTTGGTGCAAGCGCAAAAAGTGTCAGGATCAACGCCACGATCATGCCTAGGAACAAACCGCGATTAAGCTTATCTACAACCCCTGTGCCTGCCGAAACAATGATACCGACTAAAAGAGTAAAACCGACTTGGCTTGCAATCGTAGATGTTGGCAGCCCAATTGAGGCTGTTACTTTTTGTACGAGATCACCCGCACCAATGATATAAGCCATCAATAGACAAACTAACAGGGCGTAAAGCAAGCTGTTGGTTACCAACTGGCCACCTTTACCTAGCGTTTCGCGAGCAATTGCATTCATGCTCACGCCGCCGCCTACTTTGCAACTGGCTTCAAGAAGGAGCAGCGCAGCGTAAGTCGTCCCAGCCCAGATGAATAACATAAGAAGAGTGCCCCAGAGGAGGCCAAATTGAGCAAGCACCATTGGTATAGCAAGCATACCAGCGCCAAGAGCAGTACCTGCAACGATCAGGGAGCTGCCGACAAGTTTTAGGTTCACGGTTAATACCTCTAAATTCAATCCGTTTATTTCTCGCCAGTTGTGCTACATCCAAAGCACACCCAACAAAACGCTCTACTCAACCAAAATTTGGTTACAAGAACCCTATATGGCTAAGAAAACATGCAGCAAAAGGTGGTTAATTCAATTGCACATGAACACTTGAGAGACGTTTTGGGCGATGTCATCGTTGATGAAATGCGCACAACTTTGGGTTCGAAGCAAAATTGTTCATCTTAATTCATCAACGCCATTCGTTATGAATGGATTTGGTTCGAAAAGATTGTAAGGCATAAGCAGGACGATTGAAAAGCAAAAGGTCAATCTTATAGCGATATATTTTAACAACTCTCCTCATTCACCTAAGATGTGTCGTTATTTTCATCACTAATCAGTCTTTTATCGCCTAATGAAGAGTAAGAACGTGCTCAACCGCTCAATTTTGGATGGGTGTACAAATTAGTTTACAGTTCAAGTACAGGTGTTAGATTCCAGGGGCGTAGCCTAGATCGGACAATATCGCTATTATTCGCTGCGTACCGGCACTGTTCGGTTCACATACCTCTAAACACTGATTTACGGTTCGAAACTATAGGTAAATGAGTGTCCGAATGCTGGGTGTGGTTCCCCAGCATTTGCATCCTTTCTTTTAGGTGTTATCCAAACTGTCTAAATCTAAGCTAGCTTGCCCATTCTATTAATACTAATACGCTTTATCTAACGCTCCGATGATATAAGTTAATGCTGAAACGCCCATATCCGCGACCTGCTTCTCAGTCACACTCATATTTTCATACGCAATCTGCAACTCTACCTCACCTATCGATTCTTTATGAAGATAAAGCTCTTTGTAGTTCATCAACCTCTGTTGAGACTGTCGAGTCAGAGCGACAACATTTTCTTTAGTGACACGATGCTGCTCATTAAGCTCGCTAAATAATTGATCTAAAATGCGTTGCATTTTGCGAATTGAAGATTTTATCTCGATCGATTTGTATGATTGATACTTTTCCATTGAGTTTATAACTGACTAAAATATGTACATTTTTATTAGATAGCTATTCTTATACTGATTGCAAAACAGGTAAATATGAGATGGTTAAACTGGTCCACTTCTTGCTTTATTTAGGTCAAAACTGTCCTTTCAGGAGAGCACATGCAGGTCGATCCTATTATTGAAGCACTGATTGCGAGAAGAAAAGCGAGTGGCCTATCCCGTGAACAAATGGCAAACATCGCAGGGATGAGCGTGAAAACGTATCAACGGATAGAGCGTGGAGAATCCGACCTGAAACTTTCCCAATATCGCTCCATACTGCGCTCTCTGCATTTGACCGATCTCGACATCGCATTGGATATAAGAGACGTTCAACATGTAACAGCGGATGATCTAATGGCCGTTGCACGCTTGCTGTCTCCTGAAGCTCAGTCCCTACTTGTTCGCCTGTTATCGCTCGTTATTGAACAGCGGAACACAAAAAGCGGCTCATAACCTTATGACTGATTAAGAACAATAAAATTCCCGCTCGTCCTATAATATTCTCGGATTATGGCCTTCGTTCCCTTTTTCATTGATTCTTCTTTTCACGCTTTAAATGACATTCGCGTTGTCTGTTCTACGCCTCCCCAAAACGAATAAAACCCGCAGCTTGGCGGGTTTTAGGGCTGTATAAGAAAATACTTCGTTTAATGTGTTTGGGATTTTACTTAGTAAAAATCCTTAAACTCTGGAATCCTGGCCTTACCTCTCAGCAATAAGAAGTTCAAGAATCGGCTCGTCGACGTAGTGAGTATCTTCTCTTCTTCCACACCGTGTTTTTTCAGCAAAGCAATCGCCAAATCTAACTTGGAGATCTCTTCACAGAAGTGCGCATCAGACCCGGTACTGAAGTAAACGCCAATCTCTTTGCCCAGCTCGACAATTCGATCACAACGAGAATCACTGCCCTTACGGCTTTTGCCTGTCAAAGATGTATTGTTAACTTCAACCGCAACATTGTGCTCTTTAGCACAGCGGAGCACCTGTTCCATATCGAATGGGTAATTTGGGTTACCTAAGTGACCGAGAACATCCACTCTGCCGCTTTTAATCGCATTTATCAGAGCGGCAGTATGCTCAGCTTCGGTTGCGGGCTTGAATACGGGTTCATGGAAACTCGCAATCACCCAGTCAAGATGTTGGTCAGAGGAAGGTGGTAAGTCTATCTCCCCTTTCACATTCAGCGTGTTGGCTTCTACGCCGCGGAGAATACCTACATCGTGTAAAAAACGGGGCAAAATTCTTTGATTGTTGAAATGCCAGTAGTGAGGGGCTCCTGGCATCTCGGGAGCATGATCGGTGGTACAAAGAAGTTTTAGCCCCTTATTCTTAGCAGACAATGCGTTCTCTAAAATCGTGCTGTAAGCGTGTCCACTGGCAATAGTATGGGTGTGGCTATCAACGACGATATCCATGGTGACCTCCTAAATTGTGGACGAATTATCGAATTTCGAACGAACCGTTTTGATTGAGAAACAGCGTGAGATCCGCTGGAATTGAGTGATTTAAAACCTTATCTACATTTACGGCATCTGAGTTCAAATAAAACTCCAATGCAGCTTCTGGCTCTGTACCACCAAGAATCTTACGATTGACTAAACGCTCTTGTAGAAACTCAGGCTGTGTATCTACAAAGACGGTAAAATCGGCCAAACGATGCAGTTCATTCCACACCGGTTCATTAAGCAGTAACCAATTCCCCTCAACGACAACCACATTCCGATTTACCAAAATGGCGTCGTCGACTGGATCATGCAAATTGCGGTCGTAGTATGGCCATTTTGTATCTTTCATTTTGAGCTGTTTGAGCTTGTCGATAAGCTCCGTCAGATTAAATGTTTGATAGGACCCCTTAATACTGCGCAGAGGCACGAGCTCGCCATCTCGTTCAATCGTATTGTTGTCGAGGATCTCATTTGGATAGTGGAAACCATCAAACGGCAGCACTTGTAAAGGCTCTTGGCTTTCATCATGTTCAGAGAGATATTCCCAGAACGCAGCAAGGGTTGACTTACCGCTGCCCGGAGGGGCACACAAGAACACCACAATGCGTTCCTGCTTCTCATGATAAAGACGGGTAAATTTTTCGATAAGAGGTTGATGGATTCGCTTTACGTCGGCATCAGGAAAGGTAGCTTCGGTTTCAAAACCACTGACGTTTAAATTCACTTTCATGGTGAACCCTTATTGATTGATCTCCCCTTCGATTCTTTCTATCAACATTTCACACGACAGCTTCAACACTGTTTTGATGAGAGATTCGTATCTCATTTGCGAAAAGGACTCAAACGAAGAGAACTTAAGCTGATTGATCGACTCAAGATAAAAGCTGTCTTGCTGAGAAGAGAGTACCGCCTGGTTTTTGATGAAATCGTAAATCACGTCATCCGCGAATTCGACTTTCTCCGGTTGGCTAACCACATACTCCAACACCTGATCGTACAACCCGATATCGGCGTAAGTTTCCAAAGAGATTTTGCCCATCGCAAACATCAGCTTCGATACCACATCGGTTGTTGCTAACGGACCATCTTCTTTCAATAAAGGATCCACAGCATACTCCTTCACAAGGTCGTCTTGAACGAACACTTTCGGAAGCAGTGCTTTTAACTTGAGGTTAATTATTTTGTTAGAAACCTGAAGAAACGCAGTGGCATTTTCGCACTCGTCCAGTTTCTCCAGTAATTCATCTTCACGTGACAACGTATTATGACCTCTCCATTGTGTGGCAGCGCAAAGGCTACCACACAAATTCGTTGCAACTAAACCGTTAAGCTCACGTCATAAAACTCAAGTAACGCTTTTTCTGCATGTGCGTTCCACACATAGTTATTAGCGTTCAAAATTGCGTCTAATTCGGCGAAGAACGGGTCTTGGTCTACCAACGATAAGAAATCATCAATCGCGGTCAATGGCAGGTCAATATGCGGGTAAATCAACTTCTTACCGCCCGGAATATCCAACTGATTCAAAATCGTATGGGGTGCAGCTTGTAAGCCACCAACATGCGTGATCATGAACGATGGATTGATCTTACCTTGTGAGGAAAGCTCTATAGATTCCACCATGTCACCGGTCGAGCCGCCAGATGTGCCCACAATGTGCGTTGATTCGTAATGCACGTTATAGAAGTTAAACGGTACTTTGAATTTTTTATCGGTAGGGCCTGCGAAGAAATTCAAGCAGCCATCATTGCCAAGTAGCTCATCGGCTTGTTCTAGCACTTGCGATACTGCTGCATACACCATCACATCATCGTAGCCTTTGCCATCGTTCAGCGCTTTCAGATACGCGACCGGATCGTCGATTTGAGCGGTATTCACATAATGCAGATCAACGCCTTGCTCTTTTGCTTTCTCAACAGGAATTAAGCACTTAGCTCGGTCTAAACGTGCGGCATCAATGTCAGTAACCACCACCAGCGTTGGCTTTACAGGTCCGTTGATCGCGTAGTCAATCGCACCAATCCCCATTGGGCCAGCGCACGCCAAAAGCGCTAACGCACCGCCCTCTTTGATGCCCATATCATGCTCGTACACGTATTGCGTGGTGTGGTAGCTCGCATGGTACGCACCGATAATGCAAGACATTGGCTCAGCCAAAGACGCATCTGCAAAGTAGTCACCGTGGTAAGGCAAAACGCAACCTAAGTCGATAGCGATTTTAGGAATGATGGAATACGTTGCGTTGCCGCCAAAGGTTTCGTAGCTGTAACCCGCTGAGTAACCAGTAGGCAAACCCATTGCTGGTTGCAGTACAAAGTAATCGCCTGCTTTGTATTGATCTTTTAGGTTCTCACCAACTTCAACAATCACACCTGCATATTCATGACCAGTCATCACTGGCACTTCATCAATGTTTTCAGGAACGCGTTTGTGTTTGCTACCTAACAATGCTGCTTTGTAAGTGGATAGACAAATGCTGTTTGAAATGTTTTTAACCAGAAGTTCGTCGGCTGAAATGTTTGGTAAATCAAAGGTTCTTAATTGAACGTTTTTCTCACCACAGATAACCGCTGCCGTTGTTTGTACCATGATTTCTCTCCTAATTGGGGCGATACCTGCCGCCCCAAACTGCATTGTTAGGCTGGTTGCTCAGTCGCGACCGTTTGTTGCTTAATCTTATCCATCAGCTCGTCAAGCGCTGGGTCGTTGAGGAAGTTCTTGATCGTTACGACTGGTAAACCTGTCGCGTTGACTGCGCGGCTTTCTAAGCTCTCATGTGTCACGACGATATCGGCTTCACTCGGGACTTTCTCGATGGCAAAGTTCTTCACTTCAATCTCTATCCCAGCTTGTACTAGCTTGCGTTTGAAGGTCGAAGCGCCCATTGCACTAGAGCCCATACCCGCATCACATGCGAATGCGACAAATGAAATTGGTTTGCTTAGTTCTTGCGTCGTCGCAGCTGCAACTGGCTTAACTGCGCCTTCCGCTTTCATCTCTTTCATGTCAGAAACTGACTTCTCAAACTCGCTTTCTTTATCTTCTGATTTGCTCACCTTCAGAATCGCACTTGCTACCAAGAAAGAGACAATCGTTGCACTTGTCACACCGGCGATGGTCGCAATGAAGCTACCTTTCGGAGTAAGAGCAAGGTAAGAGAAGATAGAGCCTGGACTTGGACCCGCGACCAAACCTGCATCGAATAGGTTGAAGGTTGCGATGCCTGTTGCCGCACCAGCAATCATTGCCACAATCATGATTGGTTTCATGAGTACGTATGGGAAGTACAGCTCATGAATACCACCAAAGAAGTGAATGATGATGGCACTTGGCGCAGAGCGTTTAGACAAACCCTGACCAAATTTCGCGTAGGCCAGTAGCATACCAAGACCTGGGCCTGGGTTAGATGCCACCATAAAGAAGATAGATTTACCTGTTTCAGCTGCCGCCTGCAGACCTAGTGGGTAATAAATGCCTTGGTCGATAGCATTGTTTAGGAACAGTACTTTCGCAGGCTCGTTGATAATCGCAAGCAGAGGAAGGAATCCCGTTGCCACCAAGGCTTCGATGCCTGATTTCACAAACAAGTTTGCCGCTGTTACCGCAGGACCAACAATCTCGTAGGCGAACAGACACAGAATCATGCCCACAATACCTAGTGAGAAGTTGTTCACGACCATCTCAAAACCAGAAGGTATGCGGTGTTGAATACGTTTATCCACTTGCACCACAATCCAAGCGCTCAGTGGACCCATGATCATTGCGCCAACAAACATCGGTATATCAGCCCCGACAATCACGCCCATCGTACCGATAGCCCCCGCTACCGCGCCGCGTTTTTCACCAACAATCTGACCACCGGTGTAACCAATCAAAAGTGGCAGCAAGTAAGTGATCATTGGCCCCACGAGTTCGCCAAAGGCTTCGTTTGGCATCCAACCCGTGGGAATAAAGAGTGCAGTAATAAAGCCCCAAGCGATAAAGGCTCCGATATTTGGCAGCACCATGGCGGTCAAATGACCTCCGAAGGCTTGCACATTAGCTCGCATGTTTGCTTTCACGTTATGTTCCTTTTAGTATGCTTTTATTATGTCTAGCACTTGTTCTTTGGAAGAGGCTTGTGCCAGTTTTGCAATGTTCTCTTCATCCACAAACATCTCGCTCAACGCTTGAATCACCTCAATGTGGGTATCAGAGTCTTTCGCAGCTAAGGTAATAAGAATATTGGCCGGACCGAGATCCGATCCAAAATCAACAGGTGATGGGAAAATATGGATGCCTAAGCCTGTTTTTAAAACACCAGTTTCAGGTCGGGCATGAGGCATTGCCAATCCAGGGCATAACACATAGTAAGGACCGTTTTCTTCCGTTGAACGGATGATTGCATCAGCATAATGCTGGGAGACGTAACCTTTGTTTTCTAGGTATTGAGTGGTCTTTTTAACCGCATCTTGCCATTGGTAAGCGCGATCATTAATTACATCTACTAGTTCGTGGTCGATTAACTCGTACAACATATTTAACCCTATCAACAGTTCGTCATCTGATGGGTTAATTATCAATAACAGAGTCCCAACCGCGCAACCGAGCTACTTTTGCGCTTCGAGTCACACTTTAAAGCCTGTCAATTTGTTTAAATGGACAGAGCTCAAAAATCCCACACGTAAAAAATCTACAAATTTTATTTGAGCAACAAGTCAATAGACGAATTTTGAATACAATCACCTTCTCGAAAATATTCTTAAAGTTACATTATTTAAATCAGATCACATTAGACCTATTGACTCGATATAATTCGTGATTAATTTCAAAGTTCATTTCGGGCCGTTTCTTGATCACTCGCGCTCAAACGTAGATAAGCATCACACTTGTTGGCTAGAAAAAATAAAAACGTCACTGGCTTTCACCAAATTGCAGACACAAAAAACCGCCATTCAGGCGGTTTTGATCAGTCCGCAGACCAAACGGATCGTATGTCTGGCCATCCCCAGTTTGTGAGTGCGACATCTTCCAAGACCCCTTGAAAACGTAGCGTCTGAGTATGGTGAAACATCGGTGCAATCCAATATTCGCTAATCAATGTGGACGCAATCGGCTCTAACGCGCTCAGGTAATCTTCAAGCGGTGAGAATGCGCGGACATTTTCCATTTGAGCATCCAACCACGCCGCATTTTGCGCCCCTAAGGTGTGGTAAAGCACAGTATTGCTAAAGAAGTTGCTAAACGCAGACGCATGACGGTTATCGTCCAAGTTAATATTGGTGACAACCAGAGTCTCATCAAGCGTGCCGTTTTTAGCTTTCTCGCTCAGTTCACGGTAGGAGTACATAACGATCTCCACTCGGCTGCCCGCACGCTCTAAACGCGAAGAAATCGCTCGTGCGCACCGGCGTAGCGCCGTGTAATTGTACCCTGCGATGGTGATCAGCTTTGGCAACTTGACCGCATCTCCAAAGGGGCGCAACACTGGCTTCCAGTTAGGCAATAAGTTATAAGCAGGTATGCTCCCAAATATAATGTTTTCATTACGCATCACGTCAGCTAGCAGTTCAGGTTGAATCAATTCACTGATGTATCGGCGCTGGGCCTGAGACAAAGCGTGCTTTGCATGATGGTTAAACAGTGCGAACAAACAACCGTCTTCCGTTCGACTGCGTTTACTCGCTGGTGATACTTCACTGTTTGGCGTCGACATATAGTGGCTGCACATGTCATCAGCAGAATCAGGTTCTGGTTGCAATGTGTTTGCGGCAAGCGATGGATTTTCCATCTGTTCATCGTTGACGATCCATATCGTCACAAAATCCGTTAATACTCGACACGCGTAATAGCCATCAAACGCTTGCAGTTTCAAACGGTTTTCACTGTGCTCAACGACGGAAAATGGACCACTCCCCACCACCAACTTGTTGTTAGCAACGTTCACCTGACTCACGGGCTGAATGCCATATTTCACGCCAGAAATAAGTCCAGCAAAACCCAAGTCAGGTCGGTTAAGCTTAAAAACAACCTTCAATGGATTAAGTGCCGTAATGTTGGCAACATGCGCCAGCTCTTTTTCGTAGTATTCCAAAGAGCTTAATTTGGCGAACAAACTGACAACCGTTTCAGCATCAATTGGGTTGCCATTATGAAAAGTCAGACCCGGACGAAGATAAAATGTCCATTCGTACAAGCTGTCATCATAACGCCAATGATGAGCCAGCTCTGGCTGCACCTGCCCGTTGTAATCGCTCGAAACCAAACAACAATAAATTTGGCGAAGCAAAAAACGTTCACTACTTCGCTGCAGTTGATGCGGAACCACACGCTCGAACATGCGTTTGTAGGTCAGCTGAATATTGAGCCGCCCCTCTTTTACCGATGCGCCCGACGTTGTTTTGAGGAGTCGCCCAAATGCAGCTTCATCTTCATCCAGAATCGACAGCGCTTTCTCGTACTTACCAAGCTTGATTCGCTCTAGTGCAAGGCTTTCTTTTAGCGCGCTGAGTTCAACGTTTAACAACAATGTTGAACGCTGGTTCCGTCCCGGTTTTGGTCGCCAACTTAACCACGCTATCTCTTGCATCTGCGCCAGCAAACTGCGCGCATGACGAGGCGAAGTAAACAACAAATCGGCGATTTCTTGCAGCGTGGTTTTTGCTTCATTACCAACACCAAAAGAGAGCAAGCGTTGGTAATAACGAAATAAGTTGAGATCAGACACCGCACGTACCTTAGCTCTAGGAGGTCATTGGATAGGCGTATTTTACTGAACTTGGCGGCAATAAAATAAGAAAACTTCCAAACACTTTGTTCCCCTTTTACTAGCATTTCGTCCCTATATTGTAGGAAAACCCCACCAATTCGGTTTTATCAGGAATAAAGCGAAGAAATCTACTCTCTTTTTTGCCTCCCCTTTTTTCACCATACTGGTTTGGCGAACAGGAAATATAGAGAATTGCTCATAACCTAACCCCAAGCAGAACTTAGCTCCTGATACCACACCCCCAATTCGTCGTATCTTTAAGTTCTGCTTTTTTATTTCTAGTACTCGCATGCTTGATTCAAAACGAATAGAGTACTAAAAGTTAACTAGTTGAAATAGCGTTGTTTCCCTTAGCTAGCTTCTAACACAGCGATCATAGCTTTTCGTAACTGGAATAATTGCACAAATGCCTGAGCTGGCAATAATGATTCGATGAATTTAGAATAGCGAGACATAACTTTCCGATGACATTAAAACCCAATAATCCCGCTTGTTTCTACTAACATTGCAACTGCTTTCGAATAGAAACACTTACATAGTTAACCCCTTACTGAACTAAAACAAGCGACAGGTGATCTCATTAATAAAAATTAGTATGCTTATATACCTGCGGCAGTACTTCAAAATAGATCTGATTTATATCGTGATGCCAAAAATTAAATAATACGTTTTATTTTTATAATTAAAGCAATCTTGGATGATAAGAATTACATCTTAAACATTCTATTTGATCAGGAGTTAATTTTACCTAGATAAAATTAACTCCGATCGGTATAAAAAAGCCAACAAAATCAAAACATTAAGATTTTTTACTTTTAAGTGTAAACATTCACATACAATAATTATTAGATATGTTGCAAAACTGTGCTTGCAATCTGATTGACATTGCTTCCATTAGTAGTAACTCCCTTAGAAGTAAAGTTCCACTCTTTATTTTCATAAGTCAAAAGGCCAATATAAATTCCTGTATGACTTCCTTGTTCATTTAAAGTAAAGCGACAAATCTCATTTGAAGACTGGTCCAAAATACGGCAGAAAGCGTTTTCGACTTTATCGAAAGTTTGTCCTCGAAAGCTGTTAACTGTAACGGCAATGTATTTAACAGAATTGGGCAATTTTTTCAGGTTAATAGCAATTTTCTCATCGTCACCATCGCCTTCGCCTGTCAAGTTATCTCCTTGATGATTAACAGATTTACACTTTGATTTCAACTGAGCGTACCAAACAGAATCTAGTACATTTAAATTTTCATCAATCAAAAGACAGGATGCATCTAAATCAATTGAAGTGGTACCAAAAATAGAAGCAAGGAAACCTTTCGATTTAGCTACATCCCAACCTAAACCAACAGTAATACTTGATAATTTTTCAACCTCTTTAGTTAGCGATATCGTTGAGTTCTTTGATAAATTAATAGACATAATCTTACCTTATTGATAACCAGCCACAATATCGCCGAGGCCTAGTTGGTACCCAGCTCCAACTGCATGGAATTCCCACTCGCTACCACTTTTAACTAATGAACCTACTTGCACAGCGGATTCGTTTGCAAATTCTTGACCTAGTTTGTATTCAGCAATCAAGCTCCCGGTTACATCATTGTAAAGCTTGATATAGCTGGTATTTACGTGCGAAAAGCCACGTGTATCATTATGAATAGTAACGAAAATAGATAGCTCAGCTGCTCTTGTGTCAATTGATTGTAGATCGATGGTGATGACTTCATCATCACCATCACCAGCACCAGTGCGGTTATCACCTTGATGTACCACAGCTCCTTGGGGACACTTAAGGTTATTGTAAAAAACAAAGTGCTGATCAGATAACAGCTTAGGGTGCTCTTGTGCATTGTAAGAACAAATAAATATACAGCAATCAATATCAATTGGTGGTTCTGTAGGTATTAGATCCCAACCAAGACCGAGTCTTAATTTACTTAACGCAGGCTCCGCTTTCGTCAAGTTTATCGCATTACCTTTTTCTAAATTAATCGCCATAAATTACTCCTTATTTTTCAGTAAGTTAGATAGTTCTCTTTTCATATTAACCATTTTTTCATCAGCGATCTCACGATTTCTAGCCCCCTCCTGCTCAATGGATACAACATCTTGCAATGTTGTGATAAGAGTATTTTGCACGTGCTCCAGTGTTTCCAGATCTATAACCGAACGTTGATTAGCTCTTGCTGTTTGCAACGTGTTTTGTCTTAATAAATCTGCATTTTTCTTAATTAAGTCATTTGTAGCAGTGTCAATTTTTCCCGCAAGTTCTAGCGACTTTCTCTGCTCCAACATAGAAATAGCAAGCGTAAATTGCTTCTTCCACGATGGGATTGTTAGTGTCTTAATATTGTCGAACTTCTCAATCAAAGTGATATTGTTAGTCTGTACCATCCGAATCATTGGAGCCGTTTGTAACGCAAGCATTTGCAATGACCTTAAGTCGTGAACGCGTTTCTCAATACGATTATGAAAGGATTGTAGATCGCTTAATTCTTGTGCTTTTAAAGGAGAGTCTTCATCTTCAAGTTCTTTTGCTAAGACTTCTGCTTTATCTTTAATAAGCAAACGCCTTGACTCCCCGTATATTATGGCTTCTGTTAACGCCTTATACTGCGTAATGTTTTGAGAAAAAACAGTTTCAAGCTGAACAGAGCGCTCTTGTAGGCGTGCTTGTTGCGAATTAATCTCTTTTACTACTCTGTCGAGCTGGGAACTTACCGAGTTAAACTGCGCTAGAATAGCCTCTTTAGAATATTTGAATCTAGATATCAACTTTCCAAAAAAGCTGTCTTTTCCCATTAGCCCACTCAAGTCAACCCCTTTAGCCAAGCCTACAACTTGATTTAGGTTCTCTCCCATTTCTTCAAGATCTTTAGTCCGAACTTGACTCAACATAGAGTCAGAGTATTGAGCAATTTTTTCCGCTGACTCGTGACCGAGAGTACTAATACCTCGTGAAGAATAGATATCAATCTGAGTAAGTTGAGCAACTATACGTTGAAGCGTTTCTTTCGGATTTAAGTTCGCTTCTCTCAGATCTGCTTGATAAATTTCAATCGATTTTTCAACACAGCTGTATAGACTTGGAACAACTTGTCCTTTAGTCGCCGATAGTTTAGAGACATCTGGCGTGTCTGTAACTATTAGTGAGTTTTCTATTTTTCTTTCAACACTAGTATTAGATGACTTTACTAGATCGCTGGAGTTAACATTTGTGGATGTAAAAATCTTTGGTTGAAATACCATTTATCGTAACTCCTCTATATTACGAATCAATTGTTCTTGAACATCGGTAAGCTCATAGTAAAGGATTGAATCGCTTGACTCGTCGATAGCAATCACTGTTAAAAATTGCTGCTTCCAGACTTGGATAACATCTACTTTTATTTTTTCTAGTTGTTCAAAACTGCCTAATAAGTTAGAGATATATAAGTCGATTTGAGGAAAAGTTAAATCTATCGATTGTTTTAGAGAAAGCAAAGTTTTTATTTTTCTTTCCCATCTCTTAATTGAATCAAAGTCATTATTTATAGAAGAAGTAGATAGATTAATATTTTCTTGTTGATTTGAGTTTTTTTCTCTTTCAATCCTCAGTATCAATGCTACCATTTTAAATAGTAGGTTTCGATTCAAGTTTCGTAACTCAATAGACCAATACTGAAATTTTTCTAGATGTGCTCGCATTTCAGCTAGGTTATCAAATACTCGATCTATTCTTTCATCAATATTATCACTCACACGATCAAACTCATACTTAATCTTTCTTATCTTTTGATTATGGTTACCAAAAATTTTAGATAGCTTCGTCCCAACTCTATTTGGATTGAAAATATCAATATCTATACTTTTCGATAATTTAATAATAACTTGTCCTAATCCTAATATTTTATCGACTTTACCTAACTTGGCATAATCAGATAAAAAACCTTGCAGTTGTTGAAATTTTTTTGATTCTTCATTACCAAATTCTATTTGAAATACGGGATCATTGAAAACAATGGAATGATAGATATTAATTATAATCAAATAATCTCCATTATTTAAATTGACATCTTGAAACTCTTGTTTACACACTCTGTCAACTTCATTTTTAAACTCTTCTTCGACAATAATTAAGTCACTTTTAATTGACTTGATTTTATTACTAAATAATACTGATGGTTTCTTCTTATTAGTAGATTTGATATGTTTTTCTTGTTTTTCACTCTGAGGCTGTCTAAATTTGTCTTCGGAAACAAGATTTTTAGTAGGTTTAACATGACTAAACCTCTTAACAACTGGTTTATATTTTTCTTCATTTTCAGAAAGATCATTAATATGAGTTGGAGTTGAATCTTTATGATTAAATATTTTTACCATTACTTCTAGCACTCCGATATTAAATAGAAACTGCTCAACAATATTTAGGTCATACGCTATCTAAAATGAATTAGCTAAAAACTTAGTTCGTTTAGCCCAATTGCTGTGACATGCTATTTCCATCATTTGTCCATTCATTTGATATACAGCTGGAGAAGAATCTTCCAAAACTGATTTAGCCTGATCGATATGTGTATTGGAATAATTTTTAAAAAAGCCTTCAATTACTTTAACTTGTTGAGGGTGAATAGCAGTCTTACCAAAAAGGCCATAATTCACATCCATTGCAAGTTCCCTTATCAAGGTTTTATGGTCATCGAGCATATCAAACACGGGTGCAGAAAGCTCATACCCGTATGGTCTAAAAGCGATGATTAAACTCTCTATCACCGAGCGTAAGGGGGTTTCATAAATTGTTTGACCTGGCATACGTTTTATACCTAGAAGATTGAATAAATCGTTACCTCCTATACGAAGGCAAGTTATATCTCCGTAGATATTCTGTAAACTTTTTCTAACCTCCGGCAATTTAAAAATATCCAACACATCAAGTGATTCTAACGTTGGCATTAGTTTAAACTTGATAGAGCGGCATTTTAATACTCTATGATAATCATCACATGTTTTGAGATCATATTTAGGGAGAACAAAACCATCAATTTTTTCAACCCCTCTAAAATGCATAATTTCTTCAAGAACTTCTGGCGTTCTGGGACGAATAAACCTTTTGAATTGTGTCCCCGAACTATCTAAGCCCTCGATCGCAACACTTAAACTCTCAAGTGATTGAACTAATTCACTTTCAGAAATGGCATCCTCAGTACAAAAAACCATACTCTTAGATCCCAATCCCTCTTTCATCAACGTTTCTAGATTTGGGTGATTACACGGAGTATACAATGTTGCTCCCAAAGAAAAATAGCTCGAGATGTTCATTCTATTGTCTCTATATTAAGTGGCTTAATAAGTGCACATGCTTCAAATAGTAGGGTCGATTCTATTTCTACTTTGACTCCTTTCTCCTCAGCTAATATCAATAGATGTTTGACTTTATTGCTGTCTATTGAACGAACAATAAGTAAAGAAGGCACGCGCCTCAACATGACTCTAGTTGCTTCAGCTATCCCAGGCTTAATATAGTTTACATCTTCAATAGAATATTTAATGCTCAACAAGGAAGTAAATCTATTTATTAACTCTTTAGTTTTACCTAAATCTACACTTGTCTCATTTTGATCAACAAGTTCATTATTAAACAGCTTTTTTGAAAAACATTCTGATATCTTCTCAATGAACCATCGAGAATAATCAACCTCTCTTAAATGATTATTGATCACACAACCATGGAAAGCTTGTTTTTTAGGATCTTGCCATAAGCTTCGCGAAATCAAACCTGATACTGTAGAATTCAACATAGATGAAGGTATTGGATAGTCTTCTTTCGTAGCACAATAGTCGGCAATCCCACCTGTATCACTGACGACATAGAGGTATGGTTTTATATCAGTATTATTTCTCTTGTTATAAACGGAAATAGATCGCTTTAATTCCTCAGTGATTACTCCTTTTGCGGTCCAGCCATCGATGAATACTAAGGAAGAAGAATCGTATTTTTTAATTTTTAATAAGTAATCAAGAGCAACCGAATCAATACCTCTATCCCGAATAATGCTAATACTATAATGATAAACCTTTCTATTAAAATAATATTCTAATGCTCGCTTTATTAAAACGCCAATTGGTGTTCCTGCTCTAGCTAAAGAAACCAGGATAATATCTCCAACTTGATTACTATTAATTTTATTAGCGAGATAAAAAATGTGTTTTGCTAGTTTATGTTTATACTTATCAGTAAATTCAAAGAACAACTTTTGATATTTACTTGATGGTTTTGATTCTTTGTTCAATAATTCAGAGTAATGAATCCCTTCAGACTGAATTAGATTTTCTTTTTCACTAATTGAAAAAAACTGACACTTGACAACCTCTAACAGGAACTGACAGTCGTTATCATCATAACTACCTACTATTGGAGATATAGATAAGCTCATAATATTATTACCAAGATAAAGAATCTGCGATCTGACTGTGAGTGGGCATCAATGTAAAGTCGGCAAGTTTCATAAATGGAATATCAGATAGACTATCGCCCATAGTTAAGATTAAGGACTTTTCATCTAATTGACGGATTAAATAATCAACAGCTAATTTTTTCTGAGTATAAGGTGGCAAAAGTGCCATATTTCGATCATTAATATGTATTTTCATATCATTTAAATCTATACTGCTTTGTGAAATTATTGATTCGAATATAAATTTATAATCTATAACTTCAGTACATTTTACACAAACATAGCAATCAATTTCATCCTCAGAAACAATATAACTTTTTGCATTAAACCCTTTAGAACTTATAATTTTTTTTAATTCTTCATTTATTAATTTCAACTTATCAGACCATATTCCAAGTGGAAATTTATTGTTAATATGCTCAACCCAATCTTGACACTTCTTTCCGGTAGGTTCGATAATTAACGCACCATGAGAAACGACCATCCACGACTTAAATAATGAACTTACTTGAACTCTTTGGAGGGTGTTATAACTCCGCCCAGTTACTGGAATAATCGTAGCTCTAGTGTCAATAAATAACTCCAAAAGAGTACGCTGTTTCTCTGACATAAATGAACGAGCTTGACCATCAATATCTAATGACGCAATAGAAAGGTTATCGCTTTCTGAAAACTTTCTTTTAGTTGCCATAAAACAATCATCAATATCTGTAAAAAGCACAGTATGCATGATAACTACTCTCTCTCGAGTGGAGGAAAACGCTGGGCTAATTGATGCTCAGATCTATGTGATTCATCTTCTAAAAAGAGCACTGGTAACCTCTCATTCTCTTGAAGGTTATAAATGTAATGCTCTACATCCCGGCTATCGACCTGAAAAGCTTCTTTCGTATTAATTGCATTTCCCACCATAATCGGGGAACGAGTTGTGGATTGAAAGACCACATCTCCTCCTCGACACTCTGCTAACTCTGCAGCTAGGAAAGGCAAATATAGGTGCTCTCCATCTCCGATAACAGTTCTCGGGAAAGTAATATCTAGTACAGGTATATGACCACAGAATGGCATTTTCATAGCAAATCGCCCTAAATCATCCCGACAAGGCTTTTTGACAAGGTCTCCATCAACTCTGTCCGGGAGAGAGAGATTTAAGTTATGCTTGGCTTGAAAGTCAAACTGACCATCAATTAATGACACGTGAGTAACTGGAACATCCCATTCTTCATACTGAGTGCGATTTTCTTCGCTTAACCAGTTTACTAATGAGACAATTACAACCTCTTTTATAAATCGCATCTTTGGTAGAATCTTATCACCGAGTAACTTCAGCGTACGACCAGTTGAAATCTCATCATCAACAAGTACAAGACGCTGGCACTTAGAAATAGGTTCTAATAATTCTGTCTTTGGCTGATACAAAATATGATCAATAGCGTGACTATGGGTTTCATCTAACGTAAACCAAATTGGTAAGTCGCACTCATAACGAGTGGTATGCTGATAGTAAACTTCTCTACTTTGTGTCCTAGCTAAACTATCCGCTACACCAGCACCAAAACCCGTCGCTGTTTCAGCCATACCAATCACAAAAGTACTTATATCGTTACTAATCTGTGAAACAAGTAAATCATAAGTAGCTCTCATCGTACTTGGTTTTACTGAAATATGTTTACCTAAAACTTTAGAAACAAATAAAAAACCTCTTTTGGGGTTCTCTCTCGAAGCGAAGTCCAATAGATTGTTAAAAGGAATTACCTGCTTAAATAAGTTAATATTTAATGTTCCATTTTTAATTTCTATTTGATATTTATTCATTATTATAAGTCATTAAGTAATTTCATTCATCGTTAATAATCTATCATAATAAATATAACAAGAATAAAAATATGATAGTCACAAATGAAAATAATATAATAATAAATATGAAAGATGTATATGAAGAACTTGCAGAACGAACTAAAACGCTACTAATTTGGTGATTATGCATACCAAGCATATGCTTGGGTCATAAAAATCACCAAAAGTCTTAGTTTTTATCCTTCTTGAAGATTAAAAGTAATTTCAATCATATAAGCCTCAATGTAGAGAAGGCTCAATACTTTTACGGCTTTGTTGCAGAATAAATCAGAAACTTACGATCAGATCAGGGACATGAATTCACTTACTTTAATATCAGGCCAAAGCCTCGCTACAAAACCACTAACTGGCGCAAGTAAAATAACTCACTAATCAACCTAGGTTCACTCACGTTTTGGATTGATGAAGAGGCGATAACCGAGTGGAAACAACCTAAGCAGGATAGACGTGGTAGACACGATTGTTTTGTGACCTAACTATCACAACCGTTGTCATGGTAAAGCACATTTTTCCTTGTCTTTAAGGACGTTGCAAAGCTTTATCGACTCCGTTTTTAGATTGGCGAATGTTCTATTGGTTTGTCACCACTATACCTGTATAAGTCGCCGCTCTAAGGATGTCGAGGTTTGCTTTAAAGCCTCTTCACGAGGCACTATTCAGCACCTAGCCTTTGATGCGACCGGACTCAAAGTATATGGTGAGGACTAAAGGAAAGTGAAAAAGTATGGAGCCGACGGAAAGCGTCGAGTCCGGCGTAAACTCCATCTTGCTGTTGATACCGATACTCATGAAATTATTGGAGCTGAGCTGACACTATCAGGCGTGACAGATGCGGAAGTACTCCCCAATATGTTCAAACAATACGCCGAGCCATCAAGGAGCTCTCGGGAGATAGCGCATACGAGACAAGGGAGTTCCACAGGGAAATTAGGGTTAAGAAAACGATACTTCTAATCCCTCCGAGCGAGAGAGCAACCTTCTGGGGAAACGGCGCTTCCACGCAATTTAGCGGGTGGCTGCCAGAAACTTTATGGGTCGAACAAAAAGTGGAAACAGAAGCATGGTTACCACAGACGTTCACTGTCCGAAACCGCTATGTATCGCCTGAAACAGTTACTTGGAGCATAACTCACTCTTCGGAATTACAATGCACAAGTCGGGAGACTTACACTATGCTCAAAGACCTCAACAAGTTAACTGGGATAGGTATACCCGAAACTCAGTATATCGTTTAAGAGGTATACGATTTAGCTAGCGTCCACTCAGCAACAAAGCCTTAGCTCGTTACACAGAGACGAAAAAAACGCTTACGTCGATAATTGTTCATTATGGTAACCTAGCAGAGTTTGACCTAATTCATTGTTAGTTAAACAAATATGTTTTAGAAATTATCCCTCACTATTTCTGACGTCGCTTATCTTCAATTCTCCTTTCAACAGTTGCGCCGTATAAAAAGCACACGTACACTTAATCGTAATTCGACGATTAACTATAAAGGTCTGCTCATGAGCAACAAATGCAACGAAACGTGCCAAATTGCTTTTGAAACCACGCAACAACAACTCGATAAAGAACAAGCACTCGCCGCTCAAGCGAAAGCGCTGTCTCATCCTGCTCGCTTACGCATTCTGCATATTCTTCACACTTTAGACACCATGGGTGGCTGCTTAAATAGCGATTTAGTCTCTGAGTTAGGTTTAGCGCAATCGACTGTATCAGAACACTTACGCATTCTAAAACAGGCCGGGTTTATCAGTGCAGAACCCAACCCGCCAAAGGTTTGTTACCGTATTCAACGTGAAAAACTGAACGCGTTTAACGCTCAGTTTTCCGGTTTATTTAGCTAAGACACGTTGCGCGCTTTCCACGCGCGCAAAGATAAACTATAACTTAATACATCGCCTTTCGACGATAAACGAATAGAGACCACTATGACGACTGAAGTTTTAAATAGTGCCAGTGAAAAAATGAGCTTTCTTGACCGCTACTTAACGGTCTGGATTTTTGTCGCAATGGCCATCGGCGTGGGGATAGGCGCAGTCTACCCGCAAGTAGCAGAATGGAACGAAACAATGTCCGTTGGTAGTACGAACGTACCGCTCGCCATTGGTTTGATTTTGATGATGTACCCACCACTCGCCAAGGTGAACTACGGTCTATTAGGAACGGTAACGAGAGATAAAAAAGCCATCACGCTGTCTCTGGTTATGAACTGGATCATCGGCCCAATCCTGATGTTCGTTCTTGCTTTAACCTTTCTTGGTGATCATCCAGGTTACATGGTCGGTATTATTTTGATTGGCCTTGCACGCTGCATCGCTATGGTTTTAGTGTGGAATGATATTGGCGGCGGCAACAAAGAATATGGCGCGGCCTTGGTGGCATTAAATAGCGCATTTCAAATTCTGACTTACAGCGTTATGGCTTGGCTATTCATCACCGTACTTCCACCGTTCTTTGGCTATGAAGGTTTTGTGGTTGATATTTCCATGGGAGACATTGCGGAAAGCGTATTGATTTACTTAGGCATTCCGTTCCTCGCTGGTTTTCTCAGTCGTAAATGGTTAGTCGCTGCAAAGGGTGAGAAGTGGTACAACGATGTGTTTATTCCTCGAATTTCACCCATTACTTTGATCGCTTTGCTCGCCACCATCTTGCTGATGTTCAGCCTCAAAGGAGAGATGATTTTACAGCTACCAATGGATGTGTTCCGCGTGGCAGTCCCACTAGCGATCTACTTCGTATTGATGTTTTTTACCAGCTTCTTTATCGGGAAGAGAATGGGCATCCCCTACGATAAAAATGCCTCCATCGCTTTTACGGCGACGGGCAACAACTTCGAGCTGGCGATCGCGGTTTCCATTGCTGTATTTGGCCTGAACTCCGATCAAGCATTCGCTGGCGTGATTGGTCCGCTAATCGAGGTTCCTGTTCTGATTGCTTTGGTTAACGTCGCACTGAGGATGAAAACCAAATACCAGAGCTAAAATTGGAAACATAAAGATCGAGCCAAACAGCAATATTAAGTACTAACTGACGACAGTTTTTATGTACTCACTGGGCGTTAAACCAAACTTCCCTTTAAATCGTTGGCTAAAACGCCCTTCCGATTGATAGCCACACAACTGCGCGAGTAACGCAACGTTGTATGAACCATTTTGCATCAGGTAGAGTGCGTGATTTAAGCGCACTTCTGCCAGCACTTCGCGATACTGAGTGCCCTCTTGCTTGAGTTTGCGTATCAACGTTGCTCGGCTCATAGCAAAGCGCTCAGCAACAAATTCCAAAGGGTGGTCATCGCCCGGAGAGCGTGACAGATAGCGGCTGAGTTTCTGACTGAACGAGGTATTGGAACTCGAGAAAAGCCGATGCAATAGTCCTCGCTCTGCTAGCTGCTGATACAACCCCATCATCCAATAACGTTGCGTCGCTTCACTTAAACTTTCCCGTTCAAAAGAAAACAAGGCATTTAATGTCGCTTGCAGTGCTTTGTCTGTCTCCACCGCTGGGACATAATTTCCCAATGCATTACTCATACTCAGCTCTAACATTTCAACGCTAGGTACACAGTGAAAACTGAACATTCGTGAGAGAAAACGCCCTTGTTGAGGAAGGTTTTCAAAATTCAGCGAAGCGTTTGCTTCACAAAGCATGATGTTAGGATGAAGAATATCAAACGCTTCGTCTTTCCAAAACAGACGCTTACTCCCTTTAATGATCTGGATAATACTCGGGGAGTGAATCCTGACGTTACGCAGCTTTTGCTGCTGCTCCGCACGAAACAGCGTCACTTGATATTGATGCCCCATCTTCTCCCCTTAAGTATTTGTTTATCGCGTGTAAGTCGCGGTTAACTGCGCGTTGTCCAATGCGACACTATTCAACGTAAATCCCACAACCGCCGCTGGCGTGTTCTCATCCAAGTTCAACTTATCACTCGGCAGCGCCCAAACGGTAAACTGGTAGCGGTGCATACCATCTTTTTCTGGAGGACATGCGCCGCCAAAACCAGTAGTACCGTAATCAATACGAGACTCCTTACCGCCTAGCTTACTGATATCAACGCCACGAGGCAGCTCGTTAACTGAGGCTGGAATATCAAACGCTATCCAATGCCAAAAACCACTGCCTGTTGGTGCATCAGGATCGTACGCGGTAATCGCAAAACTTTTTGTACCCTTTGGAACGTCTTTCCACATCAGTTGTGGAGACTGGTTCGCACCATCACATCCCCAACCTGAATATTCAAATGTCTTCGCCATTGGATGACCTTCTTGAATATCTTTGCTCGTTAGTTCAAAAGCATGGGCAGAGCCGATAACTAAAACGCTAAGGGCCAAAACAGACTTGTGAATCGCTTTCATGTGTTTATTCCTTTCAATGAGTTCAATTCAAGTCTATTCATCAACCCAAGCCAAGATACATCAATAAGTATCACAAAATATAAAACCATCGTCTATTTTGATACTTTAAGATTCAAACATAAATTTCTTATTCTCTGAGTTGCATCTGGTTTATGCTAACCAACCGCTCAGAGAACAAGGAAGACAAAATGGAACTGGATATCTACGTCGTTGACGCATTTACAGACACGCAATTTAAAGGCAACTCAGCCGCAGTCGTACCCTTGCAAGAATGGTTAGAACCAGAGCGAATGCAAAACATTGCAGCGGAAAACAACCTCTCTGAAACCGCGTTTGTTAAAGCGATTGGTACGAATCAATATGAAGTACGCTGGTTTTCGCCACTCACAGAAATCGACTTTTGTGGACACGCAACGCTCGCCGCTTCCATGGTGTTGTTCGACCAACTCGGCGTTACAGGAAGTATTGAGTTTCACACATTAAAAGTGGGCACCTTAACCGTAATTAAGAACGCACTTGGCAAGATTGAAATGACATTTCCGACAAGAGCACCACACCCCGTCAACGCCGTTCCTACGCAATTAATTGAGGGATTAAACTGCGAAGTAACACACGTACTGCTTAGCCCGCAAGCTTACTTCGTCATCGTGGAAGATGAGCAAACCGTTTTCGATGTTCAATATCGATCCGACCAACTGAAACAACTCGCCCCTTACGATGTCGTCGTCACATCAAAAAGCAGTCAATACGACTTTGTATCTCGTTACTTTTGGCCAGCAAACGGCGGAGATGAAGACCCTGTCACAGGATCAATCCACGCAGGCTTAGCACCATATTGGGCGCAAGAGCTCGGCAAAGCATCTTTAGTGGCGTATCAAGCATCAGCGCGTGGTGGCGTTCTGTACTGCGAAGTCAAAGAGGATTGCGTCAAAGTATCTGGTGATGGTGTGTTGTATATGAAAGGCAAAATTTACGTCTAAGTGTGCCTCGAAGATTGGCGTTAACTGTTTTTATCCTTGAGAGCCTAGCCGCCCGCTAGGCTTTTCTATTTCCTGCTGCTTCTGCGTTAATCGTTACAAAGGTGTTCGACAATACACACTGGAGAGCCTATCTCACAGTCATAACCCGTTGCAGTAATTTCCCCTGTTTGAGGATTGCGACGAAAGCTCACCACATTGTTGGAATGTTGATTGGCAACCAGCAACCACTTTTGATCATGAGACAACACAAAATCTCGTGGAAAAGCCCCTTCACAGTGAATGGCTGCTCGCCTTTTGGGCGTATCACCAGACACATCAAACACACTGATTTTGTTCTGAGCTCGGCAAGAGACATACAAAAACGTTTCATCTAACGAAAGACGAATCGCCGCCGCCGCTTGCTGATTATCTTCCCCTTCTAATAATTCTGTTTGATTCGAGATAAGCCATTTATCTTGGTGCTTAACCAACACAATCAAGGTTTCTGACAGTTCGCAAGCCACATACGCTGTCGACTCTTGTTGGTTAAACACCACATGGCGCGGTCCCGAACCTGCGGGTAAATGAATCACTTGCGACAGTGAAAAAACCGGCGGCTGGGCATCGTAATCATAAATAAGGACGCTATCGCTGCCCAAGTCTACGACAACCAATTGATGACTGTGCTTTAAAAACGTGACTTGATGAGCGTGAGGAGAAGTTTGGCGCTCTAAATTCGGCCCGCATCCATCAACGTATAAATCCGCCAATAAACCAAGCGGTTTACCATCGCGATCCAATTGAAATACGCTAACATTTCCAGAGCCATAATTAGCAACCGCCAACAACGGTTTTTTGATATCCAAATGACACGGATAATCGCCATTAATCGGCAAAGAGACGGATTCACTACCGCGAAAAAACGCGAGCTCTGCACCTTCATTTCTATCCATTTCGCTAAACGTATACAGCCCGTGTTCGGTGATCGTGAGATAGGACGGATTACGTTGAACTACAACATCGTCAAGCCGAGTCAGTTCACCCGTTTCAGTGTTCAGCGATAGACGCGCAATGCCCGTGCTCGTACTCGGTGGGTTGGTGTAAGTGCCAATATAAAAATGCACGTGACCAGTTGTTGTCATGGATGGCCTTATATGAGTGATTCGTATTATTCAACACCTTGCCTATTGTCATGGCAGACCGCAATCCATTTTACGAATCAGCCACTTAAAATGTGAAGTGATTTCTAATTCAGAATCAAGTGACAACTTGCTGCCCCAACTAGCCTAGTGTTTATCGCTGGGCATTTAATTTTACTTATCAGGAAAAACCTGACCTCGTTCAAGGTTTTTTCATTCCACCTCGCGACAAGCTTGTTCCAACGCTAAGCCTCTCTATTTAAAAAGAATCGCTTGTAGATAAAATGCTAAGCTCTAAAAAGAAATCGTTATGGATGGCGGTTAGCGACGGGTTGGCGGGCTCAATCAACACGCTCCCGTTCGCAAGTTATCTATTCATGCATTACTTCTTCAAAGGAAGCACCGCACTATGAAGCGAATCATTTTTGGCACATTGATTATTGCTCTTTTAAGCGCCTGTTCAAAAGATAACACGCACCAAGCGCTTGGCACCTTAGAGCGTGACCGCGTAACGTTTACCGCCACATCTAATGAGATAATTAGAGCCCTTCCTGTCAAAGAAGGCAGCTTGGTCAATGAGGGGGAAGTGTTGGTTCAGCTCGATACTAAGAATCAACAAGCAGTTCTTGCACACGCCGTTGCAGAGCAAGCCAAAGCGGGAGCGTATTTGCTTAAATTGACCAATGGTGAACGCCCAGAAGACATTGCTGCTGCATCGGCTCGCGTAGCCCGAGCGGAAGCGCAGCTCACCGAAGCGCAGAAAAACTATCAACGCAAAGCAGAACTGGTGCGTAAAAAACTCATCAGCCAATCCGAAAAAGATTCCGCTCTTGCGGCAAGGGACTCGGCGAGAGCCGAATTAGACTCAGCAAAAGAAGAGTTCAGTAAGCTCACCGCAGGTTCTCGCCTCGAAGACATCGAACAAGCTAAAGCCGCTTTAATGGCGGCAAAAGCCGAAGTGGCGTTGCAAGAGCAAAAACTGGCAGAACTCACCATCACGGCCACGCGTGACGGTACGCTCGATAATTTGCCTTACAATCTTGGCGAACGCGTACCAGTGAACGGTGTGGTTGCCGTGATTCAAGCCAACCGCGTGCCGTATGCGCGAGTGTATGTTCCTGCCGATTATCGAATCGGGTTTATTCCTGGGAAAACCGTGACGGTAAATGTCGATGGCCTTGAGAGTTCATTACAAGGCACCGTTCGTTGGGTGGCTAGTGAGCCTTCATTCACGCCCTACTTCGCACTAACCGAAGAAGAACGTTCACGATTGATGTATCTAGCAGAAGTTGATTTACCTGAGTCTGCAAAAACCTTGCCGTCAGGTGTGCCTGCCCAAGTAGATTTGGTGGAGTAAGCCAATGACCGAGTATGCAATTCAAGCTCAAAATGTGGTCAAAAAGTTCGGCGACTTTACTGCTATCAATAACATCACTCTCAACGTGCCCAAAGGCAGCATTTACGGATTTTTGGGGCCAAATGGTTGCGGTAAGTCGACCACCATTCGTGTGCTCACCGGCCTTCTCAGTCCAAGCGAAGGCAGTGTGGATGTGCTTGGATTAGAAATCCCAAAACAATCCGAACAACTGCGGCTCAAAATTGGTTACATGACACAAAAGTTCTCGTTGTACGATGACCTATCCGTTCAAGAGAACCTCGAATTTATTGGGCAAATTTTTGGTTTAAGCAGCAAGTCGCTGAAAGAGCGGATAGAAGAGCAGCTCACCACTTACGGGTTGGATCAATTGCGCAAACAGCGCGTAAGCGGCATGAGTGGCGGACAAAAGCAGCGTCTTTCACTCGCCGCCGCGACCATGCATAAACCCGAACTGCTATTTTTGGATGAGCCGACATCCGCCGTTGACCCCGAAAATCGACGCGATTTTTGGGAGCAGTTGTTCGACTTGTGCGATCAAGGTACGACGATTTTGGTCACCACGCATTACATGGACGAAGCGGAACGCTGCCACCGTCTGGCGATCATGGAATCGGGCGAAATTCGTGCCGATGGCGAGCCCGAACAGTTAATGGAACAGATGGGCGTTAATATCATTGAGGTGAAAGCCGACAAACTTCGTGAACTCAAAGAAAAGCTGATTCAACGTGACGAAGTTCGCTCTGCGGCGCAGTTGGGGATTCGTTTACGCATCCTTATCCACCAGCATGTCGAGCAACCGATTGAATGGTTAAAGCAGACGTTTCCCGAACTTCAAAACACTGAAATGAACCACGCTCGCCCAAGCTTAGAAGATGTTTTTGTCAGCGTGACAGGGAAAGGCCGCCAATGATGAAACCTATCGCCCGCATGAAAGCCGTCATGATCAAAGAGATTCGCCAACTTTCCCGTGACCGAATCACGTTTGGCATGGTGGTGATGATCCCGCTTATCCAGCTTTTGCTGTTTGGCTTCGCAATCAATACGGACATTCGCAACATTCCGGTAGGTGTTGTCGACCAAAGTGGCAGCACCGCTGGGCGGATCATTACCCAGTCCGTAAAAGTCACTCAAGTGGTGGATATCAAAGAAACCTATGCCACCGCGCAAGAGGCCGAACAAGCGATTCAAGATGGTATTGTGCGCGCCGTGCTGATTTTACCAAGCGATCTCACACAACGCATGATGCAAGGTCGAGAGCTTGGGCAATGGATTGTGGATGGGTCAGATACCATGATCAGCTCAGCAATATTGTCGTTGCAAACCATGCCATTGACCGATTTTGATTTCGAGATTCGCCCAGCGCCAAGCAAAACATTCGAAGTCGCACTCTACTACAACCCAAGTCGTCGTTCTGCGGTCAACATCGTACCCGGCTTACTCGGTGTGATTCTCACCATGACGATGATTTTGTTCACCAGTGCCGCGATTGTACGAGAACGTGAACGGGGAAATTTGGAGCTATTGATCACCACGCCCATCCACTCGATAGAGCTAATGGTGGCGAAAATCGTACCGTATATCTTTGTCGGCTTAATTCAGGTTTTCATCATTCTAGGGTTGGGACATTGGATTTTCGGCGTACCGATTAACGGTGCCATCAGCCAAATTCTGTTTGGAACCTTGTTGTTTATCGCCGCCAGCTTAACTTTAGGATTGGTCATATCCACCATCGCCACAACTCAGCTTCAAGCCATGCAAATGACGGTGTTCATTCTTCTGCCTTCAATTCTGCTGTCTGGATTTATGTTCCCTTACGAGGGCATGCCAGTCGCAGCACAGTGGATTTCAGAAGCCCTGCCCGCCACTCACTTTATGCGCATGATTCGAGGCATAGTGTTGCGAGGAGCGGATCTGATGGACTTATGGCGAGATACCCTTTGGTTGCTCGGGTTTACCGTATTTGGATTGGTCGTTGCGTCACTGAGGTTTAAGAAATCGCTCGATTAAACTTGCCAATTTTTCTCTTCCGCAGAAACAAAAATAGCCTCGACAATGAGGCTATTTTTGTTTGGATATTCAAATTTAGTTTTACCGGACTTAACTAAGCAACTCACCTTAATAATATTCGCCGTACGAGCAGTCTCGTAAGTCTGAAATACTGTAGTTTTTCAAAGAGTTGATTTTAAAGTTAAACACCACCTGTTTACAGACGACACCTTCACGATCGGTATAGGTAATAAAGCCTTCACTGTAAGCACGTTTGCCATCAGAAGACGTAACATCGGCCACGAGTTCTAAATGCCCTTTGTGCGCCTCTACGCGATTCATCATCTCAAACACATCCATCCACTCTTCGCGATTTGCCATTTGTATCAACATGGATTTGGCCTGTGTTTCCAACTGCTGCGGATACACGTAATAACGGTTGTAACCAAAGTATGCGCACATCAGTAATAAAACGAGTGCAAATGAGGTTGTTCTTGTCATGCAAGCTGCCTCTTGTTGTTATAAAAATCCTGCTTCGTTAGTTCAGTATAGGAAGCGAGCAAAGTTTAGGTCATGGAACTTGCTCAAATAACAGAGAACAGTCAGAGAGAGTCAATTCTATGACAAGCTCAGCACAGGTTTAACTTATGCAACACAACAAATTCTAAGGGCTTTAACTATGGAATATGCACACCGATCTGGGTTGTCACCATGCGGTGATCTGAGCCTTGTGGTAAAGCAGAGGATTCACGAGAGCAGATGATTCGCTGTCCTTGCTCAGATTTTAGCCACAAATGATCAATACCTATCATCATCGGCTCTGGCACGTTGATGCCTTTGATGTTAGTTGGCCAGCTCGTCACTGGCGCGGTTTGAAAACTCGGGAACAGCGTAGCAAAACGAGGGCTAACCGAGGAGAGATTGAAATCCCCCACAACCAACACCTCTGGCTCGGGATAAAGCGCGGTCAGCATTTCTATAGTTCGCACCAGCGCATTTCTTTGATGCCAAAGCTCGCTGGTTCTTGGTGACGGTGGATGAGCCGCAAACAAAGTGATCGGTGCTTGACCTTTAGGCAACCAAACCGCTCTGATGACTTCTTGTCCATTTGGCGCACGATAAACCGAAACCTCCGTGATCGGGTGTCGGCTAAGAATCATCAAATTTGATGGGTACCCTACGTCACGTTGGCCACCATAATAATGCGGATAGACATCATCCAACATGTGCAAAAGGCTGCCAACACGCGGCGTCAGCTCTTGCATCACCACCAAATCAGCAGGATGCCTCAACAGATAGTTGATGAACTGATTGATGTCCGAGTTTTCGTAAAAAAGATTGAATTGAATGACGCTCAACGAGTGCGAGCAAGACGCCACATGGCTGCGCTGCGACGGAACAAGTAACGAGACAAACAAAATAGCGACAAAGGCGGAAAATGCACTTTGCAACCATCGACGAGTGATGAAAAACGCCGATGCTAAAGCAACGTAAGTGAACACAATGAGGGCGGGAATCGAGGTAAGATTCTCCGCCCACCAAATATGTTCAATTTGCCTGACCGCCAGCCAAATAAGAGCGGGTAGAAGCAATATGATCCACTTAAAAACGCTCGGCACACGCACTGCTCGTTTCGCTATTACATATCATAAGCTTAAATGCAATTTCTCAACTCGCCAGTGCGTGAAGCGTTGATGTTAGACGTAGTGTACCGCCTCCTCGACAGGCTCTGGTTGAGCGGCCATTTCACTGATTTCAATCTTCACCGCTGCGACTTTGAATTCAGGAATTTTCGCATGCGGGTCCGTTGCCGTAGTCGTCAATCGGTTAACTGGCGACTCAACGAAATGGAAAGGAATAAACACGACGCCTTTTTGCATTCGCTTGGTCACAAACGCATCAATTTCGATGCTGCCACGACGAGTCGACACTTTTAGGCGCTGACCATTATGGATACCAATTGCTTCAGCATCTTCAACGCTGATCATCGCTCTTGGCCCAGCAAGATTATCCAACCCTTTCGTTTTGCGTGTCATCGTACCGGTGTGGAACTGTTCTAGCACACGCCCTGTTGTAAGCACCAAAGGATACTCTTCATCAGGCAACTCGGCTGCATAGCGGAACGGCACGCCCACCATTTGCCCTTTCCCTCGGGTAAATTGGGTTTGGTGCATAATACGAGTACCGTTTGGATTGTTCTTGTTACTTGGCCATTGAACACCGTTCGGCGTGATCGCGTCCCAACGCAACCCTGCATATTGCGGCGTTACACGCGCGATCTCACTAGTGATTTCAGAAACACACTGGTAATGCCAATCGCTGCCCATCGCGTTTGCGATCGCTTGAATGATCCACCAATCTTCTTTCGCCTCACCCGGCGCTTTCACTGCCGCATTAACGCGCTGCACGCGTCGCTCAGTATTGGTGAAGTGACCGGATTTTTCCGCAAATGAACAAGAAGGCAATACCACATCGGCGTACTGCGCCGTCTCGGTGAGGAAGATGTCTTGCACGACCAAGAAGTCGAGTGCTTCCAACCCTTCAATCACGTGTGCTTGGTTTGGATCGCTCAGTACTGGGTTTTCGCCCATGATGTACATCCCGCGAACTTCTCGTTTGCACGCCGCATCGATGATTTCCGTTAGGGTAAGCCCTTGCTCAGAAGGTAAGTTCGGCGCATCCCACTCAATCGCGAATTTCTGACGAACAATCGGGTTATACACTTTTTGATATCCCGGATAACAGTTCGGCAATGCGCCCATATCACACGCACCTTGTACGTTTGATTGACCGCGCAGTGGGTTAATACCACCACCCTCAATACCGATGTTGCCACACAACAATTGCAGGTTTGCAATCGAACGAACGTTGTCGTGCCCTGTTGTATGCTGGGTAATACCCATTGAGTAATACACCGCCGTGCGTTTTGCCGTACCAATCATTCGCGCCATCGCGAAAATATCGTCCGCTTTTACGCCCGTTACTAACTCAACTTTATCGAGGTTGTACGCTGGCGACATCACCTCCTGAAGCAAGGTATCAAAGCCGTCGACGCGCTCTTCGATGTATTCTTGATCGTACCAACCATTTTTGATGATTTGCTGCATCACGCCATTGAGCAACATAACATCCGTACCCGGACGATGCGCCAAGTACAGCTCTGCATGTTCGGCCATGTCTACTCGTTTCGGGTCTGCCACAATCAAGCGCGCCCCGTGATGACGAATCGCCTGTTTGATGTGCGAAGCGATGATCGGGTGCGCAGATGTGGTGTCAGAACCGATAATAAAGATCACATCGGAATGCTTAATGCTTGGAATGTCGTTGGTCATCGCACCACTCCCCAACGATGCTTCAAGCCCTGTCACACTTGATGCGTGACACAAACGTGCGCAGTGATCAACGTTGTTCGTACCAAGTTCACGACGGATGAATTTTTGAAACGCGTAGTTATCTTCGTTAGTAGTTTTCGCTGAAGAGAATCCGGCCAGTGCGTTGCTACCAAAATCTTGCTTGATGGTCGAAAGCTTCGAAGCCACTAGCTGAATCGCTTCGTCCCAACTTGCTGGCTGCAACCAACCATCTTTACGAATCAGTGGTGTCGTTAAACGCTCTTCGCTGCTAATGAAATCAAAACCAAAACGGCCTTTCACGCACAGCATACCTTGGTTAACCGGCGAATCCGCCCCTTTTACACAGCGGATTTTGTTTTGTTGCTCATCGACAAACATGGTCAACTTACAACCCACACCACAATAGGTACAAATGGTATCGACGGCTTTTAAATGTTCGGTTCTGCCTTGAGAGCGGTCACGGCTGTCCACCATCGCGCCCGTTGGACATGCCTGAACACACGCCCCACATTGCACGCATTTTGAATCGCCCATGAGCGTCAAACCGCTGCAACCTACGCCTTTTTCATCGGAGCGGAATCGTGGACGATCATCTGGTCTTAAAGCTGGTCGGCCATTTTTATCCGACACAAAACTCAACACACCATGTACCGCTTGCTCGCGGCATGCTTGAATACACTGACCACAACTGATGCAGCGGTTAGCATCAAATTCAATGAACTCAGAACTGCGGTCTACTTCGTATTTGTGACGAAGATCTTTCGCTCGCAAATCGAGCCAATCTTGATGACCAATCACGCTAGCAGAGGAAACGTCCACGGAAACATCGAAATGTTGCTCGGCATGATATTCCGTTGAGTAATCTCGCAAGGCACAGTCGGTATTCGCTTGGCAACCACACTCTAAGCAGCGCGCCGCTTCTTTCATGGCCTCTTCGTTATCAAAGCCCAGTTCCACTTCAGCAAAACTCTGCTCACGCTGCGCTGGGGTCAACTCTGGCATGATTGAACGAGCAACTTTTTGGATGTTTTCAAAATGAAGTGGGTCAACCTGCGCCAGTTTTTTCTCTTTACGAGAGTTGAACGCAGGTTTCGGCATGTCCGCCATATCGCCATGGAGGAACAGATCAATCGCTTTTGCCGCAACTCGCCCATCTCCCACTGCTTCAACCGCTGTCGCAGGACCACGACGAAAATCACCGATACTGAAGATATTGCCCGTACCCGTGTGCATGGTTTGCGAGTCGGACTCAGATGTGTTCCAACGTGTTAGTGGAATAGACAAATCATCGTTTTCTAAGAAGCTGAGATCCGGCTTTTGCGATACCGCTGCAATCACGGTATCAAATGCTTCAGTAAAGAACTCACCCGTTGGTTTCGGGCTACGACGACCAGACGCATCTGGCTCACCTAACGCCATTCGCTCTAATCGAATTGCCTTCACGCGGCCGTTTTCATCCGCGATGTTTTCCGCCGGATTCGTTAAGAAATGGAACTTCACGCCCTCATGTTCAGCTTCGACGATTTCGTAGTCTTCGGCTGGCATTTCGTCGCGAGTTCGACGATAGATCAAAGTGGTATCGGCACCCGCACGACGCGCCGTACGCGCACAGTCGATCGCAGTGTTACCACCACCAATCACGGCAACTTTTTTGCCCGTAACGTAGTTTTGTTCTGTAACGTAATCTTTCAGGTAATCAACACCGAGATAACAACCGTCCAAGTCGCTACCAGAATAATTCATTTCTACCGCTTGAGACGCCCCCACTGCCAAACAGACAGCATCGTAGTCTTCACTCAATTGAGACAGCGTGAAATCAACACCAAGCTTTTTGTTGGTTTCAACTTGCATGCCGTTGCGGCACATCAGTTCGATTTCTTTGTCTAGAATGTCTTTGGGTAGGCGATATTCAGGAATGCCATAGCGTAGCCAACCGCCTGCTTTTGGCATGGACTCAAATACGGTGACGTCATAACCTTCATTCGACAAGTAATAACCTGCCGTTAAGCCACCGGGGCCACTACCAACAACGGCGATCTTGCGATGCTTCGCTGGTTTTTTCTCTGGGACATACGCTTCATGCGCCGCTAAATCTGCGTCTGCGGCATGGCGTTTGAGTTGGCGAATGGCAATCGGCTCATCCACCAAAGAACGGCGACACTCACTTTCGCAGAATGCCGGACACACACGCCCAATCGATAACGGCATTGGTAGTGTGCGTTTAATAACTTCAATCGCTTTTTGATGATCGTTTTGCGAGATATGGTAGAGATAAGATTGGATGTCTACCCCAGCAGGACACGCCGTTTTGCATGGAGCTTCACAGTCTGCGTAGTGGTCCGTCATGATTCGGTTGAGCGCTTTTCTGCGGTGCTCACTAAGTTGTTCTGATTGTGTGACGACATTGAGACCGCGGTACACTTTGAGATCACAGGCGCGCTTAGTTCCGCCACTTTCCACTTCGACCACACACAAATCACACGGAATTTTCTCGTTACTTTTGTTCATTCCGCACAGTGAAGGGATTTCGACCCCGCACACTTTGGCTGCTTCCAGAAGGGTTAGCCCCTCTTCTACAATTCTATATTTTCCATCGATGACAATTTCTATCATACAACCCCCGAAGCAGGCACACTAAACCTTACATTCTATAAGGATAACCCCTACCATGGAAAGTTCGTGTGACAAAAAACTCACTAGCGAGATATTTCTTAGCGATTAATATGTCCAATTGACTTTAAGATGTAGAACTCATTATCTCGAAGTGGGGTCGGTATAATCCTTGACTTTACCCCTAGGGTAACCTTTATTATTTAAGGGTTACTCGATATATAAGCTCATTTTGACTGGAAACCGTATGCGTCTGAAATCATTGCATACAATTTGGCTAACGTTATGTACAACGCTGATACTGCTGGTATCTAGCGTGGTAAATAGTGCGCCTTTAATGAGCCTAAAAATGATGTCGAGTGATGCCATGATGTCTGCTCACATGACGGAAATGGCAAGCGAGAACGATCACTGCGGCTCCCCGAGTATGAGCATGGAGATGGCCTCATCGTTGAGCTCCGACTCTGCAGAGATTACCATGAGCTGTGTTGATGGCTCCGGTATGATCCACAATTGCTGTACAGCATCTTGCTCATTCGTTTTTGTCCCATTACCAGTCACTGACAGCCAGCTCTCCCCATTGGCTTGTCGCGCATCCATTGCCTCAGAAATTACCGCACCAGTGGTACAAGTCACCCATGATTTGTATCGGCCTCCGATAGTTTAATCCATACAAAGCATTCGACCCTGCATCGCTTTGCAGGCAGTTTCTTTGCGCCCAACTGATAGCGTGCTCACCTCAGCTATTCGCTCGTAACTCCATTTGTTACCTGCTATTTAGCGATAAAAAAGTGCGTCATCCGTTTGGCAAATACCAACGCTCTCCCGCTCGGTTCAATCGATCCCGAAACGCAAAAGAGCTTGGTATCAATTTGGATGTAAATTATGGAATTCAACCCAAATCGCTTAGTGGCACCAGTATGCTCACTGGCTCTGGTTGCCCTACCTGCTTTCAATGTGGTGGCACAATCGCCAGCCAATACGAAAGCACAACAAGAAGCGCAAGCTCAATCAATCCAAGCTCAGTCAACCAATGAGCTAGCAAACCTCATTAGCGTTGCGTTGAGTAACGATGGCAACCGTAAGCAGTTCTATGCTCAATCGGAAGCAATGCGTGAAACAGGCGTAGCCAGCGCAACCTTGATGGACCCGAAATTGAAAGTCGGTTTTGGTGGTTTGCCTGTCGATAGCTTCAAATTTGACGAGGATCCGATGACCAATATCTCCGTCGGTTTGATGCAACAGTTCGAACGAGGCTCGACGCTCGACCTTCAACAAAAGAAAGCCAATCAACAAGCCGATGGTTTGTCGTTGCAAGTTCACGCACGGGAGCTTGAAGTGGCAAACAGCATGACTCAGCTTTGGTTGGAGTTGGGCTATCAGCAGAAAGCAGAGCAAATTTTGCTAGAAAACCGTCGGCTCATGACGGAGATGGAAAACTTCATTCAAACCAATTACTCAATCGGCAAAAGCGAAGCGCAAGATTTACTGAATGCACAGCTTCAAGTGAGTAAGTTGGATGAAAAGCTGCAAGCCAACGCACAAATGCAGCGCCGTTTGGTCTCGCAACTCTCAGAATGGCTGGGCTCTGACTGGCTCAATACCTATACCCAAAACGGACGCTCAACACTTCAAGCCAGCAACACACTGACTTGGGCGTCATTAAACCAAAAGTTGTCTGCAAATAGCGAAACGACCAAGCACTACCAACAGTTGAGTGATCACCCGATGGTGAAAATGGCAGACGTAAGTATTTCTGCCAATGAAACTCAAGTGGACATTGCAGAGCAAGCTTACACGCCTCAATTCGGTGTGGAAGTGATGTACGCCTATCGTCAAGCCAACAATATGAAAGGCGAACCTGCATCGGATTTGGTGAGCGCGTATCTAACAATGGACATTCCCCTGTTCACTGGCAATCGCCAAGACCGCAACTTAGCCGCCGCTCAGTATCAAGTGGGTGCTGCTCGCTCACAAAAAGATACGTTACTGACTCAGATGAACGCGAAGGTCAACACATTGCTGGTTGATCGCGCCAACTTGAGTCAGCGTTTAGAGCGTTATCAATCCACCTTACTTCCCCAAGTTCAAGCTCGTATTCACGCGGTAGAAAGGGGTTATCAAAACAACACCGCACAGTTTAACGACGTGATCATGGCAAGCACAGACGAGCTGGCGCTAAAGCTCGAACAGCAACGTCTTATTACCGATTTAAACATCGTAAACAGCAACTTAGCGGCTTTATTGGGTGGTTTCGAATATCAAGTATCCGCACCCAACATTACGCCTGAAGCAAGCGCGAACTAAAACAAAAACATGAGAGAACCCAAGTTTGGGGACGATGGCGAATGCACACCAATAAACAATCAACATCGCTGTCATGCCTCATGGGGAAAATAAGGAATTAGGAATGAGTTCAAATTCAATCAAGATAGCAACCATCGCTCTGCTTGTTGGCGGGGCACTAGGGTTTGGCGTTAATCAGTACCTATCTGGTGCAAACCACGACATGAGTGGCTCAGGCGCTAACGCTGCAAGCAGCTCAAACGAACCACTCTATTGGGTTGCTCCAATGGATCCAAATTATAAGCGCGACAAACCGGGCAAATCGCCAATGGGCATGGACTTGATCCCAGTGTACGCTGAAGATCTCGCGGGTGAACAAGACAAACCCGGCACGGTAAAAATTGACCCATCAGTTGAAAACAACTTAGGTGTAAAAACCGCTCAAGTCTCTTTAGAGCAACTTTCACCTCGGATTGAAACTGTCGGCTATATCGCATTTGACGAAAGCCATTTGTGGCAAACCAACGTTCGCGTGGCCGGCTGGGTTGAAAAGCTTTACATCAATGCCGTGGGTGAAAAGGTCAAAAAAGGCGATGTGCTGTTCACGCTGTACTCGCCTGAGCTAGTCAAAGCACAAGAAGAGCTGCTGAACGCCTACCGAACTGGGCGTAATGGCCTGGTGAAAGGCGCGACAGAACGTTTAGTGACACTGGGTGTTGATCGTTCTCAAATCAGAGCCATCACTCAACGCGGGAAAGCATCGCAAACTATTGAAATTAAAGCTCCGGAAGATGGCGTCATCGCGAGTTTGAACGTTCGTGAAGGTGGTTACCTATCCCCTGCTCAAGCGGTAATCAGCGCGGGCCCACTTGAAAACGTATGGGTGGATGCCGAAGTATTTGAGCGCCAAGCTCACTGGATGAAAGCAGGAAGTAGCGCCACTATGACGCTTGATGCTATTCCAGGCAATGAATGGAAAGGGGTTGTCGACTACGTATACCCTATTCTGGATCCTAAAACTCGTACCTTGCGTGTACGCCTCAAGTTCCCTAACCCGAATGGCGATCTTAAACCTAATATGTTTGCCAACATTGCCCTTCAACCAGTCACTGATAACGCAGTTATGACGATTCCTAAGTCTTCCGTTATTCGATCCGGCGGTATGACCCGAGTCGTGTTGTCTGAAGGCGATGGTAAATACCGCTCAACGCGCATCAAAGTTGGGCGTGAAGCCGACGACAAAATCGAGGTGCTGCAAGGTCTGTCTCAAGATGATCGCATCGTAACCTCTGCGCACTTTATGTTGGATTCGGAATCGAGCCAAACGGCTGATCTATCCCGTATTTCATCACCTACTGAAGCCAAAGTAGAAACAGTTTGGGCTAAGGGTGAAATTACCGATGTGATGAAAGATCACCGTATGTTGACCATTAATCATCAGCCCGTAGCAGAGTGGAATTGGCCGGGTATGGTCATGAACTTTACCCTCGCAGATGACGTTGATGTGGGCACTCTGCAAAAAGGCCAAGCTATCGAGTTTGAAATTCAGAAAACAGAGTCCGGTCAATATGAAGTCGTTGACTACAAAGCCGATGACAGCGTTGTCGTGACTGACGTATGGATTACCGGAGATATCAGCATGTTGATGGCGGATTTTGGGATGATAACTCTCAACCACCTCCCAGTTGCAGAATGGAACTGGGAGGCAGGAGAGATGAACTTCTCTGTAGGTAATGAAGTGGATCTATCCGGATTCAAAGAGGGTCAGAAAGTCCGATTTCTAGTTGAAAAACAAGGAGCTGACTACGTCTTGAAGCAACTTGAAGCGGTTGAGGGCTAACTATGATTGGAGCAATAATCCGCTGGTCGATCAAAAACCGTTTCATGGTTTTGATCGCAACCTTAGCGCTTGTTTTAACCGGACTTTACAGTGTAAAGAATACACCTGTAGACGCCATTCCGGATCTTTCTGATGTTCAGGTGATCATCAAAACAAGCTACCCAGGCCAAGCACCTCAAGTAGTTGAAGATCAAGTTACTTACCCGCTAACCACCGCCATGCTCGCCGTACCAGGAGCGGAAACAGTTCGTGGTTATTCATTCTTTGGTGACTCATATGTTTATATCATTTTTAACGATGATACCGACATGTATTGGGCACGTTCGCGCGTTTTAGAGTACCTAAGCCAAGTAGCACCTAAATTACCACCGAGTGCAAAACCGACATTAGGACCAGATGCAACGGGTGTGGGCTGGGTCTACAGCTATGTACTGCAAGATAAAACTGGCAACCATGATCTTGCTGATCTACGCAGTATGCAAGACTGGTTCTTGAAATATGAGCTGCAAACCGTCGATGGCGTCTCTGAAGTCGCAACCGTTGGCGGTATGGTGAAGCAATATCAAGTTCAGATTGACCCAGCTAAGCTACGTGCTTACGACCTGACACTGCAACAAGTGAACATGGCGATCCAAAACGGCAATCAGGAAACGGGCGCCTCTGTTGTTGAAGTAGCGGAAGCGGAACATATGGTTCGCACTACAGGTTACCTAACGAGTATTGAGGATATTGAATCACTCCCGCTCAAAGTGACAGAGAAAGGTACACCGCTCTTATTGGGCGACATTGCAGACATCAACTTAGGTCCGCAAATGCGTCGCGGCATCTCTGAGCTTAACGGCGAAGGTGAAGCGGTTGGTGGCGTTATTGTCATGCGATTCGGCGAAAATGCGAGTGAAGTCATCAGAAAAGTTAAAGACAAACTGGAAGATTTACAGCGCAGCTTACCGGATGGTGTAGAAATCGTGCCTACTTACGATCGCTCCACGCTGATTAACGCTGCCGTAGAAAACTTGTGGAAGAAATTGGCGGAAGAATTCATCGTCGTGGCGATTGTTTGTGCCCTCTTCCTATTTCACATCCGTTCGTCTTTGGTGATCGCTCTGAGCTTGCCCGTCGGTATTTTATCCGCGTTTATCGTCATGCATTCTCAAGGCATTAATGCCAACATCATGTCGCTCGGGGGGATTGCCATAGCCATCGGTGCTATGGTGGATGGTGCCATCGTAATGATAGAAAACGTTCACAAGCATATTGAACGAACGCCTCTCACGGATAAGAACCGCTGGCAAGTGATTGGCAAAGCCGCTGAAGAAGTGGGCGCGCCCCTGTTCTTCTCACTGCTTATCATCACGTTAAGCTTTGTGCCAGTGTTTGCACTGGAAGGTCAAGAAGGCAAGATGTTCTCCCCTCTCGCCTTTACTAAGACTTATGCCATGGCCGCTGCGGCAGGTTTGGCAATTACCCTCGTACCTGTGCTAATGGGGTATTTCATCCGTGGCAACGTATTACCAGAGCATAAGAATCCAGTAAATAGAGGCTTAATTGCGCTGTATCGCCCGTTGCTGAATACCAGCCTCAAGTACCCTAAGAGTATGATCGTTATCGCTTTAGGCCTAATGGCGTCAGCTTACTATCCAACCAGTCAACTGGGTAGCGAGTTCATCCCACCATTGGATGAAGGCGATTTGATGTACATGCCGACCACCTACCCGGGCATTTCCATCGGTAAAGCACGTGAGTTGGTTCAGCAAACGAACAAGCTGATCAAAACCGTACCGGAAGTTAAAACGGTTTGGGGCAAGATTGGCCGTGCAGAAACGGCCACCGACCCTGCACCACTCACCATGATTGAAACGGTAATTCAGCTCAAACCTCATGACCAATGGCGTGAAGGTGTGACCACTGAGTCATTGCGTAAAGAGTTCGACAATCTCGTGCAGTTCCCGGGGCTAACCAACGCGTGGGTAATGCCGATCAAAACGCGTATTGACATGCTGGCGACCGGTATTAAAACGCCAATTGGGATCAAAATCGCAGGCCCAGACCTGAAAGAGATCGAAAAAATTGGTGCTCAGCTGGAACCTATTCTTAATAGCGTTCACGGTACCTCATCTGTATATGCGGAGCGTGTCGCGGGTGGCCGTTACGTAACGATTGATATCAAACGCCGCGCAGCTGCGAGATATGGATTGAGCATCAAAGACGTTCAGCAAGTCATCTCAACCGCTGTCGGTGGTATGAATGTTGGAGAAACCATTGAAGGGCTAGAGCGCTACCCTATCAACGTCCGCTACCCGCAAGACTACCGTGACTCGGTTGTTAAACTGCAAAACCTACCACTGGTAACCCCCAACGGCGCACGCATCGCACTCGCAGACGTGGCAGATATTCGTTATGAAGATGGTCCACCGATGATCAAAACCGAAAACGCGCGTCCAAACGGTTGGGTTTTCGTGGATATCGAAGGTCGTGACCTAGGCTCATACGTAGTGGAAGCACAACAAGTAGTAGCAGATCAACTTGAATTACCTGCGGGTTATTCGCTGGCTTGGTCAGGTCAGTACGAATACATGGAACGCGCCAAAGACCGCTTAAGTGTCGTAGTACCAATCACTATTGCGATCATCATGATGCTACTTTACTTCAGCTTTCGCCGTGTAGGTGAGGTGCTGATCATCATGCTGACGCTGCCTTTAGCAATGGTTGGTGGCTTATGGCTGATGCATTATCTGAACTACAACTTCTCTATTGCCGTGGGGGTTGGGTTTATCGCCCTCGCCGGCGTTGCGGTGGAGATAGGCGTCATCATGCTGGTGTATCTCAACCAAGCGTGGCACCACCGAAAACTGGATGCAGAAGAGAAACAACGACCGCTTCAAGCACGGGATCTTACAGACGCAATTCGCGAAGGCGCTGGCTTGCGTGTGCGGCCTGTCATGATGACCGTATTAACGGTAATCATTGGTCTTATTCCAATCATGTACGGCGAGGGGACAGGCTCTGAAGTGATGCAACGCATCGCTGCACCGATGATTGGTGGCATGGCCTCTGCCCTGCTGTTAACGCTGCTTGTGTTACCTGCCATCTTCAAGCTGTGGAAACAGCGTGAAGTGAAATCAACTCAACACCAAGATAAATAACAACGAGCGCCATTATTCAGAAGAATAATGGCGCGATATCTAATTGATAGTAAAGGAAATCAACATGAAAAAGACTCTTATCACTCTTGCTCTAACCATGGTATCGAGTGGCGTATTTGCTCAAATGGATAACTCAAACATGAACCACGAAAATATGGAGCATGGTCAAATGGATCACGGTTCCATGAACATGGATAAAATGCCGATGGATCATGGAAAAATGGACCACGGTAAAATGGATCATTCTGGTATGAGCGGCATGCCAGGCATGTCAGCGGTTGGTATGCCTGCAAATGGCGCAAAACCAGACAAAGTCGTTCATGTACTCTTAACGGATGATATGAAAATTACATTCAAAAAAGACGTGACAATAGAACCGGATGATGTGGTTCAATTTGTGGTAATGAATACAGGCAAAATCAATCACGAATTTACCATTGGCTCAGCAGAAGAACAGCTTAAACACCGTGAAATGATGAAAACCATGTCTGGCGATCACATGCATGACTCCGGCAATGCTGTCACTGTTGAACCAGGCAAAGCGAAACAACTCCTGTGGCACTTCCATGGCGATAAAAATGTAGAGTTCGCGTGTAATATCCCCGGACATGCAGAAGCCGGCATGGTCAAAAAAGTGGAACTGTAGTGAGACCGGATTAACGCATTCATACGGTTCATAGACGTTAAATGTAAATACAAAAGGAGCTAATATCAGCTCCTTTTTATTTCGCCCCAAATACTAGATTATCGCATCACAAACAGCTCTTCATGATAGTGATGTTCTGTATCAAAACGATATGCCTCTAACTCTTTTTTCAGGGTTCGAGAAAATACCTCCGGTCCACAGAAATAAAACTCATAACGCGATAAATCGCCGCATTCCTTCGCAATTTGTTCAACATTAAGTCGAGGTGAAATCGCAGTATCTATCACGTTCAGTTTCACTTGTGCCTGACGCGCAGCATTCCACAGTTCATCCACTAAATGACTATCTAAGCCACGTGTGCAATAAAACAAATGCACTGGCGGATGTCTTTTTAACGCTTTCAATGAAGATAAGATAGCAAAGAACGACGCTATCCCGACACCACCAGCAACCCAAACTTGCGGCTTGTTGACATCAAACTCTAAACGCCCATACGGTCCTTCAACAACAACCTCATCACTCGCTTTCACACGCTGGTACAAATTGGTCGTGAAATCGCCTAGCTCTTTGATCAAAAAGCGAATCTCTGGATCGTGCTCACCTGAAACAATCGTAAACGGATGCGGATCTTCATTACCAAAACGAACATAAGCAAACTGCCCGGCTTTGTGTCCTTGCCAAGGTTTTCCTTTACCGTTATTGCCTGGCGCCAAAACCAGCTCCATCACTCGCGCTTGAGGGAAGTAGCGAGTCGACACCACTTTGGCGGGATAGCGATTCGCTCGTCCGACAAAGCCAAACAAGCTATAAACGGCAGCCGCAGAGCCCATCAATGCAAAACCTAAAGCGACAAAATGAATGGGATCGCCCCAGTACGCGTGCTTGATCAGCAAAACGGAGTGAACAGCAACCATCAGATACACCACCGCCATTAAACGATGGGACAACTTAAACGGTTTGTATTTAACAACAGTCCAGAGTGACACTGCCAGCAATGCCAATAGCAAATAAAAGCCCCACTCACCTAAATCCAAGCCTACATCACGCAGTTCTTTAACCCATAACTCCAAACCAACGAAGTTATTGCCCGATGGCCCTGCTCCAGTGTGTTTTAGTGGTTTTTCCAACCAACCAGCAGCAACGAGCCACTTTGGAACTTTATACATAAGCCAATGGATCACACCCAAACTGACACCTGCTATGCCTAGCCACTTGTGCACTCGATATGCCTTGTCCATACCATGAACCCATTGCTCTATTACAGGTAAGCGCAGCGCCAGCACCATCGCAATAGACATCAAAGCTAACGACAAAACACCAGAATATTGAATAAGCGCGGAGCGCAATTGGAAGAATTGGGTCGAGGAAAGCAGTTGCGGTTCACTCATCCACCACAACACAGACACGGCGGCAATTATCATCCATACAAAATTTCGTACAGTTTTCATGAACATCACTCTCAAATTGACGACAACTCTAGTTTAGTTTTTCTAGCGTAATGCAACGTCAATATTCGTAAAGTTGAGTAAAACCACAATATACCTAAGGTCAATAACAAACTTGGAGGTATTGCGCAGAATCCTACAAAAAATCGACATGGATTTAACAGTGGTTAGAGTATTCGCTCGTTATAGTTTGCGTAACATCGCCACAGTGCGAACCAAAACCAAAATGAAGAACACGACGCATGAAAAAGTTATTTTTGTTGGCTGGGCTAATGGTTTGCTCAACCCTAAGTTACGCTTCCCAACTGAATGAAGACATTTCTCTCATCGAACAACAAACCTCAAGCAGAGTTGGGGTCTCGGTTTGGGATACGCAAACCGATGAGCGCTGGGATTACCGCGGCGATGAACGCTTCCCACTCATGAGCACATTCAAAACCTTGGCTTGCGCCACAATGCTAAGTGATATGGACAGCGGTAAGCTAAGTAAAAATGCGACCGCGAAAGTCGATGAGCGCAGCATCGTTGTGTGGTCTCCAGTGATGGACAAACTCGCAGGCCAAAACACACGCGTAGAACACGCTTGTGAAGCTGCGATGTTGATGAGTGATAATACTGCTGCCAACTTAGTATTGAATGAAATCGGCGGCCCTAAGGCCGTGACAATGTTTCTGCGAACTATTGGTGATAAAGCAACGCGCCTAGATAGATTAGAACCACGTTTGAACGAAGCGACACCGGGAGACAACCGCGACACAACCACACCTAACGCCATGGTAAACACTCTGCGAACCTTGATTGAAGGAGAAACGTTGTCTTACGAGTCTCGCGTGCAATTAAAAATCTGGATGCAGGACAACAAGGTTTCAGACTCGTTAATGCGTTCAGTATTACCAACAGGTTGGTCTATCGCCGACCGCTCTGGTGCGGGTGGTCACGGTTCGCGCGGTATTAACGCAATCATATGGAAGGAAAACCATCGTCCTGTTTACATTAGTATCTATGTCACGGAAACCGAGCTATCACTTCAAGCCAGAGACCAGCTCATCGCGCAAATCAGTCAGTTGATTTTACAGAAATACAAAGATAATTAATTCACTGCTTACGTATTTACTTTCCTAAGTTCACCCTCTTTGCCCTTCTCTTCCCTGAAGGGCTTTTCATTCTTTGGTTCTACCTCAAAAACACCCCTTATTGAGTAATGACTTACTTATAAATAGGTATAACATTTATTCATTTAGGCGTGAGTTAACGCCCACATTAAGCAATTGAACACACATAGATGGCGATAAATAAACCATAATCTTACGTAGAAACGCATTTTTCTTGAAAATAGCTTCGTGTAACTTATTGTTGGTATTTGCAACATCGCAAGGAGATGTCTATTGAGACTTGAAAGAACTTTTAACCCTGATGACTTATCGATGCAGAACATGGAAAGTCCGATCTGTATGCCGATAGGGTTTGTTCACTTTTTAGCTCAATCGGAAACATTGCAGCAGGTGCTCGATACAGTCGCAGAATGGATAAATCGTATATTCAATTCCGACCGCGCGAGTATCACGCTTTATGAAAATGATGATCATCTAAAGGTCTACTCTTTCTCTGGTAATAAAGCGATTCCGGCTGAATTCTTGGTACCTATTCACCGAGCTTTTGTTGGCCGAGTGTTCAAAAAACAACAACTGATGATCTGTGACGATGTCACTCAATCTGATGAGGTCGATTGTGTGATGCTGGCATCCAATGGCATGGGGACGTGTATGGATGCGCCTTTAATGCACGGTAAAGTCTGTTTGGGCACGCTTAATGTTGCACATCATCAAACGCACACTTATACAAACGAACAAGCGGCACAGCTTCAGTGCATCGCTAACTGGATTGCTTTAAACATTGCTCTTCATATACAAATTATGAAAATGGAGCATCTCGCCACAACGGATGATCTGACTGGCATTCCAAACCGCAGAGAATTCATGCGACAAATCGAAAGCCGCTTGACTGAATACCGTACCCAAGGCATTGACTTCCATGTTGCTATTCTAGATTTAGACAACTTTAAGAGCCTTAATGATCGGTTTGGTCATGATGCTGGCGATAAATCGCTGATCCATGCAGTCAACACCATTCAAAGTCATCTACTTGACTGTGACTTACTTGCCAGAGTTGGCGGTGAAGAGTTTGCCATCGTACTAAGAAGCCGCTCATCGCAAGAAGCCCTAAACACATTAGAAACGATTCGCAATGCGCTAGAAACTACGACGATTCAACACTCAGGTCGTGATATGAGCTTTACCGCTAGTATTGGTGTAACTCAAGTCTGTAGCTTGGATGACTCGTTTGAACCACTCGTAAAACGCGCCGACTTAGCCCTTTACAAAGCCAAAGAAACCGGTAGAAACCGTGTTGAGGTTCATAAAACAGAAGAAAACTAGAAAAGAGAGTGATAAAAAAGGTAGCGACTTGTTGCGCTACCTTTTATAAATTCTAACCCGCCTAAAATAAGTAATACGAACTTTAAGCCAGTTTAGAAATAAGAGTGAGCAAATTTAATTATGCTTTCTTAAGATCTTTAGCTGGGTAAGTTAGCGTTTTCTCGCCTGCTTTTACGTGTGTGTAAAAACCGCCACTGCTTAAACCTGTAACAACCATTTCGCCAAGATCGATACCTTTAGTCGCTACTACTACGTCACCGATTGAAAACATATTGAATACCTTGTTTATTTAGATTAAGACACTAAGTCGTTGCGCGGTATTTAATATGATATTAGGCAAACCACCTAATCGAATTTTTTATCGTAAAGATTAATTTTTATTTGGCGTGAACTCTAAGTTTCCATATTGAAAAAACCACAATATTTCCCAAAAACAGATGCGCTATTCTTGTTAAATACGTTAAGATTTTCTAGCATCAATTGCGGAGGTTTACTCCGCCTCATTGGAGATAAATGATGAAGAAAGGCCTAAAAATGCGTGCACTAGAACGCTCTGATTTGCGCTTTATTCACGAACTAAATAACAACCGAAATATCATGGCCTACTGGTTCGAAGAGCCTTATGAATCTTATGATGAGCTCGAAGAACTTTACCGAAAACATATACATGATGACGCAGAAAGACGCTTTGTGGTTGAAGATGAAGACGGCATAGTGATTGGATTGGTCGAACTTATTGAGATCAACTACATTCACCGAAGCGCTGAGTTTCAGATAATCATCGCCCCAGAGCATCAAGGACGAGGTTATGCGACAGAGATGATTAATCGAGCATTGGATTACTCCTTCTCGATTCTTAATCTACGTAAAATATACTTATTGGTCGCAGTGGATAATGAAGTCGCTATTCATTTATATAAGAAATGTGGTTTTATTGAAGAAGGCCATTTAGTAGAAGAATACTTTATTAACGGAGCCTATAGCGATGTTAAGCGTATGTATATATTAAAACACCAATATCAGAAAAAGATCGAAGAAAAGAACGCGATTCACTAATTTATTCCATCAAAGTAAAAACGCAGCCATCGTTGCTGCGTTTTCAATTTACTCAAATTGATATTGGTAAGATAATGCGACGCGCCTATCTGCCTCATCTAAATACGTGTTGTTGTCCATGACAAACGTCATTACGTTAAACGAGTGACGTTTATTCACGAGATAACCAAGGCCGATACCACCAAAGAAGCCTTTGTAGTTCTCTCCTTCACTGTTTTCTGAGCCGTAAGTGCCTGCTGCGAAGCTGATTAACGTCAGTTCTTTGGTAAACGATTTCAGCGCAAATGCACCAACGTAACCGCTGCTGCCTGAAGAGCTCATCATATTGAAGCCATTCTCTGCACTTGGAGTGCCCGTAAAGTTAGGCTCGCTACAGTGGCTACTTTCTGCGCCGTCACAAACAGGAACATCACCAGTGTTGTACGTATAGCCTGCCATTGGGAAAATTTGGAAACCTGCTGGCTCAATCCCGAAATAACTTAGCGGCATAAAGGTACCAACACTGTAGTTGGTTTGATCCGCGCCGTTTACGTATTCATTTTTACCGAAGTTGAAGTTCACGATACCGACCGGAAACAACCACGAGCCACCAATACGCCACTCGCTCGCATCATCATTGATACGCAGGTTCATTTTGCGCGCTTGGTCAAGCGCAAGTGAGCCCGAGAATGAGATGTTTTGATCATCAAAATCGTAGTTGTTTGCGTACGACGCGCCAAATTTCGTAATGACTTTTGTTGGGTCATCCGCCAACTTGTTTTTATTGTCTTTTACTCGGTGCTCGGCACCATGAGCCAGCGTACTGACCAACAAAGTCGTACACACTAACGCTAGTTTATTTTTCATTTTTAGTCCTTTGAGATGTTGAATACCCGCACTTAGCCACGCAGATACTTTTTAAATCATCACTCACTGGGTGTGACAGAAGCGCCCTAACTACCTTAGATAGCGTGACAGCATCCAGTGCAGGTAGTTAGGGTAGAATGGCCTGTAAGGAAGGCGTTTTAGCGATTAGGAATGATTAGTTTTTCCAGTTGTAGCTCATGCTCATGAAGTACAGAGCAGGCTCATCAAAGCCAGCTTGTAAGCTTGGCGTTTCTGACGATTCCATCAAGATCGCTTCAAACGCGAAACCAATTGAGTTTTCTGAATCCAATGTGTAATCAATGCCTGTACCAATGCGGTACGCCTTGCCAGTAGGAACGGTAATATCACCGTTTGATTGGCTCTCATACATGCTGGTATCGAATGCAAAACCTGCATTCCACATCATTTTTTCATTCAGTTTGTACTGAGTACCCAATGCGATTTGGTAAGTGTCTTGTGTCTCTACGTTCAGCGTGGTTGTGTATTCGCTCCAGTCTTGCCAGTTCACGTTCCACATCACCGCTAGGTCATCATTCAATTCGTGGTAAGCACTGAAGATAAGTTGTTGTGGAGCAATGGAGTTGCTGTTGTCGAATTCAAATTCGGTTTCAGAAGAGTAAGACAGACCAAGACGCGTGCCTGGTGTTGCCTCATAAAGCACACCTACTCGGCCATTAACCTGAGTATTTTGGTCTTCGTCTAAGTATTTTTTATGCACGCCAGAGCTAGCCAACGTCCCTTCTACTTCATACATACCGTACTGAATACCAAGCCCCGCACCCACAGACCAGTGATCATTGATGCGGTAAGAAGCGGAAGGTTGAATGGTCAAGGCTTGCGTCATTGCTGTAGGAATATCTAAATGATTATCCAAAAGACCTTCGTACTCGAGGCCAAGACCGTAGTTGCCATATAAACCAATACCCAGCGTCCATTTGTCGTTCACTTGTTGGCTGTAAAATGCCGACGCCATAGGAACAAAACCAATCACGTTGCCAGCATCGCCAGTCATCGTGTCTAGTTGCGCGTCACCGTAAAGGCCAATCAGGTTACCAGAGAAAGATTTACCAGAAACATTCGCCAGACCAGCCGGGTTTGCAGCCATTACTGAGGCATCTTGCGCACGAGCCGCCATACCAGCGGATGCCAAACCAATATCCGATGCTGTTGTTTCGTAAAGGTATAACCCACCCGCTTGCGCAGCAGCACACGTCAGTAGAGAGCTCGCTACGACGATTTTTGAAAGATTTTTCATGCTAAAACCTATTATTGTTTGGGGAACCCACGCTGCGACGGTGGTTGTATATCAATGAAAGGCATTGGCCAATCGCATACAGCGTGGGGGTGTTGTGGAGTCAGTCGGTTGAAATCAGCGTTATTGCTCGCTCACCTCAAGTTCAGTGGGTTTCTTTCGCTTAAACTTCTCGCGCAGAGATTGCATCATCACGAAAAACACTGGCGTCAGCAACGTGCCTACAAACGTAGAAAGAATCATGCCGCCGAATACCGCAAAGCCCAGTGAGTGACGAGATGCCGCACCAGCACCCGATGCAATCACCAACGGGAATACCCCCCAGATGAAGGCGAATGCGGTCATCTGTACTGCACGGAAACGGATTCGAGCAGCTTCTTTGGCAGCATCAATGATTGATAACCCCTTTTCTTCTCGCAGAACTTTGGCAAATTCCACGATAAGAATCGCCACTTTGGCGGACATACCGATCAAGATGACCACACCAATCTGCACGTACAAATCGAACGGTTGTCCCACCAGTAATAACGTCCCCATTGCGCCGAGAATCGCGACTGGAACCGCCATCATTACCGCAGCAGGAATGGTCCAACTTTCGTACTGAGCCACCAAGAACAAGTAGGTGAACAGCAAAGACAATGCGAACGCGATTGGTGCCATGTTGCCTGCTTTCATCTCTTGGTAAGTCATGCCTGACCACTCGTACGAGTAACCACTTGGCAAAGATTCAGCAGCCAGTTTTTCAATGGCTTTTACGACATCACCCGAGCTGTAGCCTGGCGCTGGCGCACCGTTCACGGTTGCAGAACTGAACATGTTGTAGTTCGACAAGGTATCAGGGCCGAAGATCGGCTTCACTTTCACTAGCGTTGCCAGTGACACCATTTTTCCAGAGCTTGAACGAACAAACAGATGGTTGATGTCGTCGATGTTGTCACGGTATTGCTCTTCTGCTTGCACTTTCACTTGGTACGAACGACCAAACAAGTTGAAGTCAGAAATGTAGGCACCGCCCAACTGTGCTTGCAGTGTGCTGAAGATTTCATTCAACGGTACGCCCATCGAAATCGCTTTATCGCGGTCAATATCGATGTAACGTTGCGGAATGTTCGCACGGAAAATCGAGAACGCACGCGCCACTTCAGGCAGTTGATTGATTTGGGCAACAAAATCAGCGGTTGTTTTTGCCAACTCTTGTGGAGAACGGCCCAAGTTGTCTTGCAGCACAAGGTTGAAACCATCCACCGCACCCATGCCTTTGATTGCCGGCGTCGCGAAAACGAACGAAGCGGCATCTGGCGTTGAGTTCAGCATTTGGTTAACTTTATTCATCAATGCGCGTTGGTGTAGCTCAGGGTCTTTACGTTTGCTCCAGTTATCCAGTTTGATGATCAACATACCCGAGTTTGGAATCGACGCCATGTTAATTACCGAGAAGCCCGCAACCGAAACCACGTTCTCCACACCTTCCATCTGTTTTAGCTCATCAACGTACTTCTTCATTAATGGTGCAGTACGCTGCAATGCTGCTGCGTCTGGCAAACGCATTTCGACCATGAACACGCCTTTATCTTCGTTCGGTACGAAAGAAGAAGGTACGGTCATGAACGCAAACGCCAGCACCGCAATAAGCGCGCCATACACAGCGATACTCAGCACAATGCGGCGGCTCAAGAAGCCAACTAAACCTTGGTATTTGCGCGTTATTGCTTCAAAACCTCGGTTAAACGCACGCAAAGGTGCAATAGGTTGCGAGTGAGTTGATTTCAACATCAACGCACAAAGCGCTGGCGTTAACGTTAATGCGTTGATCGCAGAGATCAGCACCGACACACAGATGGTGACCGCGAACTGGTTGAACATTCGACCAGAAATACCCGGCAATAGCGCAACCGGTACGAATACCGCCAACAAAATAAGCGTTGTTGCCAATACTGGCCCCGTCACTTCTTTCATGGCTTGGATCGTGGCCGGAATCGGGTCTAAATGCTCTTCATGGATAACCCGCTCCACGTTCTCCACCACGATGATCGCATCGTCCACCACGATACCGATGGCGAGGATCAAGCCAAACAACGAGATCGTGTTAATGGTCATGCCCATCACGCCCATGATTGCGAACGTCGCAATGATGGAAACCGGAATCGCTAAGGTTGGAATGATGGTCGCTCGCCAGTTCTGCAAGAAAACATACACAACGAAGGTGACAAGAAGTACCGCAATCACCAGTGTCTCGTACACTTCATCAATCGACGTCTCTACGTATTCGGTAGAGTCATACGCGATGTCGTAGACCAAATCATCTGGGAACGATTTCTCGTACTCTTTCATGGCCTCTTTCACGCGTTCCATCACGTCTAGCGCGTTCGCTGTCGGCAACTGGTACAAGGCCAGAACGGCGGCTGGTTCGTTATTCATACGACCATCAGCTTCGTAACCTTGTGCGCCAACTTCCACACGAGCCACATCTTTCAAGCGAATCAAAGAACCTTTCTTGCTCGCACGGATGATGATGTTCTCGAACTCTTCCGCAGAAGTAAGGCGGCCTTTGGTTTGCAAAACATATTGATATTGCTGTTCACCCGGAGCTGGCATACCACCGATCTTACCCGCCGCCACTTGGATGTTTTGCGTTTTAATTGCGCCAATAACATCACTAGCGGAAAGCTTCAAGGTGGCCAGTTTATTTGGGTTCAACCAAATACGCATTGAGTAGTCTTTCTTACCCAGCAGCGTAATGTCACTCATACCTTCGATACGTTTTAAACGCTCAACAATATTGAGATCCGCATAGTTAGAGAGGTAGATACTATCGTAAGACTGTTTCGGGGAACGCAGTGTAATAACGCCCAACATGTCAGAAGATTTCTTCTTAACCGTCACACCGATTTGGTTTACTTCTTGTGGGAGAGAAGACGTCGCTTGCGCCACCAAGTTGTTCACACGAACTTGCGCCATATCGCCATCTGCGCCCACTCGGAAATAGATACGTAGTGTGTATGAACCATCGTTACCAATCACAGAAGACATGTAAATCATGTCTTCAACGCCGTTGACTTTGGCTTCTATCGGCTGTGCAACCGTCTTTTTAACCACGTTCGCGTTTGCACCCGGATACATGGTGCTCACCGTAATTACCGTCGGAGAGATTTGAGGATACTCAGAAATTGGCAAGACTTTCAGGGCGATCATACCCATCAATGTCATCGCCAGTGAGATCACCAAAGCAAACTTCGGCCGGTGAATGAAAAATTTACTTAACATCAGTACTCACTCAGCCTTGTTCACTCTGTAGTTCAACGTCTTTCACCGTTGCACCCGGACGCACTTTTTGTAGACCATTGACGATGACTTTTTCGTTAGCCGCCAAACCAGTCAGCACAGCACGTTTCACACCGTAGGTCTGACCGAGTTCAACGTTACGACGAGACACCACGTGATCATCACCAACCACCATGACGTAGTCACCCGCTTGGTCTTGCTGAACAGCCGCCGATGGGATAAGCAAACCATCAATAGTTTTGTTGCGCAGCTTGATGGTCAAGTTGCCATATTCACCCGGCATAAGCGCGTAAGTTGGGTTATCGAATTGTGCTTCTGCTCGAATTGAGCCTGTTTCTAAATCGATCTTGTTGCCAACAGCGTAGATCTTGCCATCAAGTGGATACAATGAGCCGTCTGAAAGCGTCAGTGTTAAATCAACATCCAGTTTGTCATCGTTACGATGAGCCACATCAATGGCACTTCTTACTCGGCGGTAGAGCTTCTCATCTACATCAAAGCCAAAGCGAATTGGGTCGATTTGAGTGATCGAAACAAGAGGAACGAGTTGAATTTTCGAAATACGGTCACCCACTCGGAAGTTGCTGAAACCCACGCGGCCAGAGAAAGGAGCACGCACAGAGCTAAATTCAAGATCGAGCCTTGCTGAAACCAGCGTCGCTTTCGCCTCTTCTACCGAAGCAATCGCTGCGGCGTGCACAGCAATGGCGTCATCGTATTGCTGTTCACTGATGCTTTTATCTTTGATGAGTTTCTTCACACGTTCTGCATCACGCGTAGTTTGAACGAGTTGTGCTTTTGCTTTTTGCAACGACGCTTTTGCATACGTCAGTGCCGCTTTGTAAGGACGGTCGTCGATTTCAAACAGCAATTGGCCTTTTTCGACCATATCGCCATCTTTAAAATGAATCGCGGTTAATTCGCCACCGACTCGAGGCATAATATCAACGTCATTTACCGCTTCAGTTCGACCGATAAAAGTATGATAAGGAGTGATTTTTGTTTCGGTTAGGGTAACGGTTTCAACAGAGGGTGCTTGGGCAGTTTTCGTTGCGATATCGCCAGTTTTGCATCCTGATAGTAATGCAGAAGATATAGCAATAGATACCAACGCAAATTTATATTTGGCTTTCATGATAAACCTACTTTATGTAGAAAGTGCCCTAGCCTAAATATTTAAATATATGGATAAACACACTTTCTATTCTGGAAATAAACGAGGGAGTTAGAATTGGTAGTTAAATTCGATACGGTGATCACCATCACCGAAATTAACGTGCTCATTCCAGTTTGCAAAGTAACGAATATTAGCGCGAGGATTAATTTGATAAGACAACGCAAACTCATGAGTTAAGATATTATCTTCACCCGCGTAATAAGTATCTTTATATTGACTAGACCCTGATAATGTATGCATATACATTGGGTTGTAGTTAATCCAGATTTTATCGGTTAATTCAATTTTTGAGTACATACCGACAACGGTGAAAGTACCTGGAATTTCATAACCTTTGTCATCACCACTAAAACCATTAGCAATAGTGACACCCGCACCAGCTAAAGGAAATAACTGCAACATACCAAACTTAGGTAGGCCTTGAATAAAGCTATAAGATGCATCTAATTTATCGTTATCAACATCGTAGTTTACATCCAATTGACGGCCTAGACCTTTTGCGACTTCTACTTGGAAATTACGTAGTCGGAAAGAGTCAATGCTGTCATCAACATTGGCATACATTGGATCGTCATTGTCGCGAATGCCAAATAGCTCACCACCAATGCCTTTCATTTCGATGATGTTCATCGCCATGGTGCCAGGCTGGCTAGATTGGTAAGTTTGACCGATTTTGATGTTCGCGCCTTTGTCAGTAATACCAAAGCCCGCTTGGGTGTAAACCGCAAGTGGGTCAGACATATCTTGTAGTTCTTCGTCATTATTTGTCTGAGCATAAGCAGAAGACGCGAGTTGAAGGGCTGCTGCCATGATAACAACAGACGGTTTCACTAAATTCATAAAACTGTATCCATTTTAATGATTATAAAATTATTCACGTCATGAGGTCATCATAAATAGCAAGCAACACAACTCGCTTTGGATAATATAAATTATCAAAGCAAATTTAATAATGACGAAACATTAGACGTTTTAATTAAAATAAAATAAAGCGTCGTAAAAGTTCAATCACTGCTACTTATATCTTATATAACTTGAAATTTGGTAAGCTTTACGAAGAAGGGAATATTAAAACTTATGAAAATTCAATTATCATTAGAACAAATGATTAATTAAATTTACCATATAAATAAGGAGTGCAATGGTGTTAGGTGATCGCGATCAAGTTTTATTTGTATCGTATATTACTCTTCAGGTAAAGAAGAGAGTTGTAATAAATTGCAAATACCTTAATTTAATTAGCCTTGCGGTCAATTTAGAATAGTTACTCCACAATAAATTGAAAGGAAATCACACTCTGTGATTCCCTTTTATTTTCGAGTGCAAAAGCACCAATTCATTTCGTTAACTAAAAACGCAAACGATTCGCACTATTGCAGTTTCTCTATCCCCATATTGAACAGTGCAAAGCTATAAATATCTGCATTTGTCTCAATTATTTTACGCGTTGGTGTGCCAGCACCATGTCCTGCATTGGTTTCGATGCGAATCAAGGTCGGATTTGAACCCGCCTGTTTTGACTGCAACTCAGCAGCAAATTTATATGAGTGAGCAGGAACAACACGATCATCATGATCACCCGTTGTAATCAATGTTGCTGGGTATTCCACCCCCGCTTTTACATTGTGCACTGGCGAATAACCTTTCAGATATTGGAACATCTCTTTACTTTGCTCTGCCGTACCGTAGTCATACGCCCAACCAGCACCTGCGGTAAAAGTATGATAACGCAGCATGTCCAGTACGCCGACTGCTGGCAACGCCACTTTAAACAGCTCTGGACGTTGCGTCATAACAGCCCCCACTAACAAGCCACCATTCGATCCACCGTTAATGGCTAACTTGTTTGATGACGTTACCTTTTCATCAATTAGAAATTCAGCCGCAGCAATAAAGTCATCAAACACATTTTGCTTTTGCATTTGAATGCCAGCGTTGTGCCACTCTTTACCATACTCCCCACCGCCACGAATGTTCGCTACCGCGTAAACACCACCAAGCTCCAGCCAAGCCGCACGTGTCGGGCTAAAAGATGGTGTGAGGCTAATGTTGAAACCACCATAACCATATAGGATGGTTGGTGCGCTGCCGTCCATCGGTGTCCCTTTTTTATAGGTGATGATCATCGGCACTTTTGTTCCGTCTTTTGAGGTGTAAAACACCTGGCGAGATTCATACAAAGCAGGGTCAAATGGCGCTTTAGATTTGTAGTACACCTCGCTATCACTATCTTTGATGTTCAGACGATACGTAGTGCTTGGCATCTTGTAGTTGGTGAAAGAATAGTAGACTTCGGTTTCTTCTTTTTTACCCGAGAAACCGTATGCGCTGCCAATATCAGGCAATTTGATTTCTCGGATGAGTTTGCCGTTCATGTCGTATTGCTTCACCATCGAGATCGCATCAACAATATAGCTCGCAAACAAGTTGCCACCCGCGGTAGAAACACGTAACACGTTCTTTGTTTCAGGGATCAAATCTTTCCAGTTTTTGGGCTGCGGCTGACTCGCATCCACCGTCACGACGCGTTTGTTCGGCGCATTAAGGTTCGTAACCAAGTACAGTTTCGTGCCTTGGTTGTCTATTACCCAAGTATCAGAACTGGTGTTATCTAAAATGGTTTTCAGCGGGCTGTTTGGCTTACTCAAATCTTTAAAGAACAGTTTGTTACCCGATGTCGATACGCTGGCTGAGATAAACAAGTAGCGTTCATCATCTGACGTATAGCCGCCAACATAACGGTATTTCTCTTCCTCAAACCCGCCGAAAATCAGCTGGTCTTCACTTTGTTTCGTCCCAAGCTTATGAAAGTAGAGCTTGTGTTGATCTGTCTTCGCGGAGAGTTCACTCCCCTGTGGCTTGTCATAACTCGAGTAATAGAAACCTTGATTGCCGAGCCAACTGATGCCGCTGAACTTAATATCCACCAGCGTTTCACCGACGGGCTTTTTGGTTTCTGTATCTAACACAATGACTTTGCGCCAATCGCTGCCGCCTTCCGAAATGCTGTATGCGACCAAAGAACCGTCTCGTGAAAAGCTCACTCCCGCTAACGATGTGGTGCCATCCTCACTAAAAGTATTTGGATCGAGAAAAATTTCTGCTTCACCATCACCTAGCTGCCGATAAAGCACGTCTTGGTTTTGTAACCCGTCATTTTTGTAGAAGTAAGTGAATTTACCCTCTTTGAACGGTTGGCTTTGTTTTTCGTAATCCATGAGCTTAGTAATGCGCTCTTCAATCTGCTTGCGGTAAGGGATTTTCGACAGATAATCAAACGTCACTGCATTTTGTGCCTTCACCCATTCTGCGGTTTCTGGGCTGAGATCGTCTTCCAACCAGCGATAAGGATCACTCACTTTTGTACCAAAGTAGTCATCGACAACATCCACTTTTTGTGTGGTTGGGTACGTGACGGCTTTCGGATTTACCTGTTCAACCGACGACTGCGCCGCTTCATTTGCATGCGCCACAGACAACACACTTCCGAGTGCGAGAGCCGTTGCTAATGCTAGGGTGTTCTTTTTCATGAAATTCCTTTTTATTTTTCTGTTGTCTTTTTGTGCAATACATCAGAACTCTACTATATATCGACAAAATGAATCTAATTTCATTAAACGAGTTGTGAAAGCCATCCTAACTCCCTCATTTCCTGCGAATTCTACATATCGGTAAGTGGAAGTGTAGAGCTTAGGAACAACGCTGAAGAGCTACGATGGCGTTTACTCTCTTTCGTTTAATTCAGTTCGATTTGACGCAAAACCCCAGACTCAGAAGCGAAATCTTGGTCGTGACTAATCAGAACAAATCCACCTTTGTATGCATTTAACGCCTGACTAAGTATTATTTTTGAATCGAGATCGAGATGGTTATCTGGCTCATCAAGCAGCAGCAAAGGCTGGGAGTGTTGATGGCTGACGATCAGCATTGCGAGCTTCATCTTCTCGCCACCGCTTAGTACGCATCCCAACCGAAATACAGCGTCTCGACGAAAACCGATCCCTGCCAATAAGGTTCTCGCTTCACTTTCCGTCATCTCTTGGCAGGTCTCCATTACGTTCTCAAGTAACGAAAGATTTGGATTCACTGCGCCAAAGTGTTGGTCGAGATAATACAAGGGTATATTCACTTGCAGCTCACCACTCAGCAACGACAACTCGCCAAGCAACGTCTTTAACAAGGTTGACTTTCCGCAGCCATTTTTCCCTTTGAGATGGACTTTATCGTTCGCAAAAATCTGCAACGTGATAGGAGTAGAATCCCCAAAAGGCAATGTACCTTCTTGTATCGACAACACTTTTCTCGAACGGTTCGGATTATCTGCAAGATAAAGCTTCTGCGCTTTGAGCTGCTCATGTCGCGATTGCAACGCCTGTTCTTTGGCTTGTAAATGCACTTGTCTGAGTTGCTCATTCTTATTGCGACTTGAGGTGCTGGCGGTCGCGCTATCCTTTTTGCCATCAAGCAAAATTTTGGGCTGACTGCCGTCTTTGCGCAGTTTGTTCCCTTGCGCGGCGCGTTGGTCTGCTTTTTCGCGATTTTTCTGGGCTTGCTCAGCTAACCGTTTTTTGTGTTTATCGACCTGCGCTAACTGCCTTTCGACCGCTTGTAGCTCAGTGCGTTTTTGCTCGGCATACACATCGTAATTTCCCCCAAAAACTTGTAAGCCTAAGCCCGATAGTTCCCAAATTTCCTCCATTGCTCGCAGCAGCTCACGATCGTGACTGATGAGTAAAATCGCGCCGCCGAAATGCGTCATAGACTCTATCAGCCATTGTTTCGCCTCGGTATCGAGGTGATTGGATGGCTCATCGAGAATCAGAAGCTCCGTTTCGTTTTCAAACAGTTGCCATAACTGCAAACGCGCCAACTGACCACCACTGAGCCGAGCACATGAGAAATCAGGGTCTTGCGGTAATCCCATCGCAGCGAGCTGCTGTTTGAGTTTCAATTCAATATCCCACTGCTCGCCAACCAGTTCGAACCAATGTTCAGAAACATCACCTTGTTCAATCTGCTTTAAAGCATGAAAGACCGCATCTTTGCCCAGAAACTGGGCGATCGATTGCTGACCTGAAAGCAAATCAGACGGCTGCTGGCGATACATCATGAAAGAAGAGGGAGAAGTCACAACACCGCTGGCAGGCTGAGTTTCTCCCGCCAAAATGGAAGCCAAAAGTGACTTACCGATGCCATTGCGCCCAACCAAACCAACACGTCGTTTAGTCATGGAACAAGAAATAGACTGGAATAGCGTCTCGCCATTATCAAACTGATGGCTAACATTAAAAGCTTGTAAAACTGGCATAATTTGCCTCCTGTATGACAGGGACAACAGCCGTAGCTATGATTTGAGATTGCAACAAAACGCGTGCACAAACGCATTAAGCTCTATGTAAAGCTCGACGATAAACGTCAAATCAAAAAGTCGTCTTGTTGCAAAGAAATATCGGAAAGTGAGCTACGCCTACTAACCCTGCAGATCCAAAAAATAAGTAAAAATATGGATAACAGGTTTAGTTCTTCATGTTGGCGTAATCTCCTAGAGAAATGATTTGCGAAGTTTAGCGGGTTTTCTGACTAAAAAGCAAGCAGCATTATTTATCAAAACTTTGAACGATTTCGAGATCTTATCTACACAAATTTTGCCCAAGCCATACTATGCTTACAGTAAAGCTAATCCACATAAGGGCGTGGTAATGAAATACAAACATATCCTTGTTGCACTCGAACTGTCCGATGAGAGCACTGTTCTGATCGACAGAGCCGTAGCGATGGCTAACTATCTCGACTCCGATATTTCATTCATCCATATTGATGGAACTCACGGGGAAATTTATCGTGAGCTCGTAGACATTAAAGAGAACCCAGACCAAAGGCCGCTGAATGAGCACTCTATGGAATGTTTGAGAACATTCAGTGAGTACATGGATTATCCACTCAAACACTTCTTCGTGGGTACTGGTGATTTAGCCGATAAGCTCGAAATTACCATCAAAGAGCAAGAAGTGGACTTGCTGATTTGTGGCCATCACCAAGATTTCTGGAGCAAAATCATTTCCTACTCAAGACATCTTATCAACAAGTCACCAGTCGATATTTTAGTCGTTCCTATTCATGATTAATTAGAATTTGACGCTTGCCAAAACCACCAACTTATTTGGTGGTTTTTTATTGATATTGAAACAGCTTAAGCACTTTTCCAAGCTAGCTTGACGGCCATTTATGAGTTACATTTTCTAACCAACCTGCGCTCCTACCGGGCATGGTTATTTAGATAGCAAGGATCCTTATGGCGAATAAAAAAGTATTAATTCTCTTTGCTCATCCTTCCCAGCATCGTTCAGAAGTGAATACTCCACTTTTCAAAGAAGCTCAAAAAATTGAAGGCGTGACATGTGTTGATCTCTATGGTGAATACCCTCGTTTCGATATCAATATCGACCGTGAACAACAACGCTTGCGTGAGCATGATGTGGTGGTTTTTCAATTCCCACTATATTGGTATTCAACCCCAGCAATTTTAAAAGAGTGGCAAGATCTGGTTTTGGAGTATGGCTTTGCTTACGGCACTGAAGGAACCGAACTACAAGGTAAAACCATGCTGTGCGTGCTTTCTGCCGGCGGCAAAGAAGAAGCCTATAAAGCCGAAGGCTACAACCATTTTACGATTCGGGAACTGCTCGCTCCTATCGAGCAAATGTCAGCGCTCACGGGTATGCACTACATTGCGCCTCTTGCTTTGTTCGGCGCACGTACAGCCGAAGAAGAAGGACGAATTCCCCGTCATGTCGAACGGTACAAAAGCCTACTAACAGCATTAGTCGAAGATAGACTGGATGTTGAAGCAGCTGCGTCATTAATCAAACTCAACAGCGCACTTCCGAAGCTCATCAAGGAGGCTTCATGACAGGGATATTCTTACAAGCCTTCGTGTATTTGATTGCCGCTGTGATCGCGGTACCACTTGCCAAGCGTTTAGGGCTCGGTTCCGTTTTAGGTTACCTCATCGCTGGTGTGGTAATTGGTCCAATTATCGGTTTAGTTGGTGAAGAAACAACGACAATTCAGCACTTTGCCGAATTTGGCGTGGTGATGATGCTATTCCTAGTGGGGTTAGAGCTAGAGCCTAAAATGCTCTGGTCAATGCGAAATCGTTTAATGGGCTTAGGCGGTCTTCAAGTTGGCGGTACCATCGCGGCGATTATGGGTATTGCCCTGTACTTTGAACAGCCTTGGACCATTGCCTTAGCCATCGGCTTGATTTTCGCCCTCTCTTCTACCGCGATTGTTTTGCAAACTTTTAGCGAAAAAGGGTTAACGAAGACAGAAGGCGGACAAAACGCGTTCTCTGTTTTGCTTTTCCAAGATATCGCTGTTATCCCGATGTTGGCCTTTATTCCATTGCTGGCCCTGCCGGAGTTAGTCGAACAAGCACAAAATGCTGTTCAAACGGCTGCGCAGCATCATGACGATTTAAACCTCGTGGCCGATTTACCGGGCTGGGCATACGGAATCGTGATCACAGCATCGATTGCGATTGTTGTCGTTGGTGGTCACTTTTTAAGTCGACCTCTGCTGAGCTATGTTGCTAGCTCTGGGCTGCGTGAGATTTTTACCGCCACCGCATTGATGCTGGTGATCGGCATCGCAGCACTGATGAGTTTAGTGGGCTTATCTCCTGCCTTAGGAACCTTCTTGGCTGGCGTTGTATTGGCGAACAGCGAATTCCGTCACGAGCTAGAGTCCAATATCGAACCATTTAAAGGGTTGCTGCTGGGTCTGTTCTTCATCACAGTCGGAGCTGGGATCAATTTCTCAGTTCTATTTGGTGACTTCTGGTTGATCATGGCACTGACCATTGGCGTGATGGTATTGAAAGCCTTGGTGCTATTTATTCTCGCGCTGATATTTAGAGTGAAAGGCAGCAACCGCTGGCTGTTTACCTTAAGCTTGGCTCAAGCGGGTGAATTTGGTTTTGTGTTGCTAAGCTTCTCTGTGCAAAACCACGTCATTCCGTTTGAACTCTCGCAAACGCTTGCGCTGGTTGTTGCTATCTCAATGTTCTTAACGCCAGGTTTGTTCATTCTATTTGACAAATTAATACTGCCGCGTTTTGAAACTCAATCAAACGAAAGGGAAAGCGATACGATTGAAGAAAAAGGCACAGTAATCATCGCTGGTATCGGCCGCTTTGGTCAGATTGTTAACCGCTTGCTTGTTTCTAATGGTGTAACAACAGTGGTGCTCGATCACCAAGCCAACCAAGTCGATAACATGCGCCAGATTGGCACTCGTGCTTATTTTGGCGATGCGACTCGACCAGATATGCTGCACACTGCAGGCATCGAGCATGCGGCTGCGTTGGTCGTCGCAATTGATAACCAAGAATCGAGTGTGGAACTGGTGAAGTACGTAAAACACACGTACCCCAAGGTAACGGTGATCGCACGCGCCTTTGACCGTGGTCACGGCTATCTTTTGCGTCAAGCTGGGGCTGATATTATTGAATCGGAAACCTACCATTCCGCATTGGAGATGGGCGGTCACACGATGAAAGCACTTGGTATTCATCCCTTCTTTGTTGAGCAGCAAAAAGCGACATACAAGCGTGTTGAAGCACGCAAGTCCGAGCTACTCTACAAAGCTTGGGAAGATGATTCTGAAGGCGAACGTTATGACAACAATTTCCGACAACTGTTTATTCAGTTAGAGGAAAAAATGGCGGAAGAGATGCAAAAAGATCGCCATGACAAACTCTCGCGCTCAGAACGTGGTTGGACGCCACCGCCGAAAGGTTACGCCGATGACTTCAATGAAGATAACGTTCAAGAACTAACACCGCCGAGAGAAGAGCCGATCTGACGGTAACTTGCTCAATATTAAAAACCTCCCGTTTGGGAGGTTTTTCTTTTTCAGTACCGAGTCACATGCCGTGCAGGATAAAATGATCTTCTCACGAGATTACATAAGATCATTCATTAAAATCTCATACTCTTCGTTTGCTTCTTCCACTAAGTGAGAAAGCTCTAACGCATCAGTAACTGCAAGATTGAACTGCCACGGAGTTGTGTCTTCTTTACCACAGATTCGAGTTTCACACCCACGGCTCTCAAAAGACAAATCATCAAACTCTGTGGTATGGCGCTCTTGAAGTTCTACAATCTCAACTTCTAATTTACCGACAGGGTTAACTTTAACGTGAGCATGTAAATCTGAACTGTTAGACAAACAATAATCTCTATGAACCGCAATCATGGCCGCCTCCTTGGTCTGCCAACTGACAACTCACCCATGAGTGTAGACGAGGGAGTTTGAACGTGGGGTGAAATAATAATGAAGATTGATCTGTCTCATTGGAGTAGACAATTATTGTTGTGCTGGTATGAATCTCATCTGATTTAAATCGTTCCTAGATCACAAGAGTTGGCATTTACCGAGACTTTCCCTATTATCGAAACAAATTTACTGTAGTCATTCTTTAGAGGTCAGTATGGAGCTTGAAGCCGTCGCTAAAGCACTAAAAGAGTTAGGGCATCCTACTCGTTTAAGTATTTACAAAGAAGTTGTCAAAGCGGGATACAAAGGTATCGCGGTAGGCGGCGTACAAGAAAAGCTTGGCATTCCTGCATCCACTCTCTCTCATCATATTTCTAGTCTAGCCTCAGCCGGGCTTCTCACCCAACGTCGTGAGGGGCGAACCCTTTTTTGCGTTGCAGAGTACCAATGTTTAGATGATGTGATCGGCTTTTTAAAGGCTGAATGTTGCGTTAATGAGTGCTCATAACCTCATAGCAGAGGCGAAAGACTTCGGTTTTACATTAGACTTTACCCGTTCTTGAATGACCGCCGACAAACATAAACACCGAGCTCGCTAAGCTCGGTGTTTTATTTTTTAGTTTTCGACGAGCAACATTGAGGCTTTAGGTGGCACAATTAACTTACCGTCAGATGGAACGTCCTGATCCGTCATCAAATCCACCCAGTCGCCATCCATTTTCAATGCCAAAGACTGCTGACGCTGCGATTTATTAAGCACGACAATGCCTTTGCTCCCTCGCTTAAACACCAGCATATCATCGTTACCTTCAAGAACACTCATCGACTCGCCATGCGTCATATTATGGAATTGGATCATTTTCGCCATTCGCGGATCGTTCCATGCGCCTTGCCATCTTGGCTTGCCATTTTTATCTGTAATACCGCTAGTGTTTAAGTCGGTATAAACCAATGGCACACCACCATCGCGGCCTAGAATGTAGGCATAAGCTAACCATTCATTTTCCTCATCCATGATCAGATCAAGAAAAACGTCATTGTTAGGAATGTCATGCGTGACAACAAATGTAATCGCGCGACCAGGCGAAAGGGCCTGACCGAAACAGTATGGGTCAATCAACGACTTGAAACTGCCCTTTTTAGCAAACGCCTTAAAAATGGTTGAGAACAAAGGGAAATCGTAAGCGCCTAAGCGAGTTTCCTGTAAATACGGCTCAAGAAACAACTGATACTCTTCCTCTGTCGCACCGCCATCGGTAATAATTTCGCCAAATATATGCACATCGCGCGTGATGTCGTCTGTCCATACACGTTTAAGATGCTCTAACGTCATGTGTTTCGCGGCATCAATACGAAAACCTTTCACACCAATGGCTTTCAGTGCTTTTAGGTAAGCGCGTTGCTGCTCAACGACATGGTCACAAACACGGAGGGTTGGCAAGCCAGGATCGGTTGGTCCACCTGTGATGCGTCCATTTTGTACCTGCCATTTATCTTTCCAGTCTTTAATACCGAACGCTTCAACAAAGTCCTCTTCATCAAAAAGCGGTTGAGATAAGTCGCCAAATAACGTTAGCGACTGATATTTCTGTTTGTTTTGTTGGTATTCCTCCAGGACCTCTTGCCTTGGGTATTGGAGGTCTCGGCGAAGGTGGGCCTCATTTGCCATATGGTTAAACACCACGTCAGCGTAAACCCACACGCCAACTTGCTCCAGTTCACGAACCATACGGATAAAGTCTTTGGTATCACCCAACGCATTGTCGATGACACGGTAATCTTGAGGTTGATAGCGCTGCCACCATCGATCATCGTGGGCGCTTTTCATTGGTGGCGAAACCAACACGGAGCCGTAACCTCGCTCGTGGATTTCTTTTGCTCGTTGGGCAATGTCAGCATACTTCCAATCAAACGCATGTAAGATAACATTCGCACCGAATGATTGTATTTCCTGTGAGCCACTCATGTTGTTCTCCTACTCGTTTTCACTCACGATTACTTGTTTGCATTTTTTTGTGAGTGAATTCAATAGTCGAAATTATAAGAGCTATTCATCAGACGCCCTCACCCTTTTCGCCCTAACTCAAGGCTGAAAATGAAGGCGTAGTGACTCCTCCATTGCACAAGTAGAAACGGTTCTGGACGTAAACGAGTAGATGACATTCAAGCACATCGCACATAAAACAAACTAAGTCATTGTTTTGTATTGCAAAAAATCGCATTCAAAATATATAAAAGAAAATGCCCGGGTACGCCCTAAAGGAGGCCAAAGACTAAAAACAGCCAAACCACTCTATTGAGTAACTAATTTTTAATAAAGTGAAACTGGCAGGTGGATCACGTTTGGCGCGTATTCAAAATAGCCCCCTTCTGCGTATCCCACCTTAAAACATGGAAGATTACCGTTTGTATCTATCCCGAAATGACTTCAAAATGCGGAACTTAGCTTATGCCTATTGGTATGAATTACCTTGGAGGGTAATCATGAATATCAAAGAGTTTTCTAGCCTCGTCGGCTTGTCTGCTCATACACTTCGATACTATGAAAAAATTGGCTTACTTAAACATGTCCATAGAAACGCTAGTGGGCATCGAGTGTATAGTGCGAAAGATCTAAGCTGGATTAGCTTCGTAAAGCGATTAAAAGAAACTGCAATGCCGCTTGAAGAGATTCTGGAATATGCAAAATTAAGGGAAGTCGGCTCAGAATCTGTACGACAACGCCAAGCCTTGCTAGAGCAACACCAAGAAAACCTCAAGCTCCACATTGAACAGCAGCAAAAGCACTTAACGGCTCTAGAAGAAAAAATTGCCTTGTATAAAAGCGGAAAAGTTCGTTGACTTAGAGTTAACTCTAACGATTAAGGTATGTTTGCATTTATTCACTAGGAACATATCGATGGAACAATCACGCTTTAACAAAGGACTAGAACTACTCTCTCACATTGATGGCGACGCTGGTCACAATGTCATCGAAAGCTTACAAGATATTTGCCCAGATTTAGCTCAGTACACCATTGAGTATCCGTTTGGCGATATTTATGCTCGCCCAGGCTTAGACCTAAAATCGAGAGAAATCGCAACTGTCGCCGCGCTAACGGCAATGGGGAATTGTGCGCCACAACTGAAAGTACATCTCAATGCAGCACTTAATGTAGGCTGCAGCGAGGCTGAAATTAAGGAAGTCATCTTACAGATGTCCGTCTACGCAGGGTTTCCAGCGGCATTAAACGGCATGTTTGCCTTCAAAGAAGTGCTGGCGGAAAGAGCAGAGTAATCACGACGTTGAAATCAATTTAAAGGCAATTAAAAACGGCCCTTGGGGATCGGGCCGTGATTTAAACAACGAGTGAATTAGCGCTCAGGGGTTTCAAGCAGTTTAACCGCGCAATCTACCGCGTTGTTAATGCCTTGACTACTCTCCAACTTGCCTGAACTTGCAGGACCAAGGGCACAAGAATACAAAGCCAGCTGCTTATCGAACGGCAGATCCAACTGTTCATATAGATTTTGTCGGATTCTTGCATGTTGTTCTGGTTCTTGGTTAGCAAGGCTAATCAACGTTTCATAAATAAGCGTTTTCATGTCTTTCCCTTTTCACTTTATTGCACGGGGTGCATATATATTGTATCCGTTTGGAAAGCACAAATCAGAAGCTAGGTCACAGAACGCGTCGCTAAAAAAGTTTATGTGCGCGGTAAATTGTAATACAAACCTAAAGCCGTTTAGAAAAAGAGCAAAGGATAACTCGATAAATCAGCCGATTAACTAGCATTCGCCGCTGTTTGATCACAATAGCGTCCGATACAAACAAAAACGCCGCTCAATGAGCGACGTTTTTATCTCGATTTCAGCTAATCAAGCATGTTTTAGTTGAAGTGCACTAACATTTCAACGTCATCACCTTGTTCTGGTGCTTGAAGAGAGAAGTGCACATAACCAGCTTCAGTAACAGGAATCGCAAGGTATTCGTTGCTACCTGCATAGTTGGACACGTACTCGTGTTGCTCAACCGTAGGCCAATGCTCTCTGCTGGCGTATAGATCGACATTACCCGTTTGAGAGTGAGCCGTTAGCCATACACGAATCTCTTCAACACCTTCAGGTACATACACTGCCGCATAACGCTGCTTGTGAACGGTCAGCATTTTTGCTTCACCAGACTCTAGTACCACCGGTGCCAAATCGTCTTGCACTTGTGTTGGCGGTGTTTGCGCTTCAACGTCTAAAGCAGCCACAAGATTCACAGAGTCATAGCTATCACGGCCAGTTAAACTGATGTAGTAACGACCTGCTTTCACGTAACCATCCTGCTCTGGCTCAAATACAATCTCTTCATTGCTGCCATCGCCATACTGGCTCATTTCAAAGTCGTAGTAATGCGCAACTTTGTTGTAGCTCATGTAAAGATCCGCATCCCCCGCACCTTCAATAGATACATTAAAGCGAACGGTGTTGGCTGGTACGTCAACGTAGAACAGTTTTTCGCTGTACGCTTCGCCACTGAGTTGAAGGCTTTGGTTCGCCGTCAATTCAGTCACTTGTGCTTCAGGTTCTGTTGGTTCTATTGGCTCTTCTGGGTCAGTACCTGGTTGCTCTGGCTCCACTTCTAACGTATCCAACCAGCGCTCAAACTCTGCGTCATATTGTTGACCTAATGTCGTCACCTGTTGCGCCCACTGTTCAAACTGACCAGTGCGCGACAACGCCAACAAGCTTTCTACGTCTTGCGGATGATTTTCTAGCATGAATCGAACGGCCAAGTAACCCCAACGATAGATACGATTAGTATCGTGAGAATATGTGGTATCAAACACAGTTGAAAGGCTCAGTTTACCGCCTGCAATCAGTTCGATCGCCGCTTGGTAGCCTTGTTTGTAATGCATGTATTCAGCAAAACCTTCCAGCCACCACACGATATGACCGTGGGCTAAGTTATCACTGAAAGAGCCGTACTGGTTAAATCGCGCGTCCAAATAGTGCGTGTACTCATGCTCTAGATTCAAAATCGATAAATCTTCGCCATTCGCATAGCGATAAGCCACGAAACGGGCGGTATTGTCCGCTTTTGATGGATTCCCTTCAAGGTACTGACCACCGTTGTCCGTTGTATTACCAAACAGGAACGAAGAATAATCAACGTAGCTGTCGTTACTAGCAAACACCGCCACCTCAACACGGTCATTCAAGTCATCAGCGACAGGTTGATTGCCCGTATTCGCCACTTGATGGAAGTCGGCTTCTTTCGCAGCCAGCACTTCACACGCTTTCGCAGCTTGAGCATCGGTCAGATCTTCAGAGCGAATGATGGCAGGTCCCTGACACTCAAAACGATTTGGCATCACGCGCGCTGCTAGATCTTGCTTCGCTTGATCTAGGTCCAGACCGTTTAAACCTTCAGGTGCGTAGTAGCTCATCATCTCTACGGCAGCAAGCCACAGTTTGTCATGCTCACTACCCAATGGGTAACGCTGCATCACTTGTTGCATCACAGCCAAGGCTTTGCGTTTGGTCTCCAGATCTGGGCTCGCAAGCAAACGACCAGTTTCACGTAATGCATTGAAAACAATAAAGCTCGCATCCGTATCCAATGCCCAAGCGTTATCAGATGCGAATCTCGTTAATGTATCAATATGGTGAGTATTGTTTGCCATGTAGCGGTAGAACTCATCGTTTGCTACATGACCTGCCATAGAACGGAACAGGTTGTTTAAACCATCGACCCATTGCGTGTCCTGCGCGGTTTCACGGTTAAAGTGCATCAACGCGGCCATCATGCTATCCATGGTCAGCGGCAACTGCTTCACGTTATCAACCATCAAAGTCAAGCTCTTCATTGCGCCAACTTGTTCACGGCCTTGATCCAAAGCATGAGGGTTGTTAAGGAATAGGTTCGTCGACTGAGCAAAACGCTGACTCAACGCTTGCGAAAACTCAGGTGTACCAGTACCAGCGTTGTAGCGAACGTAGTATGCAGCACGAATAAACTCGCCCAGATTTTCTAGAACACGAGCTTGCTCTGCTTCTCCACGATAGCGGGCAATTTCTTGATCCAACGCGACTTGGATACGGCTTAAGCTAGCTTCGCTGTAAATATCGTTCAGCGTTGCGGAAGGAGCTGAAAACCAAGCGTGGTAGCAATCATACTCTGCACCAGAAACGGCAGCAGCCAAGTCTCTCGATTGTTGTAAATCAGCAACAGCGCACTGGTTTTGTGCAAAAGAGAAGCTAGACACACTCGCTAGCATACAAGCAAGCGCCAAACGATGGCGCGGGAAAAAACGGATATGAGACATAACAACACTCATTGATTATTAACATACATTGAGTGGGGGTTTATATTCTTTACAGCTCAAACAGTGAAATCAGTGTCATAAAATTTATGAAATTGCTCCCAAAAATAGGCTTTTTACTCTAAATTTATGGGATCAATCCCAACCCAAGATTTCTCACAATTATCAATAAAAACATTAATTTACCTTTTTCTAAATAACGACTTTATGAGGAAAATTGCCCTTAAACGCCCCCCTTAACTCTTCCAGATAGAGTTCACGACAATCAAAGGTTCTAAATTAAATTTTGATGCTTGATACCATCTATTTTTATTTGTGACTCATTCCCAATAAGTCATCGAGTGCATATCAAAAGGTTGGCATTAATGGTAAATTCTCCGCCAAATCAAACACATTTACTCCTCGAGTCATTGATGAGTGAATAAAGCAGATATTTGGCTAGGGATAATACATGTCACTTTGGGGATTTTTGGGAGCGGGGCTTGCCTACTTCATGACAACGTTTGCCTTTGTTTTTGGCGGCATTTTTTGGTTATGTGCTGAAGGTAATACATTAAGAGAAACAAAGCGCCAGTCATCAATAATGTCCGGGATTATTGCTTGTACTATTGGAACTTGGGTACTTGCTTTTGGTGTTTACGTTTACGGTTACTTTTGGGATAACTCTTCTCACTATTATTTTTATTTGCTCGCTCCATGGGGACTTGCCATTTTTGGGGTAAAACTTCGTAACCGCTGGGTTAAGCAATACGCTCGTGTAAAACACTCAAAAGAAGAACAGTGGCAAAAGCGCTGGCGAGAATTATTAGGAGAAAATACTGAAGATCTTCCACCATATCCACATGATTACGAGCTCTACTCAGGCATTTGGCAAGCCAATGAAGCGCTCCGAGAACAGTGCTTTGCAGCGCTTCCTCACGGGAAAGCAGTCTACGAGAGAGTGAAAGCCTTCCAAACGATGGCCTCCCCCGCAGGTGACATAAACAATCAAGTTTTGCTGAGTAAACTCGATCAGCTAGAGGATGAAATCATTCAAGTTCTTGAGCAACACTCGCAAAAGAAAGTAAGCATTGAAACTGGCGCAGGTACTTTACGCAAAGAGTCAAAACGCAATGTTTATCACCATGAGAATAGCCCAACAGAAGAGCAACTGTACGACTCAATCAACCTCCAACATGATTTGGATCGAGAGCTACGCAACATTATCTATGATCGGCTCGGTTACGATGGCGAAGATGAGTACTTTTTCCTCCAAGCGCCACTCGAAGAGCTTACCGAGAATGAAACCGCAATCAACTGGATGCTCTGGGGTTTAGTAAGCGACCATTTTGCTGTTGACCCATACCAAACGGCGTTGGATCTCAGCCTAATGAATGCGGAACCAAGATGGGGGCAAAATGAACGGTTTGTAATGATTACGGCTCAATAAACGCAAGCACTAAGCCTAACTTTAATATCACCTATTCTGAAACCACCCTCGCGTTGGTTAACTTAGCCAATAAGCCGCCAACGCGATCACGCATTTCACGTCTGTCCACAATCATATCTAATGCGCCATGTGCCAATAAAAACTCACTTCTTTGAAACTCGTCTGGTAGCTTTTCACGTACCGTTTGTTCAATAACACGCCTTCCCGCAAAGCCGATGCTTGCTTTAGGCTCACCAATATTGATGTCTCCCAACATGGCTAAACTCGCCGAGACGCCACCATAAGTTTGGTCCGTCAATACTGAGATATAGGGTAATCTGTGCTCAGATAAGTGGTTTAACGCAGCGCTGGTTTTTGACATTTGCATTAGTGCTACCAAAGACTCTTGCATGCGCGCCCCTCCGCAAGCAGAAAAACACACTAGCCCAGATTTTATATTAATCGCAGTTTCAACGGCGCGGACAAATTTCTCGCCAACCACCGCCCCCATCGAACCAGCCATGAAAGAGAATTCAAACGCACAAGCTACAACAGGCAAGCCTAGTAACTTCCCCTGCATCACAACCAAGGCATCTTTTTCTCCAGTCGTTTTCTGCGCGATGGCAATTCGCTCTTTATATCGTTTTAAATCTTTAAAACCCAAAATATCCTGCGGTTCCAACTCACTTGCCAACTCTTGCTGTGTTCCATGATCCAGAAAAGTGTTTAACCTTTGACGTGCAGCCATTCTCATGTGATGAGAGCACCTAGGACATACTTCCAAATTCTCTTTTAATGCCGCGCGATAAAGTATTTGTTCACATTCAGGGCATTTTGTCCAAACGCCCTCAGGAATGGACGCTTTGCGCGAACCTATTATATTTTTATTCTCAAATAACCTTTCTAGCCAACTCATGTGTACCTCATTATTTATCACCTCGTAGCACGACATCTGCATCGTTTGCCCGCTCTGACTTTTAAATAAAATTGTATGCAACTCAGTCTGAGGATAAAGTGCAATATGCTGGCTTGATAATCCAATAAAGTGGGACAATAGAATGTTTGATAACGTCGACCAAACCTGGTTAAAAAGTTTTCACTGTGTTTATGAGAACAACAGCTTTAAGCGAGCCGCTGAGTGTTTGAATATACCAACATCGAATGTCAGCCGACATATTGCCCTGCTTGAAGAAAAGTTAAACATCAGGTTGTTCAATAGAACGACAAGGCGAATGACGCCTACCGGTGCTGGAGAAGAACTCTATAGCAGCACTCGTCCATTATTAGAACAACTCAACAACGCGCTAGAAACCGTGACTCGCCACTCGCACACCGTAACGGGAGAGCTACGTATTCTTATGCCAGACACACCTGTACTGGCCAAAGCGGTTGTCACCTTTTGCACGCAATACCCGTCAATCTCTTTGTCTTGCGATACAACGCTAAACCCTAAAGATGAGGTTATTGATAGCTTTGATGTCATTTTAAGTTTTCATAGAGGGACTTTGTCTGACAGCAATTGGGTGGCAAGGGAAATCAAACGCTGGCCCAGTGCTATTTTGGCTGCGCCTCAACTGCTTAATAAGTACGCCAGCCCTTACAAAATTACGGATTTAAATCATGTTCCCTGTATCACGACACTTACCGCAGTAAATGGTGCTCCCTGGGTGTTTAAAAACCCCGACGGAGGTCATATTACGCAAACAGTACAATCCTCGTTCAAAGTAAACAGTGGTCATCTCGCTAAATCTGGCGCGTTATCAGGGCTTGGATACGCAATACTTCCAATAGAGTCATGCAAAGACGAGATCGAGAGCGGCAAGCTTGAAGTCATCCCTCTAGAATACGAACCTGAAGATTTAGTGCTTTATGCGTTTTACTCTTCTAGAAAGCACTTAGCCAAGAAAATCTCTATGTTTGTTGAGCACTTAAAACAACACGCGAAACTTAACGCCTAGTTAAGCATTAATCATTTATCACAATAACTATAAAAACTGACATAGTAGAGCAATTCGACATGCGATTTTCTCAAATAAAAAAGCCAGCAATCGAGATTTACTGGCTTTTGCAAAAGGATTTCCGTTGGCGTTTAAATTCTAAACGCTCCTACGTGACGATCGAGAGTTCTCGATAATTCCGCAAGTTGTTGACTTGATTCTTCCAATTGCTCACTCGCCGTTAGCGCGTTTTTCACGGAGTGACTGACGGTATCCATATTCATGTTAATTTCATTTGCTACCGTCGATTGCTGTTCTGTTGCCGTTGCCACTTGAGTATTGATATCCAAAATAGTAGTAACTTGATCAGCAATTGCCTCTAGTGCTTGTCGAGCCAGCTCCGTTTCTGCAGTGCCTTCTTCAATAAGGGTTCTACTATTACTCATTGAATTAACCGCACTTTGGGCTTCGGTTTGCAACTGATGGATCATGTTGTCAATTTCATCAGTGGACTGAGCCGTTTTAGTGGCAAGATTACGGACCTCGTCTGCCACTACGGCGAAACCTCGTCCGGCATCACCGGCGCGCGCTGCTTCAATAGCGGCATTTAACGCCAATAGGTTCGTTTGCTCAGAGATCCCTCTAATGACTTCGAGAATACTACCAATCGACTGAGTGTTGTCCGCAAGACTTACGATAATATTGGAAGTACTGTTCATCTCGTTTTCAAGGTTCGTCATTGCCGTCTTGGTTCTTTCTAGCGTCTTATAGCCATCTTGAGTCTCATTACTTGCCGTGCTCGCAGCACTCGCTGCACCAGCAGCATTTGACGCAATTTCGTTGACGGTCGCGATCATTTCGTTCATAGACGTGACAACCAACATGGTTTGCTCATTCTGCTCCTGCCCTCTTGCAAGCGCTTGTTGAGATTGTCCACGCAGCGCAACAGCGGAACCATTCAGATCCACACCAGTATTTACAACTTGTGTAATGATTTCATGTACCTTGCCAACAAACACGTTGAACGCCGAAGAAATTTGTGCAACTTCGTCATTACCTTTTGCTGGTAAACGAACCGTTAAGTCTCCGTCACCTTTCGAAATGTCTTGCAACGCCTCCTTAAGCGCAGAGAGCGGTCGCATCAGCTTGTTGAGTAGCAGCGATAGAGCCAACACACACAGAACGAAGATCACCACCATGGAAATCAGTTGGGAAGTAATAATTCCATTCGTCGCTTGGCTTACTTCTGTAATAGGAATACCAATATCAAACGTGCCGTACAACTGACCATTCACGTAGATCGGCGCCATGATATCAAACACCCACACTTTCTGGACATCGGCATACCACTTTGAATACTGTTGTACCCCCTTGGTTGCACCTTCAACGGTGTAGTTATCATTGTAGGTTTTATTTAGCTTTTGCTTATCACTGTGAGCAACCGCCGTCACATTGCGATCAATTACGACTGCATAGCTTACGTCTGAACGTTGTTTCAAACCCTCAACGAGCGATTGTAAGTCTTGCATTGGGTTGGCTGAGTTCTCCAAAATATAACTTGCATTTCCTGCTAAAAACTCAGCTTGAACTTGGGATTTGTTTAAGATGATGTCATCGATTTTCTGACTCGAAATTAGGTACGTTGATGCCATACTTGCCACGACAGCAATACCAAACATGGCGCAAACGGCTAATAAGATGATTCTTTTCATTTTAATTGTCTCGGTACAATTCAATGTGATGCTCACGACAGAGCGTTAAGCCTTTCGCCTCTTATAACCAACACAAACTGTATTTTTAGCCTGTCTGGCAAAGCTAGACGTAACTTTGTAGCCACTGTATCTGCCTGATTACCGATAACTTTAGAATGAAGGAAGAAAAGTCTTCAAAACGTCACATTTCTACGAGGTTTGGCTGAAAGACAGAGAGCAATCGCTAACTTCAAGTAAGCGGCCACACTAGCATCGAGAGTTAAAAAAGAGTTCTAGTTAGAGCCTTGAAAATATAAATAAGCGAACGCTTCGACCTATATTCTTACAATTCTCCTTTGCTCAACTAAGTTAATTCTATTCCAAACTCTTTGATAACGATGGTCACAATGAAGAAACAAACGATTGAAATAATGGCGCAAATTCCCAAAGAGAACCAAAATGAGTATCGGCTCAGTAAGAAAGGAAAAACTAGAAACATCGGCAATGTAGGCAGTACATACCAAAAAGTATAAAACGCGTGGTTCGCGAGCTTTTCCTGACCTTGCCCTTCAATATACATCCAAATCAAAGCTAAAATAGTGACCGTCGGGAGCGCTGCAATCAGCGCTCCCGCTTTATCACTTCTCTTGGCAACTTCAGATATCAGCACCACTATTCCTGCGGTTAACGCGTACTTAGTAATCATCCACAACATGAAAGATCTACCTTTAATAAACAAAAAGCGACGTAATAATTACAACAGAGCTTAGCTCATTAACGTCGTAAACCCGTGCATGCCCATATATACACCAACGGCACTAATCAAGATCCCCGATAGATAAGGTGCACGACGAGCCACATCGTTCAAACCACTCCACTTCGATGTTGCTTTTTGAACGCCCACTGCCGCGACAACACCAACCGCAACTAAAGTTAACGCTAGACCAATACTGAACGACACCACCAAGGTTGCACCAAGTGTCATGGCCTTAAGTTGCAAACAAATGAGTAAAACAGTGACCGCCGCCGGGCATGGTATTAACCCACCAGTCAAACCAAACAGAAGTATTTGTCCATTGGTAACATCTCGATCGCCAAAGCGCTTTTGAATATCTAGAGCGTGAGCACGCTCATGAGCGTCTTGGTACTCTTTATTCTCACCTTCCGAATGGGAATCCGCATGAAAATGCACCTCAAAATCGTGGGTATGATCATGGTGCCCGACCATCAACGTGACGAAAAAATCATCAGAGGCTTCAATACAGGAGGCGGATTCCAAATAGCCATCGCGCTCAATAAAGTGATAAATATCAGAAGGCTGTCTGATTGCGTTGGTTAGCACTAGTTTAACGTTTTCAGCCGTTAAAGGCTTACCGTTAAGTGTGCGTAACTGAAAACGGCAGTGATGCCCTTCTTCTACGATAGAAAGCGATAGATGCCCATGACCAGTATCGACAATTTGCGTTCTCCAGTCTCGAGCTTGCTTATGAGCTTTGTGCCAAGCTCGCTCATCGCTCCACGTTCTCCAGAACATCCATAAACCCGTCGAGACGATAATTACCCCAGAGATAAGCTGCATCCATGGCTCCGCAGCTTCTGCAGTAAATCTTTGACTTATATACATCCCACCCGCAGCAATTATCCATACGATCGCCGTATGGGAAAGCGTTGCAGCCAACCCCAACATCACCGCCTGCTTCACTGTTCCTTTTACGGCCACAATAAACGCCGCCATCATCGTTTTGGAATGTCCTGGCTCTAATCCATGTAACGCTCCTAATAAAATAGCGCTGGGTATAAAAAACCATCCATTACCTTGTTGTAATAATGCGACAAAATCCATTGTTATTCTCAATATGCTCTTCTAAAGTTGCCCCAAACTATACTCCCCCCCCAGTATTAAATGCTACCCCCCAGTATAAGATGAGTGCTACATTATCAGTTAGAATATCGCAGTCAGTAACTTAAAGAAGATAAGTCATGTCCCATACAACCAGAGATCAAAAGAAGCTCAATACCCGTGTCAGCAAAATACAGGGTCAGGTGAATGGTCTTAAAAAAATGCTGGAAGAAGAACATGAGTGCCAAGATGTGTTGCAACAAATCGCTGCAATTCGAGGGGCTGTAAATGGCTTAATGAAAGAGGTGATCAAAGGCCATCTCATCGAACACGTCGTATTGGAGGAAGAATTAGAAAAGCGTGAAGCTGATATGGAAGTTGTACTAAAAGTGTTGGACTCCTATATCAAATAACACGATTTCATGAATTTTTTGAAGTGCCATTATCGAATTTCATTAAAATAGATAACGCACGTCCTAAGGCGATAATTTGCAAATGCCTCGCTGGATATCCAACACATAAACATTTATTTTTTATAAGACTCGAGTCGCAACGAACATATTGCCTGCATAGTAAACTCCATGCATTTAAACTGTACATGGAGGTTACTATGCCTGGTGCTTTCGCACATATCACAGCGGTAAATGAAGCTTCTGCTAATAATGCATTGATGAAGTTAAACATACCTCAAGAAGCAAAAAAGGCTTTAGCTCAAAATAAACGGTATTTAGAGCTCGGTTGTGTGAGCCCCGACTATCCTTACCTTGCTCTAATGAATTCTGCGCAAAATAAATGGGCAGATAAAATGCATTACAACCACGTTGGTAAGCTAATTGATGCTCTTATTCAGCAGGTAAAAGCCGCAGATAACGAACACTTTGAAAAAACCTTCTCATGGTTATGTGGCTTTGTAGCACATGTAGCAACCGATATTACTCTTCATCCTGTTGTTGAATTAAAAGTGGGCCCTTACGCAGAAAACGCCCAGCAACACAGAATTTGTGAAATGCACCAAGATGCTTATATTTGGCCGTCCAGGATGCAACTCGGAAGTATTGGCCTTGCAGATAGAGTCAGAGAAAACATCGGCAATTGTGTGGACCAGAGTAACAACAACCTAATAGATCCAGTTATTCGTACTATTTGGTCTAGCGCCCTTTCAGCCACTTACCCTGAATATGCTAAAGAATGCGAGCCTGACGTAAACGTCTGGCACGAAGGATTTCAATCCATTGTAGATAATGCTGAGGAGTCGCATCGCTTATTTCCTTGGGCGAGGCATGTGGCTTCCAAGATAGGGTTAACTTACCCGCTTCCAAACGAAGTTGACTCTACTTATATTCAGGATTTAGAAACGCCAGATGGTATTAAGCACTACGATGAAATTTTTGATAAGGCGATTAAGACAATCCAAATATTTTGGGAAAAGCTGGCAGCTACCATTTATGAAAACCAAGATACTGGCTTTTTTGAAAATTGGAATTTAGACACTGGCCGAAATGAAAGCGGACAGCTTAGTGCTTGGAGAAATCTATGAAGCTAATCATCGTTATCACCCTTCTTCTCTCATTGACCTCTTGCGCTAACAGCTCTCAATATCCTGAGGAGGTCATGTTTGATATGGCCTCGATTTTAAAAGATGTAGCCCAAGCTGTTGACGGTGAGCTCAAGTTTGGAGACACAGCAGGACTAGCAGAGAAAGAAATATTCGAAAATGCGATGTCAGCTAATCCAGCTCAAATCACCAAACTCTCACAGTTAGCTATCGATGGAAACATTTCTAATTATCGAATTCTTTCAGAGTTTCAAGGTAATAATGCAGTTATGTTGATATGTGACGGGGATACAGCACTAATGGAAGATGCAGGTTGCAACTCAGAATTTGATAAGATCTATTGGGACTCCCCAAAACCTTACTCATGCCAAATCAAACTTGATGCGGCAGCTCTTTGTACTGATTAACAGTAGGGGAAATAGAGGAAATTTATGAGTAATACATGGCTTTAACTTATGCCTGTCATGTATTACTCACAATATGCAGAAACAGGTAATATTTAAAAAGCTCAAGCTTACCTGTAAGAAATCACTATGTTCTGTAAAGCACCTTTACAACATGCCAGCCGAACTTGGTTTTGACTAGATGTGGCGTCAGAACCTCGCCAGAAAAGCACACTTTGTCGAACTGAGGTACCATTTGACCACGGCGGAACTCACCAAGATCACCACCGCGCTTACCTGACGGGCAAGTGGAATACTTCTTCGCTAGTGTCTGAAACTTTGCGCCTTTTTTCAGTTGCTTGATAATGTCTTCTGCTTGCTCTTTGTGCTTCACAAGAATATGTAATGCGGCTGCTGTATTTGCCATTGATCTATCTCTCACTATTCTGGTCGCGCAAGTGTACCCAATCCCTTTTAACACGCCAAACATTTCTTGTTTATACCTAGGCGGCTTCAAGGTTCAAATACATGGGACTATAAAACTTTCGGCATAACAAGATTAAAATACAACCAAGTTTTGCTCAGTTAATCACTATTCTTTAAGAGATTGTCTAAAAAGCTCACATTTGTCTCTCCGATGGTTGAAGCCTTCGTCTGATAAGATTAGATTAGACACAATTCGGTGGTATTTATAAGGTTATTTCATGGCAAAAGTCGTTAGTAAAGCGAATCAATCTCAGGGCATGTTGATGTTCAAACTCACCCTGCAACAGAGTTTCGCGATAGGCACGCTAAAAGTCCGTGAAATCGTTCCGTATATGCCAACCACGAAGATCCCTTACTCGCATCATCACGTCATTGGCACCGTTACAATACGTAACTTAACAGTGCCTGTGATCGACATGTCAGCGGCTGTCGGCTTTCGTCCTATCAGTGAAGAAGAATACAAGAATTGCTACTTGATCGTGACAGACTGTTTGCGAACCGTGGTCGCCTTTATGGTTCGTAGTATTGAGAAGATCATTGAATGCGATTGGAAAGCCATTGAAACCCCACCAGCGAGTGCCGGGAAAAATATTTTCGTAACGGGTATTACTCGCTACGAAGACAAAACGGTTCAGATGCTGGATGTAGAACTGCTGCTTTCCAAAATTTATCCGCAATACGAAAACTCAAAGATCCCGATGCTGACAGATGTTGAACGTGAGCGCCTAAAAGCATTAAGCATTCTTTTGGTGGATGACTCTTCCATCGCTCGTAAACAGCTGTGTGATGCTCTTGATAGTATCAATATCGGATACCAAATTTGTAAAAATGGTTTAGACGCATTAGAGCTGATGAAAAGCGAGGCTGAGGCTCATCGACCAATCGATATTTTGGTCAGTGATATTGAGATGCCAGGGCTTGACGGCTACGAGCTAGCATTCGAAGTACAAAATGACTCCGCTCTTAATCACTCATACCGCATTTTGCATACGTCGTTATCGAGCGAAATCTGTGTAGACAGGGCTCACCAAGTTGGCGCACACGAGGCGCTTGAGAAGTTCAATGCTGGTGAGCTGATTGAAGCCATGCTGCGCGGAGCAAAAGAACTAGAAGCCAAAGCTATGGCTTCTTAACTCTAAACTAAACAGCCAAGAAGCAAATTGTCGAATATGGTGTTTTGCGGCCATTTTTTCGCGCAGAAGCTTTGATGCTCGCAGCTGCTAGTTTCTCAGGTCACTTCTTTGGCATCGAGTAACTACGAGATACAAACTCTGTCTCTTCGACTTGATTGATGTGATTAATATAAGAAGCCAAGCTATAAAGTACATTCGCCAATAAGTTCGCGTAACGAAATAGAATGGGGGCAGGTTGCTTCTTACCTGCATGTTCGATCGCAACTAATGCTCGTACCGTTTTTTTAGCTTGGCAACGGCACAAATGCAATTGACTGGATGCAGGGTGCCCTCCGGGTAGAACGAAACCTTTGAATCCACCGTCAATGCGTTGCTTAAGTAATTCATAATCTGCCTTTAGCTCTTCAACTTCCGCTTCTGTAATCGCTAGCTTTCCGCGAACCGAACCATTTAGGTGATATACATTAGGCTGCATTCTTGTCAGTATATCGCGGCTAAACTCGTCCAGATCCATCGCGAGAACTAAACCAATACGACTACAAAGTTCATCTGCCGTGATTTCAAAGTCACAAACCGGACTGTCCTCGTAAATAAAGGGATAGCAAATCTCGCTCAATTCCTTGCTCACAGGCTTCATGCTTTTGTTCCAATATAAAAAGGGAGCCAGTATAACCTAACTCCCCTTATGCGTTCATTATTCCGAATATTCGATATTTACATGACCGGTTTACAATCAAGCACTTTCGATTTTCTTGTGACCTTCTTGAAGGTGAACAAAGTCCACTAAATCGTCGCCAGAGACTTGATACGCTTGACCAAAGCCTTTAACAAACAGTCCCGATTCTGGCTTTAAGTTAAACAACACGAAATCCTCTAGTTGGCTGAGACCATCAATAATCTCACCAAAACGCTCTTTCATTTGTCCAACAACTTGTTGCCACATCTCTGTGTCTCGCTCAACCACATTTGCTACCGCATCAAAAGTTAAGCGCTTACGAGCAAACAACTGCTTTGAAGATTCTTCATCTTCGATCATCATCAAAGAAACGTTTGGATTTTCTAGAAGGTTACGAGCATGACGAGCGATTTTAGAAATGAGTACGAAGTAGCCTTCCTGATTTTGGACATAAGGCGCGTAGCTTACATTAGGGCGACCTTCTGCATCGACAGTTGCAAGCTGAAGCGTACGACGCTCCTGACGAAACTCTTTGATCTCTGGCCCTAAACGACCTTGCAAACGCTCTTGTTTAACTTGTTGATCCATATTGATACCTGACTTTACTAATTAGTATTCGAGTTGAGCCTCGATTATGTTTGTGATTACTTTTTCAATTCGGCTTGTAGGGCGCGGAATGCGGTGACTTGATCTTCAAGTAGCTCGCGCTTTTCGTTACGGCCTAAATAAACTTTGAAAATATTGCTTCCGCACTCAGAGAAAAAGCCAAAATAGTGACTCTCTCTACCCATAAACGGTTTGCTGACCAACGCAACATTTTTAACATTATCTAGTTTCAAGTGACCATGTAGCTCACCTTCTCTGCCCATTAAATTGTAATAGCCACGAGCCACTTTTCCTTTTGGGAATGGTGCTTTGACTTCAAAAATAGAGCCAAAAGAGTGAACAATAGTCGTCACCGAGCCGAAACCAACCAAACCTTCTAGAATGCTTTGTGCTTGCGCTCCTGGAGCGATGGCCACCATTTCCTGCGGCAAAGCTGCAACAACCTCAAATTCAGAAATACCGAGACGTTCTGCCATCGCTGCTGGCAATAATTGCGGTTCTTGCTCTAGTAATGCTTCAACTTGTTGTTTGATTGATTCCATATGTTTTCCGTCTTTTTTCAATTTTTTCATTAATTATTGGATACTTTCGGTACGGTTTCGTTCATCTCTGACGTAAGTACCTGAATACAACCTTGAGCCAATGAAACAGCCCAGAAACTACCAGCAAGAGTAAGAAGTAGGCTGCGTTCATGCAGTTCCACTAAACCTTTTTGCTGCCACACTTTAAATAGGGGCATTAAAAATCCGAACGTGTCCTCCCCCATAAACGATGGCAGTTGGTTTGCCTGAACGATACCGCGATCAAACCCGGATTTGAGTGCAGCAAATAGTGGCTCTAGAGGGCTTTTCTTCATCATCATAGCGATGGTGCTTTGCCCTTCTTTGATGGCTTTAATATAGGTCGCCAATGTGCGATGTTGCATCATTCCGTAACCACCGATATTACCTCCAGCGCCACAGCCAATTGGCAGTACCTCTGCATATGTCTTGGCTAAACTGTTGTATAAACTACGTTCACGGTTATCGATTGCCCAATGGTTCACACTCAGTTGCTTCATATGGTGTTTGGCCATAAAGTTCACACCAAGCTCATACATGCCTGCTTTTTCTGGCGTGGTAGCTGGTGGGGGGATTTTTCCTTTTTCTACAAGGTTAAGCATGGGTGCTGAACCACCGACTACCAACTGATATAAGTCCAACCCGTGTGCGCCAGTCGAGAGAAAATCATTTAAATCTTGCTCTAACACTTCTTTGGTTTGATAAGGCAAGCCGTAGAGTAAATCGATAATGACAGGAATTTTGTCTTCGTTGGCAATCTCGCTAACTCGCTTTAGCACATCTTCTCTATCATCTAATCGTTTCGCGCTGCGACGCACTTGTGTATTAAAACTTTGTACACCAAAAGAGAAACGATTAAATCCACCGTCGAGAGCGCCTTGGTATAGCTCATCAGAAAAACGGTTGATGCGACCTTCTAAGGTGATTTCACAATCCGCAGCCAAAGGAAAGTGATCATGAATCGCCTGACCTAACACGCGAATCTGTGCTGGAGACAGATCCGTTGGCGTTCCACCACCAATATACACAGCATGGAAAATACCGTTTTGTGTCCAAGGCAGTGCAGCTTTCTCCTTGAGCTCCTGCATCAGTGCGTCAAAGTACTCATCAACCAGTGCGCGGCTCGCAGCATTTTGAAAGAAGTTACAAAAGGTGCAACGTACGCGACAAAATGGAACGTGAATATAAAGACAACGTTTATTGGTCGCTTTAACCGAGTTAGCGGTAACGCTTGAAAAAATCGCCTGTTGCTGAGGTGGAGGTACAGGCACGCTCGCTCCGCCAGCGTGTGCCGAATGTTTCTTAACAAAGGCAAATCGCAATGGGTCAGGGCTATCGCTTCCCAACACTGATTCGTCAAATTTATCGATATCGACGCTCATATATACTCGCTTAGCTCCCACCATATAAGGGGTAGAGGCTCGTCTTTAAAAATCTGCAAGAATCATAATTTGAGCGTAATGATAATGCAATTGATAATTGATCTTATTTCGGTTGTGAGTAATAATCTGCTCAAGTTTTCATAGTTTCCCGAGATATTCCGTGAACGTACAAAGATATGTCATTGCAGGAGGTGCTTCCCTTGCCATCCATGCCGCACTTCTTTTTGTTTCTCAAGAAACGAAAGTGTTCGCGATGCCTGCTGGAAATCCAGCAAGTTCGGTAAGTTTAAACCTTGTATCGGCACCACCACCTACCGTCGAAACATCCACGCCAGAAAATGTGGCGCCACCAAAAGAACCGCAGCCTCAGGAGCAGCCTGAGCCGGAAAAGAAGATCGTAAAGAAGCAGGTCGTTAAGAAAGACGCTGTTAAGAAAAAGGTAGTGAAGAAAAAAACAGAGCCGGTTAAACAATCTAAGCCTAAGACGGTGGAACCAGCCAAAGCCGTAACAAAACAAGAGAATCAGCCCGAAGCCAAACCGAAGAAAAAAACGGAACCGGCGAAGAAAGAGATGGTCGCTCAGCAAACCGCGCCAGCGAGCCAATCCAAAGGGGCAACGTCTCAACCTATTTTGGTCGACAAACCTACGTTTGTGAATCAACCAACTCAGCCTCGCTACCCAAGATCTGCACAAAGACGCGGTATCGAAGGCGTAGCCTTATATGAAATATGGCTCGATGAAAATGGCAATCAAATTAAACAGGTTTTGATTGAGTCTTCCGGCACAAAATCGCTGGACGCCTCAGCGCTTCGTGCCATCAAACAGTGGCAATTTACACCACATATTTCGGGCGGGCTAAAAGTGGCTCACCGAGTACAAGTACCTGTTCGTTTTAAGTTGGATGGATAATGGAACAACTACAAGAATTACAAACTCAACTTGGCCTAATGACATGGCCTTTGATCATTTGCTCAGCCCTCACCGTCATGATCATTACCGAGCGGTTATTCCACGTTTTGATTAGCCTTGGCGTAGGGAAACGAGCCATTCGCCAAAAACTCATTGGGTTAGACCCAACGAATGGAAACGATCTTGAGACGCTTGCAGAAGAATTGTCGCATAAGCGACCGCTCCTTTATCGTGGCGTTGCCATGTTGCTTGCCCATCACTCTTTCTCAAAGTCTCTAAGAGAAGATGCCGCAGGCATTTGGCTACAAGAAAAACGTCATCAGCTGCATTCTGGCCTTCGCTTACTGACGTTGATTGGCGTCATTAGCCCTTTGATTGGTTTGCTTGGTACGGTACTTGGCTTAATTGAGATGTTCAAAGGCATCGCTGTCTCAACGGGGAATATCACCCCGAATGATTTGGCAGACGGTCTAGGTTTGGCCATGCGCACTACTGCAGCAGGTCTTATTATCGCCCTTCCTGCGATTTCAGGAGCACAAATCATTGGTTTGTGGGCGGATCGTGTGATCGCCAAACTCGAACACACATTAAACTATGTCAACTTATGGCTTGAAGGTATCTCTCTGCAACACGTGTCGCCAGACAATTCAACATTAGCAGTGCGCTCTTCTGCAAAGGTCGAGGCAGAAGCACAATGATTAAAACGCCACAAGACAACACTCGTAACGACTTAACTCCTGATTTAACACCGCTGTTGGACATCATTTTTATCGTAATGGTTTTCCTGATGTTAACTGCAGCGGTCAAGCTCGATTCATTAGATGTCAATTTACCGAGTACAGAATCTCAGGCCGTTGCAAATGTCGATAAGCAATCCATCACGGTAAATATTCTCAAAGACGAGCCTTACTGGGCCATTAACGGCAAGACATACATCGATTGGGACAACTTTACCCTCGCGCTGCTAGAAGAGAGTAAATCAAGCGATAAACCGATTGTGATTGGAGCAGAAAAAACCGCGAACATTCAGTCGCTAGTTCAACTTCTCGGCTTTTTGCAAGAAAACGGAATTCAGGCAACTCAGTTACTCACTGAAGAGCCATCATAAAAATAAGTAAGATAGAGATCCTTTCAAAATGAAGAACACACGTGCCACCATTCATGCTGTTGTTACGGCAGCCATTTCCCTACTTGCGAGTAGCCAACTTTTTGCCAATGAAACACCATCATCAGAGCGTGTTGTTAGTGCAGGCAGTGCCGTCACTGAACTGTTGCTTGAACTCGACGCCAAAGATAGCTTGGTTGCTATCGACGTAACCAGTCAGTTACCAAAAGGCATGGAACTGCCTAAAGTAGGCTACCATCGCCGCCTTTCAGCAGAAGGGTTGCTCGCCTTACGTCCGACAAAAGTCATTGGCTCTGATGAGATGGGACCGAAAACAGCATTGAACCAATTAAAAGCGGCGGGGGTAGATGTAGAAATCGTCAATACCGATGCCAACGTTGAGGGCCTTTACCAACGTATCGATCAAATTGCGAACCTTATGAATCGACAGGCTAAAGCGGAAGATTTAAAGCAAGATGTGAAAGCGCAAGTTCAAGCACTCAATGCAAATCAACCGGCTCAAGCTCAGAAAAAGAAAGTACTGTTTCTACTCATCCATGAAGGTCGACCTGCAAACGTTGCAGGATCAGAAACCACACCCGATGCAATTATCCAGCTAGCAGGCGGACGAAACCCAGCTGCTGACCAGCTGTCTTCTTACAAGCCTTTATCCACAGAAGCCATGGTAGAGATGCAGCCTGACGTTATTCTCGTTAGCGGTCGCAGCTATGAAACGCTGGGCGGTGCCGATGCGATTTTAAAAGCAATGCCACTGCTCGCCGCAACACCTGCGGGAATGAATAAAAATATCATCACGATTGACGGTCACGCCCTTGTTGGTGGTTTGGGTCTTAAAAGCCTTGCAGAAGCCGAGCGTTTGAATGCGCTGCTTTACCCATAGAGACATGGCATGTTGTTAAGACGTATCTCCCTTTCAACGACGTTATCCGTACTTAGTGGCTTTTTAGCATTTGTTGCTATCGCCTCTATTACAGTAGGTCCAATGAGCATTAGTTTCACTGACAGTTTGCGTAGCCTAACAGGAAGCAGTTCTGATCTCGCTCCTCACATTCAGTTGGTGATTAATGAGATCCGATTACCTCGCACCATTTTATGTATGTTCATCGGGGCTATTTTGGCGATTTGTGGCGTGGTTATGCAGGGCTTATTCCGTAACCCGTTGGCCGAGCCCGGCATCATTGGCGTGTCTGCTGGCGCTGCACTTGGCGGTGCGTTCGCTATTGTTGTATTTGCAGAGTTTAGCCAAAACTATCCGCAACTAATGAACTTAGCTGCGCTGCCTCTTTTTGCTTTCCTAGGTGGTGCGTTGACGACCATTCTCGTTTATAAGCTCGGCACAAGTAAATTTGGTACCTCAGTTACGATTATGTTGTTAGCTGGTGTTGCCATCAGCGCGCTTTCAGGAGCGGCGATCGGATACATGAACTTTATCGCAGATGATCAGATGCTGCGAGATCTGACACTTTGGTCCATGGGCTCATTAGCTGGCGCAAATTGGTCGGGGATAGGCCTATCCGCTGTCACGCTGGCCATCCTATTATTCTGGTTCCAGAAAAAATCGATGGCGCTAAATGCTCTTCTGCTAGGGGAATCAGAAGCAAGACACTTGGGAGTTCCGGTCCAAAAACTCAAACGACAGCTTATTTTGCTCTCTGCATTGGGGGTTGGTATTACGGTGAGTATTAGTGGTGCAATTGGTTTTATCGGGCTCGTGATTCCTCACTTAGGACGCATGCTAGCAGGCCCCGACCATCGAACGCTACTGCCAATCTCTGCACTAATGGGAGCGCTGCTTCTTACCGCTGCTGATATGTTTGCTCGTATTGCCGTGGCACCAGCAGAATTACCCGTCGGTATCGTGACCGCCTTGATCGGCGCGCCCTTCTTCATCTATTTATTGTTCCAGCAGAAAGGGAAGATTTTGTAATGAACCAGATCGTTTTATCGGGTAAAAACATTTCGATGAAATATGGCAAGCGCATTGTTCTCGATGACATCAATATTGATATCCGAGCTGGTGAAGTGACCGCCCTACTCGGCCCCAACGGTGCGGGAAAAAGTACTTTGCTCAAGCTTCTGTGTGGTGAAATCTCTTCAAATCATGACATCGCCTACTTCGGTAAACAAAAGCATGATTGGGAGCCTGAAAAAAGCGCAAAACACATTGCGATGCTCCCACAGCACAGTACGTTGACCTTCCCATTTTTAGCCAGAGAAGTGGTCGAATTAGGCGCGATTCCGCTATCGCTGTCCAATAAAGAAACCACTAAGTTAGCTTTACATTACATGAAACAAACCGATGTAATGCATTTGGCAGAAAGCCTCTATCCATCTTTATCTGGTGGCGAAAAGCAACGATTACATCTAGCACGCGTGATGACACAGCTACACCAATCTGGCGAGGAACGAATCTTGATGCTTGATGAGCCAACCTCTGCGTTAGATCTCGCCCACCAACACAACACGTTAAAGATTGCTCGTGAGGCCGCGAAAATACAGAACGCCGCAGTCGTTGTCGTGTTGCATGACTTGAATTTAGCCTCCCAGTACGCAGACCGACTTGTACTTTTGCATAAGGGAAAACTGGTTTGTGATGACACACCATGGAATGCACTGACGCCAGAGCGCATTGAGCACGTTTATGGCTACCGCTCCATCGTGACAAAACATCCAACTTTAGACTTTCCTCAAGTTCACGCCGCCGCTTAGCGTGTATCTCTTCTGAGCCGTCTCTTCTGCTTTCCAAACGACAAAGGCCCGCAATAATCATATTGCGGGCCTTTGCTTTGATATTTAATCGAATCTTGGGCTCAAAAGAGCGGCGAGAAAATTACTGTGTTCTGCCTTGGCTTTACAACCAAAGCAGCAAACAAGTGTTCATCTATCGCTCTCAATTGCGATTACTTACTCATTTGGATCAATGAACGACCAATCAACCACTCGAGCTCTTTGTCACCACCTGCGCCAAACTGGCTTTCAACCATTTTGTATAAACGGTCAATTCCGTTAGCAGCAAATTCTTGCGCATTTTCGGCCGTGACAATGTGATGGAATAGCAGTCGTAAAATCGCGAGGAACTCAGCATCTTCCAGTGCTTTAATCCAACTTTGTGAAAATGCACTTAGCCCTTTATCAAACTCTAGGTGTTCAATAAACATTTTAAAGATACGGCCATCCAGTGCGGCGGTGAAGTCCGTTTTCTTAGGGAAGTGATGGCTAATACCGGTACGAGATATACCTGTCTGCTGACTTAGAGTCGTGTACGACATTTTGTCGTAACCTAGTCTTAGTAGCTGATCAACAACGGCATCCATGATCTTTTGGATAGTGATTTCGGTATCTTCTTTACTACGCTTTGGCATATTTTAAGCTCTTCTCTTTGTAAATCCATCTAACTCACTATTAAATGAGGCCAGAATGAAATCATTCTTAGCATTATACCCAAGTTGCCCAAGGCACTTCGTTAAGCGAAACCTAAAAATTGAACCGCTAACACCTGCGCATTAAGGCCATTTGGATATATGTACTGCGACTACTTAATATAAAGTTAAGTTCCAAATCATAACGTCTTTACACTGCGTAATGTGCAATTTGCAGTTATGTTTTTGTCAATACATGCTACTCAAAATAAGGCGAAAAGTTAGTCTCATCAAAACCTTGCGCCAATTATTCATCGAAACTATTCAAAGACCAAGAATGATAATTATTAAAAATAATCAATCAAGAAATAGTCTTATAAATTGTCCATTAGTTCAACTGGGCTGAGCGAAATCTCGTCACTATGTTCGTTAATTGATTTTAAATGTTGATATATATCACATTAACGTTCTTGATGATTTAGTAATCCAATCTTTAACCCTTACTTAACAAGCGCCTATTCTGTTCTTTTTTTATTCAAAACTCGTCATTTTTGTAGATACAGATCAAATACCTGATAGAATACCCTTAGTATTTACAAGAGGATTCGTTATGAGTGTCGAATTAGAAAAAAACCAAGTATGTGAAGCTTGCGGCTGCGCAGGCGAGATTGGCTTCATCATCAAAGAAGGTGACGAAGTTGCCGACGTAACGGTTTTCGCACAGACAAAAACAGAGCTAGAGTCTGAACTACAAAAATACATTGAGCTCGCTAAATCAGTATGTGCTGATGTTGAATACAATGTTTCTGAAATAACAGAAGAGTCAAACCAAGCGACGGCTCGATTCAAATTTGAAGTAAGTGCTGAAAAGCTTATCTTTGAATTAAAAACTCGCTCACTCGCGCGTTAATGGAAAAAGCGAGCTCTGTGCTCGCTTTTTTATTTTTCCGTTATCCTAATATTAAACAGACCGTTTTTTGGCGTTTATTTATCTTTTTTGAATACCACCCACTTTAACGAACCATTCGTTTCAAAATCGTTCTCAGCTGTACACATCAGTAATACACCCTCAACATTAATCACGGCTCCGGTGGTGTAGGCTTTATCATCGTAGTAACAGATACGCTGACCTACCTTGCCGTCAGCGACCACCAGCGCTTTGCTTTCTGGCGTACTGTATGATTTAGCAAAAGCGGCCCCAGATAGTAGTACTGCTACAACACCAGCGACAAAAATAGACACTCTTTTTAACTTCATGAAAATCTCCCTCAGACGCTCATGATACTAACAAGGACGCTTGTTCAGTTCTTGGCAGAACCTCATATTCTTCATATCTCTACTGATATTTTTCTCACATTTACTTTTAAATAAACTATATAATCAATCACTTAATCATTCCCTAACTTGCACACTGAAGCAACTCGGCATCGTGAGAGCGTGTATGCTTTCAGATAAAGCCCTAATTTGAAGTTCTTGGGCTAAAAATCAAAAACTGTTAACAAAGTATGCATAATGAGTCTATTTAAGTATAAAATGAGCACTTAAGATCTCTATGTTTAACTAAGTCTCTGGCTATGCGTATTGTTTCCCTTTTCCTTACTTTGATGCTGCTCTGCTTCTCATCTTTCGCATATGAGCTAGATTACTACTCTAAGTTTGGTCACACCGATAATTACGGTAATCTTGATCTACGAAACAAACCTTACACCCAATTACCTTCTGGGTTAGTGGTCAAAGGCAACTTAAATATCTCGCAAACCCCGATCAAAAAGCTGCCTAAGGGGCTTGATGTTGGAGGCAGTTTGGAAGCAACCAACAGCGCACTCAAAACCATTCGCTCAGGTACAAAGATAAAAGGTTATGCGAATCTATTGGGTAGTAAGATCGAAAACTGGCCTAGGGGCATCAAACTCGGCGGTTATCTGAACTTGACGGATACACCATTAAAAACGCTCCCAGCTAAACTTCGAGTCAAAGGCGATTTAAGTGTTATTCGCACTCCTATCTCTGCTCTTCCTGAAGGATTGGTGGTTGATGGTAACCTTTATATAGGAGGATCCGCGCTACAAGTATTTCCAGACACGATGACGGTGAAAGGGAATATCTTTTTAGGTGGCAACAAGATTACCAAGTGGCCTAGCAATTTAACCCTTGGCGGGGCTGTTGCTCCTTAAAAAGTAGACGAAAAAAAGCCCCGGAAAACCGAGGCTTTAAGGCGTTCATAATCCATCAAGTTCAGTGATGAATATTACTCTTGATTGTTCACTGGGTTGGCATAGCTCGCCACCAAATAAGGTCTTGCACCTTCAGGTAACTGCTCCAATTTATCCGCGAGGTGACGCTTCACCGCCTCTGTGATGATGCTCGAATCTTCGCGTCCAGCAGCTAACAAGTTGATTGGGTACAACTTGTAGTTATTATGAATTTGGCGGTCGATTTCACCGGCAAGAGATTCTGGCGTTTCAAACTCTTGATCAATCACATCACCAAACGCGACATGCACACGACCTTTATAACCAATGATGCCCTGAATGATGCTTTCGATATCTTCAAATTCACCTTTTTCATAACGGCCATTTTCTGCTTTTTCGTACAGCTCTTTTGCTTTGGCAATGTCACATGGATCATTTTCATAGGCAATCGAGACAGGAACGATTTTCAAAGAACGCGTGTATTCACCAAAGCTGATCTTCTGCTTGCGACCTTCAACATGGAACATTTTTAAAATCGCAGGATCAGTAAAGTCATTTCCATCTTTGGCACGACCTTCCTTTTGGGCAATCCAAATTGAATTACCGGTATCAAGCGAGTGTTTAATGTAGCTCGACAGTTGTCCTAATGCTTTCATCATTTCTCTAGGCGCCTTAGCAGAGCGCTTAACGATGAAGCTTTTATTGAGTCGCATCAATTCTGTCGCACATGGCTTCTTCAGCAGGTTGTCACCAATCGCAATACGAACTGTACGGTGCCCACTTTGGTACAAGCCATAGTTTACTAGCGCAGGGTCCATCGCAATATCACGGTGGTTAGAAACGAATAAGTACGACGTGTTTTTATCCAGCTTATCCAAACCAGAAAAAGTGACGCCATCCGTTGTCTTATTCAATGTATCTTTCAGATACTTCTTCACTTCAATCTGAATCGCTTCTACAGAATCAAGCTTGCTCCATTTAGCTTTCAGGTAGATGCGCAGGATCGGGCTCATTAGCGTTTTAAACCACGCTGCTTTATTAGCAAAGCGATGATCGAGAATAGCAGTGATAAATTCATCATCTTGGATTAGACGATCCAGCGCTGCTGGAATTTCTTCGTCATTGTAAGGACGAATTTCAATATAAGGATCGGTATTGGCAGTCATTGTTCATTACATATCAAAAAAAGCTGGCACATTTTACGCATAGTTTTGCTGACAAGCAGCATTTCAACCCATACTTTTAACATGGTCATACCAGTTAGGCTACAATTTCTCATGCTAAAAAATTCTCTCAGCTGGTTGGAATCGTATAGGTTTAACGTTACCCTTAGCGCCAAAAAACACTGGTACTCATAATGAACTACGCAATTGAATTTCACGACGCTAAATACCCCTTTCTTGAAGTAGCTGCGCGCAAAAAAGCACTGAAGCACAGTCTGCTGTCTGTCGTCGAAGGGTTAGCCGTCATTAAATTGGGTAAGCAGGAGTATGCCATTGAACCAGGCCAATATTTTTGGATTCCTCAAGGATGTTTGAGCTCCCTCACCTTTTTACCTAATTCTCGTGTATATCGTTGTGATTTTTCTGTGCGTTTAAATGATGACTTCTCACAACAAGCAGGGTTTGTGAAACCTTCACCGCTGCTAAAAGCCCTCGTCGAGAAACTAGCAACAACAGCCGAGCGCTCAGATCTGCAAACCGATCTGCTGACGGTAGTAAGACATGAAGTATTGACTCTCTCTCCTAAACTAGCGCACTCAACGTTAACAAAAACCATCAATCAGTGGACGCCTGGTTGTGACATGGACATATCTAAAGAGCTGTGCTTGGTACTCACACTCCGTGAAGCAAGAAAAATGAAGCTATCGGGCAAGAAAGAAGAGCAGATTGTCGATACGCTTTTTGCGGGTAACACAGAAGAATATGAGCAACTTTGCTTTTTGGTCTTTGGAGAAGCGCTATAAGTCGCACTCTAACGAGCCATCTTTTCAGTATTACGCAAAGTGATGCGCGCAGAGAATAGAGACTCAAATAAAAAGGGCGTACATGGATGATGTACGCCCTTTTTATGTTCGCTCAAGGTGACTAGAAGGGAACTTCTATCTGCATCATCCAGTCAGCGTCGTAATATTCGTGCCAACGATAATCAAATCGCATTCTCGGCTGTCCGTCGGATTTATCACCAAAACCCACGCTGAACATCAGGCCATGACTACGGAGCCACTCTTCTGTGTCCATTTTGCTCTCTTCGTCTCGGAGCTCTTCCGGCATCCAAAAACCAAGCCCAAAATAATTCTTTTCTAGATTCTGGGTTAGGAGTGGTGTGTCTTCCGGCTTAATCGCCCACTCTTCCCAATAGTTTTCTGTTGGCCCTTCGAATTTCGCTTCCGCAGCATACCAAATCAACGCATCCGTACTTAATACGCCAATGGAATCTAAAATTTCTTCACAGATAGGAAGGGTGTTATCTTCAAACACAACAGAACGATCAGAAAAATAGTTACACGCAGAATGAGCTTGTGTGACCACAAGCAGCGCACATGCACTAAATACGGCTAATCTGACCATGAAAATCTGACCTCTCAGTTCCCAGATAATGTTTCTTTGTATAAGCCTTCGTTAAGCAACAATTCACAAACGGACGGGGTTGTGTAGGCGTTTATGTCTTCACCCGTAACCAATGCGTTACGTATATCCGTGCTTCTGACTTTTACTTTTTCAGGGCACGCCATAACAGTCCAACGTTCCATAATCTCGTCTGCTCTACTAAATTTAGCAAATTTGAAGAAATTATCAGGACCTATGACAAAAGTTATATCGGCTGTTGGGTAGATTTCTTGAATTTTTTCTAACAACGCATAGGTTGTCACACTTTGTCCGGGTTGGTATAAAGCTTGCTCTGCATCAGAACGCTGAACATTAGAAAGCCCCATATCTTTGATGAATGCATCAACCATTTTGCACCGAGTTGGGTAATCGAGCATATTCTTGCCCCAAGCGTGTGCAATGCTAGGTTCAAGTAGCACAAGGTCAAAGTGGCTCAATGACTCAATAACACTTTTATGCCCTAAACTAGGTGGGTTAAATGCACTACCAAAAATGGCGATTTTTTTCATATCCGGTGATTACCTGGTTGAAGAGAGTTTTCTAATCTGATGATTTCGGTATGATACTACTAATCTTTACAGCTTTTGACCCTAAAGTCGTGTTTATCAGTCTCAATTGCATGGTTTATCACCATTTGAGCAAGCGGGCTTTGGTGTCTGAAATATTTGCAGGAAAAGGAACCCTAAATGGAACAATCCATCCGTGATGAAATGCGTGTACTCCCTTCAATTGATCCGCATTTTGAAATTGAACGCCGTATTGCTTTTATTAAGCGTAAGCTACAAGAAGCAGGTTGTAAGTCACTCGTGCTTGGCATTAGTGGCGGTGTTGACTCAACCACGTTAGGTCGCCTTGCCCAGCTTGCAGTAGAACAATTGAATGCGGAATCTGGTACTGACAAATATCAGTTTATCGCAGTACGTCTGCCTTACGGTGAGCAAAAAGATGAAGATGAAGCGCAACTGGCACTCTCTTTCATCAAGCCAACACACTCTGTGTCTGTGAACATTAAAGATGGTGTTGACGGTTTGCATGCGGCGACTGATACCGCGTTGCAAGGGACGGGCCTGCTTCCGACTGAAGCCGACAAAATTGATTTCGTAAAAGGTAACGTAAAAGCGCGAGCTCGTATGATTGCACAATATGAAATCGCTGGTTACGTTGGCGGCTTAGTATTGGGAACAGACCACTCAGCAGAGAACATCACCGGTTTTTACACTAAGTTTGGTGACGGCGCGTGCGACCTTGCCCCTCTATTTGGTTTAAGCAAGCGTCAAGTCCGCGAGTTGGCTGCAACATTAGGCGCACCAGAACTACTTGTTAAGAAAGTACCAACGGCAGATCTAGAAGAACTAGAGCCGCAAAAAGCAGATGAAGATGCTCTGAATTTAACTTATGAACAGATCGATGACTTCTTAGAAGGCAAACCCGTTCCACAGCAAGTGAGTGATCGTCTGGTAGCGATTTACAAAGCAACGCAGCACAAACGTCAGCCAATCCCAACGATTTACGACTAAGCGATATTTTCCGTTCACTTTTAAACTCAAAACGCTGCTAAAGTTAGCAGCGTTTTTATTGAGAACCGGGGAGCCTTCTCGATTAGTTTGTTACCGTCACGTCCGTCTCTGGAACAGCACAACACGCCAATACGGTTCCCATCGCACGTTCCTCATCTGTCAACGCAGGCACGTCCGGATGATGTACTTGACCCGACGTAAGCTGAACCTTACACGCGCCGCATAAGCCAGCACGACAGCTATTGCTAACAACCTTCCCTGCGTCTTCAAGCTGATCTAACAACGTTTTCTGATTATTCCCTACAACTTTCGTCCCATTGAAATCGATCGCTATGCTCTTCTCTGGTCTTGAAGTGACTGAAGATACGCCAAACGCTTCTTGATGGTAGTTTTCTTCTGGCAGCCCTTTTCTTAGTAGGAGATTTTTCGCTTTCTCCATAAAACCATCAGGACCACACACAAACACTTGGCGCTGTTCAACATCTTTGATTTGCTTAATGTGTGACAAACTTAAACGCCCTTTTAACCCAAACCAATCAACGGCAGGTTGCGTTAAACAGACTTTTACTTCTAACCCTGGGTGCTCACGCTTTAACTGCTCCAACTCTGAGCGACAAGGAATATCATTTTCGGTACGACATTGATGGTAGAAAACCACGTTCTCCAACTGATTGTGATCCGCTAAGAAACGTACCATCGATAGCATTGGTGTTACTCCACTGCCTGCAGAGAGTAACAATAGAGGCTGCGCTTCATGAGTTTTTAGGTGGAACTGGCCATCAGGTTGTTCTGCCTCTAAAACATCACCGACTTGTAAGTTGTCTAAGAGCGAATTAGAGACTCTTCCACCTGCAATACGCTTAACAGAAATAGCATAGCGACCCGGACGAGACGGACTGGATGATAAGGTATAGCGTCGACCCACTTTCTTACCATCAATATTCACCTCTATTGGCAGGTGTTGTCCTGGCAAGTAATTAGGCAAAGAACCTTTGTTTGGTTCTAACCATAAGGTCACGAAGTCTTGGGCGATTTCCTCACGCTCAACACATGTTAACGTCATGCGCACTGGCGAGTTATCCGCGTAAAACTCCGGCTCTTTGTACTCCACTACTTCAACTTTATCGCCTTGACGAATAATGCCCTCATTTCGCGCGACAAGATTCTGACCAAAGAACACACCACCGACATCGTTTGCACGGAACTGTTGCAAGGTCTTGAGCGGCTCTTTGCTCTCACGGAATGTGCCTCTTTGGGTATTCACCGTAGTCAGGATACAGCGCTCGCAAGGTTTGAGAGACTCAAACTCTACCTCACCGATTCGTATGCGCTTCCATGAATCTTCTTCAAACGGCTTGGTATCAGAGACCACTAAGTTAGTACGGAACTGATCCATAGAGTGTTGCTCAGAGCTTCTTCGGTTCAGTTCATCAAGGGAAGCCTGGCTAATCACTAACACCGGATAACCATCGGCAAAGCTAACGTTTTGTCCTAGCTTTTCGCGAACACGATTCGATTGCTCACCACTAAACAACAACTCAACACGTTGACCCAATACACGACTAAACCAATCATCTGCATCATCTGTGGTGGTATATGCAGTAAACGTGTCTTTCCAAACTGTTGCTGGCGTTTCCTGCATTTTAAAGTCTTGATAACGGATTTTAAGCGGCTCCATCCCCAAACTGCTAAACACAACCCCATCGGATAATAAGGCGGACTTAATGGTTACCATTTGCGGATACTTTCTCGCGGTAATCATAGCGCCATCAGCTTTCGCAATCATAAAACGACGATCGAAGCTCAATCCTTGCTTCTCAACCCATACTGACGACAGCGATAATCCGCCAACTGACTTAACCGGAAAAACATTAATTTGGGACAAAATGGGTTGCGACATAGCCTTCTTCCTACAGGGTGTTTTTTATTTGTTGCAGTATTGTATACCCAAATCACATTAAGTTGCAGAGTCTATTGCCGCTTCATCCAACTCAATTTTTTCTGAATGTTATTCTCGTAAATTTGGTTTGAGCGACAAGTATTTACTACACTCAACATTCGCGTTTTTTAACATCGTTCTGACCAAATACCGTTTGATAAAGTGTGATACGGCACACATAATTCATTTGAGTTATCACTGCCCCCATTTATTGATTTGGAGCTTAATTATGGATACAAGAAAACTGGTTCTGATTTTGTTATGTATCTTTCTTCCGCCTGTCGCGGTGTTTATGGAGAAAGGTCTAAATAAAGACTTTTTGATTAACCTAATATTGACGTGTTTCTTCTTTCTACCAGGTACGATCCACGCGCTTTGGTTAACAATGAAGTAACCACTTACACTCTCACTCTGTAGAAAAGTGAAAAATGGGATGAAATGTGAGGGCAATTCCTCTATCATCCTGTCGCCTAAGCGCAAGCGTTTGCTCAAAAGCAAATACGGCGCTTGGGCTCCAATCAGACAACTTTTCAATGGTGGGAGCAATTAATGACAACACTGACAATCACTCGTCCTGACGACTGGCACGTTCACTTACGCGATGGGGAAGTTCTTAAAGACACCGTTCGCGACATCAGCCGCTACAATGGCCGTGCGCTGATCATGCCAAATACCGTCCCACCAGTTACTACAACCGAGCTCGCCCTAGCCTACCGTGACCGAATTCTAAAAGAGCAACATGGCGAACAGTTTGAACCTTTGATGGCGCTTTACCTCACAGACAACACCACACCAGATGAAATACGTAAGGCTAAAGCCACCGGAAACATTGTTGCTGCCAAGCTTTATCCTGCAGGCGCTACCACAAACTCAGATTCCGGTGTGACCAATGCGAAGAACATTTACCACGTTCTCGAAGCAATGGAAGAAGTCGGAATGTTACTTCTGGTTCATGGCGAAGTAACACATCACGATGTTGATATCTTCGACCGAGAGAAAGAATTCCTTGATACTGTCCTCGCTCCTATCGTCAATGACTTCCCTAATCTTAAAATCGTTCTAGAACACATCACTACCGCCGACGCAGCAAACTTCGTTAATAACGCCTCAGATAACGTAGCTGCTACCATCACTGCTCACCATCTTCTTTTCAACCGTAACCATATGCTTGTGGGTGGTATTAAACCTCATTTCTACTGTTTGCCAATTCTTAAGCGCAGCACCCACCAGCAAGCGCTGATCGAAGCAGCAACTAGTGGTAGCAAGAAGTTTTTCCTAGGTACAGACTCGGCACCACATGCGAAAGGGGCAAAAGAGTCCGCTTGCGGTTGTGCTGGTTCTTACACTGCACACGCAGCGCTAGAGCTTTATGCAGAAGTATTCGAGAATGAAGGCAAGCTGGAAAACTTGGAAGCGTTTTCAAGCTTCAATGGTCCTGATTTTTACGGCATTGCGCGCAACACAGATACGGTAACGTTAGAAAAATCCGCTTGGGATGTGCCGGAAACGATGCCATTTGGCAATGATATCGTTGTGCCTATTCGAGCAAATGAACAAATTGAGTGGAAAGTGAAGTAACCACTTTACTGACGTTCCATCCATAAAAGAGGGTCATGCCTTTCTGTGAAAAGAAGTCATGACCCTTGTTGTTCTTGTCTTGCTTTGGGCTGTGATTACTAGTGGCCGCGAATTTTTTCTACAGCAGCCCACACAGCAACCACAATCAACCCCGCCACAAAGCCGATAATGCCGTTAAGCAAAATAGGCAGAATCGCTGTAGCAACCGAATGACCACTAAAGTTCATAATAATCGGCTCTACAAAGTGATGAATGGCAGGTACGTTGTGCACTACAATCCCCCCGCCGACTAAAAACATCGCGGCAGTTCCCACAATCGTTAACAACTTCATCAGCTTTGGTGCAAAAGCAACTAAAGCACTGCCGACTTTCGCCATCCAGCCCTTACCTTTTGAGCGAATTTCAAGGTAGAAGCCCAAGTCATCCAATTTCACGATGCCTGCTACTAAGCCATAAACACCAATGGTCATGATGACTGCAATTAAGCTCACCACTAAGATTTGCGTCACAAGGCTCGCCCCAGTCACGGTACCCAACGCAATCACAATGATTTCCGCTGAAAGAATAAAGTCCGTTCGAATCGCACCAGCAACTTTGCGTTTTTCATACTCTTCTATCGACTCGCCAGTATTAACTAACTCTTCTTTTTCTTCGTGCGGATGGGAGTGAGGGAATACTTTCTCAAGCACCTTTTCTGCCCCTTCAAAGCAGAGAAACAAGCCGCCAATTAGCAATAATGGCATGATAAGCCATGGAATAATGGCGCTAATGAGTAAAGCAGAAGGAACTAAAATCAATTTATTTTTGAATGAGCCTTTTGCAACCGCCCAAACCACTGGAATTTCTCGCTCAGATGCAACACCAGACACTTGTTGAGCGTTTAACGCTAGGTCATCACCCAACACACCTGCGGTTTTCTTTGCCGCCATTTTCGACATTAAGGCGACATCGTCGAGTACCGTGGCAATATCATCCAACAGTGTGAGTAAACTTGCTCCAGCCATTTTTTTGTCTCTTATATGAAATTGAGTAAGTAACAAAATGTAACACCAATAAATCACTCATCAAAGTGATGATTTTGCAAAGAATACTATCCCAAATGGTGTTTTATATTGCCGTTAAGATAAGACAGGTCTAGTCTTGTGGTACCTTTCAGCAGTCAAAAGAAAAAGTATAGATGAAAAGTGGATACATTTACCCAATCGGTACCCCTGGCCAACCTTGGAGCGAAGAAGAACGTAAAACCTGGTTAGCAACGCAAGAAGTAAAACGTAGCTACCAAGATGAAGTCGTCAGTAAAATCGATGCTCTACGCGAGCGTTTTGATGTTGAACAATATGGTGCGCTCTCATACAACGAGGCACGTTTCCCTCTGTTTTGTGTCAAAACACGCAATTGGGATTCAACGAAGCCTGTTGTATTGGTCACAGGCGGCGTGCACGGTTACGAAACCAGCGGTGTACATGGCGCTTTAAAGTTTGTAGAAACAGAAGCAGAGCGCTACGCAGAGCATTTCAATATTGTCGTTGCACCTTGCGTGAGCCCTTGGGGTTACGAGGTGATCAACCGCTGGAATCCAAACGCGATTGATCCAAACCGCTCTTTCTATAAGGATAGTCCTGCCGAAGAGTCCGCTAACCTCATGAAGCTCGTTGCGACATTAGGCGATGTATTAATGCACATTGATTTGCACGAGACGACAGACTCCGATGAAACAGAGTTCCGTCCTGCGCTTGCCGCTCGTGATGGCATTGAGTACATCGAGGGCATGATCCCAGACGGTTTTTACACAGTTGGAGATAGTGAAAACCCTCAACCCGAGTTTCAAAAAGCGGTGATTGAATCGGTTGCGAAAGTGACTCACATTGCACCTGCAGATGAAAATGGCGAAATCATTGGTTCACCAGTCGTACAGTTTGGCGTTATCAACTACCCAATGGTGAAGCTGGGTCTGTGTGGCGGCGTAACAAATTGCGTTTACGGCACGACAACGGAAGTGTACCCAGACAGCCCAACGGTGACCGACGAAGAGTGCAACGATGCGCAAGTTGCAGCCGTGGTCGGTGGTCTGAATTACGTTCTGGCTCAGTTATAATAAGCGGTTCTTATATTGCTCCGGTGTCATGCCGGAGTATTTCTTGAACATCGCGATAAAAGGGCTGGCTTGGTTATAACCTAACGTTAGCGCGACTTCTTTCACGGTCTGCCCTTTACGCAGCAACTCCATAGAATGCAAATAGCGTACACGTAAACGCCACTCAGTAAAGCTCATGCCCAACTCACTCTGGCAGTGTCTCGCTAACGTGCGTTCAGTGGTATGCACTTTTTCTGCCCATTCTGCCAAACTGATCTCATCCGTCGGCGATTCTTCTACTGCTTTTAAAATCGGTTCAAGATACTTGTTATCGGTCGTTGGTAAAAAGTGGTGTTCCACTTCTTGCTTTGCGAGCTGGTCCAATAACACCTGTACCAAGCGCTTGTCTTCATCACTTTGCGCCACGTTAATATCTCGTTGACGAAAGTCCTCAATAATGGACGACACGATTGGAGTCACTTTGATCAGACTCGTTTTGGTAGGAAAGTGCGCCGTCAATTCAGGGGCAATGTTCAAAGAACAATATTCGATAGGTTTACGGTTGTAACTAGTATGACGGATACCAGCAGGAACCCAAATTGCAAGATGCGGAGGCGCTAGAAATCTTGTATCTTCTGCATCCATCTCTAGGATCCCACCGCTGATCAGCTGCACTTGCCCCCAAGGATGGCTATGAATTCGCGTTTCTGTATTAGAGAGAAAGGCTTCAAAATTCATAAATACATCCGATGGTGCGCGGTCGATTGATAATGAGGGATGAAGATTTCTGGCGCTCTTTTTCAAAATTGTCTTCCTATCGCTTACGATGTCTTTTAAGAGATACTTTTTATTATAAAGACCTGCCAGACTAGCGCCATCAATAATTGTGCTATAGGGTTCTCATGATTTATTTACTTCCGTTTTTCACCGTTATGATTTGGGGTGGTAACTCAATTGTGAATAAGATGGCAGCAAGCGCCATTGAACCAAGTGCGATGAGTTTCTATCGTTGGTTTGTCGCAATGGTACTTCTAACTCCATTTTGTCTGCCTGCGATCATCAAACAACGACACATTATTCGACCTTACTTAACTAAGCTGGCATTTCTTGCGTTACTTGGCATGGTGCTCAACCAATCACTTGGCTACTACGCTGGTTTAACGACAACGGCTTCCAACATGGCACTGATTACCTCTTTGGTTCCTTTGATCAGTGTGTTTTTAAGTGTTCCTCTATTAGGCAAGTCTGTATCAATGTTAAGTATCGTCGGTGGTGTGATTTCGCTCGGCGGCTTGGCGTTTATGCTTGGTCATGGTGATATCACCTACTTTTTACATCAAGACATGACCCAAGGTGATAGCCTTATGCTGATTGCAGCTATGGTATACGCGGCTTATTGCGTGCTGCTAAAACGCTGGAAGATGCCTTTCAGTAGTTTGACTCTGGTTTACATGCAAGGCTTCTTCTCGGTTGTGATGCTTACACCACTTTGGCTCTCTAGTGAGCAACTGTTACCAAGCCAAGGCGCGCTACCATTAATCGCCTATGCTGGCATTGCGGCTTCCATTTTTGCGCCGTTAATGTGGGTGAAAGCGATTGATTCAATTGGCGCTGATTCAAGTGCCATGTTCATGAACTTAATGCCCGTGGTTTCTGTCGTACTTGCTTCAACGTTGATTGGTGAGAAAATTTACGCTTACCACATTATTGGTGGGCTGTTAGTCATCTCTGGCGTTATCCTGTCGCAAATAAAAATACGACACAGAAAGCCACTGCCCAATTCTGAGATTGCCTCCACCGCCAATTAATCCCAGTTCCCCAAGCCACAGAACTACGCTGTGGCTTTTTGTTTTCATCGTTCGAATAAAAGTTAATATTTTGTTTCATTCGCTATTCCCGAAAATTCATCTTGCTGCTAAATTGGGAAAACAATAACCCATCAAGGAAAGACAGATGAGCAGTGGTCAAAGAGACATTACCCTTCGCTTTTTAGCAGAACCCAGTGACGTCAATTTCGGCGGAAAAGTGCACGGCGGCGCCGTAATGAAATGGATCGACTTAGCAGCCTACGCCTGCTCTGCAGCGTGGAGTGGCAAATATTGCATTACTGCATACGCAGGTGGTATTCGTTTTGTTGCGCCGATTCATGTCGGCAACTTAGTCGAAGTTAGCGCAAAAGTCATTTATACCGGACGAAGCTCAATGCACATCGCGATTGACGTGCAAGCCAGTGACCCAAAGCAAATGAAAAACAGACTCACCACCCACTGTATCGTTATTATGGTTGCTGTAGATGAGAACGGAAAACCAACCGACGTGCCGAAATGGGTTCCAGAATCTGATGAAGATAAAGCCTTGGAGCAATCCGCGATCCGCCTTATGAACATGCGCAAAGAAATCGGGGAAGAGATGGAAGCGCACGTAAAGTATCTCAAGTAACCTACATCCGTTAAGAACGCTATTGACTACCTCAACGTTACTTATAACCAGAGTGTGGAGCAACATCATGGTTTTGCCATTTGCTTCACACTCGGCCTCCTCTGTCATAAATCCTTCACCTAGCTTTGCTTAAATCTTTCCACTATTTTGGAGTTGGATAGAGTTTGGATCTTGAGACTAAAAGAAACGACCTTAAGTGAAGAGACGTTGACCAATTTAAAAGCGGTCGAGTACCAGTGGGTAAGAACCATGTACGTCGAGGGGTATAACGAAACAGAAATTAACCATTACATTCAAACCTGCTTTGGCGGTGATGTCACCTTTGCAAATTTATTTCGTCGCGTCGCACTACAGCAAGAAAGCTTATACACACTGCTTCAATACGTTGGATGTGCCCCCTCCAGTCGAGAGTTTTAATCCTTACCTACCTCAATTTTACTGATACCTGAACTCAGGTTATTTATGTGAAGTGCTACGCAGGGCATTATTCAAGCCCTGTGTAATCCATTGCAAAGCCGCTAATCTTTATCCGCTTATTGAACAACTGTATTTAACAGGTATAAAAAAACCTGAGTCTAAACTCAGGTTATGGTTACAAAAACTGTTAGTGATTGAATCGTAAGGAACTAAGCTAACAGCCAGCTATGCGTAACGCCAATAAAAGCCAAGATATTACTGATCGGCGGCCAAACCAAAATTGTAATATCCGTGCTACGTATAAGGGCGACCATGTGGTCGCCCTTTTCTAGTTATTCTTATCAATCTCAGACCACAAGAGATTATCCTTTCACACCACCAGCGGTTAGACCACCAACCAACCAGCGTTGAGCAAGTAAGAATACGGCAGTGATTGGCACTGCTGAAAGTACAGCAGCTGCAGCAAAGTCACCCCACAAGTAGTTTTGTGGATATAGGTATTGCTGCATACCCACTGCAAGTGTGTACGAGTCTACATCAGAAAGTAGTAGTGATGCTACAGGAACTTCACCAATTACCATGATGAACGACAAGATGAATACTACCGCTAGGATTGGCACAGACAATGGAAGCAATACCAAACGGAATGCTTGCCATGGTGTCGCACCATCCAGTGCCGCCGCTTCTTCTAACGAAGAGTCAATACTTTCGAAGTAGCCTTTAATCGTCCAAACGTGCAGTGCGATACCACCTAAATAAGCGAAGATCAGACCGCCGTGCGTGTTCAGACCAAGGAATGGGATGTACTGACCCAATTTGTCGAACAACGCGTATAGAGCAACCAATGCCAATACCGCAGGGAACATTTGGAAGATCATCATCGCTTTTAGGATAGTGTTCTTACCTTTGAACTTCATACGAGCAAACGCATAAGCTGATGTGGTTGATAGCGCCACGATTAGGATTGCAGAAATACCCCCCACTTTTACTGAGTTCCACAGCCATGTCATGACTGGGAATGGTGGCGGTGTAACTGTACCGTCTGGGTTAGTCACCGAGAAACCTAATGCCAATTTCCAGTGATCAAGCGTTGGGTTGTCTGGGATCAGGCTACCCGTTGCAAAGTTACCTTCACGGAATGAAATCGCGATGATCATCAGTAAAGGGAAAATAATCAGTGCCAAGAATGCCCACATCGCAATATGAGTAGCCCAAACACGATACTTTAATGACTTACCTTGTACCATTGCCATTGTAATCTCTCCTTAGTCCTGAGCTACTTTAGTTACGCGTAGGTTGATAAGTGCCAATGCGCCAACCAATAGGAAGATAAGTGTTGCTACTGCACTTGCTAGACCGAAGTCTTGACCGCCTGCACCTTCGAATGCGATTCGGTAGGTGTAACTTACCAATAGGTCTGTGTAACCCGCAGGTTCTGACGTACCAATCATATTTGGACCACCGCCTGTCAACAACTGGATAAGCACGAAGTTGTTGAAGTTGAAGGCAAAGCTCGCAATCAACAGTGGTGTTAACGGCTTCAACATCATTGGTAGCGTGATACGAGTAAAGTTAGTAATAAAGTTCGCACCATCAATTGCTGACGCTTCATATAAATCATCAGGAATCGCTTTTAGTAGACCCATACATAGAATCATCATGTAAGGGAAACCAAGCCACGTGTTCACAATCAGAATCATGGTTTTCGCCATGAATGGGTCTGAGAACCAAGCTGGACTAATACCGAACAAACCTTCCAGAAGCATGTTGATCTCACCAAAGCTTTGGTTAAACAAACCTTTAAAGATCAAGATAGAAATAAACGCCGGTACCGCATAAGGCAGAATCAGTAAGAGTCGGTAAACCGAGCGGCCTTTTAATGCTTCCCACTGAACAACACTTGCTAGAACAAGACCAATTACAAGCGTAAATAGTACGGTGAGTGCCGAGAACACAATCGTCCAGATAAAGATACTGATAAACGGCTCTTTGATGCCATCATCTTTCCACACACGCTCAAAGTTGTGGGTGCCAATGTTCACCACAAAGCCAGGAGACACTGTGCTACCAACAAACTGACCGTTTTCGTCGACAGGTTGGTAGTAACCTACTTCCATATTTGGACGTAACGTCTCTTCAGTACGGTTGTTGTAAAGCGTTTCGCCGTCTTCTTGCAGCGTGTACAAAGGCACAACTGCCGCAAACTTACGTAACCCGCTCATGCGGATGTCTTCACCGCTCGGCAGATGCAAATCAACACTGCTCAACGTATTACGGCTCTTAACAATCGTCTTGATTGATTCTTTCTCGCCCGTTGCTTCTTCAATTGGCGATAGGTCAAGATCCGATGCTGAAAGGCTATCTAGCTGAAAAGTGGGCGTAGCAAGTAGCTCACCATCTTTTTCAACCACAAGCTGATGTCCTTGATCCGTTTTATATAAAGTGAACGGGTAGCTATCACCACTTTGATAAGTTCTGTCCAAAAGTACGCTCTGCGCACGATCAAAAGAGAGTTGGTTTTTCGCGCTGTAGTTGGTAAACGCCAAACCTATGGTGTACGCCAGAGGGAAAAGAATGAAAAGGATCATCCCTGCGATACCAGGGTAGATGTAACGGTGTGCGTACGTCTTTTTACTACCAAAGATGAACAACGCTAAAGCGGTAAGAATGATCGTAAGTAGTGCAAACGCAATCTCACCGCGTGAATACATAAGGATTGTTGCGTAGCCATTGATAATGCCGACTGTGCCTAAAAGTGACCATTTCATGAACACTTTTTTGCTGCTCGGAAGGCTGGCTTCTGGTGCTGTCATAGCATTTGTACCTTGAACTGACTGCATAGGGAACCTGCTAGCGAATATAGAATAAATATAGAAAAGTAAGGAGGAGTTGCCCCCTCCTTAAAAAGGTCTTACTTAATTATTTAGTCATTTGTTTTTCTGCGTCTGCCAATGCTGCATCGACAGTTTGACGACCATCAACTACGTTGATGATTGCGTTCTTAGCCGCGCCCCAGAATGCGTTCATTTGAGGGATATTTGGCATAATTTCGCCGTTCATCGCGTTATCCATAGTAGCAGCGATACGAGTATCTGAATCTAGTTCACGTTGGAACGAGTTAAGCGCTACCGCACCTAGAGGCTTATCGTTGTTAACCATACGTAGGCCGTCGTTTGTTAGTAGGTAGTTCTCAATGAACTCAACCGCTAGGTCTTTGTTTGGAGACGCAGTGCTGATACCAGCCGTTAGAACACCAACGAATGGCTTAGAAGATTGACCTTGGAACTTAGGTAGCGTAGTCACGCCGTAGTTAACGCCAGACTTCTCGATGTTGCCCCAAGACCATGGACCGTTGATCGTCATCGCTGTCTTGCCTTGGTTGAATGCAGACTCAGATACTGAGTAGTCCATATCTGCAGAAATTACGCCTTTGTCTACCAAGCCTTTTACGAAGCTCATTGCGTCTTTAACGCCTTCTTTCGCGATACCAGCGTCTTTAACATCGTAACCTTCAGAAGTGTATTTGAACGCGTAGCCGCCATCAGCAGCCATTAGTGGCCAAGTGAAGTACGGTTCTTTTAGGTTCCACATGATTGCAGACTTGCCGTCTTTTTTAAGTTTTGCATCTAGCGCTGCAACTTCTTCCCAAGACTTCGGTGGGTTTGGAACTAGGTCTTTGTTGTAGATTAGAGATAGAGACTCAACCGCAACTGGGTAGCCGATCAATTTGCCGTCGTAACGTACTGCATCCCAAGCGAAATCAACAATACCTTCTTGAATGTTCTTAGAAGGTTTAATTTCTGCTAGCAGGCCAGCTTCTGCGTAACCACCGAAACGGTCGTGAGCCCAGAATACGATGTCAGGACCGTCACCAGTCGCTGCAGTTTGAGGGAATTTGTCTTGAAGGCCATCTGGGTGAGCCACTGTCACTTTAATGCCAGTGTCTTCTTCGAATTTTTTACCAACTTCAGCAAGGCCGTTGTAACCTTTGTCGCCGTTGATCCAGATAGTAAGTTGTCCTTCTTCGATGGCAGCATTAGCACCAAAAGAACCCAAAGCAACAAGAGTACCTAGTGCTACAGCGCTTAACTTTTTCATGTTCGTATCCTTTTTATATTTTTGATGTAGGGCTAGTCCATTGAGGTTCAGCCGTATTTCGACATATATCATCTGAAATAATCCAATATGTCTCATCCTCCTAATCCCTACGCCCTTACAATTATGACGTATTTTCGTGATCTAAATCGCCAAGGGTAAGAGACTCAAATCACAAAACGGACACTTCCTGTGATCGGTTTCAACTTTAGGTGGTGCAATAATGTGATTTCCGACCAACGGCTTTATTCCTCCTCCTTTTTTACTCCTCCCTACCTACTCCCCCTACAATTATTTCTATTAGGAGGATGTCGCACCTCGCACAATCTTACAAACTTCAGTCATCCAAGAGTGGATGGTAAGAACCCTTTCCCAGCAGTGCCTACGTATTAGGAAAAAGATTTGCTGGTTTTGCATTGCCAGACGAGTGGAATGTCATTATTGGTGTTGTTTGTGGTAATTATTTCACGGGGGAGACAACACGAATAATGTGGGGGAGAGAAACTCGTACTTGGCTATGATGGGTAGCACTTCTATTCAGGACATTTTATTGAAGTGCTACCCTACTTTTCTTACCAACCGCAATAACTTACCGATTCCTACTGTTACTGCTCGCTAGATAATTCATATAATGATGAGCGGTGAATAATAAAAAATTGATCGAGGACGAGCTACATGGCGAGTGTCACGTTAAAAAATGTTTGTAAAGCGTATGGCGACGTACTGATTTCTAAGAACGTAGACCTAACAATCAACGAAGGTGAATTTGTTGTTTTCGTAGGTCCATCAGGTTGTGGTAAATCTACCCTTTTACGTTGTATTGCCGGTCTTGAAGACATTACTTCAGGTGATTTGTATATTGGTGACCAGCGCATGAATGACGTCGAACCATCCAAACGTGGTGTTGGTATGGTATTCCAGTCTTACGCTCTTTACCCACACCTTAACTTATATGACAACATGTCATTTGGCTTAAAATTAGCAAAAGCAGACAAAGCAGAAATCGACAAACGTGTTGAACAGGCTGCAGAAATTCTACAACTGGGTCACTTACTTGAACGCCAACCAAAGGCGCTTTCAGGTGGTCAGCGTCAACGTGTGGCTATCGGTCGAACACTGGTATCGCAACCTAATGTATTCCTTCTGGATGAACCACTATCAAACTTGGATGCCGCACTGCGTGTAAACATGCGTGCGCAAATCACTAAGCTACAACGTCAACTTGGTTGTACCATGATCTACGTAACGCACGATCAGGTAGAAGCAATGACAATGGCAGATAAAATCGTTGTACTAGACGGCGGTTATGTATCGCAAGTTGGTAAGCCGCTTGAGCTTTACCATTACCCACAAAACCGCTTTGTAGCAGGCTTTATCGGTTCTCCGAAAATGAACTTCATGAGCGTATTCATTGATGAAGTAGAAGCAGAGCGCGTCAAAGTTCAACTATCTAATGGCGTATCTTTCTGGATTCCAGTGGATGGCACGACGGTTAACCGTGGCGACCGCATGTCTTTAGGCATTCGCCCTGAGCACCTATTATCCGCTTCTGAAGCTGATGCAAGCATTCACGGTGAAGTGATGATTGTTGAGAAGCTAGGTAACGAAACTCAAGTATACCTAAACCTAGAAGGTGCGGACGCGGACGTTATTTTCCGTCAGCCTGACACGCTCGCAGTCGATACCGGCGATAAAATCGAGATTGGTATTCCAGCACACCGTTGTCACCTGTTCCACAGTGATGGTCGTGCATGCCGCCGCCTATACAAAGAAAACGGCGTAGAAGTCGAATAATTCTTTCGTCCTGAGTCACAATAAATCCCTCTCACTTGAGAGGGATTTTTTTATCCTAATAAATATAAGTAATTCGATACTAAATCATTAATCGTTAACCCATAAGATCACCCGTTTCTTCTACCTTTACATAAACCATTGTCTTTGTACTGATACTTCATTTTTAATACTTTTCCTCATCCCTCATGAGTAAGTACCAGCTTTTTCCTAACCCGCCAAACTTAGCCAAAGGTCTAAATTTCATTCTTATTTCCACTTACCTCAACAACGCAAATTTTTACACTTATCAACGAAATTACACGTGACAAAAAACTTAGAAGCATTCAACAGAATGCTCTGTTCACCAACTACTAATAACGCTCACGACACGGCAATTGGGGGAGACACCCAAGGGCGGTAGCGTGTAAGAAGGGAAACTGAGTCATGAAACAAAAAGGACTTATCCGCTCTCACGAGATGGAGTTCGCTTTTTTATATCGCATCTCAGATCTTGCTGTCATCGTCTCTTTTATGCTGCTTTTAGTGTTCAAAGACATGAATACTGCGATGGGGAAAGATTACGTCATACTGGCTTTTGTTGGAGGCATCTCCTTTCTCTTTATGGCAGAAAGCGGCAATCTGTACCGCTCTTGGCGAACCAGTTCGTTTAAAGAGCAGATGATTATTGTCTGTGTGGCCTGGGCAGTTACTTCCGCGCTTATCTTTATTGTTCTGTATTTTTCGGAAGTCTATGACTTATTTGATAACACTATTCTGGCATTGTGGTTTGCGATTACGCCCGCTCTACTTTTGGCATGGCGAGTGACATTCCGTACCGGATTAGCCTATTTAAGAAAAAAAGGATTCAACACTCGTACTGCAATAATCATCGGCCAAACTCCTCACGGCATTACCCTTGCTAACGAAATTCAAAACCACACTGAACACGGTGTGCTTTTTGATGGCTTTTACGATGAGCGTTCTTCCGACAGATTGCCAAATTCTGCTTACCCTATTAAAGGGGCAGTTGACCACGCTCTTGAGCGAGCCAAAAAAGGGGAAGTGGATTACGTCTATATCGCAATGCCAATGCACGCAAAAGAGCGTATTGCATCGCTTCTTAACCAATTCTCAGACACCACCGCAAATACGTATCTGATTCCCGACTTCTTTACCTATAACCTTTTGCATTCTCGTTGGGCGCAAATCGGCCAAGTTCAAACGCTCAGCGTATTTGATACGCCATTTGCTGGAATTTCTTCCTGGGTAAAACGGTTTGAAGACATTTTGTTTTCGAGCATTATTTTAGCCTTGATCTCTCCAGTCCTGCTCGCCATTGCGATTGGCATTAAGCTGACCTCTAAAGGTCCGGTCATTTTTAAACAGCATCGTTACGGCCTCGATGGACGCAAGATTGAAGTCTGGAAATTCCGTTCAATGACCACTATGGATCAAGGCCCTCACGTGAAACAGGCGACAAAGAACGACCCACGCATTACGCCTTTTGGTGGTTTTCTGCGTCGCACCTCTTTGGACGAACTGCCTCAATTTATCAATGTACTGCAAGGGACCATGTCTATTGTTGGTCCACGCCCTCACGCCGTGGCGCACAATGAAGAGTATCGCCAGATTGTTGACCGCTACATGCTACGTCACAAAGTAAAACCAGGCATTACTGGCTGGGCGCAAATTAATGGCTATCGCGGCGAAACAGACACCTTAGAAAAAATGGAAAAGAGAGTCGAATTTGATTTGGATTACATCCACCACTGGTCGGTTTGGATGGACATCAAAATCATCTTCATGACCGTTTTCAAAGGGTTCACTGGTGCTAACGCTTACTAAGGTTGAGATTATGAAGAAACTGACGATGGCAATAGCATTGAGTCTGTTTTCAACTGGCCTACTCGCAGAACCGATGGCTTACCAAACCGAGTCTGGCATTGAGTTTATTCCCCTCGTAAAAACTTTCTACGAGGGCGATGACAACATCAACAAAGCGGAAGAATCCGGCAATGTAGAATCGGTCAATATTTGGGGTATAGAGCCAAGCTTATTAGCACGTATAGAAAGGAATCGCTATCGCGCAGATATTTTATACAAGTTGAAAGCAGGTTTTTCATCCGATGACCGCAACGACTTCGACGATCATACCTTTCAGTTTTCCAACTTTTTTGAGTTCAATCATCGTCATCGTTTAGTGGTTGATTATCGTTTTCGCGCCCAGCATGAAATTAGAGGGGAAGACATTACCGAAGGTAATGGTAGCGCAATAGACTCACCAATTGAGTTCAACCGTAACGATATCAAAACCAATTATGTCTTTGGCTCTAACGGTGCAAAAGGCAGACTCGAATTCGGTTTAGGCTACAGTGATAAAACCTATCAAAACTACCGTGACGGATTACCTGGGCGCCCAAACGCTAAAACGAAATACAACGATTTTCGAGCTCCCAATGCACACTTGGAATTCTATTTAAGGGCGACGCCAAGAACCTATTGGTTGGTTGGGACAAAACAAATAGTAACCGACTATCAGCACCGAAATTCTTCGCAACCATCCAAAGATAACAACACCAGTTTCTATTACACCGGTGCCGAATGGGAAGTCACAGGAAAAACCAAAGGCATCGCTCGACTCGGTTATCAAATCAAAGATTTTGACAGCGCTCAACGAGAGACATTTAAAGGCTTTAGTTGGGATATCGGCTTTGAATGGCTACCTCAAGAACAAACTCTAGTCAGCGTGAAAACCACTCAAGCGGCAGTTAACCCAGATCAAGATGGCGATTACAACCTACAAACTCGTTATCGACTGAACCTCAAGCACGATTGGAATAGTTACCTTGCAACTCGCTTAGGTGCTATTTATCAACAAGATGATTACACGGGGATCACCAGAAACGACGATCGCTACACTCTATCTTTTGGTATCGATTATCAGATCAAACGTTGGATACAGCTGCAAGCCGATTGGCAATACCAAGATAAAACCTCTAACCGACCAGGTTATAGCTTTGAACAAAACATTTGGACTTTAAGCGCACAGTTTTCTCTGTAACAAGGATTATTAATGAAGTCATTCATCACATTCATGAGCGTCGCGTTATTGCTATTTAGCACCTTGGTCAACGCTGACTCAAGCAAAGAAGATTACTTACTCGACACGGGCGATACCATTTCCGTGCAGGTCTATGGTGAAGAAGACCTTACGATTAAAAATATTCTAATAACGTCAGATGGCTATTTTGATTACCCCTACCTTGGCCGAATCAAAGCAATCAAAAAAACACCGAAACAACTCAAGTACGAAATAGAAACGGGTTTAAAAGGCGATTATCTCATCAACCCAAAAGTGATGGTCACTATCAATAACTTTCGTCTGTTTTATGTCAATGGCGAAGTCAGGAAACCAGGTGGATTTGAATATCGACCAGGATTAACTATCGAAAAGGCCATCGCTTTAGCTGGAGGCTTGACCGACCGAGCCTCACGCAAAGGCATTAACCTCACCAAACATAAAACGGGTCAAACGATAGAGGGTGTCAGTATGCACCGCAACGTTGAGCCTGGTGACATTGTATTTATCGACCAGAGCTTCTTTTAAGTGACAGGGAATCAAATGAACGGGACTCATCCAAATAATCTCCAGATGAACAAAGTAGAACTGATTCGTTTTGGTCATCACTTCAAAGCGATTAAAAAGAATTGGCTAAGCATCGCAGCTTTCACGCTTCTGTTTTCATTAACTTGTACTTGGTATATCTACTCCAAAGCATCGATATACCAAGCTACAGCAACGCTACTCATCCAAGAAGAACAAAAAAGCGCCCTTTCAATCGAGGAAGTATATGGCGTCGACACGACAAAAAAAGAGTACTTTCAAACGCAAATCGCTATTTTAAAATCGAATCATATCGCAGATAAGGTCATTAGAGAGCTGAACCTAACTCAACTACCGGAGTTCACACGCTCAGGTGGATTAAATCAAAAGATCGACCAAATAAAGTCGATCCCTTTTGTTCAAGACCTACTGAATGTGGCACCAAGCCCAAAAGAAACTGCCCAGTTTTCAGAGTCCTATTATCAAGCGCTTCAAGCTTTCAGAAGTAAACTCGATATTGAGCCAGTACGTAACACCCAATTAGTCAGAATTCGCTTTCGTTCTACCGATCCTAAGCTTGCTACGACAATCGCTAACGCGGTCGGCCAAGCCTACATTGACGCAAATTTTGAAGCCAAATTGGTCGTTACACAAAATGCGGCTACTTGGTTGACAAATAACTCACAAAAATTGGAGGAGCGATTACGTAACTCTGAGCAAGCGCTGCAAGAGTTCTTGTTAAAAGAAGGGTTGATCGATATAAACGGTATTGATGAAATTTACGCAAATGAGCTAGAAGAACTCACTCGCAAGCTGAATGTCGCTGTTAATAAGCGTATTGAAGCACAGACGTTAATCCAACTGTTAAGACGTAAATCTTCACAAAGTTTAGACAGCTTGCTGTCAATTGATGAATTCGCTAATCAAGCGCAGATCCGCGACCTAAAATTATCAGAAGCCCAAGCAGCCAAAAATCTCTCTGAGCTGGCACAGCGCTACGGCCCCAAGCATGACCGAATGATTCAGGCGAAAGCGCAGCTTTCTGAAATTCAAGCAAGAACCCAGCAACTCATTCGTGACATTTCCTTCAGTAAGCAACAAGACCTTCTTGCTGCAAAGGCTCAAGAGGACATGCTTCGAGCAGAACTCGATCACAAAAAGTCGGACTTCCAATCGTTAGGGTCACAAAAAGCGCGTTACGAACAGTTAAAACGCGAGGTTGAATCCAATAAGGCACTCTATGAAGCGTTCTTAAATCGTGAGAAAGAGACCAACGCCACCAGCGACTACAAAAATGTCACTGCACGTTTTACTGACAAAGCCATCATCCCTCTATTTCCGGTAGCACCGCAACGAATCAAACTGGTACTGATTGCCACATTTTTTGGCTTTGCCATTGCTTGTGCGCTGGTCATCATCTTAGAAACTCTGCGAGAAGTTATCCGAAGCACAGCCGATGTGCAGGAAAAACTTGGTGTTACGTGTTTAGGCGTGATTCCGATGGTCAAAAAACGCAATTTGCGTAAAAACGGCGTCAGTTATACCGCGTATTTAGATGATGAAGAAAAGCTATTTAGTGAAGCTTGTCGCTCCGTCAGAACCTCGCTTCTGCTCAGACTAACCAACACTAAGCAAAAGATATTGCCCTTTACTTCTGCCATTCCAGAAGAAGGAAAAACATCGACCAGTATCAATATGGCGGTGTCGTTTTCAAAAATGGAAAAGGTGTTGATCATCGACTGCGATTTACGCCGACCTTCCATCGCAAAACGGTTTGGTATTGCTGAATCAAGCCCAGGCTTAACGCATATCCTGACTATGGATACGCCAATCAAAGATTGTGTTACACATATAGAAGAAGCCAACTTAGATGTATTACCGGCAGGCCTAATTCCGCCAAACCCACAGGAACTGCTAGCTTCTGAACGCTTTAAAAAGTTGCTCGAACATTTTCAAAATAAGTATGACCGGATCATTATCGATACACCGCCCCTACTGTCAGTGAGTGATGCACTTATTCTTGGTCAGTATGCCAATGGTCTGATTACCGTCATTCGCTCAGAATCGACAAAATCATCACTGGTTAACCTTGCGTTATCTAAACAAATACAACACTCAGTTCCATCTCTTGGCGTCTTAATCACACAAGCCAAGACTAAGGAAGGAGAAACGCTTTATGTCCAGAAATACGCCTACTAACTCAAACGCATCTTGGTACCAAACGTTGAAAAGCCAAGAACAACCGGTATTGATCTATCAAATGGGCAAAGTAGGTTCGAGTGCATTAGAACATTCCATTCCTAACTCGATTCACTTGCACGACCTTATGACTGTCGATGCGCAAAAACAGATATCCCCTGTTAGAGCGCAATTGCATAAACCTCAGATCAATGCGTTAAAGCGACGACTCAAGCGCATAGCGATGAGCCGTATGTTAAAGCACAAGAAAAAAGTTCGAATTATCTCACTGGTGCGTGAACCGATCGGACGAAATATTTCAATGTTCTTTCAAGCACTTCCGTTTTGGATGGCGGACAAATACCTAAAAGATGATAGCGCAATCCGTACCGAACGTCCGCAGTTACTCCAAGAGGCATTTGATAAGCACATGAATCATCAATATGCGCTGCAGTGGTTTGACAACGAAATCAAACAACTAACAGGGATTGATGTGTTTAACGAACCTTTTAATCACGAAGTAGGCTATCAGACATACCATAACAATAACTTTTCACTGTTGGTCATTCGAAGTGACAAGCTAAAGCAGGCTAACTCCGCAGTCGAAGGCTTTTTAGGTTACCCCGTGGATGTCGTTTATGAAAATCAGTCAGACAACAAATGGTACTCGCCACTAATGAAAGAATTCAAAACGCAATTTCAACCTACACCCGAGTACGTTGAAGAAATGCTGAATTCTAAATTGACGAAGCACTTTTTCTCAAATGCAGAAATCACCGACCTTAAACAGCAATATCTGACCAATTAATCATGAAAACCAAGATTCTACATATTATTAATGATCTTTCTCAGAACGGCGGTGCTCAGAAGTTCTTAGTCGACCTTGTTTTAGAACATAAGCCTGAATACGAAATCAAAATTTTGGTCTTGTGTGATGAAAATGATTACTTACCAACGCTATCCGCCCAAGGGATAGAGTGTTTTAACTGGCGCACTTTGTCATTGAGTGAGAAATACTGTTTGCTACGTTGGCCGCATGTCGTTCACGGGCACCTCTACCCTTCCATTTATCTAGCGCTATTGGCGGTAGGTAAAAAACGAATCCAGACTGAGCACTGCTCTTACAACCGTCGACGTGACTATCCGTTGTTTAAGTTCATGGAGTACGTCTTATATTGGGGCCACGACTTGACGGTCAGTATTAGTGAAAAAGTACAAGATGAACTGGTGAAGTTCATGCCTCGCTACCAACATAAATATCACGTGGTGCACAATGGCGTTGATTTAAAAAGGTTTCCTATGATGCCGAAGAGCGCCAGCCACCTGTTCGACAAACCAGTCATCAAGATTGGAATGGTGGGCCGACTTCACCAACATAAAGATCATGAAACGCTTATCCAAGCACTTGTCCATTTACCAAGACGATACGAGCTCCATCTTGCTGGAGATGGCGAAAAAAAATCGCCACTGCAAGCATTGGCAACAAAGCTCAACGTCACGCAACGTGTTCACTTTCATGGGGTAGTTTCTGATGTTCCAGCGTTTTTGAACGACATGGACATTTACGTGCAATCATCGCATGTCGAAGGCTTTGGCTTGGCGGCGGTTGAGGCCATGGCAGCAGGCTTACCCGTATTATCATCGGACGTACCCGGTTTGGATGACGTCACCGGACGTGCCGAATATTTATTTCAGGTTGGTAACTCAAATGAGCTGAGCCAGAAAGTGCTCCAGCTGTGTGAAAGTGTTGAGCGGTATGACGCTGCAAGTCAATACTCAGTCAATAGGGCCTCTCTCTACACCATCGATAAATTTCGTGAAGGTTACTATGGAATCTACCAGCAGCTTTGCACCAACAAATAGCTCCGCGCCATCGAGCCATCGAGCCTCATGGTTTGCAGCATGCCTATTAGCATTGTTCTTTATTCCTATGAAGTTTCGTGCTGGAGGAATAGCACTAGCACCATCAGACATCGTAAGTCTTTTGTCCATTGGTTTTACAGCGTTAGTGGTATTGGAAGGAAAAGCTGAAAAACTCATGCATCCCTGCATGGGGTTCCTCGTATTGTTCACTGGGTATGTGTTCTTAAATGGCCTGCTAAATCGCGTCCCCCTAATGCCGCTAGTTATAGAAACCGTGCAATGGCTGGCGATTCTCTGCTTGCTTAGCCTAATGTACGCCTATGGCGTGTTTGATGATGAATGGGTAATGGTTTATTTCACTTATCTGCTGTTTTTCATCTGTACGCTCGTTGCCTTATGGCACTTTGCTCAAGGCTATCAAAGCGGGTTTAAGTTACTCGGGGTAAGTAAATACGGGTTCGGTGTACTTTGCTCACTACTGTACCTTTATCGGGATAAAATTCGCGCTTTCCACCTTTTGATGCTCGTTGCTTTGGTATTACTGGTGTTGTCGCAAGAAAGAAAAGCACTACTTGGTTTTTGTCTGCTTTTCTTCTTTGACCAGCTGCTCGTAAAAAACCTGATGAGAAAATCGCTTAATGAAACGTATACGTGGACCATTTTATTGGCCTTAAGCTTTATGGTGTTCACTGCCGTCGCAACTACACTCTATGTTGGGTTTGAAACGTTAGCAGACACATTGGAAATAACCCAAGAAGACGTCTTATTTGCCAACCAAAGTGAAGCTCGCTGGGTGTCGAACCTTCATAGAAAACTCTTACTTGCCAATGGGTTAGATATTTTACTTCAACACCCTATTTTAGGTGTCGGCGCGAAGATGCTGCCCAACTTTATGATCAGTTACTTTAACTATGATGAGCTGGCGATCTACACCCACAACTTTGTGTTAGATACCGCAATTGAATACGGGTTGCTCGGTATCGCCCTATTATTTGGTGGTTATTTTCTTTTTATTCGCTTTTGCTTCCGTAGTCTCAATGACAACAGGAAAAGCCTCTTACTCGCGATATACGCCCTCATCATGGTGTTCTTCGTTGCGGTAAATACCACCATCATTTTAATACTCTTATTACCCGTCATGATAAGCATGAGCCGCGAGTCAAAGGTCAACACCATTGCTCATACTTTTCCGGTAAACCATCACCACGAATTTGAATAATCAAGGATAGGATAGATGAAGTATTCAATCTCTCGACAATTTGACAAGAACCGAGAACTCCAAGCTGACAATTTTGTTTTAGTTTACCAAATGGGCAAAGTTGGCTCATCGTCAATTGAGCACACGCTGGGAGAAAGAAATATCCCAAGCTATCACATCCACACCTTTGATGATCACGAAGAATTTCACATGTATCACAATAAAAAAGACGTGAGTAAATTTTTCGATTTCAAAAACCGTGCGCTCTACCGCTTAGTGCTCAAGCAACGAAAACGTATCTTACAAAAACGCGAACAAATCAAAATCGTCACACTGGTCCGCGATCCAATCGCAACAGTCTTTTCTCGTTTCTTTCAAGACCTCCATTTGCAATTTATCGAAGGCAAAAAGAATGACGCAATTCACCGAGATATGGCAGTCACGTATCAGCACCTCGAACATTGTTTCGATAACTATATCAATCTCAACTATTTTGCGGACTGGTTCGACAACGAGTTAAAACGTAACTTCAATATCGATGTGATGCGTCAAGAACTGGACAACACTCAACCTTTCTTCACATTCAAGAACGAGCAAGCCAACGTCATGCTAATCAAATGCGAAAAGCTCAGTTCTCTCGATAAAGAAATTGGTGAGTTTCTCGGGCTGCAAGACTTCGTGCTGAAAAACAGCAATGAAGCGAAAAACAAGTGGTACTCCAATATCCACCAGCACTTTAAGCATCACTACGACTTTTCAAAGCTGTTCTATATGTACGATCTTCCCTTATATCGCCACGTTTATTCAGAACAAGAACGTGATGCTTTCAAGCATAAATGGATGCAGACAGCAGGAACAAAATCATCATGAAAAAAGTGCTCCATATTACAGAAGCCTTCGGAGGTGGCGTTCAAACAGCCCTCTATAGTTATGCTCACTCCTCTCGAGATGAGCCCTATCAACATTTCTTGCTAGCCAGAGCTCGAGAAAACGACTTAACCAATGAGAACAACCATCATATTTTCACACAGACCAAATGGGTGGAAGGCGGCTTACTTCAATTTGTTCGCGATGCAAACCACATGATTGCATCACTTGCGCCTGACGTTGTGCATTTGCACTCGAGTAAAGCGGGATTTCTCGGGCGATTTCTAAAACTTGGCAAGGCGCGCTTGGTTTACACTCCGCACTGTTATGCTTTCGAACGTGAAGATATCTCCGAATTCGCGCGCCAGCTCTATAAAGCGCTAGAGAAAGTAAAACTAAGCAAAATTGATGTGGTGGCAGGCTGTAGCCAACGAGAATGTGACCTAGCCATTAGCATTGGTGCGAAACGTGCCGAGCTGCTCAATAACTACGTGTCTTATCAAAGTGAAGAGCGTTTAGGGCGAAACAGACAAGAAGCGCTGCGACTTGTTGTGCTTGGTCGTGTTGCGCCCCAAAAGGATCCACAATTTCTCATCGACACATTGCAACACCTTAGTCGATATGCGCTTAACCGCCCATTAGATATCACTTGGATAGGTGGCGGTGACTACACACTTGAACAAAAATTGCGTACAGAAAATGTGGATGTGACTGGCATGTTGCCTCGTGATGAGGTGGTTAAAAAGCTCAAGGGTTCAGACCTTTACTTACATACTGCAGCATGGGAAGGGATGCCGTTAACTATTCTAGAAGCAGCCAAATTACATCTTCCTATGGTGATTCGAACTATCGGCGCGACCCAAGATCTCAACTACCCATTTTTAGCGCTAACACCTGAAGAAATGGCCAAGCAGATCGCGCACTGTGTCAATTATTATGATGAAATTGATTTTTGCCAATATACAACAGCGTTAAACGACGCTTTCAGTGAAGAAAAACAGCGCCTCGCACTCAATAATATTTACGGTTAAATACCTCTATGTTTCACACTATTCAACAAAAATTACTGTTGATGCCCAGCGGTAAAAAAAGCTTGCTATCTACTGGATTGAAAACCGCAATCACGCGTGTGTTGAGTGCGCTATTTGCTTTTTTACTGACACTGATTGTATCAAAGACCAGTGACGCTTCGACTTCCGGTCAATTTTTCTTTTTATTCAACCTAGTCTCACTACTCGCGATCGTTTCTCAGCTAGGTTTTGATGTCTCATTAGTTCGCTACAATGCGATCGCCTTTAACAACAAAGAGACACTTCAACAAAGCCACAACTATAAAACGGCACTTTATCGAAGTATGGCGTTTTGCTTGCTAGCCATGGCCGTTTTGTTGGTAGGATTTAATCTGTTTCCTGAACAGCTAAACCAGACCCAATCGCCAATGCATGCGATTACTTTAGGCTTGTTCTGCATACCGTTTTTGGTGCTTGCACAGACCAACAGTCGTGTGCTTCAAGCATGTAGAAAGGTCGTGTCATCACTGTTTGCTTTACAGCTTGGCGTGAGTATGTTGATGGTCTTTTTTGTCTTTGGCTTGGACTATATCGGTCAGCAAAATATCAACAATCTGATGACCGCACTGCTTCTGGCGAGTGTGGGCGTCGCGGTAATATCCAGTGTTAATTGGCTAGGTTCAGGTCAGTATCAGACATCAGCTTTCGTACCAAACAAAAAAATGGTCGCTTCTGCCAAGCAAGTCTGGATTGGCAGTATCTTCACGAACGTCCTTCAATGGGGAAGCCTTGTCATTGCGGGCTTTTTTATCTCAACAGCGGAACTCGGTTTATTAGCCGCAGCTCAACGTACATCACTGCTGATTGGCTTTGTGCTGATTACCATTAACTTTGTGGTCGCTCCTATGTTTGCCTCTCTCTACAAAGAACGTCAAATGATCAAACTGCAAAGCCTTAGCCGTTTAGCTTGCCGAGCCAACGTTGGTTTGGCCATTGTGCCCGTGATTATTTGCACTCTATTCCCAGAGTTTGTGATGCAGTTTTTTGGTGAAGAGTTTCTTGCTGCTGCGCCACTGTTAGTCGTCCTGTCTTTAGGGCAGTTAGTCAATGTTGCGACTGGCTCTGTAGGTTTTTTATTACTCATGAGCGGTCACGAAAGAACCATGAAATACATTACAATTTCCTCCGGCACAATTTCTATCTGCTTGCTCATTGCGCTTTGCCAAACGTTCGGTGTTATTGGTGCAGCATGGGCGATGGCAATTGGCATGGCAATTCAGAATCTAGCAGCGTTGTACTTTGTAAAACGTTACTTAGGCTTCTTTCCAATAGGTTAATTATGGTTTCAATACTGACACGGATAAGTTTTGTTTTCGTTCTGACGCTTACGGCTTCACTCTCTTTGTGGAAAAGCTCTGACTTACACCATGCCACTTACCTGCAAATGGAAACCTACTTAGGTGGATCGAGTACGCTTCACTTTACTTTCAGTTTATTGATCGGCTTTTTATCGGTCTTCACCTTCCCCTCTTTAGTAAGTTCAAGTAAAGCCGACGTCTTTGGCATCCGCCTTTTGCTACTGCTGTTGGCTATCGTTTCAATGGAAGAAATAAGCCAACTTTTTATTCCAAGTCGCTCATTTAGTTTTGATGATCTCAGCACCAACTGGATAGGCATTATCTTGGGTTACTTTAGTGCCAAGTTGATTCGCGTCCTGCGCACTCGCTCGTTCTCTTGAAATAAGCACCTCAAGGTTATTTGGGTATATAATTACGCCAAACAATCAGACTAACGAGTACATCATGTCATCTCACCCAACCAAAATTACCTTTTTTGAATTCTTAACCCCGTTGATCACATCAGGCAAAAAAACGATTACGATTCGAGATGAATCAGAAAGCCACTACGTTCCAAATACAGAAGTCGAAGTTTTTACGCTAGAGACGGATCGTAAAGTCTGCAACATCAAAATACGCTCTGTAGAACCACTCAACTTTGAAGATATCAATGAGTTTCATGCTGAACAAGAAGCCATCGAACTGCCAAAACTCAAGCAGTTAATTCGAGAAATCTACCCAAACACCGACACGCTATTTGTGATTGAGTACGAGCTAATCAAATAACCCACAACAAACACTAGACGACTGGTCTAATTCATTCTATAGTACGCTTCATGAACGCAAAGACGAACGACACACGCCAACATATTCTCGACGTCGGATACGAGTTAATCGTAAACCGAGGGTTTACGAGTGTTGGCCTTTCAGAGCTTTTAAAAAAGGCCGCGGTGCCGAAAGGCTCGTTTTATCATTACTTCAAATCCAAAGAACAATTTGGTGAAGAGATGATTCAAGACTACTTTACTAAGTATTTTGAGCGTTTAAACGCACGCTTTACCAATACCGATCTGAATGGCTACCAACGCCTGATGAGCTACTTTGAAGAAATGGTCAAAGTAGAAGACGACGTATGTAATGCGAACAAATGTTTGTTGGTCAAGTTAAGTGCGGAAGTCTCCGATCTCTCAGAGCCCATGCGTCTAGCGTTACGCCAAGGTGCAGACAAAACCATTCAAGCAATGGCGGATTGCATTGACGTAGGCATTCAAGATGGCTCTATCCCAAATGGTGACAGTGCTTTATTGGCAAGGCAGATATACTACCTTTGGAACGGCGCAAGCTTGCTGAACAAACTGTATCAAGATCAGGCAGCATTAACGCAAAGTCTGACCTATACTCAACATCTACTGCAAAACACGCGAACTTGCCCATAGTAGGTAGCGTAAAAGTAAGATGAACACCCTACATGTGTTTCACAGTTGGTAATAACTCCTGTGATTGCACAATACACCTTCCCGCTCTATGAGCGGGATATTTTGAAATCAAAACTAGACGACCGGTCTAATCAATAAGTGAGATAAATATGACTAACGCAACAAATCGCAGAATCGTACTCGCGTCACGTCCCCACGGTGCACCAACAAAAGAAAACTTTCGTCTAGAAGAAGTGGCGAAACCGACTCCTCAAGATGGTGAGATGCTACTGAGAACCGTTTACTTATCTCTCGACCCATACATGCGCGGTCGCATGAGCGATGCCGAGTCATACGCCGATCCTGTTGCGGTTGATGACGTAATGATCGCTGGCACAGTTTGTCAGGTAGAAGCATCGAACCACCCAGATTATGAAGCGGGTGAATGGGTTCTTGCATACACTGTTGGCTGGCAAGACTACGCCATCTCAACTGGTGAGATGGTGATTAAACTTGGCAAAGAACCACAAAACCCATCATACGCTCTAGGTGTTGCTGGCATGCCAGGTTTTACCGCGTATATGGGCTTGCTCGATATCGGTCAGCCAAAACCAGGTGAAACCATTGTGGTAGCGGCCGCGACAGGCCCTGTGGGCGCGACCGTTGGTCAAATTGGCAAAATCAAAGGTTGCCGAGTTGTTGGTATTGCAGGCGGAGAAGAAAAGTGCCGTTACGCCAAAGAAGTCCTTGGCTTCGATGAATGTATTGATCACAAAGCTGACGACTTTGCAGAGCAGTTGAAAAACGCCTGTGACCAAGGTATCGATGTTTACTTCGAAAACGTAGGTGGCAAAGTATTCGAAGCTGTAATGCCACTTCTGAATACCAGCGCACGTATCCCACTTTGTGGTTTGATTTCTCAGTACAACGCAACAGAACTGCCTGAAGGTACCGACCATCTTCCATTATTAATGGGTAAGCTGCTGACTAAACGAATCAAGGTGCAAGGCTTCATCATTTTTGATGACTACGGACATCGTTACGGTGAATTTGCGCAAGATATTAATCAATGGTTGGCAGAAGGAAAGATCCAATACCGTGAACATCTAGTACAAGGACTGGAGAATGCACCAGAAGCATTTATCGGTCTGTTGGAAGGTAAGAACTTCGGCAAGCTTGTAGTACAGATTAACGACCCATTATAAGGAAGGGATAAATAAATGATTAAACTTCACCATCTCAATCAGTCTCGCTCAAAGCGCATCATTTGGTTACTTGAAGAGCTAAATGTGGATTACGAAATCGTGCCTTATGTTCGTGACAAAGTGACCTTCATGGCACCGCCTGAGCTAAAGAGCGTTCATCCGCTTGGTAAATCGCCCCTGCTTGAAGATGATGGCGAGTTCATCATTGAATCTGGCGCGATGACCGAATATTTGATTGAGAAGTACAGTGATGGTGCGTTGGCTCCTGAGCGTGGGACGAAGGCGCACACTGAGTACCTACAATGGATGCACTTTGCTGAAAGTTCAGCAATCTTACCAATGTTGTTAAAAATCTTTATTAGCAAAGAGCCAAACGAAACTCAATTTCTATCAGGCTATGCTGACAAAGAAGCGATGAACGTTCTGGGTTATTTCGAGCAATCGCTAGAAGGCAAAACTTACCTAGTAGAAGAACGTTTAACTGGCGCAGACATCATGATGTCATTTATTGTCGAGCTCGTGCATAAGTTCGGTTTGGCTGGTCACTTCCCGAATATTGAGCGTTATGGAAAACAACTCGCAACGCATCCAGCGTTTGAAAAAGCTGAGCAAATTGAAGTGAAGTACTCCTAATCATTCCGCCCCTTTGATGTTCAGTAAAGCGATATCAAAGGGGCGATTTCCGACATTAGCCTTGTCAACAAAGCGCAATTCATGCAAATGCCAGCGTGCTCTTTTTACCCTTTTCGCCAATACGTTAATAAACCAATCATAAAAATCAGCTAAGAATTTGATTCTAAGTTACTTTTCATCATCGTTACCACCTATTGAATTGATAAGCAGTATCAGTTTTTGCTTCCAGCTTTTCCGTAATAATCTTCTCTTCAGTTGCTAAGGTATTGATCCCTGGAGGGGAAGAAAAATGACAAATAAGAAATTAACCACCGCCGCAGGCTGTCCTGTCGCCCATAATCAAAATGTGATGACTGCAGGTCCTCGTGGTCCCCAACTACTGCAAGACGTTTGGTTCCTTGAAAAACTGGCACACTTTGACCGCGAAGTGATTCCTGAGCGTCGTATGCACGCCAAAGGCTCAGGCGCTTACGGCACCTTTACTGTGACTCATGACATCACAAAATACACTCGCGCGAAGATCTTCTCGGAGATTGGTAAAAAGACCGAACTATTTGCTCGCTTTACCACCGTTGCGGGGGAGCGCGGTGCCGCAGATGCAGAGCGCGACATCCGTGGTTTTGCGCTAAAGTTTTACACCGAAGAAGGCAACTGGGACTTGGTTGGTAACAACACGCCAGTGTTCTTCCTCCGTGATCCACTAAAATTTCCAGATCTAAACCACGCGGTGAAACGCGATCCACGCACCAACATGCGCAGCTCGACAAACAACTGGGATTTTTGGACATCACTACCAGAAGCATTCCACCAAGTTACGATCGTTATGAGTGATCGTGGTATTCCAGCGTCTTACCGTCATATGCACGGCTTCGGTAGCCACACATTCAGCTTTATCAACGCAGAAAACGAACGTTACTGGGTGAAATTCCACTTTAAAACTCAGCAAGGCATCAAAAACCTGACTGACCAAGAAGCAGAAGCGATCGTAGGTAAAGACCGCGAAAGCCATCACCGTGACCTTTACGAAGCGATTGAGCGTCAAGACTTCCCTAAATGGAAGATGTACGTACAGATCATGCCTGAGCTAGGAGCGGATGAAGTGAACTTTAACCCGTTCGATCTAACAAAAGTATGGTCACAAAAAGATTATCCATTGATCCCAGTAGGCGAGTTTGAACTGAACCGTAACCCAGAAAATTTCTATGCGGAAGTTGAGCAATCCGCATTTAACCCGGCAGCTATCGTTCCTGGAATTGGCTTCTCGCCAGACAAAATGCTGCAAGGCCGTCTGTTTGCATACGGAGATGCGCAGCGTTACCGCCTAGGTGTAAACCATCACCAAATTCCAGTTAACGCGCCTCGTTGTCCGGTACACAGCTACCACCGCGATGGCGCAATGCGCGTTGATGGCAACTTTGGTTCAACACTAGGTTACGAGCCAAACTACAAACAAGAATGGGCAGAGCAACCAGATTATTCTGAGCCACCTCTACGCATCAACGGCAATGCTGATCATTACGATCACCGTGTAGACGAAGACTACTTCAGCCAAGCGGGTGACCTATTCCGTCTTATGAGCGAAGAACAGCGTCAAACTCTGTTCGACAACACCGCTCGTGCAATGGATGGTGTGCCAGACTTCATCAAAGAACGTCACGTTAACCACGCCTACCAAGCGGACGAAGCTTACGGCAAAGGCCTTGAGATTGCGCTAGGCTTAAACAAGTAAACGGACACTGCACCAGCAAATGCTGTGATAAGTAGACATAAAAAAGGAGGTGCCCCAAAGCACCTCCTCATTCAAGTTCGTTAGTCACACACTAATGTTCAAGGGGAACGATTGTGATCAACTTAAATTTCTTCAAGCTCTTTGATACCAAAGAACTGTTTATCTACTACTGATTCTTAGCCACGGCTTTAATCAGAACAGATGTATCCATGCGACCTAAACCATCGCGTTGAAGGTCTGCGTATTGCTCATCCACTTTTTTAGTTAGTGGGAGCTCCAGACCCACTCGCTCTGCTTCTTGCAGACAGAAGCCTAAGTCTTTGCGCATCCAATCAATCGCGAAGCCAAAATCAAACTGATCTTCCGCCATCGTCTTGGCGCGGTTTTCCATTTGCCATGACCCTGCAGCACCGTGCTTGAGTGTTTCAACTACTTGTTCAATATCCAAACCTGATTTCTGCGCAAGTAACAACGCTTCGCTCAAGCCTTGAAGCACACCACCAATACAGATTTGGTTTACCATTTTACAACGTTGACCTTGGCCATTTTCACCCAGAAGTGTCATTTGCTTCGCATATACGTCCATCACTGGAGCAACACGATCAAAAATGCTTTGTTCACCACCACACATGATGGTTAGAACACCATTTTCTGCGCCTGCTTGACCACCAGATACCGGAGCATCAATGAAGTGATTGCCATATTTGGTACAAGCATCGGCCAATTCAACGGCTAAATCAGCGGAAGTCGTGGTGTGATCAACCAGTACCGCGCCTGCTTTTAGACCGACTAGAATCCCTTCTTCACCGTATACAACGCTGCGCACGTCATCGTCATTACCGACACAAGTAAATACGATATCGCAACCTTCTGCCGCTTCTCGCGGTGTCTCACACGCAATACCGTTGTATTCTGCAGCCCATTTATCAGCTTTGGCTTTAGTGCGGTTATATACTTTGGTTTCATATCCCGCTTTGCTCAAATAGCCCGCCATTGGGTAACCCATAACACCCAAACCAATAAATGCTACTCGTTGTTTTTCCATTGCACGCTTCCCTTAGTTCACCTGACTGAAATGTTTTGTAGCATGCTACTAAAGAATTGAAAACATTACTCGTGATTTATCCTTCACTCGCGGCACAAATAAAAGCGAACCGCGATGTCGGAGTAAATACCAAAAGCATTCATCAGGGTCATCGAGGAGACATTTCTCAGAAGTTAAATGTTAAGACACTCTACGAGCTTGCAACAAAGCCGTAGCGTTCAACATGGCATCCTTGGTACTGACATCCAAGACTTGGATCTTTCGAAAACGTTCCGGTTCTTTAATCGCCACATCGTGAGCAAAAATCACAAACTTCGCTTTCTCGATGTCTTTCTCGGTAATTCGGTTGATGACGCCATTCGCGCCTTGGGTTTCGACTTTAATCTTAATGCCGAGTGCACACGCTGCTTTTTCCAATGACTTCGCCGCTAAGAACGTATGTGCCACACCTGATGGACAAGATGTAACCGCCAAAACATCCGCCTCACCTTCGCCTTGAACGGAACCATATACTTGAGAATGACCTTTGTAGCTTTCATCTTCGGTGACGGTTTTCTTTAGTGCAATCACGATCAACGCCGTGGTAACAGAGCCCGCAATCGTGCCGATGACGTAACCAATTTTTCCATCCACAACAGGGAGAACAATCCAACCGCCCCACGGTGCATGGTTCATTACGTGGAACATAAAGCCAATCACGTTACCAACGATACCACCCGCCACAATAGCGGGTAATACTCGTGCAGGGTCGCCAGCGGCAAAAGGAATCGCACCCTCGCTAATACCGATCATCCCCATAATACCTGCGGCTTTCCCCGCTTCGCGTTCATCTCGCTTGAATTTACTCGGCGCCAAAAACGTGGCTAGTGCCATACCCAATGGCGGCGTACAAATCGCAATACCGACCCCGCCCATCAACCATGGTTGCGTGTTCACTTGGGTTTGAGCAAACAACGTCGCCACTTTGTTAATTGGGCCGCCCATATCAAACGCGGTCATTGCCCCAAGCACAGTTCCGAGCATCACTTTGCCTGACCCCGCCATGCCCGTCAGCACCTCGTTCATGGTGGTCATTGCGCTGGCTATCGGAGCACCTATCACCCACATCACCGCGCCGCAAGTAACAAACGTACCGACTAGCGGATAAATAAAAATCGAGCCAAGCGAACTCATGCTGTCTGGTAGCTGAATTTTCTTTAATAGCCAAACGACAAAGCCAGCAAAAAAGCCGACCACAATCGCACCTAAAAAACCCGTATTGTAATGACTTACCGCAATCCAAGATCCAATCATACCCGGCGCAAGGCCCGGCTTGTCGGCAATAGAATAAGCAATGTAACCACCAAGAACGGCAGTAAACAATGTCAGACCAGCAATCCCCATTTGGGCAATATCGGCCAGAATGCCCTCTTGTGGTACACCACCGTGACCAGAGATCATCACCGACAACGACAACAACACACCGCCCGCAACGATAAACGGGATCATGTGAGATGTGCCAAACAGCAGGTGCTCTTTAATGCGACCAAGTTTTTGCGCCCAAGGGCTTAGGGGTTCTGATGTAAATTCTAAAGAAGTTGGGAGAAATTCATTGGATTGGGTTTGAATATCAGTCAGCATCTCAAGCGCTTCTTCTCGCGATTGAGCCAACTTGAGCTTTTCAACAAAGCCGTCTTCGATAATTTTGGTGGAAATTTGTGCCAATACTTCAATGTGATGATGATCATCACCATCTGGGGACGCCAGCATGAAAAACACATCGGACAGCTCGCCATCTTCGGCGCCATAATCAATCCCATTACGGCTGATCCCGACCGCGACAGCCGGTTTCGCTACAGCATCACTTTTGGCATGAGGGATCGCAATACCATCATCAAATCCTGTGTTACCGATCTCTTCTCGTTTCCAGATATCTGCCAAGAACTGGCTTTGACTATTGAGCTTGCCGGCGGCCTCTAGCATCTCGACCAGCTCTTTGAGCGCTTCATCTTTGGTTTGAGCTTTTAGATCTAAACATATCGTTTCCAGCTCAATTAGGTTTGTGATGTCCATTGTTTTACCTTCCAATATTCACGCTCGAATATATACCCAAGTGAGTTTGAGATACAGGGTCCCCTGGCTCGTATGCGTTCCTACTCATTTTATTTGGGCATAGATTAACCAGTGCCTCCCCTTTGATATATAGGACTAAAAGTGCATTAACTGGATTAATGTAACATGAGATTCAAACTGTGATAGAGCTCTTGCGTTAATCCAGCTCAAATCAATTCAATCTGCGGTGGCTGTGCTAATATCCACAAAAAATAAAATGGATAGAACATGAAAATCGTAGCGGTGACAGCATGCCCTACAGGCATCGCTCATACTTATATGGCAGCAGATGCACTAATGAAAGCTGCGCCAAAACATAACGTGCAAATTAAAGTAGAAACGCAAGGTGCGATGGGGATAGAAAATCAGCTCACTCCTCACGATATCGCTCAAGCGGATCGGGTTTTGATCGTGTCGGATATTGAGATAGAACAACCAGGCCGATTCGAAGGGACGCGCAAAATTCAAATCCCCATTGAAGAGGTTTTGCTGAACGTCGACAAAGTATTCCTCGTCCACTGCCGCGACTAAATTTGCAGATGAACGAATACCAAATCACCTTTTTCGTCGATAATGCAAATGCCAGTGCACACCTTGCTCAGCCACTCAATCGAGTGGCAAAGAAGTTCAAAAGTACCTTACATATCATTAATGTAACGCAAAATCGTGTTGCGGAACTCACCAAGTCCGTGGCGATTTTGCAAGCAGGTCTACAACAAGGTGATTTGTGTCAAATCACAGCGATTGGCATTGACGCAGAGCTGGCCTGCTTCGTCATCAAAGACATGATTGCTGAGCACTTTACTGTGGTGGGCTCTCATATCAACTATGAGTTTTCTAGCCAACTGGCCGAGCGTTTACCACAAATTTGCCCACCTTGTGAAATCAAATGGCAGTACGCCAAAGCGCATACCGAGCTCACCAAGTTTGAATGCCTTAAAGGACTAGCTCAGCTCATCCACCCCATTCATCCCGACGAACTGATTCTTGCTTTTATTAAACGTGAAGAACGTTCATCAACTTGCGTGACTCCGGGGATCGCTCTCCCACATGTGATGTTTTCAGGTGTTGACCATATTTCCATTGCCGTTATTGCGAATGAAAAGTCGATGGATTGGGCTTCGAAGATGGGTGATGTTCATCTGGCTATAGCACTGGTGATTCCAGAAAAGCCGACCCGAGAACAGATCATTGCGGCCACTAACCTCACACGAAATCTGCTTACCGATCAAATGGCGGAACGCCTACTACTAACAAAAAGCAGCGTCGACTTACAAGCGCTGCTGATGTACGCCATGTCGAGGCTGCTTGCCTAAACTTTTCTATGATTTACGCTCTCTGACTGAAGGCTTAAATCGAACCACGATATTCCGTCGGCGTTCTGCCTGTACGGTTCTTAAATACTCGGCAGAAATAGTTCACGTCTTTAAATCCACAGCGCACTGACACGTCATTGAGTTTGAAGTTGTATTTCTTGAGCATAAACTTCGCGCGATCCACGCGTACCCAAGTAATGTAGTCTGCCAAGGTCATGTGCCCCTGCTGACGGAACAAGCGCGACAAATGGTTCGAGGAAATACTGAATCTCGACGCAATGCTGTCACGCGTGATTGGGCGATGGAAGTTCTCTTGAATGTAGATGCAGATCCCTTGATAGAGATCTTGCACACGGCTATGTGACTGCTGCTCGACTGGCGCATCCAACATCGTCTTCGCGTATTGCAGCAATGCTTGCAGTAAAAGCTCATCCATTGGTTTTTTAGTATTCTCACGAGCCAGTGAGCTCAACGCTTCTAAGATGTTATCTATCGCAAATCCTGAGCGCGTTTGGATGCTATGCTTTTGAATATCATAAAAGTTTGCCTCACCTTTGCGTTTGCTCACCAAACTCAACCCAAGTTGTCGACGCCCAAACAAAATACTTAACACTGAGCAATCGGTATCCCAGTCTGGTTTATTCCAACAGTTAGGTGGAATAAATATCGCGTCGCCTTTTTTAGCAACGATGTGCGTTACTTTTCGATCATGACTTTCCATTTCATTAATATATTCCCCATCCAGAACTAACTCTAGGCGAGGGAAATTAACTTGATAGCTAAATTCAGGCGGCGTATGAAAATCTCCTGCAAACCAAATATTATGAAATGGCTCTCTTTCATTTAATACCGCTGAAATTAAATCATGAAAAATCATTGTCTCACACTCTATATATGCATCAATGATGCTATTTACTATAGATATACACCGGACTGGACTTTTGTGCTATTGAGCAAAATCACACTTCCATTTTAATGTTACAAAAATCCAGTTAACGCATCAAATCTCCAGTAAAAAAAACTCTATCAACAACACTCAATCCCTTTTCAAGTGGGAGCGAGGCCACATTTCACTTATCGTTTAGCTTCTTATCCATCATGTCACAGATATGCAGCTAGATTTGTCCAGTGAACGATCTAAATCACACTATAGTTAGTCGGTTACAATCCTCCAGTAAATGCATTTTTTCTTCACTACAGTCTTTTTCTCACTAATTTAAAAATATCCCTGAAATAAAAATTATATTTATAGGGGTTCTACAATGATCACCAAACTAATAAATGAAGACTTAATTAAGCTTGATCTTAAAGCGTCTTCAAAAGAAGACGTATTTAAAGAACTGGTTGCCGTTCTTCATGCCCAAGGTCGTATTTCTGACCAAACACAATTTCTTGCAGATATAAAAGCACGTGAAGAATTAGGAAATACTGGATTTGAAGATGGCGTGGCAATTCCACACGCGAAAAGCGCCGCTGTGATTGAACCAGCGGTTGTGATCGGCGTAAGCAAATCAGGTATCGAATACGGCGCGGAAGACGGCTTGCCTTCAAAACTGTTCTTCATGATAGCTTCTCCAGACGGTGGCGATAACCACCATATCGAAGTACTTGCAGAACTGTCTTCAAAATTGATTGAAGATGGTTTCATCGATGCGTTCTTAGGCGCAACAAACAGCCACGACGCACTGGCACTCCTTCTTGCTAAAGAAGAACCGCAACCAGTGACAGATGCTCCAGCAAACCAAGGTTTCATCATTGGTGTTACTGGTTGTCCTGCTGGCGTTGCCCACACGTACCTAGCGGCGGAAGCGTTAGAGAAAGGTGCAGCGGCGATGGGTTACGAAATCAAGGTTGAAACGAACGGTTCAATCGGTGTGAAAAACAGCCCAACCGCAGAAGAAATCGAGCGTGCAGACGCAATCATCGTGGCATGTGATAAGCAAGTCGACATGAACCGCTTCGCGGGCAAACGCGTGGTTAAAACCAACGTAAAAGCCCCAATCCGCGATGCTCAAGGACTGATTAATGAAGCGTTAAGTGCTCCGACATACCAAGCAGAAGCAAGCAGCAATGCGCAAACTTCTGTTGCAAACAAAGCCTCTCAGGCTCGCTCTGACCTTTACCGCTACTTGATGAACGGCGTATCACACATGATCCCCTTCGTCGTAACGGGGGGTCTGTTGATTGCACTTGCTCTTGCAATCGGCGGTCAGCCAAGTAAAGCCGGCATGGCCATCCCTGAAGGCAGCATGTGGAACCAAATCCTCAACGTCGGTGTGGTTGCCTTTACGCTGATGATCCCAATCCTAGCCGGTTACATTGCTTACGCGATTGCTGACCGTCCTGCTCTGGCTCCTGGCTTGATCGGTGGTTGGATTGCAAACAACGGTTCTTTCTACGGCGCAGACGCAGGTACAGGCTTTATCGGTGCCATCATCGCTGGTCTGCTTGTGGGTTACTTCGTGAAGTGGATTACGTCGATTAACTACCACAAATTCATTCAACCTTTGGTGCCAATCATGATTGCGCCAATCACAGGTTCGTTGTTCATCGCAGGTCTTTTCATCTTCGTTATCGGCGCGCCAATCGCAAGCCTAATGGACGGCCTGACTGCGCTACTAACGAGCATGAGTACAGGTAACGTCGTTCTACTGGGTATCGTACTTGGAGGTATGGCTGGCTTCGATATGGGTGGCCCATTCAACAAGGTCGCATTCCTATTCTCTGTGGGCATGATTGCGAGCGGTCAAACTCAATTTATGGGTGCGATGGCATGTGCAATCCCAGTTGCACCTCTAGGTATGGCACTGGCAACAGCACTTGGTCGTAAGTTCGACCTGTTCGAAGAATCAGAAACCGAAGCGGGAAAAGCAGCAGGTGCAATGGGTCTGGTTGGTATCTCTGAAGGTGCGATTCCATTCGCAGCGCAAGATCCAATGTCAGTGATTCCAGCAAACGTACTTGGCTCAATGGTGGCGGCAGTAATGGCGTTCTCATTCGGCATTACTAACAGTGTTGCTCACGGCGGTCCAGTTGTCGCTCTACTTGGTGCGATGAACCACCCCGTCCTTGCTCTGATTTGTATGGCAGCTGGCGCAACGGTTACCGCAGTAACGTGTGTAACGCTGAAGAAAGTGCGTAAAGCAAAAATGATGCAAGCAGCCGCTTAATCATCCCCTTCCCCCAAATGGCTCCTATGGCTTGGGCAATGTCGCCTAAGCCATGATTTTCTCGCACGGTGACACTCTATGTCTGATTTAACGATGTCCGATACACAAACGATTCAAACTCAAGCTAAGCATCCGATGTTTTTCCTGATGAACAACGTGATTCAAAACTACGCTTGGGGCAGCACTACTTCTGTTAACCAACTGTTTGGCATTGAAAACCCAACGGGCGAACCACAAGCCGAAGTATGGATGGGCGCGCATCCAAACGGTTGCTCAGTGGTGATGGTAAACGGCGAGGAGACCAAACTCTCTTCACTGATTGCTCAAGACATGAATGCTTTTCTGAGTGAAGAAGTCGCAAACCGTTTTGGTGAACTTCCATACCTGTTTAAAGTGCTTGCTGCTGAGAAAGCGCTGTCGATTCAGGTGCACCCAAACAAGCAACAAGCAGAACTGGGTTTTGCACTGGAAGAAAAACAAGGCATTCCCCTAACCGCTGCAAACCGTAACTACAAAGATCCAAACCACAAACCAGAATTGGTTTACGCGCTAACCGAATACCAAGCGATGAATGGCTTCCGCCCAACAAGTGAAATCATCAGCTTCTTCTCTGAGCTGGCGATTCCTGAGCTGCAAGGCTTGGTGGATGATCTTATCGCAAACCAAACGCCAACGGGCTTGGCGACCTTCTTCTCGGGCCTACTGTCACTAGAAGGCGAGCAGAAAGGGATGTCGTTGACGGTGCTATTGGCTCAGGCTCGCATCACCGACTTACCTCTGTTCAACCTGATCTTGGAGTTAGAAACGCAATACCCGGGCGACATTGGTTTGTTTGCGCCCTTGCTACTCAACGTCATCACGCTGAAACCAGGCGAAGCGATGTTCTTGGATGCAGAAACGCCACACGCGTACTTGAAAGGTACGGGACTTGAGATCATGGCGAACTCAGACAACGTGCTACGCGCAGGTTTAACGCCGAAGTATATGGATGTAAAAGAACTCGTTGCATGCACACGCTTCGAAGAAAAACCATTCGACAGCCTATTGCTCGCACCAAATGAAATCGACGACATGTTGGAATACCCAGTTCCCGTCGACGATTTCAAATTCGCGATTGTAAAGCAGGCCAACCAACGAACACTTTATGTAAGAACCGCAGAAATCCTGTTGCCGCTAGATTCCCCGCTCGTGATTACACACGCAAATGGTAAAACATGTGTAGTAGACAAAGGCCAATCTGTTTTCATTCCGGCTTACGCAAAGCAATACACCTTGAATTGCGAAGGTCGCGTTGCACGGGCTTACAGTTAATATCGCTGATTAAGTTTGCATGTCGTTACTGCCAATAAGCAAAAAAGAGCAGAGAAACGTCTCTGCTCTTTTACTTAATATGCGCCTTTCCCGATAAATTCACGCAATAATCAAATTGTCTAGAAAGGTTTACTGCTTAGCGTGGAACATCGCTTGTCCACTTTTATCTTTATTCGACCAAAAGTTAATATTGAACTGTGCATCATCGCTCATTTCAATACGATGCCAATACTGTGGCGGGCTTGTCGCGAACTGACCTGCGTTGATCACGACGACCATTTCAGGCTCTGTCGCGAATTCATCAGCAAAACCATAGTAGGTGACTTGCCCCTCCATTACGCATAACTGCCCAAACACGCCTTCGGCTGTGTTGTGATGAGTTAGAAGAGCTGGAGGCACACTGCCTTTGGTAAAAAATGGCGTCGAACGTTGAACCGTCCAGTCTTTCGGAATACGAAGATGTGACATGGTTATACCCTCTTTGAATATAAAATTGTGCTGCTTGAAGCGAGTTACGATTGCGCGACTTGAGACAGTTCACGCAGTAACGGAAAAGCCTGAGCCACTTGCTCGCCCGTAACAACAAACCCTGTCAATATGCTTTGTTCATTTTCAGCTTTTGCTACGATGCCAGATTGAGAAATCTGCACATTCCAATTCGCGACAGCACTGAAGTCCCCGGCAAGCTGAATTGGGTAACTCGGCGTTTTGACTTTTACCATCATTGGCGGCAACTTCAATTGCGCTTCCTGCCCAAGCAACTGCTTACCTAAAACATTAGCGCTCAACACGATTGGCTGAAGGTATGGAAGCATGCGCCCTTGTATCTCGGCGCAATCGCCCAGAGCGAATACATTGTTCGCAGAAGTCTGCAGCTTAGCGTCGACAGCAATGCCTTTCCCAACCTCTAATCCACAAGCATTCGCTAATTGAGTGTTTGAACGTAAGCCAGCGGCAGAAATCACTACATCAGTATCGATCACTTCACCGCTGTTCAAAGTCGCCACCAACGAATCGGCGGTACGATTCACCTCAACAACCCCATTTCCCAACGCCAGTTGAATGCCTTGCTGCTTAAGTTGGCTTTCCAGAGGCAACGCCACAAACTCAGGAATAAGATTGGCAAGCAAGCGTTGGTTTGATTCAACCACCGTAACGGCTTTGCCGCTGCTCGCAATATCCATTGCAATCTCAACGCCAATCAAACCACCACCGATAACCATTACGCGCTTTGCTTGACTGATTCGCTCTTCTGCGAGCTGATACTCTTGTAACGAATTGAGCGTTAGGACATCGCCAGAAGCATCACCTCGCATTGGAGGAACAAAGGCTTTCGCGCCCGTTGCAAAAATCAGTTTGGAGTACGCATAAACTTGTCCATCTGCTACCACTTGTTGGGCTTGCGTATCCACACTCTCAATTTTAGTGTGGGTTAATAACTCGATATGGTGCTCTTGGGCAAACGCTTCTCCCGTTTTTACCACCAGATCCCTCGCGGTCTGTTTTCTACTGAACACATGGCTCAAATCAGGCTTGTTATACTCCGCACCGTCATCAGCGGTGAATACTTGAATTGACACCTGTGCATCCATTCGACGCACAGTTTTAACCAGTTGATAGGCAGCAAAGCCACTGCCTATGATTACTATTGGTGCTTGCATCACAGCTCCTCACCCCTTGAACTCAACAAATACATCTTTACCCAAGTGACATTCAGGGCAGAGGAAGTAGTCCGGAACGTCTGACCACGTGGTACCCGCTTCAATTCCTTGATTAGGCTCACCCTGAGCAGGGTCATACACCCAGTTACAAACGGTGCAAATCATGCACTGGCAATCTGATGGATGTGCTTCTGAGCTTAGATTAATAAGCTCCCTTTCGACCACGGCTTGCGTTTCTACTTGTACAACGGGCTGTGATTGAACTTGCGGTTCAGACGCAGCCATCATCGGAGACGCAGCAGGACTTGTTAGTGGATGTTTCGCCCACAATTTCGCGATGCTCTTGCCATGTTCACGACACTCACGCATCGCTTTACCATCTGGTCGCCATTTGGTTTTCAGGCTGACTGCCGTTTCAAAACCCGCATCGGTCAACCGTGCGTGGATACGGTCTACCGCACCACCATTCCAACCGTAGCTACCGAATGCAGCGGCTTTTTTCGCTTTAAAGCGCAGACCGGTAATTTCTTCTAGCATGCCTGCGATCTTCGGCATCATGACGTTATTCATGGTAGACGAACCAACCAAGATGCCTTTAGAGCGGAACACATTGGCGAGAATTTCATTCTTATCGTGCTTAGACACATTGAAGACTTTAACTGCGACACCCGGGTCAACATCGTGGATGCCCTGTGCAATCGCGTCCGCCATCATTCGGGTATTGTTCGACATAGAATCGTAGAAGATGGTAATACGATCTTCTTGGTAGTTATCCGCCCATTCCAAATATTGCTCGATGATTTGAACTGGGTTATCGCGCCATACAATACCGTGTGAAGTTGCAATCATGTCGACAGGCAAATTAAAGCTCAACACTTCTTTAATTTTGGATGTTACCAAGCTGCTGAATGGCGTTAGGATGTTTGAGTAGTAACGCAAACACTGTTCCATCAACTCATTTTGATCCACCTCATCGTTGAACAAACGCTCATCGCAGTAGTGCTGACCAAATGCGTCATTACTGAATAGCACCGCATCGCCCGTTAGGTATGTCATCATACTGTCTGGCCAATGCAGCATCGGCGCTTCCACGAACACCAATTGCTTACCGTTGCCAATATCAATGCTGTCACCCGTTTTTACCGTTTTAAAGTTCCATTCGGGATGATGGTGATGGCCAACAATCGAATCAATCGCCGCTTCCGTACAGTAAATTGGCGTGTTCGGAATCTTCTCCATCAATGCAGACAATGCGCCCGAGTGATCTTCCTCTGCATGGTTCACGACGATAAAATCGATCGTCTTAAGATCGATTTCCATTTCTAGGTTCTGGATAAATTGCTGGCTGAATCGATGATCGACCGTATCGATCAGTATGGTTTTCTCTTCACGAATTAGATAACTGTTGTAACTGGTGCCTTTTGTCATTTTGTATTCTGTACCATGGAAATCTTGAACTTCCCAATCGCGTTGACCTACCCAGTGGATATTGTTTTTTACGTGAATTGTCATAATTACTACCTTGAATGACGGGATAAACAAAAATAATTTCTTCTTGTATTGCACTGGGCATGCCAACTTTTAATTACCATATATTTCAATAACTTAATTAAAACACAACTTTAACAACTGTCATTAAGACACAGTTGATAATTGTCATTAAGACACTACAATAGTCATATTGACACAATTGGTATTGGCTATGACTTCTTTAATCGCGCAATGGCTACACATCACGCAAGACCTAAATTCAGCGCTCACTCGGCAAGCTCGATTTGATACCTTATTAACAACGATTCGCGAGATATTAAAATGTGATGCTTCTGCTCTTCTTTTGTATGAAGATCAGCACTTTAAGCCGCTGGCTATCAATGGCTTAGCAAAGGAAGTATTGGGACGCCGTTTTTCTATAAACCAACACCCGAGATTGGAAGCCATTGCACGCGCTGGCGATATCGTACGGTTTCCATCGAATAGCGACTTACCCGATCCCTATGACGGGTTAATTCCGAACATCGACGACAAGCTGCACGTCCATTCATGTATTGGTCTCCCTTTGTTGATCGACGATCAATTGATTGGCGCGATCACTATTGATGCCTTCGACCCGAATCAGTTTGATGGTTTACTCAATCAAGAACTACGCTTTGTCAGTGCGTTAGCCGCGGGTGGCTTGCACACTGCTCTACTACTGGAGCAGTTAGAAACACAAGCAAGCTTGCCACGTGAGTCTTACACTGAGAAACGCACACTAAGCAACGAAATCATTGGCAAATCTGCTGGGATGAAAGCACTTCAAGAGCAAATCGATGCGGTGGCAGATACCGAACTATCTGTGTTGATAATGGGTGAAACAGGGGTTGGTAAAGAGCTCGTCGCAAACGCAATTCATCATCGCTCTCACCGAGCCAATAATACCTTAGTGTACTTAAACTGTGCCGCGTTACCGGAGTCTGTCGCAGAGAGTGAGCTTTTCGGCCATATCAAAGGCGCATTTACAGGTGCAATCAGCAATCGCAAGGGTAAGTTCGAGCAAGCCGACGGCGGCACACTATTCTTGGATGAAGTTGGCGAACTGTCGTTAGAACTGCAAGCTAAGTTACTTCGAGCTCTCCAATACGGCGACATCCAACGTGTGGGTGATGACCGCCATATTCGAGTCAATACACGCATTGTGGCGGCAACGAACCGTGTTCTGCATGAAGAAGTAAAAGCTGGCCGTTTCAGAGCAGATTTGTACCACCGTTTGAGTGTATTCCCTCTTCATGTCCCTCCACTTCGTGAACGTGAAGACGATGTCGTGCTACTGGCTGGTTTCTTTGCAGAGCAACTACGCAGCAAGTTGGGGCTGAACAGTGTTCGACTCTCTCCCACTCTAGTTCAAGAACTTAAAGATTACTCTTGGCCGGGCAACGTGCGTGAACTGGAACACGTCATCAAACGAGCGGGCGTGCTTGCCAAAGCTAGAACTCAATCGCTGGATATCGAATTGGTGGAACAAGATTTCGATATCAAAGCGTCGAACAATCAGCCCATCACTGAAGAGCCAGGTATACCTAGCTCTTCATTTGAACTGTCAGACGCTGGTTTAAAGCAAGCCACTGACACCTTCCAAAAAGCCATTATTCTAAAAGCACTAGAGCAGAATCAAGGAAACTGGGCTGCAACAGCACGTCAGTTAGAACTCGATAATGGTAATTTACACCGCTTAGCCAAACGGTTAGGTATAAAGTAAAAAAAGGATACGGACGGTTTGAATTCCGCAAGAAAATCTATCTCGCTTATGTCAAAATGCACCATCACAATCGAAAAGTCTGTAATGTAATGAACTACCAAGCTGCTATTTTTGATATGGATGGTTTGCTCCTTGATACTGAGCGCGTCTGTATGCGTATTTTCCAAGAAGCATGTGAAGTCCAAAACCTTCCGTTTTATGAAGATGTTTACCTGTCGATCATTGGTCGCAATGCGGCAGGTATTGAAGCAATTTTCCGCAAAGCCTACGGTGAGAACCTAGACCGCCTGCATCATGAATGGCGTACTCGTTACAATGCTGTCGTCAAACACCAAGCCATCCCAGTGAAAAATGGTGTTGTTGAGCTGCTAGAATGGCTGAAAGCACAAGGCTTACCAATCGCAGTAGCGACTTCTACGGCAAAAGAGGTGGCGAAAATCAAACTGGAATTAGCGGGTTTGAGTAAGTACTTCGACAACCTCACCACAGGCTGCGAGGTAAACCACGGTAAACCCGATCCAGAAATCTATTTGCTGGCAGCGAATCGTCTGGATGTAGAACCAAGCCAATGTTTGGCCTTTGAAGATTCCAATAACGGTGTTCGCGCAGCCGTGGCAGCGAATATGGTTACTTATCAGATTCCGGATTTAGTTGAACCTTGCGAAGAGGTAAAACAATTTGGTCATTCCATCGTGCCGTCATTACATGAAGCGTTAGATGCGTTGAAGCAAAATCGCTAAACGTAAACTGCCGCTCTAACTGTTAAAGCTCAGCAATTTGGCTGAGCTTTTTTATGCTTGAGCCTCTCCTCTCACCTTCTCTAATCTACTTCTAATAAACGCCAAGATACTGCTCCAAAGGCTTAATAAGATAGACCTTATCTCTGTACGGGGCGTATTCCTTTCTTTTTTGATTTACCTCACGCCATCGCATGAAATAGGGCCTATGAGTGATCAAATAGTGGAACTAACCAGTACAAGTTTGCAACAAAACGTCAATATACCGCTTGAAGCACGTTTTTCGAGTGAAAATTGGCTGATAATGAGAACTATTGGATGAGATTAATCCAAGTCAGCCCAAAATATAAAATGGAGAGTGTTATATGTCTTTACGTTTATTAGCAGCAACCTTCGCATTAGTAGGAATGAGCTTTGGTGCCCAAGCCAGTGCCGAGTGTGAAGTGTCCCTAGATGCTAACGATATGATGCAGTTTTCTACTAAAACACTGAGCGTTCCAGCCACTTGTAAAGAAGTAAAACTGACGCTAAACCACACAGGTAAAATGCCTGCACAATCAATGGGTCACAACGTCGTTATCGCAGATACCGCTAATCTACAAGCAGTAGGTACGGACGGCATGGCAGCAGGTGCAGAAAACAATTACGTGAAGCCAAATGACGACCGTGTATACGCTCACACAAAAGTGATTGGCGGCGGTGAAAGCACCAGCATTACTTTCAGCACTGAAAAAATGAAAGCTGGCGGCGACTACTCATTCTTCTGCTCGTTCCCTGGTCACTGGGCGATCATGCAGGGTAAATTTGAGTTCAAATAAGAGCTAACAAAGTCAAAACAAGACTCACTATAGGGAAGCCATCGCTTCCCTTTTTATTGCACCTTAGTTAAGCACGTCGATGGATAATCTCATCCAAAGGTACAGGCCTTGCTAAGTAAAACCCTTGAACTTTATCAACCCCACTTGACCGCACAAAGTCATAGTCAGACTGCGTTTCCACCCCTTCCGCTACGACCTCGCAATTTGCAATATGTCCTAACTTAGCAACCAATCGATACAGTTGCCGTCCACGATGATCGTTAGCGTCCAATAGCAGCGATCTGTCTAGCTTAATCTTGTTAAATGGATACTTGAACAAATGAGGAAACGATGCGTAGCCCGTACCAAAATCATCCATTGTGATACGAACTCCCATACTCTGTAGAGCGTTCATGGTGTTAGTTAAAGAAACTTCATTGTCTAATACGGCTTCTTCAGTAATTTCAATTTCAAGCCATTCAGCCGGGATTCCAAAATAGACCAACCGGCCTTGTAAATGCTGAACAAAATCCACTTGTTGAATGGTAGCAACAGAAACATTAATGGCCACTCTTCGCTGCTCAGATAATCCCATTTCCTTCATATCCGACAACACCTTTTCGAGTACTAATTTATCGAGCAGTGGCATGGCATCTAACCGGTGAAAATCTTCAATAAACGTTGGTGAAAGTAAGTTTCCATCTTCATCTTTATATCGAATAAGCGCTTCGTAAGAATACTGTTCCACATCCTTTGTTGAGTGCTGCTTTTGATAAAACATCACCAACTCGCCTTCACGAAGAATGGAAGTTAAACGCTTCTGCGCGGATGACTTGCTGATACTCGATGTGTTCGCATCTTTCACACTACTGAGTAGTGATTTAAATAGGGATTGTTCTAAACCATTGTAAGTATTACTTACACCAAATTGCCCCACATATTTGCCTGCATAGGCTAGATAAAAAGGTCGATAAATTAGTACACCAATCGCAATCACCACCAGTTGAAGTATCGCCCCCTGTACCTGATGCCCCATTGCAACATAACCACTCAACAGAGGCGGTGTCATCCAGTTCACAATATTTTCAACAGGCGCAATTAAGCCGGAAGCAATCGCACAGTAGGTGATGAGAAAACTTACCAGCGGTACTAATACAAATGGGACGACCAGAATAGGGTTAAAGATGATAGGCAAGCCAAATAGCAGCACTTCATTGATGTTGAACATCACCAATGGGGCTGCCGCTAACGCCAGTAAAATATGATTGCGCTCTTTAGCGAACAATAACAGACACAGGAGTAAACTGATGCTATTCCCTGACCCGCCCATGGATAAAAATGCGTCGTAAAAACCTTGGCTAATAACGTTAAGCGACGCTTCGCCTGTTTGCCAAGCAGCCATGTTGGCTTCGGTCGCAGCGTATATTTGCTGCTTGATGGCAAACAACATGTTGTGACCATTAATGCCCGCCGCTCCTAATAAGCTCAAGATGGATTGATAAAATAATCCTCCTGTGAACGTCAGCGGATCAAAGTTAAGTCCAGCCACTGTTGTAGTAAAAGCATCCATCACCGCTGCGGTGACATGAGATAAGCTAACCGCAAATAAAACGAATACGAAAAAATGTAAGACATCTTTAAAAAGACGAGAAGAGAAGTCCATTGCTTGAGGATCAAGCAGCTCAATTCGGAAACTTTTACAATAAACGTATGACACCGTTGCACTAAAGAGTGCTAATAACGGGTTATTCGGCAACATGTAATTACTAGAAAGGCTGTCATTCTCTATTGAAATTAAATAGAACATGACCAACGAATAAATGATGATAATCGCGCTCGACACGTTCACTTTATGCGATAAATAGTAACCAGCCACAATGCAAAACGCTGTGGGATATAAGTTGATTAAAATATCAGAAAGATGGAACAATAACTGAGAAACCTCTGACACCCCTAGGATTCTAGAAGCGTGACCAAGAAAGATGGCAAGTGCGTTAGATAGCGTCAGCGGTAACAGCAATAAGGCAATAGAAGCGAGATCAGTAAGATAAGATTTAGATCCAAGTCGCCATTTATCTGTAAATACCGTTAGACGATGAAAGGGATCAAATACGCGTTCACGACGAGTGTGCATGGTGAGTTCTTATATTAAGTAATAATCATCGGCTGCGAAATAGGCAGCCGTAAATGCAACGGCCAGACTCAGTAACGTATTATTTGGTGGATAATTTTTAGTGTTTCTATTGGCTAAAACAATAGTTTGAATTGCCAGTCACAGCGCAAAGATGTCGCAAGTGCAATTTAACGATTATATACCCCTTGATCCAATGAGATTATTATCCTTAACGATAAAAGCCATACCAAGCATCTCGATATGGCTATCGTTAAAACTGATGTATATACCCTAATGACTTCAAGAAGGAGGCTTCGGTGACACGCCCTTGACGAGCGAGTTGATTTGGCTCACATACACTGTGAACGATTTTTGATTTAGCACGAGTAGAACTTCAAGTCGTTGTCTCGTCTGTAAAACAAATCATTCAATCCCGTGTAGCTCTTTCCAGTTTCCTGGATGAACCACATAGCCGAACAGGGCATGCCCACCATAAACCAGCTCGGTTCCTTCCGGGATCCACAGCATCTGACCTGGGTGAACAAGATGTGTTTCACCGTTTGCGGTCAGCTCGAAACAGCCTTCAATCACAAAAATAACCTCATCATAAAGCACCGTCCAAGCCACTTGAGCGCCTTCCCATTTAGCAAAGCCTACGCCAATGTTTGGTGAAATTTCTGGGCTTAACGCCCTGGCAACATACGCCATTCCAGGCGTATCACCACGAACATTAAAATCTAGGTTTTTACTATCAACGAGTTTGACTTGCTTCATAATTCACTCCGGCTTTGCCATTTTGCTAATTGGATACGCGTTTTTACTCCCATGCCTAAAAAAGGCTCTGGCGGATTCAAACAAGGCATTCCTGTCACTTGCTGTATGTCTTCCAATGATTTAGATGTCGCACCAACGACATAGTCAGCTAACAGCGTTCCAGAAATGGTTCCCCACGCAGCGCCAACACCATTGTCACAAGCGCTGGCATAAACACCTTCATCTAATTGACCAAAAAAGTTAGTAAAGTTACGAGAGATGGCATATACCCCACCCCATGTGTGAGTAAATGGTACGTCGGCCAGCTCGGGGTAACGCGCCAAAAAGACTTGACGATGATCGTCTCGGATTTGCTCTCTGACTTTATCGTTCATGCTTGAGCCATATTTCGGCACGTGTTTGTAAGTATTTCGGATCAAAATACGTCGATCGGCGGTCATACGTAACGTCGTTCCCGCATGATCTGCTGGAGTTAAACCCCAATTCAGCTCACCTCCGTATCGTTGCATTTCTGCGTCGCTCAATGGACGCGTCCAGCTTGCAAAAGTCATCACTGGCAGTAATCTGTTTTTAAGGTAACCAAACTCACGAGTAAAAATGCTGGTGCCAAGTAACAGTTCAGTGGTTTCAACAGAACCACTATCGCCATGTAATACCCAGTAACCGTTTTCTTTACTGAGTTTGCGGATTGGCGAGTTTTCTAACACCTCGACATTCTCTGGAAGGCTTTCCCCTAGCCCACGCACCAGAGCAGCAGGTTGCATTAAATAACCACCTGGCGTGTAAATTGCGCGGCTGTAGTAATTTGTCCCTAAGACTTTCGCCAGCTCACTGCCATTAACATGGAAGTATGGTTCGCCAAGGTCTTTCATTAGGTGCTCAAAGTGATCGAGATACGCTTCACCGCGTGCCCCTACGGCTCCTTGATATTTGCCCTTTGCTGACCACTGACAAGAAATACTGTGCTTCGACACTAAAGTGTCTAGCTGAGCAATCGCAGAACGGTTGAGCGATAATAACTTTTGTTTGTGCTCAGGATCGGGATGCTCAAGTGAAAACTTATGGGGCAAATCGATCACAAAGCCCGAATTTCTCCCTGACGCCCCTTGGCCGATACGTTGTGCGTCAATCAGTATAATTCGTGCGTTAGGCTGAAGTTCAGCTAAACGTCTTGCCATAGCTAGTCCAGCGAAACCGGCACCTAGCACGGCATAGTCAGCAGTTTGTTTACCTTTTAACGCTGGTTTTTCTGCAATACTTGGCAACGCATGGTACCAACCACATGTTGCATCATCATTGGGTAAATGAATCATCTTCTTTCTCCGTTACGCTGCTGACAGTTTCAATGACAATTGATCTAGCCAAGGGCCACGTAATGACTGTACTTTTCTTCCTAGCAACGCAAAGCCAAGCATCGTTCCCTCAGGAGAATAAAACGCAGCGGTCAATTCATCTGCCTGACTCTCGATATACCATTGTCCCAGTTCGTTCGGGGCAACCGGGAAAATAGTGACTGGAAGAATCGGCGTTTTTACAATCACAGGAGTTGGCGTTAACGAGATTGACGCGACATCGCCTAGCAAGCTTTTCGCCACGGAAGGAATCATTTGATTAATCGGCGCAATATACGGCTGCCAACCTTGCTCCGTTTCAACACAGTCGCCTAGCGAGTAAATATTCTCATCACTCGTCTGGCCGAATTGATTCACTTTAATGCCGCGGCCCACTTCTAGCCCTGCCTGCTCAGCCAGCGATACATTTGGCTTGAGTCCAACCGCGCTTAGCACTAGGTCTGCTTCAATTTTCTTGCCACTGTTTAGATGCAAAACCGCGCTTGATTCGGACATTGGCTCGATTCTGGCGAGACTGTCTTGTAGAGCCCATTGCACGCCTCGATCGGCAAGTGCACTTTGTAATGATTCACCCAACTGTTGCGGGATCAAACGCTCCATTGGCCATTGACCTAACCCGATAACTGTCACTTCATAACCGCTTTCGATCAGGTCATTCGCGAACTCACAGCCAATTAAGCCATCACCTAGGATCGCGATGCGCTTTTTGTCTTGCAGCTCCGCTCTGAAACGGCGGTAATCAACTAAGTCGTTCACACTCATAACACAAGAGCGATCTCCCTCAATTGGGATTTCAATCGGTGATGCACCTGTTGCCAGTACCAAGCGGCTGTAGGCGTATTTGCCGATAGAGGTGTGTAGCGTTGAATTGGCACGATCGATATGTTCAACACGGGTATGCGGGTAAACGCGGATATTGAGACGGCTTTCCCACTCCAACGCGCTTTCACTTTGTAGCGCGTCGCCGTCTTTGTTCATGACCAGTGCATTAGACAATGCAGGCTTGCTGTACAGTGCGCCATCATCAGCGGTAAAGACAGTGATCGGAACCGTTTCAGATTGCGCTCTAAGTGCCGCTGCCAACTGGTAACCACTGTGGCCACTACCGATGATAACAATAGGGTCAGCTGAAAATATAGGCTGAGTGACTTCAGATGGAAGTGGCTGAGCCGCATTTGGCTGAACAGACGATCCTACCGATACCGAAGACACTGCCGCGACCTCTTCTACTGGCGCATCGTCGGTAATTTCGATCATTTCAAAATCGGCCTTACCCACTAAACAGTCAGGACATAACCAGTCATCCGGTACATCTTCCCATGCTGTTCCTGGTGCAATGCCATCGGATGGCCAACCTTGTGCTTCATCATAGATTAAGCCGCAAATAATACAGAGCCACTTTCTCATCACTTATACTCCAACTACCTTGTTCAGAATTTCCGTGTTTACAAACCGCTGTCAGATTTGTTGTGATTCCATCAACCTCGCCCTAGCTTGTGGTCTGAAATCCAAGCCGGTACGAGGTGATGAAAATCAAGTTACACGGTAGCTATACGTTGCTGTCTTACTGCAAACGAATGGCAATATTGCGTGTCTGGACATAGCTATAAATCGCTTCTTGTCCTTTTTCTCGCCCAAACCCGGACAAGCCCACGCCACCAAATGGTGTTTCGATACCACCAGCAAACCATTCATTGATGAACACTTGCCCACCACGCAGTTGCTGCGCCACACGCAATGTTGGGTTTAGGCTTTCACCAAAGACACCAGCAACCAGGCCAAAATCGGTGCCATTCGCGATCTCGATTGCTTCTTGCTCAGTTTCAAACGGTGTAATCACCAAAACAGGACCAAACACTTCTTCTTGTGCAATGCGCATATCTGGCGTGGCTTCAATCACTGTTGGTGCCACAAAGTAACCCGATAGATCAGGTGCGTAGCCACCCGTCAGGATGTTTGCGCCGTCGGCTTTTGCTTGCTCTATCATTTCAAGCACGCGTGCTTGTTGATCAGCCGATACCAACGGTGTGATGTCCGGCTGGCTTTCGCCTTGGCCAATGGTTAGGCTTTTTGCCATTTCCACAACCGCCGCTTTTACTTCTTCATAACGCTCTTTTTGAATCAGCAAACGAGACATTGCCGAACAAACTTGACCAGCGTTAAAGAAAATACCGACCTGAACGCTTTTCAAAAGTGTTTCGAGGTTCGCATCTTTCAGCGCGATAGCGGCAGATTTACCACCCAGCTCCATCACTGATGGTGTGGCGCGTTGTGCAGAATCTTTCAGGATGCGTTGGCCGGTCGGTACCGAACCCGTAAAGACGATTTGATCGACTTCTTGGTGCTGAACCAAGTGACTGCCAACCACGGAACCTTTGCCACATAGCAGGTTAATCGTGCCTTTCGGGAAGCCCGCTTTTTCAATCGCTTTAATCAACAACGTCATGGCAAGTGGGGAAATCTCTGGCGATTTGATCACCACTGCGTTACCTGCGGCTAATGCAGGTGCCAATGAGCGTGCACAAATAGAGACAGGGAAATTCCACGGCACAATCTGCACTGACACGCCAAACGGCACATATTGAGTGAAGTCGACATAGTCTTTACCCAACGGAATTGACGTGCCTTCCAGCTTGTCGGCCATGCCAGCGTAGTATTCGAAGTAACGTGCCGACTCTAAAAACTCATCTTTGGCATCTTGCAAAGATTTCCCATTTTCACGACAGGCAACTAACCCACCTTCATCAACCATTTCAAGAATAGCTGCGGCTGCTTTTAACATCCACTCGGTTCTGACGGCTGGACGAACGTCCGAAAGAAGACCTTGATTGACTACTCGACGTGCCGCTTCCATTGCGCGATCGGCATCGGTGATAGTGGCTTCTGCAATCGTCGCATACGCTTCGGCTGTGCCAGGGTTCATGACGGTCAGCGCTTGCTCTGAATCGCACCACTCACCATCAATATAATTAAGGTAATGCATCATCTTACTGCTCCAGTGCCGCTTTCACTTGCTTTGCCAACCAGGTTTGGAAGAAATGCGTCGGAACATCCATTTCTGGTGAGAACACGCCACCACTAAAGCCAGGGGAGTAACGACCTTCCTGCATACCTTCGACCGCTCCAATATCTTCGCCGAACACGACTCGCCACGACTCAACGGTAGCGGTACGACACGCAGCAAACTCATCTTTCGTTGCTTCATCACCCACATAGAAAACACGTAGGTGCTCAACACTCTTATTCGCAGTGATTGGTTCAATCATCATTGCAAAGGCATGATCGGCTTGAATACCAAGCAACACGTTTGGAAAGAGTGCAACGTATTCTGCATGACGCAGTTTATCTTCTGGCCAGCTTGGAAATTTAGGTAAGTGTGTTCCTGCTGTATCAGAAAGGTTGTACGCGAGACTACCTTGACCAGCAAAGCGCTCTGCAAACATGATGTTGTAGTGATCCTCTAGGCGAGAATAACTGTTCAAACTCGGATGCACCCAAGGTAAGTGGTAAGCCTCGCAGTAGTTTTCTACGGCAAGCTTCCAGTTACTTTTCACTTCGATCTCTAAGTTGCCACCCATGTTCACGCGGCGAAGAAGCCCTAACCCATCTTCACCTAAGAATTGCTGCCAACGTTGCTCTAGTGGCGCGATATGATCTTCAAAGCTTTCTGCATTGCCCGATAAGTTAACGAATACCATGTCCATCCAAACGGCTGAACGAAGTGGCTTAAGGCCGTGTTTTTCACACTTAAATCGATCATCTTTGTGTTTTGCGATACCACCGATGTGTGGTGTGCCTTTTAGATTGCCGTCAAGATCGTACGTCCATGAATGGTAAGGACAGCGAATCATGCCTTGAACTTCGCCTGCCTCATGAACCAGCTTCATACCTCGGTGGCTACATACGTTGTGGAAGACTTGGACTTCACCTTGACGATTTCTCATCATGAGTAGTGGAAGATTCATGAAATCAAGTGGCATCACATAGCCATTTTTAAGCAGGTCTGATGCAAAACCAATGCATACCCAAGTGTTACCAAACACCTGATCACGCTCAAAAGTAAAATACTCTTCGCTGGTGTAGGCCTGATTCGGCATCCCTGTTGCTTCACTGATTGGGTTCAGTACATTATCAACTAGTTCAACAGGAATAATGGTTTGGTTGACATTGCTCATATTCTTATCTCCGAGAGTCGAGTTGCATCCAGTGCGTACAACATCGTGTTGTGTTAGTGGAGATGATTTTGATTAACAACCCAGCAACAAACAAACGACTTTTTCGCCGGGTTTGGATGAGTTTTTGTCATTCATGCATTGATCTCAAACAACAAAATAACCTTTTAATTAACAAGGTTCTTCTTGTCATGATTAATACTCATTAACCGATGAGTATTAATCAGTTGAAACACAAAAGCCCTCTCTCTACTCTCTTTCAAAAATTAACAATAACGCAACAAACAATAACGCTAAAACAAAAAGCACTGTGAGGGATGCCTATGAGAGCAACATCTGGGATATTGAAAGGACTCAATCCGACTGTGACTATCGCATCAAAGATCGTCGTTATCGGTTTTGTACTTTTCTGCGCCATTCTCGCCAACCAAGCGGGCCAATACTTCGAAACGATTTCCGGCATTTTGCTGCAGAATATGAAGTGGTTTTACATCGGACTTGTTTCACTCGTTGTCGGTTTTCTTCTTTATCTTATGGTTAGTCGATATGGACATATTCGTTTGAGTAAAGATGACGAAAAACCAGAGTTTAGTTATTTGTCTTGGGTATCCATGCTTTTTTCCGGAGGCATGGGGATAGGCTTAATTTTCTGGTCGGTCGCCGAACCGATGTGGCATTACGCTGACAACCCATTTACTCAAGGCCTGACCAATGAAGCCGCAACAACATCAATGAAACTGACATTCTTTCACTGGGGTCTACATCCTTGGTCTGTCTTTATCATTGTTGCACTCGCATTAGCCTACTTTTCCTACCGTAAAGATCTGCCTTTTACCCTACGCTCTATCTTGTACCCTTTGATTGGCGATCGTATTTATGGGCCTATCGGGCACACGGTTGATATCCTAACAGTCGCGGTGACTGCTTTCGGTATCTCTCAAACCTTGGGGATGGGAGTTATCCAAATAAACTCTGGTTTGAATCAAGCCTTTGGTCTAGACATTAGTTTGGGGATTCAACTCTTTATTATCGTTTCCCTTTGTACTTGTGCGGTTGCGTCGGTGCTATCTGGTGTAGGGAAAGGTATTCGCCGTTTATCAGAATGGAACATGCTGCTTTCACTCGCACTCGTGCTAGTCGTACTTTACATTGGTCCAACTCGCTATATCTTAAATACGCTACTCGAAAGTACGGGGCTTTATGCACAAAACATTGTCGGTATGAGCTTATGGAGCGATGCACAGAATGACTCTGGCTGGCAAAACTGGTGGACGGCTTATTACTGGCCTTGGTGGATGACTTGGGCACCTTTCGTTGGCATGTTTGTGGCTCGTATCTCTAAAGGACGCACAATACGTGAACTTATCGGCGGTGCTCTCATCGTACCAACGCTGATCACGTTCTTATGGATTTCAGTATTTGGTGGTGCAGCGTTGAAGGTAGAGCAAGACGCTCGTGTTGCTCATCAAGAGCAAGTCACTGCGGCACAAGAAGCCAAACAAACACCACCTGCGGATTTTTCTGGCGGCCCGATTCTTGAAGCGACTAAAGCTGATACGACACGCGCTTTGTTTACGCTATTCGACAACCTAGATACAGGTATGTTTGGTAAACTCCTTAGCGTGCTTGCGTGTTTATTACTCGGTACTTATTTCATTACCTCCGCTGACTCAGGTACCTTAGTTCTATGTACCCTCGATGCCGCTGGACACAGTGAGCCTCCTACGTCTATACGCGTATTGTGGGGGATCATGATCGCTGCCATTGCGGGAGTGCTTCTATATGCAGGAGGGTTAAAAGCAATGCAAACGGCCTCCATTATTGCCGGTTTCCCTATCGCGATTTTTATCGCGGTGATGATCTTAACACTGTTCCATAGTATTCGACGCGAACCTAAGCCATGGGCAATGCTTCCTGAACATGTTCACCCAGAGCAAGAGAAACTTGATGGTCCTGTTGAACCGCTTGTTGAAAGCAAAACTGTGGCTTCCGAGCCTATCGCTTCAACATCCTCGCTGAAAGATGATTCCACACTTAATCAGGGACCAGTACTAAGTTAGTGCGTCGTTTCATCAATCAATTAAAAAAGCGGGAACTGATATTCCCGCTTTTTTAACATTACCAAACTCTGTTATTTTCTCTGCTTATTGATTTAAGCTAAGCCTCGATCACCTACCTCATCTGGCAACTGATGCAAAAGCCATTCTCTAAAACGTTTGACGCTGGCTGGGATTAAACCTCTATTTTTAGGTTCAAGCATAGAGAAATTGGAAGGTGTTGAAAGCACGTGTTCGACTGGCCTAACTAAAGCACCGCTTTGTAAGTAGTCGTCCACTAATGATCCCCAGGCTAACGCGATTCCCTGACCATTAATTGCCGCTTGTAACAGCATTGGATAGTTATTGATGTTCATGCGATTACGAGGCGAAATATTTGGCAATCCAACACTCGCAAACCACTGCTCCCAATTCACCCAATCTCTTTGAGACTCTTCCAGATAGAGTAACGTTTTATTGAAGATTTCTTCTGGCTCACTAGGCTGGCCTATTTTCTCTAAATAAAGCGGGCTACACACAGGGAATACTTCTTCTGAAAATAGCGTTGTCACATCCATTTCCGCAGGTGGAGTGCGACAATAAAACAAGGCGATATCGCAATCTAATCGGCGTAAGTCCAACACATTATCTGAGGCCAATATCCTTATATCGATGTCATCATGTTCATTTTGAAATTGAGCGACCTTAGGCAACAACCACAAAGCGGCCATTGCGTTTGTCGTCGCAACCGTGATCTTTTGTTCGCCCTGCCATTTCTTCACTTCACCCGTGATTTGAGCAATATCGAGCAAAGATTGGCTGACAGCTTGATAATATTGAAGACCTGTAGGCGTTAAGTTAATGCTTCGATTGGCTCGCGTGAACATAGCCTTGCCTAAGTATTCTTCTAATTGTCTAATTTGGCGACTGATAGCACCTTGGGTCACGTTTAGCTCGTCAGCGGCTAACGTAAAACTCAAGTGCCGCGCCGACGCTTCAAACGCAACGAGGCTATTTAAAGGTGGGAGGGGTTTGATTTTCATGTATCTTCCAGTAAGGCAGTATTGTAATTATTTTTATTCCCGGCAATCTTATGTTGCACGTGGATAATGCCATTCTGGACAACACCTCAAAAACGACAATTTATAAATGATAAAAAATAGAGATGAATCATAAATTGTTGTGAGAGAGACTGCCGTATACAGTTTCGTGGCTACAACGAGCACAAAAAAGAGGAGCAGTTACTCCTCTTATGCTTAGCCTTTTGGTCATTTTCTCCGAGTTAGCCCATTTACCCTATTGCCAGTTTAGTACTCACGTAACGCGCTTTTTTCTTTCTTGGGCTGGCTAAGAAGTACGCCAAAGTAAGTGGGCCTAATCGTCCCATAAACATCATGAAGATGATCACTAACTCACCCGGTTCGGACAAACTGCCCGTTAAGCCTCGCGATAACCCAACCGTACCCAGCGCTGAGACCGCTTCAAACATAATGTCTAACATAGACGCTTTCTCTGTCAGTAACAGCATGAAGATGGCAAACCAAGTCACGCCCACCGAGATCAGAGTCAGCGCCAATGCCTTGCTGATGGTCTCTTTGGGAATCTCGCGTTGAAAGGCATAGGTTGCTTCATCGCGACGCAAATAGCTGTAAGTTGCCAAGACTAACACCATAAATGTCACAACTTTAATGCCACTTGCCGTGCTCAATGATCCACCGCCGATAAACATCAACACCAGAATGATCGCCGTTGTGGCATCTTCCAACTGATCGATAGCTAAGGTGTTGAACCCTGCCGTTCTTGGCGTCACCGCTTGAAACCACGATGCCCACCATTTCCCTGCTTCGCTCAACGGGGCAAGCGTGTTGGGGTTGTCATATTCAATCAGGTAAATCGCGATAAGTGCCACCACGTTAATGATCATTGTGCCTAAGATCATCATTCGACTGTAAACGGTGAGTCGGTGCCAACGGCGATTGCGTTTTAAGTCAATCCAAACCGAGAAGCCTAAACCACCAATAATGAACGAACTGGTAATGGTGAAGTTAACGACCGGGTCGTCCACGTAAGGCATTAAGCTATCGGCACTCAACGCAAAACCTGCATTGTTAAACGCACTGATGGTGTAGAAGAAACCATGGAACAAACTGGTTTTCCAGCCCAGCTCTTCACTCCAATAAACGCTCAAAATAGTGAAACCAATAAGTTCAACGAGCAGAGCGAACATCAATACAGATTTAGCGGTGGCAATGAGTGTCGATGAGTCAGTTTGGTTGAACGCCTCTCTCGCGACGGCTCTCTCCAAAAAGCCAATTTTTCCGCCCAGAGCCAGCAAGGTCACGATGGCAAACGTCATTAAACCTAGGCCACCACATTGAATCAGGAAAGCGATAACCACTTGCCCAAAAGGCGTAAACGCCGTGCCCGTGTCTACCACAACTAATCCCGTCACCGTAATGGCCGATGTCGCAGTAAACAAGCTTTGAATCCAAGTGATGGGCTCTGTGGTGGCAATCGGCAGTTTGAGTAAAACTGTGCCGAGTATGATCAAGCACGCAAAACTGAGGCTAAGTATCAATGGCGGTGCGCCCAACAATTTTTTACCCGCTTTGGGTTTTCGCTCGATTGGGATAATAGAGGGATGCCACAAAACCATGTTACACCAACCTTGGAGCGACGTATTTCAGCTCAGCGCGACTACCGCAAAGCAACAGCGTGTCGAACTCATTAAGCACAAACTCATCATTGATATTGGTGTAGACGGCTTCTTCGCGCTTCACCAAGATAGGCTGAATGTTGTAACTGCCTCGGCTGATCAACTTAGAAAGCGGCGTATCGTGCAGATTGGATTTAACGTGGATTTCCACCACATACAAGCCATGCCCCATTTCTAAATAGTTGTTCACCATCGGATAGTTGAGTGCCTGCGCGACTCTTACGCCCATCTCCTCTTCCGGATGAATAATGCGTTGCACACCAAGCTTAGACACGATGGTGTGGTGTGCTTTGGTGCTCGCTTTGACCCAAATGGATTTCACACCCAGATTTTTCAGCGCCAGCGTACACAACAAACTGGCCTGCATGTCTTCGCCAATCGCCACCAACACCACATCACTATTCGCTAGCGCTAACTCTCTGAGTGCCCCTTCGTCTGTTGCGTCACATATGACCGCTTGCGTTAACTCTTCGACGTATTTTTCGACGATTTTCGGGTCGCTATCCACCCCCGTTACGGTGTGTCCAAGATGAATAAGTTCTAAGCTGGCGGCAACGCCAAATCGCCCTAAACCAATTACTGTAAAGTGAGCCATATCAATCCCTAACTGTGTTTTATGTATAGAAAATGCTAATGCGTTAAGGGCTAGACTGATTTTCCATCACGAAAAATAGGCAACACGAATCCTGTTCGAGTGCCGATAACCAGCACTAAACCTTGGCATTAACGTTGATTAAATTTGGAATTTAGTGGTGCTTGGACGCCTCAAGCACTAAACGATAGCCCAGCCCCGGCTCAGTTTTTAATAGCCGCTGTTCGTCAGCACTATCGTTCAGTTTTTTGCGTAGTTGACTCACTAACACGCGTAAGTAGTGAGTATCTTCGACATGACTTTTTCCCCAAATTACCGATAGCAAATGAGTTTGCTCAATGAGTTTTCCCGGCTTGAGAATCAACTGTTCAATGAAGGAAAACTCTTTCTTGGTGAGTGGAATTTCCCTCTGATCCAACCAAAATTGGTGAGTACTTTTGATGATTTTGACTCGGCCAGCCACCAGCTCATCAGCGACGGTTTGCTCATCCACCAAATCTCGAACCAGCACTTTGATGCGCGCGATGAGCTCTTTTACGCCAAAAGGCTTGCTCAAGTAATCATTCGCGCCCGCTTCTAAAAGGCGGATTTTTTCCTCTTCTTGATCGCGAGCTGTCAGCACTAGCACTGGCGTTTTATACGTCTGACGAAGCGTAGTGAGAAACTCCGCCCCATCGCCGTCGGGCAAGCCTAAATCTAGCAGAATTACGTGCGGCGAATACGCTTCGAAACACGCTTTGGCTTCTGCAATGGTACTCGCGCCAATGTAATCAAACCCTTCAGCAGACAGCGAAATTCGAATAAAGGTATGAATGCGAGGCTCATCGTCCACGACTAAAACTTTGTAACTCACGCCTGCTCTGCTCCTTGATTGAGTGGAAGTCGAATGCGGATCAGCGTCCCTTCTGATACTGGCATAGATTGAATATATCCTTGGTGTGCGGTGATGATGCCTTTGGCAACCGCGAGTCCCATTCCGGTGCCTGAATCGGCCGATTTGTTGTTCACACCAGAATAGAAAAGATTGAATATTTTTTCCGCATCTTCAGCTTTGATGCCAATCCCCATGTCCCGAACATCAATCACGCACGACGAACCCTGCTTAGAAAGAGAAACCTCAACAGATTCATTCTCTGGTGAAAATCGCATGGCATTATCCAACACATTAAAAATCGCTTGTTCGATGAGCGAACGACTTACTGACAAATAATCAACGGAATCATCCATATTCATGGACACTTTCTCGGTGTAATTTGGCAAACGAGAAACCGCATCCCGCACAATATCTGCAATCAGCTCATCTTTTTTGGTAATTTTTAATGTGCCGTGCTGGAGCTTAGTCGCCTGTAAGAGGTTCTCGATATATTGATGCAAGCGATGGCTTTCTGAAGTCGCACTGTCGAGCAATTCTTTACGCTCTAAGTCATTGAGCTTGGGCATGTACTCGTTGAGTGTGGTCAATGTTCCAATAATGGTTGCTAGCGGCGTGCGTAGGTCATGGGACACCGATAGCAGGATGCTGTTTTGCAACTTGGTTTGTTTTAACTCGCCCTGCTGGCGACGATAAAGATCTGCAAAAGTGCTGGTGATAAATGCCACCACCATAAACACGACTAGATTAAAAATGTCTTCCGGACGAAACATCTGCAAAGAGTAACGAGGCGTCGTGAAAAAGAAGTTGAAGCTCAACGCTTCGATCACCGCCGCCGCATAAGCGAATCGCGAGCTGCATTGAAACGCCACCACCACGACTGCTAACTGCAAAATCAGCAGGACGGCAGCCGTAGAGCCAAACAGTTGGTCTAACAGCCATGAGGCCACAACCGCGCCAACAATCACGATGGCAGAAAAGAGAAATGTGTTATCTCGCCAATGAGCAAACATAAAGTACATCAACCAAAATTCGATGTAGAAAACTTTAGCAAAAGCCCATTCGGAGTTCGCGTAAAAAAAGCGTAAAAAATTCAATAACGACAGTGAGTTATAAACATAATCATCATTAAGTTGGCCTAACTCAATGAATAATCACAAGTTAACGTTGCCCATTTACGCCTACTCACTCGGTATAAACGGCAGACACAAAAAAGAGGAGCATTTGCTCCCCTTTCGTGTAGCGCCATATTAGATGACTTGCCGTTGAGCATCACCTTGCTCAGACAAAAAGCCGCCAGTTTGATGCTTCCACAACTGAGCGTAAACGCCACCCAGTTGCAGCAGTTCGTGGTGCGAGCCTTGCTCAATGATTTTGCCGTCATCCATTACAATCAAACGATCCATCGCGGCAATCGTTGATAAACGGTGAGCAATCGCAATCACTGTTTTTCCTTCCATCAGAACTTCAAGGTTTTCTTGAATTGCCGATTCTACTTCTGAATCAAGTGCAGACGTTGCTTCATCCATGATCAAAATTGGCGCGTTTTTCAGCAGCACGCGAGCAATCGCCACGCGTTGACGCTGACCACCAGACAGCTTCACACCGCGTTCACCCACTTCAACGTCATAGCCAACGTTACCTTGCTCGTCTCGTAGAGATTGAATGAAATCATGAGCATGTGCTTTCTCAGCAGCTGCGATAACGGCACCCATTGAAGCATCTGGATCACCGTAAAGAATGTTCTCTTTAATTGAACGATGCAGCAAAGAGGTGTCTTGCGTGATCATACCGATGTGTTGGCGAAGCGACTCTTGTTCGACTTGCGAAATGTCCTGTCCATCAATACAAATCTTACCGCTATTTACGTCGTAAAAGCGCAGCAACAAGTTGACCAACGTGGATTTACCTGCCCCAGAACGACCGACAATGCCGACTTTTTCGCCCGGTTTGATGGTCAGATTCAAGTTCTCAAATACCGCCTTTTCATCACTGTAGTTAAAACCTACGTGATCAAAACTGATCTCACCTTGAGAGATTTGCAGAGGCTTGGCATTTGGTATGTCTTTCACTTCAACGTCGTTTGAAATCGTATTTATACCGTCTACTACCGTACCGATGTTTTCAAACAGTGCGCTAACTTCCCACATGATCCACTTCGACATTCCTTGTACGCGCAACGCAATACTAATGGCAATCGCAATAGCACCAATTGTTACAGCGTGCTCTAGCCATAGATAAACCGAAATGGCACTGATAGACATCAGCAGTAAATAGTTGATGGCATCAACACTAAACAGCAAACAAGTCACCATGCGCATTTGGCGGTAAACCGTCACCAAAAATTGCTTCATGCTGCTTTCTGCGTATTCCAACTCTCGCTGTGAATGAGCGAATAGTTTTACGGTAGAAATGTTGGTGTAAGAATCGACAATGCGTCCAGTCATTACAGAGCGAGCATCCGCTTGCTCTGTCGCTACTTGTTTCATTTTAGGGATAAAGTAGAACTGGATAACCGCGTACATTCCTATCCAAATCACAATAGGCAACATCAGCAAACCATCGGCCTCGCCCATCATCCAAAGCATCGAAAGAAAATAAACGCTGATATAAACCAGTACATCCACCAACTTCATGACCGTTTCTCGTACCGCTAACGCACTTTGCATCACTTTGGTCGCAACTCGGCCTGCAAAGTCACGTTGGAAAAATCCAACCGCTTGTTTTAGCAAGTAACGGTGAATCAACCAACGGATAGACATCGGGTAGTTACCCAATAACGTTTGGTGCATCACCATTGAGTGGACAAAACCGAGAGCTGGCATCACAACCGCCACTAAGAACAGCATCATTAGCATGCGATCACCCTGATCTTGCCAGAATGTTGCGCGATCCTGATTAGAGAGAATATCGACGAGCTCACCCATATAACGCAACAGCGTCACCTCAGTAATGGCAATAAGCGCACTGAAAACAGCCATGACAAGTAAAGGGGCTTCAAAGCCACGAGTGTAAAAGCGACAGAAGCCAAAAAGTGTCTTCGGTGGCTTTTCGGTTTCCATCTGGGGAAAGGGTTGGGTCAGTTTTTCAAACCAATTGAACATAACAACGACTTTAAGTACCGCGAATGAATTTGCGAACGTTTTACTATCTTTTGATACAAAAGTCAGTAAAATACCGAAACAAAAGTTCAAATGATAATAATTACAATTAAGCTTAGCGTTAATCATAATTGTCGGGAATATATTTATGACAAAGAATAACTTACTGACCATCGCGATCCGTAATGCGTTGGTCTGTGCTTTGGCACCAACAGCAGCAGTGGTTGCATTCACAGCACAAGCTCAAGAAGACGTTGTACAAGATGACATTATTGCAATGGAGACCATTACGGTCACCGCGCAAGCACTTAAAGTAGAAACCCCTGCGGCAGAAACGCCGCGCAGCGTATCTATCATTTCTGAAGATGAACTTCGTGTTCGTGCACCGCAAAAATTGGACGAAGCATTACGCTACACGTCTGGTGTAACCGCTCAACCTTATGGCGCAGACAACGACACTGATTGGTTCAAAGTTCGTGGATTTGATGCAGCGACTTACCTAAACGGCAACCGCCTATTCCGCGATGGTTACTACACATGGTTAGTCGAACCTTACGGCCTAGAAAGTGTAGAAATCGTTAAAGGCCCATCAGCTATTCTGTTTGGTGAATCGGCACCAGGCGGTATCGTGAATGCGGTGCAGAAAAAACCAACGTTTACGCCTCAAGGCGAAGTAAAAGTCGAAGTTGGCAACAACCAACACCAATCCGTAGGTTTTGACATTGCTGACGAAGCAAACGACGCAGGCACCGTGCGCTATCGTTTGGTTGGCTTGATGACAAGCCAAGACGGTGAACTGGACGGCACAAATAACGAGCGTTTCTACCTAGCGCCAAGTGTCGAGTTCGACATTTCTGACCGTACAATGCTGACCGTTTTGGCTACTTACCTTCATGATGACGGTGTACCAACTAACCCATTCTTCCCGGCAGCAGGTACTCTGATTGGTTCTAACTTTGGCAAAATCGATCCTTCGACTAACCTTGGTCAGCCAAACTACGATAAATACGAACGCACGCAGTTTTCTCTAGGTTACTTACTAGAGCACGACATCAATGACACGTGGTCATTCTCGCAAAACCTCAACTACGGCTCCAATGAGTTGTACTTGCGCAGCTCTTACGCGTTCTCAAACAACGATCCAGCGAAAGAAGAGTTAACGCAAGGCATCGTATTCCGTGACGGAAAAAACCAGAGCATCACGTTCGATAACAATGCTGTCGGCAACTGGATGACAGACAACGCAGAGCACACAGTGCTTATCGGTATGGATCTGCAATTCCACAAAACCGATGGCGACGAGCAAGACAACTACGCATTTGGCACCATCAATCCGTGGAACCCAGTTTACGGCAACTTCACCCCGCTTGATCCTGCCAACAACGTGAAACGTGAGATTGAGAAATCTCAAGCAAGTCTCTATTCACAATACCAATTGAAACTGCATGAACAGTGGATTGGTAACATCGGTGCTCGTTACGACTGGGTGAAAACAGAAAACTCTGGCAAAGGCGCTACCGTTGATCAAAGTGAATCTCGTGATGATGGTCAGTTGTCTCTCAGCGCGGGTGTTATGTTCCTTGCAAACAATGGTCTGTCACCTTACGCAAACTACTCTCAGTCGTTTGAAGTGATCAGTACAATTGATACAGCAACCAATGAACTATACAAACCGCTAGAAGGCGAACAAGTAGAAGTAGGTGTGAAGTATGAGCCAGGCTTTATGGATGGCTTTATCAACCTTGCATGGTTCGACATTACGCAAAAGAACGCGTTGGTGACTAACCCTTCAACATGGATCGCGACACAAACGGGGGAAGTGACTTCTCAAGGTATTGAGCTTGAAAGCACGGCGCAGCTAACCGACGATCTAAAACTGATGGCAAGCTACACCTACACTAAAGCAAAAACAGATGAGAGTTTTGGCCAAGGTAAAAAACAAGCCGCACTTATTCCTGAACACCAAGCTTCAGCATGGGTAGACTACAGCGCCTACAGCCTGATTCCAGGCCTCAATATCGGTACTGGTGTGCGCTACGTAGGTGAGTCAAAAGATAACCCTAAGAGCTCGAACCTAACTGTTCCTTCAGTCACTCTTTGGGATGCGTCAGTCACTTACGACATCACTTCACAGTGGCAAGCACAGCTAAACGTGAACAACATTCTGGATAAAGAGTTTGTTTCAGGTTGCGATTACTGGTGTTACTACGGCCAGTCTCGCTCTGTCATGCTAAACGCAAACTACCGCTGGTAATTGAACTTTCTACTCCCCTCTCTTGAGGGGAGTTTTCTCCTAAGAGTCATCCATGTTTCAACTGTCTAATATTGAGATCGTTCGAGGTGGACGTCAGATCCTCGGCATCGACCAACTTAACATCCCAACGAATGAACTAACTGTCGTTTTGGGCCATAACGGTTCAGGCAAATCTACACTGGTGAACTTGCTTTCTGGTCAAATGTCACCAGATAAAGGCACGGTAACACTAAACGACACTTCCCTTTCGTCACTCAAAACCAAAGAGCTGGCAAAGCAGATCGCCTATTTGCCACAAAAGCTGCCCTCCTCGGCTGGTTTAACGGTAGAAGAGCTAGTGCGCTTAGGCCGCTTTCCGTGGCGTGGCGCACTTGGTCGTTGGAAAACAGAAGACAAACAGATCATCACGCAGGCTATGGAACGAACAGGAGTTACACCTTTTGCTCAAGCTTTGGCGGATGACTTATCAGGCGGCGAACGCCAACGTGCTTGGGTGTCTATGCTACTGGCTCAACAATCGCCAATTTTAATTCTCGATGAGCCAACCTCGGCGCTCGATGTTCACCATCAGTTTCAACTAATGGCGCTGCTGGCAGAACTGAATCGAACCGAGAACGTAGGCATTATCGTGATCCTGCACGATCTGAACTTAGCACTGCGCTACGCAACGCACATTGTCGCGCTCAAAAAAGGTCAGATTGCCTTTGAAGGCACCGCCGACATGTTGTTAGATGAAGCGCGTTTGTCTGCACTTTACGAATCACCGATTAAGCTCATTGATCATCCAACCCCAGCCAACACATTGGCGAGCCAAAAGGTGGCTGTTGTATGCGCATAATAGCTCGTTTACTTACTGTGGTTACACAATCTGCTTTTCTGTTAGCATTTTTTATGACTAATGCAAATGCAGTCATCACCGTTACCGATGAATATGGTGAGCATAGTTTTGAGCAAGCGCCGCAGCGCGTTATCGCCTTAAATTGGGACATCCTAGAACAAGTTTTGGCGCTAGACGTGGAACCAATTGCCGCCCCCAATTTACCAGGCTACCGCCAATGGGTGGTTAATCCGTATGCGCCAGAGTCAATCGAAGATATTGGAACCCGAGCCGAGCCCAACTTAGAAAAAATCGCCAACTTGAAGCCAGATGTCATCCTTGCTGCGTCTCCACAGCAAGACTTGATTCCGTTACTCAAACAAATTGCTCCGGTTATCTATTTACCTAATTTTTCTGAAAATGAGGCTGCGGCCGAGACTGCTATTCGCCACTTTCGTACGCTTGGCAAGCTATTCAATAAAGAGGCACTTGCTGAACAGAAATTGGCAGAATTAGATGCTTCATTTGCGCAGATGCGCCAGCGAATTCGCCACTATTACTCTGAGTCACTAAGTGTTCTGGTGATGCGTTTTTCAACCCCGAATACGGTGTTTCTTGCAACCGAAAATTCCACCACAGACTACGTGGTCAGAAAGCTGGGATTACAGACTCCAATTAAAGAGGCTCCACGCGCGTGGGGCGTAAAGCAAGATCGGATTAATCGACTTCAAAACCTTCAAAGCAGCTACGTTCTCTACGTACAACCTTTCCCAGAAGAACGCAAACTGAAAGATTCGCCACTTTGGCAAGCGATGCCGTTTGTAAAGAAGCAGCGGGTAAATTCAGTCAGAGCAGTGTGGGCGTATGGCGGTGCTATGTCTTTGCAATACACCGCTGAAGCGATTACCGACAGTCTAATAGAGTTGGCACCAAAGCAATGAGAACGAAACATTATATTGGTTATCTGGCGCTGATTACGTTACTTAGCGTCTTTAGTCTACAAATTGACACTAATTTATCACTCTTCGAACAGTGGCAATTATTAACAAAACCAGAGGTAGCGAGCGAATTTCGTGACGTATTTTTTACGCAAGCTCAGCTTCCTAGGTTAAGTATTACTCTGCTTGTTGGTGCCATGCTTGGTCTCACTGGCAGCTTAATGCAGCAATTAACGCAGAATAACCTCACCTCTCCTTTGACTCTTGGCACCTCTTCTGGGGCTTGGCTTGCATTAGTCGTGGTAAACATTTGGTTTGTTGATTGGGTAGCCGACTACTCTGCATTAGCCGCAATGGTAGGCGCCTTAGTGGCGTTTGGCCTGATCGTATCTATTGCCGGTGTGCGTAATATGACAGGTTTGCCGTTGGTCGTTTCGGGGATGGTGATCAATATCTTGCTCGGTTCTATCGCCACAGCCATTATTATTTTAAACGCCCAGTTTGCACAGAATATTTTTATGTGGGGAGCGGGCGACCTTTCACAATACAGCTGGGATTGGTTTGAGTGGTTATTGCCTCGCTGCGCTATCGCAATCGTCATTTTGATCGTCGCACCACGTATTCTGACTCTAATGAAACTAGGGCAAGAAGGCGCAGCAGCCCGAGGCTTAGCGGTATTACCTGCTTTTGGCACGTTAATGGTGATGGGTATTTGGCTGATATCAGCCTCAATCACTGCGGTTGGCATTATCAGCTTCATCGGATTACTGACCCCCAATATCGCCAGAGCGATGGGGGCAAGAACACCGCGCGACGAATTGATCAGCAGCATGCTAATGGGCGCAATGCTATTAATCATCACCGACTCTGCCGCCATCTCGCTAAGCTTATGGTTAGAGGAAACCATTCCTAGCGGCGTAGCGGCTGCAGCTATTGGCGCTCCCGCTTTAATTTGGTTTACTCGTAAAAAGCTGACGGCAACCGATCAACTTAACCTTTCAATGAGCCAAGGAAAAACGGCGCTTTCTAAACGCGCGGTATGCAGCATTGCGCTATTCAGTCTGGTTGGGATTCTAGCTTACTCATTCGTTACCCATGGTATAAACGGGATCCAATGGTCCGTGCCAGGGGAGTTTCAATGGCAATTGCGCTGGCCGCGAATGTTAACCGCACTTTCTGTCGGTATTGCTCTATCCGTTGCCGGAATCATTTTGCAACGCATTGTTTACAACCCTCTGGCAAGTCCCGATATTCTCGGTGTGTCTTCCGGAGCCACGTTTGCCATTATTACGACTGGAGTTATCGCTGGGTCACTTCTCTCCGCATTTAACTGGGGTATCGCTTTTTTCGGAAGTATGTCCGTATTGATGTTATTGCTGATTATCGGTAAACGAAGCCATTTTAATCCATCTAACTTCGTGTTGTCCGGCATCGCACTAACGGCACTATTGGAAGCCCTCGTTCAATTTTCGCTAGCTCAAGGTTCTGGTGACAGTTACAAAATTTTATTGTGGCTAACTGGTTCAATTTATCGAGTCACAGCCGACACCGCACTGATGCTATGTTTGGCAATAATGGTTCTGCTTACCGCTGTATTCGCGATTTCTCGCTGGCTAACATTAATTTCCATCGGACGACAATTCTCAAATGCACGAGGACTTAACCCCACCGTAGCCAATACGCTAATGCTCACCATCGTTGCTTTATTATGCGCCTTTTCTACCGCTACAGTTGGTCCGATATCTTTTGTTGGCTTGGTCGCTCCCCATATGGCGATGATGTTAGGAGCAAGAAAAGTGAAAGAGCAACTAAGTGTCGGAGCCTTAATTGGTGCAACCCTAATGTTGTGGGCAGATTGGCTGGGACAAATCGCTATTTATCCAAGTCAGGTCGCAGCTGGCACATTGGTCGCTATTTTAGGCAGTACTTACTTTCTGTTTTTAATGCTGAAAAGTAAATTCAGCTAAGTATTCAGGGAATATAGTTAGAGCTGGAAATACCGTTAGAAAAACAAACCCCGCTATGTTTGATAGCGGGGTTTGTTTTAACTGGCGTACGACACTTCTCTATTTTTCACTCACCACAGGAAAGCGCTGCTCATAAAGTTCCATAAAGTCTTTACGAATCAAATGCTCCAAGTGGTTAGCTTTATCGGTCGGGCAGAAAATCATAACATGCAAAATCTGCTCACCATTGATATTACTAGAAATATGCATATGTGGCTCTGCACCGGGAAGATCGACCCCCGCGTGTTTTTCAATCATCGCATTGTAGCGATGCGCAACATCACTGAAGTAGCTACAATGCTCTTCAATCTTGTCGGTCAAGATTGGTAACAGAGGATACAAATTAACGAAGTCTTTCACCACGATAGAAAAATTGTGGTAGACGTAGCGCTTCATAAAATTGAGGTTCTTTACTGGGTAAGTAAAAAACATACTATTGGGTAAGGTCGCGGTTTTTCCGGTGTAGTGATATTGCCCATGGTGCAGGTCGATCTCTTGAATCACCGTCGCCATCATATTGTGCTCGATCACTTCGCCGCACAGTTTACCGACCTCAATCCAGTCACCGACACGAAAAGAACGTGAGCTTGCTCTTTGAATCGAGCCTGTAAAACACAAAATTATCTCTTTGGATGCCACAACAATGGCAACCGCTATCGCCGTGACACTTAGAGCAAACTCGTTTATTTCTGATTGCCATAAAATAAATAAAATCAGTAATGTAACGGCAAAAGTGCCGTTCTTAGTTCTGGACATCCAGCTGCGCTGATCTTCAGAAAGAAAGGCATGGTCACCACGAATCATCGATAAAATGGTACGACGAATTAACCACATAATCACAAAGATCAGTGCGGTAAAAATCAGTTTATGAGTGAGAAGAAAATCGACGACTAACTGCACTTTCTCCATTCCACGGCTCCCTTAGAATTAAAATACGGCCTAGTAACGGGTAACCATAACAAATTATTTTGTCAGTTGTCCGTGTTCACTCAAGTACTTTTGAGATTACTCCTCTCTAAAGGCGCGATTCATGCTTTCAGTGATTGGCTTTATTAAATAACTTAAAGGCGTTCGCGGTTCAGATAAAATAAGCACTTCCGCGTTCATTCCTGAAGTTAAGCGGTGTTTGGCTACATCTTCTTGCGAAATTGCAATTCTAGCGAGGTAAAAATCCTCTTGGTTTTCTTGTGAAAGCTTATCCGCAGAAATCGTTAACACCGTACCGTCTAATGGTGCCAACGTTCTAGCATTCAGAGCGGTCAGACGAACATGCGCCTGCTGACCTGGGTTAACTAAATCGATATCCTGAGGATTCACGCGAGCCTCGACTAACAACTTATCGTCTTGAGGAACCAACTCTAATAGCGTTTCACCCGAACCAATCACACCTTTTTCGGTAAATACCTGCATGTTGACCACACGGCCTGCAATAGGTGCATTGATGGTTGTTCTCGCTACAATATCTTGGGCTGAGCGATACTCTTCACGGATGGCGACGATTTCCTTTTTGGTGTTTCGTAGCTCCTCGACAATCTCATTCAGTCTTTCAAGCTTCAACTCTTCAATTTGCGCTTGGTTTTCATCCAACCTTTTGCTTACTGTGAGTGATTGTCTGTCTAACTGACTTAAGGTACTCCGCACTTCCGCTGCAAGACGTTTGAGTTGAAGTAAGGTGGATTTACCCGAAAAGCCTTTTTGAACTAAAGCTTGGTTACTGTCTATTTCTTCGGCGATAAAATTGAGTCTTTCTCTCTCAATGACTTTGGTTTGCTGGAGGTTTTCTAGCTCCAAATTTGCCCCAGAAATACTCTGCTCAATGATGCTCAGCTTACTATCAAAGAATCGCTTTCTCGCTTCAAAGATCTTGTTTTGAACCAGTTGAGCTTCTTGGACGATATCGACGCGAGGAATACTTTCAAGATCATCAGACCATACGATCGTTGGCAATTCATCTAGCTCAGCACTTAGACGGTTTTCCTTCGCTAGAGTATGAATAAACTGACCACTTAATGAATCCAACTTCGCCATAGCTTGTCGCTTAGAGAGTTGAATTAATAACTGACCTTTTTCAACTAAGTCTCCCTCCTGCACGTACAGCTTTTCAATAATGCCGCCTTCTAGATGTTGAATTTCTTGTCGCTTAGTGAGAACAGACAAATCGCCATAAGCAATTGCAGCACTCTCTAATTTCGCTGTCGCAGCCCAGTAGCCTAGGCCACCAAGAAAAATACTTAGCGTCACCACACCAAGTAAAATTGGCTTTCGAAAGCTTAGTTTCGCTTGCGGACTAAAACGATAAACGGTTTCAGACGGATGCTGATTAACGGCTGGCAGTTGATTGCTCATTTCTTACCCTTGGAATATCTGTTCTTTCTTCGCCCATCAAGCGTTTTAATACTTCATCTTTAGCACCGTATAATTTGACTCGACCTTCAGCCAAATACAGCAATCTATCCATTTGTCGTAATGTACTCGGATTATGGGCAATGACGATAATCGTTGAGCCTTGCGCCTTTAAATGGGCAATCAAACGTTGATATGCAGCCTCTCCTTCACCATCAAGGTTGGCATTAGCTTCATCGAAAATCACAATAGGTGGATCGCCATAAACGGCTCTAGCAAGTGCGATTCTCTGCCTTTCTCCTCCAGATAAACCACGGCCATTTTCGCCAATAACGAAATCATAACCTTTATTTTTCTTGAGTATTAATTCATGACATCCTGCTAGTTGCGCCGCCTTGATGACTTTAGCGGGGTCTTCCTCTTTGAAGCGCGCGATGTTCTCCCGAATTGTGCCAGGAAACAACTCTACTTCTTGAGCGAGATAACCAAAATGGGCCCCGCGATCTTCCGATGCCCAAGTAGACACTTCCATACCATCAAGCGTAACCTTACCTGCTAATGGCTTGATCGTACCTAATAACAACCGAGCAAACGTCGATTTACCAGTACCAGAAGGGCCAATAACTCCGACAGCGACTCCGGGAGGAATAGATAAGTTGATCGATGAGAGTACAGGCTCTGCTGTGCCAGGATGGCGATAAGCAAGTCCAGTAAGTTCATAGTGTCCTTTTGGCTTTGGCAGTGGCATATTCGATTCATCTTGGCGCACGATTGCGTCGATTTCTTTTAGTCGTTTATACGCGCCTTTAGCAGACATAGCACTTCGCCATGTTCCAATCGCCTGCTCCATCGGTGAGAGTGCCCGACTCATTAAAATGGAACTCGCGATCATCGCTCCCGCAGTAATCTCATGTTGGATCACTAACCATGCTCCGCCTCCCAGCAAAAAGATCTGTAGTGAACCACGTACAAACTTAGAAAAGTTAGCCATGTAAATGGACTTACCCGCCACTCGCTCTTCGAGCATATTGACTTCATTCACGCGCGACTGCCATTTCTCTAAAAACGCGTTCATCATCCCCATCGCAAGAATTGAATTGGCATTTTGCGTGGCTAGCTCGGCGTTGTTGATATGAGAGATCGCCCTGACTTCACTCTCTTGCATGGTTTTACGCGTCATTAGCTCATTGAGTAGCCCGAGACTAAACAATACGATAGACCCGAGTAACGCGATGTGACCCAATACTGGGTGCAATAAATATACGAACAAAATAAACAGCGGTGTCCAAGGCGCATCCAATAGTGGATAGGGTGCTTGGCTGCTCAAAAAGCTTTTGATGTTCTGAATATCTCGCAGCGTTTGCGAGGTGTAACTCTTCCCTGTGTGCGATTGGTATTGAATGCTGCGCTTAAGCATAAAAGTGGACAGTTTGGTGTCCATCCAATAACCAAATGATTTACTCATTTGCGCGCGAGCGATATCAATAATCGACATGGTTAGTAACGCGACAATCACGATAATAGTGAGCAAAAGTAGAGTATCGGTTGAATAGGAGGATATCACTCGGTTGTACACTTGAAGCATGTACAAGGGAATCGAGAGGACTAGTATGTTGATAAAAAGGCTAAAAGCGATTAGCAAGCCCGCAAGCGTGCATAGTTTTTGTCTCACTTCTTTGAAAACCGTTTTTTGCACGACTATTTCCGTTTAAATTGAAAATTTAGGCGCCAGCAAAAGCTAGCACCTAACTTAAGACAGCCTCAAATACACTCTAGAATGACCGAGTTAGTTCACCTCAGCGTGACAGAGCCACATAAACTAATCCCATTCTGAGTGATTTAAGTCATTTAGATTGCAAATAAATCCGCACCGTAAGTATTGATGTCAGTTTCGGTAACGCCAATGAGTTTCACGGTTAGATCAGCACCATCGGTAAACACGGCATTACCTACAGCATCATAGCTAAAGCTTAAATCACCGAAGTCTGTGACCGAGTCGCTAATAATGTGCAAAGAATCTTCACCAATGGTGAAATCCACAACTTTTGCTTCACCATGGCCACCAAACTTATCCGTGAACACAAACTTATCGCCATTGCTGCCGCCAACTAGAACATTATCACCAGAACCAGCTACAAGAATATCTTCACCGACGCCGCCATTTAGTTTGTTGTCACCCAACAAACCCAAAAGCAAATCATTACCTGTACCACCGCCGAGGTAATCGTTTCCTGTACCAGCCCTTAGGATGTCATCACCAGCACCACCAGTTAGGCGATCATCCCCGTCGCCGCCGATCACATAATCGTTACCGCCACCGCCAACAAACGAATCATTACCACCAAAACCAATAAACAAGTCATCGCCGCCATCGAAATCAGCAAATTGGTTATTTACACCTGCATCGCCTAGATACGTGTCATTGTCACTTGTGCTCATTTTTATTCCCTCTTGTCTTAATAATTGAATAGACCTTTTATTCTATGTCTGAGTAGATTTGTAACAGACATGAGAAGTCTAATAGTCAACCGAATAGGAATAAGTTTGAATATGGGATGATATTTCAGACTGACATTTTAATAATAAATATAAAACTTAGTACTTTATAGAGTATTTTCTTTTTATTACAGTAAGTTAATACTAGTACTACAGATTTCGCCTAGCCCAACTTGTTGCTTGCGTACGGTTCTTTACTTCTAACTTTCTAAAAATATTGTATAGATGTGATTTAATAGTATGCTCACTGATAAATAAAGAATCAGCAATTTCCATATTTGAGCCTCCTTCTTTCAACATTTTTAAAACTTGAATTTCACGCCGAGTAAGCTCTACCTCGATAGCGGGCTCAATAATGCTATTCGCTTCTTTTCCTCGATAATAATTAACCAGCTGATCCAGTAATCTTCGAGACAGCCAATTATCTCCTTTTATTATTGCTTTTAACCCCTGACACACCTTGTCCATAGAGTCTCCCGGACCGAATATACCCTTTACATGCGGCCATGAGGCGAGTTCTTCTGTGTCTAAGTCATAACCTAAATTAAGCATTATGGTTCCTAGCACTTTATTACTATCTTTTAAATAAACTAAAGTTTCGGATGGAATCTCAACTGAAAAATCAACAAGCAAAAAGTAGCGTTCCGGAATGAGTTCGTGATAACTAGGGTTTTTAGTATCTATGATCGTTATTTTAGTTTCTATATTTTTAGAAAGCATTTCCTTAAAGTTTTCACTCTGTAAACTTTGTTGAGTGAGCATTAGGACTTCAGGCTTTTCCATATACTGTTCCATAATGTTTCTCATACTTTCAGTGACTTAACATTCTTAAATTCGTCGTTAATCGTCCGCACTTAGTGTGATATGTAAGTGCTAGTCCACAGAGTAAAGTTATTTGCTACTTTTTTAAATTCCAAAGTTATTAAAAAGAGAATCAAAAAAAGTGTTTCTCATAAAAGAAACACTTTTAACACATTTAGGTCACAGTAATGATTAAGAATTCACTAAATTAAATAACGTAGTATTTCAAGGAGATTACACTGTTAACGAGTTATCCGAAATATTTTCTTTCGCCCAAATAAGTGCTTGGACTCTATTTTTTACTTCAATCTTCTTGAAAATATTGTGTAAATGAGTCTTTACCGTATTCTCGCTCACAAATAGTTGTTCAGCAATTTGTTGATTGGAAGCCCCCATAGAGAGAAAGGTAATTATTTGTTGCTCTCGTTTGGTCAAAATAGCGGGAACATTCTTATTTATAGGTTTGCAGTGGCGACGAAGGTGAGTAATGTATTGCTGAGAAAACTTACGGCTGAACCACATATCCCCCTGAAGTACCTTACCAATCCCAACTTGCAGCGTTTTTATATCATCAGAGGTATAAAAAATACCTGCTAGAGTACGCCAAGCAAAAAGATCTTCAGTCGAAACGGATTGATCACAATTAATTAAGATTTCGAGCGTATCTTTCTGTTGCGACTCTTTAAATTCCGAATAACGCCGAAATATTTCATCAGTGATCACGCTGCAATCAACAATAATGGCTGACGCTAAAGGCGAATCTAACGCTCCGTGAATAAGAGAGTCTGGTGTGATTAGAGCAACACTAATACCGAGTTTGGTCTCCAATACATCTTTCAGCAGAGATGACTGCAGACTGCCCTCCGTGATTAAAATGACATTTCTTGTTTTTTGTTGCTCCATCCTGATCGCATTCCCTTGGTCGCTTTTATTGAAATACGCAATAGATTTAGATAGAGCAGTAGTATTGTCAAGTATGAAAATAACTAGTACTAATTAATAACTCATTGAAGTGTCAATAATTTTTAAGTGGCAAGTCTGTAAGAGGTATTAGCATTTTCAGACATTAAAAAGGGAGCATACACTCCCTTTTTTGTATTTGAGTTGGTGATTTTGTCGCGCCCGTTAGAGCCGAAACCTCACCCTAGCTTAGTGAACTGGAACAGAGTTTTTTTGGTTAAATTTACCAAAGTGTTGCTCTAACACTTCTGGCGTCAACTTACCTTCTGCTTCCAGCTTTTTTAGCTCAGCGACGATCGCTTTTTGCTCTTCTAGCGACGGCAGTTTTACTTCTGGCTCCTGAGCGGCTTCCTGAGAAATCTGCTCTAGTTCTTTTTCGAAGTCATTCATAGTACTTACCTAAATTTAGTTAGTGAACTTTTAAACTTCGGCTATTCTATCCAACTCTATAGCTTGAAGCTACCAACCATCTTGTCCAGACGTGAAGAGAGCGCTTGAAGATCACGACTTGCATCCGCCAGCTCTTCTGCCGTTGCCGTTGTCATTTCATTGATCGCGTTGATTTCTTCAATGTTTTGATTAATGGTATGCACCACAGTGGATTGCTCTTCCGTCGCCGTTGCAACTTGTGTATTACGATCAGAGATGTCTGTAATTCGCTCAGAAATATTGACTAACACTTCCACTGCTTCATCGGTTGAAGCGACCCCTTCAATAGTGACCGCTTTACCCGCTTCCATCGCACTTACTGCGTCTTGTGCGTCACTTTGAAGTTGGTTGATCATCCGTTGGATCTCTTCTGTTGAATCAGCCGTGCGTGACGCTAGGTTTCTTACCTCGTCAGCAACCACCGCAAAACCACGACCTTGCTCTCCAGCACGTGCAGCCTCAATCGCGGCGTTCAACGCAAGCAAGTTGGTTTGTTCTGATATGTCACGAATTACGCCCAGAATCGAGCCAATATCTTTAGTTGTCGATGCCAGCTGCGTGACGACAATATTGGTCGTTTCTACGTCATCAGCTAGGCGGCTAATCACCTCTTTGGCTTTCATAACCACTTCACGACCCGTTTGAGTATTATCAGAAGCCTGATTTGCCGTATCGGCAGCAGTAGCCGCGTTCGATGCAATTTCGCTGATGGTCGCACCCATCTGGTTAATCGCCGCAACAACTTGAATGGTTTGATCACGTTGCTCTTGGCTGTTGTCATGTGTGGATGTTGCTTTCGTCGAAACACTTTCTGCCGCTTGACTTAATGAGCCACTGGTCAAAGCAACTTCTTTCATTGTGGCGTGGATCTTCTCAATAAATCCGTTGAAGCCTTTTGAAAGCTGAGCAATTTCATCATTACCCTGAATTTCAATGCGCTGCGCCAAGTCGCCTTCACCTTGCCCAAGGTCGGTAAAACGATCGGCAATCAGTCGAATTGGTTTAGTAATACTATTTGCCAACCATACGCCCATCAGAATGAATACAACGGCGACAATGATGGTCGTAAACAGCATTTTTTGCGCAGTAGCATTTAGGTCCGCGAAGACTTCATCGACAGGAACTACACCAATGACAAACCAATTCATTGAAGGAACATACAAACTGGAAACAAACGTGTCCTGCCCTTCAAAGTCCACATTAATCAAATTGAAGCTGTTTTTATTCAGCAGTGCACTCGCATCACTACCAAATAGCTTGGTGATAGAAGTTTGGTTTTTACCTTGTTGACGATGTATTTGAATCTCACCCTGTTCGTTAGTGAGGAACACATAACCCGTATCTTCAATTTTAAACCCATTGAGCAGCGCAACCATGTCGTCCATCGACTTTGAAAGACCTGACATTGATGTGCCATTTAAGTCTTGGTAGTTGGCAAACATTTTTACTTCGCCGTTTGCCTCTTGGAAAACGCTCACTGACGTTTCTTGACCAGAAGACGTAAAGCCAAAGAACCAAGCATCTTGAGTTCGATTAAGCTGACGCAAGAACCCGTTTTGATTCCAGTAATATGCCGTTTGACGATTGGCTACCGACGCATCATTAAGTCCGTACTGGGATTTAACGTTATTGAGCTGCTGAACTAACTGAACTTCTACCGACGGGTCGCGGTCTGTATTAGATAGGGCTTCGACAATAAACTCGTTTGTTGCGAGCTGTTTTGCGGCTTGTTGCATCTCTACAACTTCGCGGTCAATTTCTGTATTGATTTGCTGCAGCATCGCAGGTAGTTCGATATCAATAAGACGGTGGCTCAACACATCTCTTGCATGACGCTGAGCCATAACACCAACGATAATTGTTGATGCTAAAACAGCAAACGTAATACCAAGTACAACCTTCTGTTTGATGCTCAAGGAATGAAGTTTCAACATATTCGGACCTTTTAAAAGAATCACTTGTTATTGGCCCCATAAGGGGAATCTGGTGCATATCTCATGACACGCACATCACAGAAACTTTATCGGCTCACATATACAAAACTAGAGGCATTTCTCACTATATTATGAAAAATAAATGTAACACTCTGTCAGATAAGAACTTTCAGTGATAGCAAGTACTTGCAATTCTCTGCAGAGTCCCAATATTGAAAAGATAAATTGCGAAAGCGCATTGGAACTTTTTCCATCTGGAAAATGACCAATACTCAACACAAAAATCAAATGGATATCGAGAGTCCAAAGCATGCATAAATCTAACTTCGAAACTCTTCAGCAATACCTAGAGTCGCAGATCATTGGTCAGCAAGATCTAGTCAAACAACTGCTTGTTGCCCTTTTGGCAGATGGACATATTTTGGTTGAGGGCCCTCCTGGGCTGGCAAAAACCCGTGCAGTAAAATCACTCTCAGATTGTGTTGAAGGCGACTTCCACCGAATTCAGTTTACCCCTGACTTGCTGCCAGCCGATTTAACCGGCACCGATATCTTCCGCCCCGAAACCGGAGAGTTCACTTTCCAATCTGGTCCTATCTTCAATTCTCTTATCCTTGCGGATGAGATAAACCGTGCACCGGCCAAAGTACAAGCGGCGATGCTTGAAGCAATGGCAGAGAAACAAGTCACAGCAGGTCGCCATACTTACCCGTTGCCAGAGTTGTTTTTGGTCATGGCGACTCAAAACCCGATTGAACAAGAAGGGACTTATCCACTACCTGAAGCACAGCTAGATCGCTTTTTATTACATTTAGAAGTGGAATACCCAGATGCGGAGCATGAGCTATCTATCTTGCGTATTAACCGCGGTGAAGCAAAAGGCGAAACTACCGTCGAGCGCCCAATGTTAAGCCAACAAGATATATTCACTGCGCGTAAAGAAGTGTTGGATATTCATATGGCCGAAACGATAGAGCAGTACATCGTCCGTTTAGTTATGGCAACACGTCGAGCGAGCGAATATGGCACTGAGCTGGATAAGTGGTTGTCAATGGGCGTTAGTCCACGTGCCACCATCGCTCTGGATCGTTGTGCCCGTGCGCACGCTTGGCTTGCAGGTCGTGATTTTGTGTCCCCAGAAGATGTTCAAACCATGGCTTATCCGGTTTTGCGCCACCGTTTATTACTGAGTTACCACGCTCAAGCGGAAGGCATTACGGCAAACCAAGTCATTGATAAGCTGCTAAACCTCGTTGGCAGTGCATAAGACGAGGGAGTGATATGTCCACAACGCATCCATTGCCACCTCATGCGAATGGGGTGACATTAACCCTTGAAGAGCTGCTGCAATACCGCACTCAATCTGTACGTTGGTTGCCACCAGCACAAAGTATCTGGTCGCAAATGAGCGGTAACCATACCAGCCGCCAAAAAGGGCGAGGCATGGATTTTATGGAAGTACGCCAATACCAACCTGGCGATGATATCCGCAGTATTGATTGGCGGGTAACTGCTCGTACAGGGAAAGCGCACACAAAGTTATTTGCAGAAGACAAAGAGCAAGCTGTGATTCTTTACCTTGACCTGAGTTCTAGCCTGCATTTTGGGTCTAAGTATATGCTGAAGTCGGTTCAATTGGCCCACTTTGCCAGCGTGTTGATTTGGCTCACTTTGGCTAAAAAGGATCGCATCGGTGCGGTGATTGACGATGGACATCAATGTTTTGAGTTTCGCCCTTCCTCTCTACAAAAACAGGGGCTGCGGATTCTTAATGCTATCGTCGATACACATAACGCGCAGGTGGCTCGTACTGCCAACAACGAGGCTCGTACACTGCCGTATACTCAGGTGTTAGAAACACTTCATACACTGACACCTAAGGGCAGCGAACTGATTATGCTCAGCGACTTTGCCCACATAAGCGCAGCAGAGTTGACGCAGTTACGTCGACTAAAACAGCACAATAGTGTGAGGGCTATTCAGTTTTATGATCCTTTAGAAAGAGGTGAAACAAACTTTAGAGGTCAAGTAAAAGCCTCGGATGGACAACGTAGTCAATGGTTCAACTTTGGCTCCAAGGGCCAAAGAAAGGAACTCGAAACACACTTTACTCAACACCAAGAAACCATTAAACAGCAATGCCATTCGATGGCGATTCCATTTAACACGCTATCAAGTGGTTGGCCCTTGATTTCACAATTAAGCTAACAAACTGTACAAGCAGCATTTATTAAGCAGTAATAATAATGACAACAAACAACCAAAGCCTAGACCTTGAACCTCTGATTTTACCAAACGCTCCGGATTGGTTTCCGCTCGCTTGGGGATGGTGGGCAGTGCTTGCGGCCACCGTACTTTTCGTTTTCAGCATTTATCTTTATACGAAATGGCGTAAAAAACGCCTACGCGCGCAAAAGGCAGCCTTAAAACTTTTAACTCAATCTGTCACACCTCATACCCCTTCCTCTGCTCTAGAAATATTGCGTCAGGCGGCATTGAGTTACTTTCCGCGTGAAGAAATCGCGCCATTAACTGGAATCGCTTGGTATGAATTTCTCGATAGCCATACCAAAGAAACTCGATTCGTAGACAAACAACATCAGTGGCAAGAAGCGCTGTATCAGAAATCCTCTCAAGAAAATCATCAAAGCTTGGTCGATGATTGTGTCTTTTGGATAACTCACGCTTTGCCACCAAAGAAAAAGGCAAATAACCGTGACTGAGCAAACACTCATAACCGATCTTGCCCAATGGCTAAACATTGAATTTGTCTGGTGGTGGGCACTATTTTTGCTGCCTGTCCCCTGGCTGGTATACAAGCTCCTGCCACAAGAATCTCAACAAGCCGAGATCAAATTGGCGTACTTACCAACTAATGAGAATGGCAGCAAGCCTAGGCAAGCCCTGCAAAAATCACTATCAATGGCGATCTGGGTTCTTCTTATCATTGCTTGTGCGCGTCCAGTTTGGTTTGGTGATCCAGTTGAGTTCCAACCCAAATATCGGGACTTGATGTTGGTCGTCGACCTATCTGGCTCGATGCAGCAAGAAGACATGGAGCTCAACGGCGAATACATCGACCGCCTCACCGCTGTCAAAAAAGTTCTATCGGATTTCGTGGCAAAAAGAAAAGGTGACCGTCTCGGGGTTGTTTTGTTTGGCGATCACGCGTATTTGCAGACGCCACTCACTGCAGACCGTAAAACCGTCATGCAGCAGATTAATCAAACCGTCATCGGCTTGGTTGGTCAACGAACCGCCATTGGTGATGGCATTGGTCTAGGCACGAAAACTTTTGTAGACAGTGATGCTCCGCAACGAGTCATGATTTTGCTTAGTGACGGCAGCAATACTGCCGGTGTGCTCGAACCGCTCGAAGCAGCGGAAATCGCAAAAAAATACAATGCGACCATTTACACCGTAGGCGTAGGTGCTGGTGAAATGATGGTGAAAGAGTTTTTCATGACTCGCAAGGTTAACACCGCAGCCGACTTGGATGAGCAAACACTAACTAAAGTGGCAGAGATGACTGGTGGACAATATTTTCGGGCGCGAGATACTGATCAGCTCGAAAAGATCTACGACACCATCAACCAGCTCGAGCCCGTGTCAAGCGACACGCAAACTTGGCGTCCGCAGTCAGAATGGTTCCCATACCCATTAAGCGCTGCATTCGTACTGTCGGTATTGTTATTCCTACTGAGGAGAAAACATGGCTGAGTTTATTTTCCTTAACCCTTCTTGGCTTTTGGGGCTCATCGCAATCCCTATTGCGCTCTTGCTCAATCACAAATTTAGAGCAAAAAAATCGACACTGATTGCCCCTCACCTAGCTAAAGTGCTCGGACAAAACACGCAGTCCAAACACTATTTTATTCTCTGGGGCGTAGCTTGGGCCATTGCCTGTATTGCGCTAGCAGGACCAAGCTGGCAATCCAACGCTCGCCCAAGCTTTGAATTAAACCAAAACCGCATTTTGGTGCTTGATATGTCTCGCTCGATGTTCGCTACGGACATCAAGCCTAATCGACTCGCGCAAACACGTTATAAGGCGCTGGACTTACTTCCTAAATGGAAAGAAGGGGCTACGGGTCTTATTGCTTACGCTGGCGATGCCTATAACTTAAGTCCACTGACGACTGATTCCAGTACGCTTGCCGGCATTATCGAGAATTTGTCACCAGAGCTAATGCCTTTTCAAGGGGCAAACCTGCCTTCCGCAATTGAATTAGCGCTCAACCAGTTCTCTCAAGCAGGTGTGCAACAAGGCGACATCATCGTGTTAGCTGATGACCTTGATGAGTCAGAACTGTCTCGCGCGTTGAATTTAGTCGAAGGTAAAAACATTCGGATCTCTGTTCTTGCAGTAGGAACCGCTAATGGCGCTCCCATCGCCCTACCCGATGGTTCTCTTTTAAAGACTGCACAAGGCACAACTGTCGTAGCGAAAACAAATCTGAAGAATTTACAAATACTAGCAAAGAAAACAGGTGGAATTTTTGTTCCTATTCAGCACACCAATCGCGATGTTGAGAACATTTCGGTCTTTACGAGCAACGTTGGCAGTCAACTTTCGGCCAAGCAGAGTGAAGAAGTGAGCACTGATTCTCGCTTAAACGGTGGCTTTTGGTTGCTGCCGCTGTTACTTCTGCCTGCAGCTTTACTGTTCCGACGCGGCCTGATTTGGATGTTTGTGGCCACAATAATACCGATGACTTGGACACAACACGCCGAAGCAAATCCGTTCTTAAATGCCGACCAACGAGGAGCGGAACTCTACAAGCAAGGTGAGTATGAACAGGCGCAAAACCTATTTACAAACCCAAGCTGGAAAGGAGCCGCCAGTTACCAAAAAGGTGACTACGAAGCCGCTATCGAAGCATTTTCTCATGACTCCTCTCCTAACGGCCGCTATAACCTTGCCAACTCTCTGGCGCAAAATGGTCAATTAGAAGAAGCAGCAGAGCTTTATAAAAAACTGCTTGAAGAAAAGCCCAACTTTGAAGCTGCAAAGAAAAACTTGTCGGTTGTGGAACAGAAGCTGAAACAGCAACAGCAACAGCAACAGCAACAGCAACAGCAACAGCAACAGCAACAGCAACAGCAACAGCAACAAAAGTCTCAAAACGGTGAAAGGGAAGAGCAAGGACAACAGTCACAAAATCAGCAAGAATCTGAAAATAAAACAGAAAAGCAAAAAACAGAGCAACATCGACCGAAACGAGGTGAAAAGCAGGCTCATGAACAAGGTGAACCAATGCAGGCTCAAGTGCAGCCAAAAAACACGCATCGGGATGATCCTGAATTCCGTCGTCTAGAAGCAGTCGAAAGCGCTCGCGATCCAAGCTTTTTGATTCGTGCACAAATGCAGCTTCAAGCTCAACAAAAACAACCTCCACAACAATCTCAAAAGGAGTGGTAAGCCCGTGATGAACAAAGGCGTACAACTGATCTTTATTCTTGTGGCCAGCCTATTATCCAGCTTCTCGGTGATGGCACAGACGCTTCAAGCAAGCGTCAATAAAACACAAGTTGCTAAGAATGAAGTGATCAACCTCAGAATCATGGCAGATACTGAGCTCAGCTCAGATGCAATTGACTTTAATGTACTTGAGAACGACTTTTTCTTGGGTCAACCTCGTTATGGGCGCTCCAGCAATAACATTAACGGAAGAAAATCTGTACGTACTGAGTGGAGTATCTCGATTGCGCCGATGAAAGAAGGTGTTCTGACTATTCCGAGCTTTTCCGCAGATGGTATGAGAACGGAGCCAATAAAGCTTCGTGTCACCGCAAGCCAAGCTGAACCCAATCTCGATGACCTATTTAGCTTTAATATCAGTGTCGACAACAGCACGCTGTACCCTCAACAATCTGCGACATTACGTATGCAGCTTTTGATCAAAGCAGATACCCGCCGTCTTGATAACCCACAAATTGTGCCTCCAAAGATTGAAGGCATGAAGCTTGAAGCGATTGGTGGCTTACAGCAGGGACAAAAGATCTTAAATGGATTAGAAGTAGCGGTCATTGAACAGTCGTTTCGCTTAACGGCGAATCAGCCGGGTACTTACACCTTGATAGGTCCTAGACTGACAGGCTCTTACATTTATGGCGACAGCTTGACGGGCTCTACCAAGATCATGCCAATCAACACCAAAGCTGAGCAAATGCCTATCGAGGTAAAACCAATTCCAAGTGAATTTGAAGGGGAATGGCTTCCAGCTTCAGCGTTAGAAATGACGCAGAGCTGGCAAGACGATCAAGGTAATCCACTGTCGGTTAATGCGCTCAACACTGTCAAACAGGGCTCTTCACTCACTCGAACCATTCAAATTAAAGCTCGCGGAACACAAGCCGAATACCTTCCACGAGTAAGTATTGATTATCCAAGTTCGCTGCGGGTCTACCCAGAACAGCCTCAATTCGACAGCGCGAGAGATGGCACCGTTATCATGACAGTGAAGCAAGTCATTATCCCCACTGAGGCTGGGTCATATACCTTGCCGGGATACCATTTGAACTGGTGGGACAGCCAAAATGATGAAGCGAAAAAAGCGACGTTACCAGAGCTACAATTAGAAATAAAGCAAAGTGACACCGGGCTTATCACGTTGCCGGAGTCGCCTCTGCCAACACCACCTGAGTCAGCCATCAGTCCCGAACCAAACAGTGGAGTGAACAGTCTCTGGCAAACTCTGACCTTTGTTTTCGCAGGGCTTTGGGTGGCGACGTTAGGAGTCGCGATTTGGACATGGAAGAAGCGTCCTATGACGGCGAGTAAAACGGTTTCGAATACCGAGCAACCTCTTTGCGTTGATACGTTGAAAAAAGTCATCAATGAAGGGGACGCTGCTAAAATTGAACGCTCAGTAAACGAGTATCTAAACACTCACCGAGACAGGTTAAGCCCTGGTGATGCGCAAGCCGTAAAACAAGAGCTTGACGCCATGAACCAAGCGCGTTTTAGTGCCAATCAACAATCTTGGTGTCCAGACTCGCTACTGGCAAAAATTCAAAACCTTAGCAAAGCAAACGTAACGAAAACCGACCACCAGCTAGAAAAACTATAAAGCAAAATGGCAGCTCACGAGAGCTGCCATTTTGCTTGTGCGACCAAACTCACTTTAGCAGTTTTATCTAAAAATCAACCAAACTGTCTCAGTAACTTTGATGTTATGAGCATCACTTATTCAACAAAAGCTTGATGCTCTAACTCATATCGCCTTACGCAATTTCGACCATGACTCTTCGCTTGATAGAGTGCCTTATCCGACAACTGGTAAAGATGGTCGAAATTAAAGTCTTTGCCTTTCGTTTTGTAACAAGAATAACCGACTGACACAGTGAGCAGCTCACCTTCTGGGTTGTGTTGGTGTTTGATGCCTTCATCTTCAATGCATTGACGAATACGTTCCGCTCTCTGCTTTACCGCCTCTTGATCAGAGCCGATCATTAGTAACACAAACTCTTCTCCACCAATGCGACAGAAAACCTCGTCTTCACCTTTGGTATGATGATCCAAGATATGACCCACGCGCATTAGTGCGATATCCCCTTCGAGATGGCCATAGTGATTGTTAAATAACCCAAAGTGATCAATATCAATCAGGATAAGACCAAAGGACATCGCTTCCTCACACTCTAGCGCGCAATATTTCTGCATCACATGTTCTAACATACGGCGATTGCCAAGACGTGTCAGAGGGTCAAGTTTAGAAAGTACCTCAAGCTGTCGGTTGGCTTCTTCCAACTCTTTGGTTCGGTTCTGTACTTCTAACTCCAGGTTTTCGTTTAATCCGCGAATCGCCTCTTGCGCTTGAGTGCGCTGCAAAACCTCCGCTAGACTGGAAGCGAACATACGAATCACTTCACGTAGCTGAGAAGTCAGCGGCGCGCGCGTCAATAAGTTATCAACGGCAATAAAAGCGATGGGCCCGCTGCTATTCGAAGTCAAAACCGTCATCGCAGCCCAGCCAAAGCCGACAATATTACAGTCATGATAAATAGGAACGGATTCCTCAAATGCAACTTCACTAGGTACGGCGCGAGCTAAATTGATCAACGAAAAGTCTTGTGTCTCACCAAAGAAATAAGACTCATCCACCACATTGCCTTGAATGTCAGTCCCCCAAGTGCCTTGCATGTATGAGCAATTTTCATCGGTCAAAAACACCGCCATCCGATCAATACCAAGATTTTTGATGGCAAAAGTGACGGCCGATTTACATACATCACTGACGGTTGTACAGCGTGATAGCTCAACCATGCTTGAATGCAACATACGCACGTTCTGCTCCTGGCGCTTTCGAATGTAAATTTGTGAGAAAAGGGAGCCAAACGAGTCCAACATCTGTTTTTGATACGCTGTTATCGGCTTGCGATGAATAAAGTTATCAAGCGCGAACCAACCAAATGGCTCATTGCCATCACGTAGAATCAACATCGCGTTCCACCCCTGCCCAACCACTTTACCTGCCGTGTATATCGGCGCATCTTCCACGATCACTAAATTGCTCTCAAGGCTCGACAGCGCAGCGATGTATTCCTCACTCAGTTGATGAAGGTCGTACTGCGTGTGGAATTCATCGATCGTAATACCAGACTCATCCGTGCCGTATGTACCGCTGAAACTTCGCTTTTTCATGTCCAGCAGCATCAGTGTGGTGCGGTCAAACCCCAACCGTTGACGTAGCGCTTCGACGGCTTTGTAATACAAATCTTTTAAGGAATCAGGGTTGGAGATCTCGAGAGCAACTTGCTGAACTAACTTCATGTTCTCGATAAAGCGCTCGCGTTGGTTAATTTCATCGACATATTGCGCTTCACGAATGTCTCTGTGTCTCATCTCTTGCGACGCATTTTTCTCGGCGCGAATGCACTGCCAACGCGCCGCTGCAAGCTGCATTGCATCATAGCTTTCTTCATAGATATTGTGTGCCGTGCGAGCATGAACAGATTGAATCAGTAGGTAGGTGCGTTTGATAGGCGTGTTATCGAGCATCATTATGTAACTATCTCCACCTAAATCTTGGGTGTGATTCCAGTTACAAGTATTGATCGCCAGAGGAATGATGCTTTCAGAAGTGTCAAACTGACTTGCCCACTCCCAGAAGCTGTCAGGATAGCTTTGGATTGGGTAAAGCTCCCCGCGAGAGAAACTCACAGAATAACGGGGATTGATTGAAGGATCTTCAAAAATGGCTAAGGCTTGAGGGGAGAACAAACTCTCTAAATGATCAAATATCGCCTCCGCTAATAAGCGATGATCCCTCGTTGAAGACACTTTTCTTGTAAAACTTCTTAAACTCACCCTACCAACCTAATCTACTTTTTTATTCTCGATAAAAAACTACTTAGGCCATCATATGCAATCAATACAATCAAATTTGAGCTGTTAAGTCATTCGCAAAATTATCAGACTTAGTTTCACATTCGAGAGCTCTTCAGCACTTTTATAACCGTATTTCACATAAGTTACATGTTCTATAAAAAGGGGGGTATTTGTGCTTCCTTGCAAGAATTATTGGTATAGGTTGGTGTTATAAATCTGCAGCTTGAAAAGAAAAAGGCCCCTCAAAAAGAGGGGCAAAGTTACCATCGCTTATAGTTATTTAGTTATGCTTGTAAATATGGCGAATTAACCGAAATCACCATTTACGTAGCCTTGAGTACGGTCATCTTGAGGGTTACTGAAGATCACTTGAGTATCGTTATGCTCAACCAGTTCACCCATTAGGAAGAACGCAGTACGGTCAGAGATACGACGCGCCTGTTGCATTGAGTGAGTCACGATAACGATGGTGTAGTTCTTCTTCAGCTCTTCCATCAATTCTTCGATTTTATGTGTCGCAATTGGGTCAAGTGCCGAAGTTGGTTCATCCATCAGAATCACATCCGGCTCCATAGCGATCGTACGAGCGATACACAGACGCTGTTGCTGACCACCCGACAGACCAAATGCGTGTGACTTCAGACGATCTTTCACTTCGTCCCAAAGTGCTGCACCGCGTAGTGAACGCTCTACCACTTCGTCAATGTGTTTCTTGTCTTTGATACCTTGAGCACGTAGGCCGTAAGCCACGTTTTCGTAGATGCTCATCGGGAATGGGTTTGGCTTCTGGAACACCATGCCAACCTTGATGCGAAGATCCGCGACATCAATGTTGCCGTAAATGTCTTCGCCGTCCATCGCCAATTTACCCGTGATTTTCACGCCTTCGATTAGATCGTTCATGCGGTTCAAACAACGTAGAAGCGTTGATTTACCACAACCTGACGGGCCGATAAGCGCCGTTACTTGGCGAACTGGAATTGGTAGGTTGATCGATTTCAGTGCTTGGTTTTCACCGTAGAATAAGTCTAGGTTTTCAATATCAAATTTGTTCATTTTCTTAATCTCTTAAATCTTGAATTCGTGTCTTTTAACGTGCGTTCTTAATTAGTGTTGTTAGTAAGTTGCGGTGTTAAAACGTCTAGCAATCAGTTTCGTTACCATGTTGATCAGAAGAACAACCACGATAAGCACTGTTGCGGTACCGTAAGCCTGATTCCATTCTTCAACGGTAAACAGTTCGGTAGTCAGTTTGTATAGGTGAACGGTTAATGTACGACCGGAGTCCAACAGAGAATCTGGAATACGAGCAACCATGCCTGCTGTCAGAAATACAGGAGCAGACTCACCAATGACACGACCAATACTTAGAATGACCGAGGTTAAGATACCTGGCATTGCGCTCGGAAGAATCAAACGCCAGATAGTGTAAATTTTTGAAGCGCCAAGGCCGTAAGAGCCTTCACGATACGTTTGAGGCACTGCCATCAGTGCTTCTTCCGTAGTACGGATGATCACTGGCAGAATAAGAATACTTAGAGTCAGTGCACCCGACAGAATCGAGAAGCCTAGGCCAAGAATTGCCACGAAGAACGTCATACCGAATAGACCGAAGATGATCGATGGGATACCCGCCAACGACTCAGTACAGAATCGGATAATCTTTACCAATCGGCTACCGACTTTCGCGTATTCGGTTAAGTAGATTGCCGTCATGATACCCAGTGGCGCCGCTACCGCGATGGATGCGATAACCATGTAGATGGTCGAGACGATCATCGGGAAGATACCGTGCTCTTCACCAGTACGTGTGTAGTTATCAGTAATGAAGTTCCAATCTACGTGTTGTAGACCATTTGATAGGATATACCAGATAATCCAGAACAAAAAACCTACCGTTAGTGCTGCCGAAATCCAAACCAAAGCGTTAAAGACGTTATCTTTGAACTGGCGAGCTTGTTTTAGTTTTGCGCGATCCATAATAGTCACCTTTAACGAGCGATTACTTCGCTTTTTCTCGGTTTAGGTAAAGAAGTACAGCGTTCAACGACATGATGAAGACCAGAAGTACAACACCGGTGGCGTAAAGAGCGTTGGCGTGAATACCGCTTGCGTAAGACATTTCAATCGCGATGTTTGCGGTTAGCGTACGTGCCGAATCCAGGATGCCTTCTGGCATAGCAGGTGCATTACCCATCACCATGATGATCGCCATTGTCTCACCTAAAGCACGGCCAATACCCAAAATCACACCCGTCATGATCCCTGAACGAGCCGCTGGAACGAGCAATTTGAAGATTGTGTAGATTTTCGAAGCGCCAAGTGCCAAAGAGCCTTCTTTGTATGCACGAGGCACAGCTCGAATAGACGTTTCAGATACCGTGATTACGGTCGGTAGAATCATCACACCAAGCACGATGATACCTGCCAAAATCGTGTTACCCGCAGGGACATTAAAGATGTTTTGAATCAGCGGTACGATGATGACCAAACCAAAGAAACCATAAACCACAGACGGGATACCTGCCAAAAGCTCAACTGCAGGACGAATAATATCCGCAAGACGCTTTGGTGCGATTTCGGCAATGAAGATAGCCGTCAGCACACCAATTGGCACACCGACGATTACCGCACCTGCCGTCGATACAATAGATGCAACAATCATTGTCGCAACACCGTAAAGTGCAGGCGGCAGCCAGTTTTGTCCAAGAACGATGCCCGATACACCAGCTTCTTGGAATGCCGGGATACTTTCTCGAACAATAAAGTAAGCAATAACGGCTAATGAGACGATGCCGATAACGGCACTGGTTAGGAACAAGCCGTGGAAGATACGCTCTTTCCAGTCTACGCGACGTTTCTCACGCAGGCCGGGCTTGCTGATAGCTTTAGCGTCAGTATTCATAAGCTTTTCACTATTTGTTGCGATGGTCATTTAAAAAATCTCACGGTTCTGGGCGTTTTGCCGGTGAACACTATGGATAGAAAAGGCTCAGCCCTGAATGGTGGGCTGAGCAAACTTAAGAGTCCCGATAAAATTAGTTAACTGAGATGTAACCGTTTTGGTCAACTAGCTTTTGCGCATCTTCAGTTAGCATCCAGTCTAGGAATTTTTGCGTTTCAGCTGATGGCTTGCCTTCTTTGTAAAGCACAAGGAATGGACGAGCTACTTTGTAAGAACCGTTTTTCACGTTAGCTACCGTTGCATCAACGCCGTCGATTGCTAGAGCATTAACAGTGTTGTCTACAGTACCAAGAGAAATGTAGCCGATTGCGTATGGGTTAGATGCAACCATTGTTTTTAGTGCGCCGTTACCGTTTGCAACTTGAGCACGTTGAGAGATAGCTGATACCTTCTTACCAGAAATCTTCATTTTAAGAGACATGATGTCTTCAAATGCGCCACGAGTACCTGAAGCCGTGTCACGAGTAATTGCTACGATTGGCTTGTCTGCACCACCGACTTCTTTCCAGTTTGATACTTCGCCTTTGTAGATTGCAGTCACTTGCTCTGCTGTTAGGCCAGGCAGTTTGTTTTGTGGGTTAACAACCACTGCGATACCATCACGAGCAACCACTTCTTCGATTAGTGTTGATTCTTTTTCAGAGTCTTTTAGATTACGAGAAGACATACCAAGGTCTGCTGAACCATTTTTTGCTGCTTTAACACCAGCTGAAGAACCAGGGCCTTGAACTTCGATAAATACGTTAGGGTTCTTCTTCATGTACGTTTCAGAGAAAACTTCCATCAGTGGAGTTACGCTGCTAGAACCCACTGCAGAGATAGTTTCTTTAGCAGAAACAGGAGTCACTGCCATTGCGCCTAGAAGTGCGATTGCACCGATTACTGTCTTTTTCATCACAATTTCCTTAAGTGGCTTTATTGCCGTTGTGTTTCACTTGAACGGTGCTCACTTTAGAATTTGAATATGACAGTTGTGTTTCACTTAGTTGAACCCTCTATGACACGTTGTCATTTCTGTATATTAATTCCGCGACTGATCCCTCTACCGTTTTTAGCTTAGCGCTTTTATAAATTGCCGCGCGTTCAAAATGATAACTCCATCGATTTTGGTACATTTCATAACAATTGGATATGAGTAAGTCATTGATTTGACGAATATGGCAATTAAAATCGAAATGCTTATTTATAAAAAAGATAATAATCAAACCGATAGAGGGTCAATCATGCGTCAATTTCTTAGTACGCTTTCTATTAAACTGCAGGTCTTTTTACCTGTTCTATTCACCGTTGTATTACTCATCATTGGATTGAGCGTCGGAATCGGCAAGCTCGACCAAGCATTCAATAAGGTTTCCACTTCCACCAACAAGCTGATCGTTCATAAAGAGGAACTCAGCGCCATCGTAGACAACACCTACGCCATGCGCATCAAAGCCATTTACAGTCTATTTAGAGCCGAAGATGTCCAATCTCTCAACCAAGAACTGTCTGAACGACAAAACAAAAACCGCGATTTTCTGAATTCCATCGATAGCCTCCCAGGCGTTCAAACCGAAGTGAATGCAATGCGCAAAGCCATGGATCACTATGTTGATTTCACGCGCGTCACCATGACACCTCTGCTCACCACCAAGCACTCTTCTGGCTACACCACATCCGATTTCAATCAAAAGTACGAATCTGCGATGGCAGAATACCGATTGGCTGGCGAAGCGATGATCAACGCCATCGACAACCTGTCTAAGCAATTGAATCAAATCGTCACCGATGAAGTCGAAACGAATGGCGAACAGCATTCAACCACGCTCACTTACAGCGCGGTCACGCTTGCAGTTATCTTGAGTGCCGCTTCGCTTATTAGTTGGATACTAGCCAGCTATATCGTTGCACCGATTCGTAACCTTCAAGGAACCATGCAAGAAGTCGCGAAAGGAAATCTATTGGTTAAAGCCGAAGCCATCGGAAAAAACGAAGTGTCGCAACTGGCTCAGGATGTAAACCAAACCATCGACAAACTGCGTGAAACCGTGAGTGCATTAGTTCGAATTAGTGAGGATGTGGCATCAGCATCGACCGAGTTAGCGACTGTTATGACTCAAAGCAGCGTTAACTCAGATCAAGAAAAGCAAGAAGTTGAGCAAGTGGCTTCGGCAATCAACCAACTAGAATCGACCGCAGCTGAAGTGTCGACCAATGCACAAGAAGCCGATAGCGCATCAAATCAAGCAAGCATGCTTACCTCACAAAGTCTGAGCATGTTTGAGGAAAGCACTCGCGCAAGCGAAAAAATGGCAGAACAACTCAACGAAGCCGCAGCCGTCGTGACATCGCTGAAAGATCAATCAGAACACATTGGTCGCGTGATCGAAGTGATTGAAGGCATTTCTGAGCAAACCAATTTGCTTGCACTGAATGCAGCGATCGAGGCTGCACGAGCGGGCGAAAGTGGCCGAGGCTTTGCGGTAGTCGCCGATGAAGTACGTATGTTAGCGGCGCGAACTCAGGAATCGACGAAAGAGATCCAAACCATCATCGAAGAGCTTCAGCAGCAATCGGGTCACGCAAATGAAAGCATGCACTCTAGCTTAGCCATGTTGTCAGACAACCAAGCTCTGGCACAAGAAGTTAGCCAATCACTTGCTAATATCAGTAATGCTATCGCCGCTCTGAACTCAATCAACACGCAAGTGGCGACCGCATCAGAAGAGCAGAAACAGGTCACGGCCGATATCAACAACAACTTAACGAACATCTATGAACTAGTGAGCCAGAACGTGACTGGCATTACGCAGTCCGCCTCTGCCGCTCAAGAGCTTTCAGACTTAGCGGAAAACCAAAAGCACCAACTTAAGCAGTTCCAAGTTTAAACATTCTGCTCAACACGATAAGTGCCAAAGGTTAGAAAAGAAAAAAGCTCCGCACTGGCGGAGCTTTTTATAAAGGCAAAGCTATCAATCTTTATTAACGTAATAAGTATTATTCATCTGTCACTAACAAGAGAGAGCTTTTGAAACTTGAGTCTAATGGATCTCTATTGAAAACCTCACCATTAGTCGTATCAAGAGTAGCAACATGCTTACCGTCACCATTAGGTGTGTTACTCCAGATATTACGTCCTAAAATATCGTCCTTGTCTGTCAGTGTATAACCGCTCGCAAAGCCTGTACCATTCATCGCTGGTCTATAGCAAGCTTGCTCCGTTAACGATACCAACTCTTTAATGTTTGCTAGTCGCCAATTCTTTTTGCCAGCAAAGTTGTGTAGAGGGTGGTTACCGGACGGATTACGAATTTGTTGGGCCGTAGACAGCGCGAATTGCCATGACATCGTAGCTCGCGTTCCGGTGCATTCTTCGTTTGCTGCATTCCATGTCATACCGACTGGACAGCGCATCCATGTAAGACCTGTTTTTAAGTCAGTTACAGTTCCCTTATCTGAATAAGTGTAACGTGTATTAGGTGCTGTTTTAGCAAACTCAGTCGAACACTCTTGTGCTGCCATTGCTACTTGAGAAGCCAACACAAGAGATAGCGCGGTCATTAGTTTCTTCATCTTATTGTCCCTTAACTGCTACTAGACGGATTGGGAATTGGTAGGAATCATAGGCATCTTCACTTGTACTGCTTGAGCGAATCTCAACGAATGAAGTGGCCCCTCTATCTGCGCCCCGAGAGACAATTGCGGGGAAATAAATCTCACCATCCATGAGCTGTGATGATGTGTCCGTAAACCTAAAACCGTCATGCCAAAACGCACCTTGTTCTAAATAAGGACTACCTATGGTTTGCTGTGGAAAGTATTTAACATTAAAACCATAGACGTTGTATTTTGCATATTCATCGTTCGGAGCAAACAGTGTTTGTTCACCAAAGTCTAGTAAGTCATAAGTTTCACGGTAAGTAGGCAGGCGCCAACCAGTGATTCCACATAACGATTGTTTGTTTATGTACTCAACGTATTGGCTCGTAGTACAAATTTCATCGCCCACCTCTTTACAGCCCGCAAGATCTACATCTTTGCTAAATGGCTTAAATGTTTCAGACTCAAACGCAAATAGGCGGTCTTTAAATTGAACCGAGCTCGCATCCGCACTCTTATTTTCCCAAACAAGACCAGTACGCTCATCCAAAGTGCAAGCCCACTCAGTGGCATCTGCAGCTAAAGCAGCGCCTTGTGAATCTAGCTTAACGAACTTAAAGCCCGCGCCTGTCGACGTTTGCTTGTCCTGTTTGTCGAAGCCGTATTCCGCATCTTGACCAGGGTAAGAAGCTTGAACCTCTGCAACGTCTGCAGCGCCATCAGCAAAGTGAAGAATGGCACCCGTATCGTTACTACCAACCGTTTGTTCAGCAACCGCTGCAATTTCTTCAGAAAATGCACTCACTTCCGCTTCAGACAAAAGATCAGAGGCTAGCGATTTACCTTGGAAGCTAAGACTTTGAGCAAGCAGCGCTACGCCTTTGGTCATTTGTTGTGGTTGCATCGCAGCTAATAGCGCAACCGTGTTTTGCTCTAGCTTGTCTAGCTCGCTGGCTTCTGCGTTAGACATCACCGAACCATTCAGCGAAACGCCTACACTAGCCAGTTGCGCTTTAACAATCTCTTCAGCTTGAGCAACGGTTTTACCGTCAACCACAAGACCTGCGAGCAATGTTGTTACACCATTTACTGTGTTACCCGTGGCTAAGTTTTGGCCTGGAGCCGCAAGACGCAACGTTTGGTTTGAGCCTTGATCAACTTGAGCAAGAATCGTGCTAGTCAAAATGTTCTTGTCGCTTGACGTCAGGGAGAACTTACCAGCATTATCCGTTTTAGCACTCGGTTCAGTAGTATCACAAACGTAGTTCTGGTTTAAATCGATACATACTGGCGTATCAAGAAGTGTACCTGCAGAAACGATGGTGCCAGCTACATTATAGGTCGGTGTTGACGTGTCACCACCAGAACCACCGCCACAACCAGCTAGGGCTAGTGACATAGCAACGAAAGAATATTGAAACTTCATAAATTTTGTCTTCTTTAGATTTTAATTAACGAGAACGAATCACTCTCACCATTGAAAGCAGGAAAAGTCCTACCAAGGTCCAAAGCGAACCACTGCCACCTGAACCACCACTGCTTTCTTTAGTGGTATCAGCACTACACTGATACTGAGCAAAGTGACTAACACCCCACTCTTTCAACACCCCAGAGTTCCCTGACACGCGGTCAGATACTTCGAGACGCCAAGTACCCCAACTCGGTTGACCGACAAGTGCTTGTAACTCCTCGTCATACTGAGCGGTGAAGTAACCTTTAAATCCATTGGTATTGCTTGATTGATGGCTAAGTAGCACAACCGATTTACCTTGTGGAGACACAAGCGTCACTTGCAGATCCTGCAATGAGTCATGTTCGATGTTCAGGTAAACCGCAAACGAATCATCAATCGTGCGTGACTTGTCCGATAGCGTCTGAGAGAACAATCTGTCACCCTGCTCAGGCAAAGCGGAGTTCACAGGTTGAGGCTGGATATCGAGCTCTGGCGTACCATTAACCAGCATCACCTTTTCGCTCCACTGGTGAGTCTTTAAGCCTTCAGCAAATTGGTAATCCAATGAAATAGAGGAATCGAATTGCGTGCCACATGTCAGACCGCTTGGTAACGCCACCTTCATTGAGGTCGAGTCAGAAAGCGTTTCATCAAAGTCGAAAACGGATGCGTTATTTAGCTGCCATTGCCCTTTGATGCTCGCTTCGCGGCCAGTTTGGCTCAGGCTCACTCCCACGTCTTGACCTTGTGCGATGTATCGAGCGTCATAGCGAACACGAAGAGGCGCCTTAAGTAAGTTGTGTTTTTTGAAGCTGTCCGTCAGGAACTGGGCATAGTCTTTATTTGGGAACAAAGTGCTTGCGGCAAACACGGTGGATTCCGCAAGATCATGCATTTTCACGCCACGACCAATACCGTACATGCCTTCAAGTACAATGGCGTCAAACTCGCGGAACACGTTATCGGTATCATCACCATATCGTTCAACCGACGCTTTAAGTGCTTGGAACAGTGGCGTTGACCACAGCTCATCGCCTAGTTCACCGCCCACACTAACGTGCGCTGGATACTCTGAGCTCTCGAAGTAACGCGCTCTTTGGTTCCATAAGCTACGAGTTGTTTTGCGTGTTCCGAACATACCGTCCCAGTTGAACACCGTATCTAACTCGAATTCTTGGCCACGGCGAGCTGCGTCTAAATACTGTGTTCGGTAGCTCGCGCTGCCCGCCCAGTAATCACCAACACCTTCTCCAATCGCGCCAGTATGGCCATACGCCCAATCAGGAACGATTTGATAGTGAATCCCGTGTCCTAGCTCGTGCAAAATCACATCTGCATCTGCAGCATCTGGAGATACTCCGCCAACGCCTAACATCAGCGCACGCGAACCTGTGTAGTAAGAAGAGTTGTCGAGCGCTAAACCACGCCCATCAAAACGAAGCGGTTCTTCAAATAAGTCATAGCTCAAGCTCGATAAGTACTGCAGTGAGCTGTCAAGATGGTAAAACGCCATCAACTGCAAAAAGGCATTGTCGCCAAGTTGAGCGCTTTGCATCGCTTTTACATCCGCAAAAGATTGAACCCCCTCAGGCGGCAAAATACTGCTTGTATCACGCACAGGCTCCGCACCTACCGCAGGTGAAGACAGTAATGCAAGTGCATCCACCTGTTTAACGCGCTCGTTGGCTAGGTAGAACTTGCCATCGGACTGCAAAACTTGAATCTGCTTCTCAACATATTGAAGTGGCTGCGGATAATCCTCTAACGAATTCCAAGCAGAATCAGGCGCAGCTTGTTGCTGCATTGTACGTAAATCAGGATCAAAGAGTGAGACGGGAACAGTCACTAACTCACCAGAGCTCAATGCTGGCGGCTCGGTCACTTCCAATCGAACAGGCAGTTCCAGTTCTCCGGCTGGCATCGCCTCACCATTACGAATCACCGTATCTTCAAGGCTTTTGAAAATACGTTCAACTTGGCTGTCTTGGTTAGTCGACAACACAATGGTGCGTTGCGGTTGATACTGCCCATCGACCCACACATCAAAGTTGTAATGATCTCCGAGCTTAGAACGAGTTTGATAGCGAAACTTAAGTTCGCCAGCGCTAGCGTAATTCGCTTGTAAATAGCGCAGCGCTTCAGCTTGGTTCGTAACCGTAATGGCAGCGCTAGGGTAATCCCACTCGGCAGCGTTCGTCACTTGAACGCCTGCCAACGCAAGAGAAAGCGCCAAAAGTTTGAGTTTCATGCAGGGCTCCTACTAAAAGATGTACTTCGCGTTAACCGTAAAGTAACGACCTGGTTCCGTTGAGTAGCGTTTGCTCTCATCCGCTATGCCAGCAACGTCTTGGTAGCGAATGTATTCTTTGTCGAACAGGTTGATGATGGTCGCACTCAAACGAAAATCTTTGGTGATTTGGTAACTTGCCCCCAAATCGAGCGTGTTCCATGAATCTGTTTGTGCGCACTCGGTCTTTTGTCCAAGTGACGTTTGGCAACTCGGCACACGATCCATCGAACCAGCCCAGTTCCACGTCGCGAACGCATTAAAGTCTTGCTGCTGATAGTTCAGCCCAACATTGCCCTCGAAAGGTGTGATGCTACGAACGTACTCGCCTTCGGCGTCCTTTCCGTCCACATAACCAAGCTTGGTACTTAGCTTCCAAGACGAAGTGAAAGCGTACGCGGCAGAAAGCTCGGCGCCGTAGGTTTCAACGCCGTGTAAGTTTTGGTATTGCTTGATGTAGTTACCGAAGTTATCTTGCCCTGTGGTAACAACATCAATGAAGTTTTGGAACTTGTTGTAAAATGCAGAAACGTAAAGTTGCGCGCGGCCATTATCGAATTTGTTACCGATTTCAAAGGAGTCCGAAGTTTCAGCCTCTAGGTCCATGTTCGGTGCAATGACAAACGGCGTTAGCGGCACAAAGTCATGGTTTACGAAGCCATACGCTTTGTCGTATTCCGGAGCACGATAACCGTGGTTATAAGATGCATAAGCGATGTTATTGGCAAACACTTCACGAGAAATCGATAGGCTTGGAGATACCTCTGAGCTATCCATGTCTTTTAATGGGAAGCCGCCCACTTCACCCTCACCGTCCGGTGTTAGACGATGCGCATCAAAGCGCAGGCCGCCTGTAATGGTCCATTTATCCAGCTCCACCATGTCTCGAACGTACAGACCAATGTTATAAGCACGAGCAGGAGCGAAAGGTTGTTTGGTCGAAGGCGTTACCCCGTTCCAATCAATCTTGGAATCGCTATCTGTGCGTTCATAATAGTCAGTAGAAAGCTCGATACCGTAAGCCAATTGGTGCTCAGCATTTGCAGCATAAATCGTATTGGTGAAATCACCACGGAAGCCAATTGTTTCGTCAATGAAGGTTTTGTGTTCTAGCTCGCGACGTCTAACGGTCAAACCATTGTGGTCAACTTGTCTCATTAAACGATTCGTGTCTTCCACCACTTCGGTGTGGCGCCAGTAGACCTTTGTATCTAACTCTTCGAACCAAGTTGGATTAATCGGTGTAACCTCTGCACCAATGTAAGCGCTGTACTCTTTTGTCGATTCATCTTCTGCGAAGTCTTCGATATGCCATTTGCCATCCTTCTGTATAGATGGCGAACCTTCCAGGCGTTGTTGGTCTTGCCGATAAAGTTCGGCACGCGCTTTGACCATCACTTCATCATTGAGGAAATGATTGATGGCGTATGACGCGCTGTAACCATCCAAATCGCGGTTGTACAAATCTTGGCTGAAGTTACGCGTCTCTTCACCTTGCCAATACGCCGCGTTGACTAAGCTTTCCGTGTCGCCAGAACGAAATGCCAGATTGCTCGCGCCTTTGTATTTATTGCTGATCCCCGTGTACGTGCCCGTGGCATCAACATAAAAGTCACGATCTTTTAAAAACTCGCCCGGCTGTTTGGATTTTAGAATCACAGCGCCACCGATAGCACCAGAACCTAAGACTGAGGAGCTCGCCCCTTTCACTACTTCTAATGATTCCAAATTAGAAAGATCAAACGTATCGCGGCCCACTTTGTCATTGCTGTCATTCGCACCAAAACCGTCTGCTGAGCGAATGCCGTCACGAATGATCATAATGCGGTTACCCGTCATGCCTCGAATCGTGATGTTTTGTGGACGCCCAGCGCCACCCGACACACTTACCCCAGGTTCGTGACGCAGCGCATCATAAAGCTCTGTTTCGCCCTTTTGTTCAATCTCTTCGCTAGTGACAACTGCGACGCTGCCTGCTAGTTCAGACATTGGTTGTTCAATCCGATTCGCCGTCACCACGACCTCTTCCATAGAGAAAACGTCAGATTTGGCGTGCACTTGGCTGGCAGCTAGTACCGAAAGTACTGCCGCTGACACTGGGGTAAGCTTCATTTACTGCTCCGCTTTAGATGTTTTAATTAGTGATAAAAGAAAGGCGTATTCTTTTGCTTGTTGTTCTTGCGCTTGTCGTGGGTCCATTTGGTGGCCCGAATTAAAATCGGTCTGCAACAAGTACGGCCCGTCGCGCTCACTTAGCGCGGAAACCTTGGCGAGATACTTGGCACCTTCCCAGTAAGGCACGCGCTGATCGATCAAACCGACTTGAACCAGCATGGGTGGGTAAGCGTCTTTATGAATGTTGAGAATTGGATCGTACGCTTTCATTAGCGCCAGTTGCTCAGATTTGGTTGGGTTACCCCATTCGCCATACTGCTGTGTGGTCAGCGGAAGTGAGGTATCCGACATGCTTGCTACCACATCAACAAAAGGTACTTTAAGCACGACACCTGAAAACAATTTAGGGTCTTGATTAACCGCTCCTGCGACCAACGTGCCACCAGCACTTGAGCCGATGGCAAAAATCTCTCTATTGCCGCGTTCAAACGTTTGCAGCGCATTAGCGGCCGCAACAAAGTCGCCAATAGAATTAGCTTTGCGCACACCACGGCCCTGCTCGTGCCACTCATCGCCAAAGTACCCACCACCGCGAACATGGGCGATAGCGTAAATCACGCCTTGGTCGAGCAAGCTTATGACTTGAGGCATAAAGTACGGTTTCATCGTAAAACCATATGCGCCATAACCGTAAATCATCACGGGTGATTTCGCGTGTAATTTGTCTTTGCGATACGCCAAAGAGACCGGGACAGAAACACCATCGTGCTTGATAAAAATGCGTTGGGAGACATAACGTTGACTATCAAAATCTTGGTAAGCATCTTGAGAATACAAGGTTTTAGTCAGCGTTTTTACATCGAACTCTTCCCACTGAGGAGGCGTAGTCATCGACATGCTTCGTATACGAATCTTGTTTGATTCAAAATCGCCCAACGTGCTCAACCAAGCGACATTGCCATCCTGTTCCAATGGCAGTATCACTTTTTCCTGACCTTGGTATGAATACACCGTCAATGTCGCCACGTTGTTCGGCTTACTGAGTGCCACAACTCCTGCATCATAAAGGTAGAACTGGTCAAGCGGTTCACGAGGGGTAGTAAAGCGTTGCCATGTTGCGCTAAGAGGTGCTAGATCGGTTTGATAAAGTGCAAATGTACCTTCAAGGTTGCTGTTGATGTAAACGCGCCCTTTCGCCACATCCGCGTAATATTCCACGCCCGCTTCCGGCACTCTCAGTGAATCGCTTACGGTGCCCGTTTCTAGATCAACAAGCTTCTGCTCTGTGGTTGACTCGTTGTTGCTTTGCAGCACCACGTAACGGCTATCTGCCGCACGGTAGAAAGAAAGTAACCAATCTGATTTGTATTCGTGCCATACAACTGTTTTAGCCAAAGATTCAGTGGAGATACGTAGGATCTGATGAGGTCGCTGTGTACGCATTTCCTTCGAAACGAGGTAAGCAATCTTACCATCAGGTGAAAGCAATACACCTCTATCGACGTGCGTTGCCAGCTCCGTAGATTGGCCAGAGAGTAAATCAACAACCACGGCGCGATATTGCTCGCTGCCATCAATATCTTCAGTAAAAAGCAACGTGTCTCCGCTTACTTGCCACTGCCCTACTTGATAATACGGATATGCAGATTGACGTTCAGAGAAATCAAATACTGTGTTCTCTTGTGCATACTGGTTCGAACGTGATAGCAACACATAACCACCGTCACGACGCGTTAACGTCCATTCGCGTCCATTTACGATCGACCATGGTTTATCACCTTTATCTGCCACCATGGCTTCCCACTGCACGAGCAGATCTTGCGTCAACGTCTGATATTTTTTTTGATGCTGTTCAGTCTTACGGTTCTGCTCTGTTAGGTAGGTAAGAACTCGCTCATCTTTACGAGCGTCATCTCGCAACCAATTAAAGTCATTAACGGCAAAGCAAGAACTAGAGGTAATTATGAGCCCTAAAAAAACATGAGTAAATTTCATATAGAGAGCAAATTCATTTATAGGATTAATACAATGGCGCGTATTCTGCCCTTAAATAAAAATGAGATCAATTATCATTTTCATAATCATGTAAAATTTTTATCTAGTATGTGAGGAAAAACGTTTGCTTGGACCGAGGTGATAAAACTTAATACCTCTCTAAATTAGCGATCTATGCTGTTTATATAAAACCAGATAAATATAAAAGCCTAGCAAACACGTTAGTATAGAAAGACATCATTTCGCCTGGAGATAAGCATAAAAAAACCCGAGTGCGAACACTCGGGTTTTGAAAAACTAAAATCAGTTGAAAACTGGAGCGACTTTTACTCTTCAGAGTTTGGTGCCGCTGGCTTTTTCTTCGGGATGAACACATCATCACCCACTGATACGTTTTTGTAGAAACTCTTGTCACGTTTAACAGGTTTCTTAGCCGACTTCTTCGCTTGAGGGCGTGATTTCTTCGCTGTCGCTTTCTTGTTACGGAAATCTGGCTTAGGTGGCTTCAGGCCTTTGAACTTACCTTTCAGATCTTCGAATACTGAAAACTCAAGATCTTGTTGTAGGTAAGCTTCTACACGTTTAAAGCTATCCCAGTCTTTTGGACCAACAAGAGAAATCGCATCACCCTTGTTACCAGCACGGCCCGTACGGCCAACACGGTGTACATATTCTTCAGTATGCTTTGGCATATCGAAGTTAATGACGTGTGTCACTGTCGCAATATCCAAACCACGAGAAGCAACATCTGTTGTCACTAGGATCTTGAATACCGCTCGCTCAAACTGGCTCATGATCGTATTGCGTTGAGTCTGGTTCAAGTTACCACTCAATGCAACGGCCTTCAGTTTCTTCTCGTTTAGCTTCGCTGTTAGGCGCTCAGTATCATCGCGCGTCGCCGTAAAGATGATAACTTGGCGATATTCTGCTTCTGAAAGTACGCGATCTAGAATCGCCTCTTTATGATCAAGATGATCACACAGGTAGAATTTTTGCGTGATATCTTTGTGTTCTTCGTTAGAAACACCGATAGCAATACGTTTCGGAGCATTAAGCATTTCAGCCGCAATGTCATTTACGTCTGCGTGATCCAACGTCGCAGAGAACATTAATGTTTGACGGCGACGATGCTTAGCTGCCTTATGGATACGACGAAGCTCTGGTGCAAAGCCCAAATCCAACATACGGTCTGCTTCATCAAGGATCAGCGTTTCCAAACCTTCAAGGTAAAGCGAGCGGTGCTCTAAGTGGTCAGCCAGACGTCCTGGTGTCGCCACGATGAATTTCGGGTAACGGCGCAGTGCTTTCACTTGATCATTAAAGTTCTCACCACCCAAAATCAATGCAGCTTCATAAGATAGGCCAGCAAGCATAGAGCGAAGCTCACCATACACTTGTTTCGCTAGCTCACGAGTGGGAGCGAGAATAACTGCGCGAGGGTCTTTGGCAGAAAACGATTTTGTCTTTAAAGACTTGTGAAGCATTGGTAATACAAACGCCAAAGTCTTGCCCGAACCCGTTTTCGAAGATGCCAATAAATCCTTGCCTGCAATCGCAACAGGAATCGCCTGCTTTTGAATGTCAGTTGGTTTTTTAAAATCGTAGTGTTTTAGGTTCTTCAACAATCGGTTGTCTAGGCCTAGATCTTTAAATTGCAAAGTATTCTCCAATAAATCAGTCAGCGTCTGAGCGCTCTGTAATGTCGTTTCCGCTCTAACGCAGCAAAAAAATAAAGCTCGGTATAATACCGCAAATCATAGGAGTATAGATAGAGATCACACAAACTAATTCCCACGGATGAAAACAAAACATCATTTGCGGCTCAATTAAGAACAAACCCTCGCTTTATTGGTCAGCTGCTTGGCTTAAGATTTAGAGAAAAGCGAGCTCAAGGTGCGCCTCTCGTTCTCCAATAAAACTGCGTAAATGCAGTTATTTGCGCCGAGAAACTTTCATTTGTGTCAATATCGTCTAAATTATTGATATCAGGAACGTGGCAAAAACACCTGCTATGAGAACTGTTGTGGGAATAAGGGAGAGGATAATTCACTCACCTTTGTTAAGCTCAGGTAAAAGTTGACGTCAGGTACTCCATGAAATTCTTGGGTTTTTTTGACTTTTGCTACATCATGTACTGATAAAATGTATCCACATTTAACCTCGCTACTGTATAAAATAATAGTTGGTAGCGAGACTTTCACTATAAGCAAGGAGTTCTTATATGAACAAAACGTTGATCGCAGCTGCAGCAACTTCAGTACTTCTACTAGCAGGTTGTGCTTCTTCTGATGACGCAGCAACAGCAAATGCAGCAAAACTAGACGAACTAAGCAACCAAGTTAGCCAACTAAGCCAAGACGTACAAGCTCTTCAATCTGACGTTCAAAAATCAGGTGCAGCAGCAATGGCTGCTCAAGAAGAAGCTGAGCGTGCTAACGAGCGTATCGATAACATCGCTCAGTCTTACACTAAGTAAGATTTGATACCGCGTCTTAACGCCTGTTAAGGCGCGGTTATTTCGACAGGAACCCCATTCTGTGCGGCAATCGCTGCTTTAGCCTTCACATTTTTCAGTCCGAACTCATCCAGCCACCACTTTAACTCTTTTGGTACCTGTAGGTGATCTTTCTCACCATTGCTGCGAGTCAATGGCTCATGAGCCTCTAAAAATACACTTCTGTCCGGCTCTAGTGATACTTTCACTGGTTGGTTAATGATATTCACTTCTTCACCGTTACGAACTTTTTCAAACAACCATTCAATGTCGCTTGGGTCCATACGAATGCAACCCGCGCTGACGCGCATTCCGATGCCGAAATCTTTGTTGGTACCGTGAATAAGGTATTCACCATTTCCGTAGGCTAAACGCAATGCAAACATGCCAAGCGGGTTGTCTGGACCGGCAGGTACAACGGTTGGCAAATCAATACCTTTCGCTTTGTACTCGGCACGAATCGAGGCTGGCGGCGTCCACGTAGGGTTTGGACGCTTTTGGCTAATACGCGTTGTCATCACCGGGGTGTCTCGCCCAATTCGCCCGATTCCCACGGGGAATACATGCACAATATCTTCCCCTTTCGGGAAATAGTATAAGCGCAATTCCGCTAAATTGATGACAATGCCTTTGTGGGGTACATCTGGGAGGATCAGTTGTGTTGGAATAGTAAGAACGTGTCCCTCTTCTGGCAAGAAGGGATCCACGCCTTTATTTGCCGCCATTAAACCTAGCATCCCGACATCGTAGTGCTTGGCAATATTTGCCATAGTTTCGCCTTCTTGCACGACGTGGTTTTCAAGGCGACCAATTAAACGACTGCCATCCTCTGGTAGCTCGTACATTTTAGCGAATGACAAACCACTCGCTAAAGATAACGATACAGATAACAGCGTACGTTTTGCGAAACTCATTGATCGCTTTTTGCTAAGCATTTCACTTTATTCCTTGGCACTTTTAAAGAGCCGTAAGGTTATCTCTCTTTCTGTCTTGTGATCAACCATCGGCTTGTGATATTCCAGTAAAGAAAATCCCTCCCAAGTCCAAGGTTTATGGATGTATTTGTTTGGCACACTTTTGAGTTCAGGCACCCAGTGGCGCACGAATTGGCCATCAGAATCAAACTTCTCACCTTGGCTTATCGGGTTGAAAATACGGAAGTACGGCTGCCCATCACAACCCGTCGATGCAGACCACTGCCAACCACCATTGTTTGCTGCGAAATCGCCGTCCACCAGCTTACTCATGAAGTACGCTTCGCCCCAACGCCAGTCAATGTGTAAATCCTTGGTGAGAAAGCTCGCGACAACCATGCGAAGCCTGTTATGCATCCAGCCTGTTTGGTTGAGCTGACGCATTGCTGCATCGACGATCGGATACCCTGTCGCTCCAGTCTTCCATCGCTCAAAAGCCTGCTCATCATAAGACCACTGAATTTTATCCTCCCAGTCGATAAAGCCTTTGCCTTTAACGAGCTTTGGTTCGAAAACCAACAGATGCTGATAAAACTCACGCCAAATGATCTCACTCAACCAAGTTGCTTTTCCTTCTGTTAGGTCATTTTGTTGGTTTTCAGCATACAAGCGAGCAATACATTGCCTTGGTGACAATGCACCAATCGCAAGATAGGGAGACAATTGACTGGTGCCATCAATAGCCGGAAAGTCTCGATCTTCCTTGTAAGCATCACTGCGCTCACGAGCAAATTCCCTAAGCTGCTTTAAAACATCATTCGTCGAAGCAAACCAATCCTCGCTGGACTCTCGAGGATAGCTAAACGTGAAGTCTGAACTAAATCGAATTGGCTCTAATTGTTCCAATAGTTTGCTGCTTAGCGGCACTTGTTCGTGAGGCTTTGTTACCGTTGGCATTTGAAACTGCGTCAACCAAGCACGTTTGAATGGTGTAAATACCTTAAAATACTCACCTTGCTTATTGAGAACCGTCGTTGGTGGGTGCACACATTTGTCGTGAAACAGTTCAAAATCGATATCATGGGAAGCTAGCGCCTCACTCACTTGTGCATCGAGCTCTCTTTCATTCACTTCATAGTGAATATTCGCCATAACAGACGTTGCTTCAAGTGTTTTCGCCCATCCACTAATCACTTCGGTACAATCAGAAAACGACGGCACCTCTTCGTATAAAAAAGGAACATTCAGGCTTTCCAACTCGTCGTTGAGATACTCTAAACGACGAGCAATGAGATCCGCCTGCATCGGCGCCATGTGGTGTTCTCGCCACTGCTCTGGCGTCGCGATAAAACAAGCGACAACAGGCTGACCTGAATCTAACGCCGCTTTAAGTGCGGTGTGGTCTAACGTTCGTAAATCACGTCGAAACCATACTAAGATCATGGTGTCTCCTTCGTTTCGTCTACTCTGTTAGGTGCAGTTTCTCAATCACTTCAGAACATCCAATACGTTCGCCAAAACGTGTTTGAAGCATTTTGATGGACTCCACTTGCTTAGCTGCCAGCGCTTTATTGGAAAACAGGTAAATGAGCGAGTAGCTATCAACAACTTCGTGCTCCAGTAAACCAGAGACATCATCAACTTTGTCGATCAGCGTCGTGTGATACCCTTGCTCACACAACTTCGCCGCTTGAATCCAGCTCTCTGCTTCCCTATGTTGTTCAAAGCTGATAAGCAAGCACTTCCCTTTGGAAGCGGCTTTGTTTTCAGAGTCGATAACAAGGGCAAGACGAGTAATCAAACAAGTTTGAAATAACCCCATCTGCAACGATCTCAGCGATCCTTTGACCATCTCCAGCGCGTCAAATACAGGGTCAATAAACTGTTCAATAACCAAATTCAATGGATACTCTTTGAGAACAGAAGCAAGTAAGCTCTCCGCTTTGCCTCGATTCAGTTTCGAAAGTGCTGATAACATGGTTTCTACTTCTTCGAGAGTACGAACTTCATTGTTGACTTCTACGTCAGCACTTTTTCCCAAAAGTCCCTTTACTTTACCGATTGCAATCCCCTTCGCGAGCCAACTCTGGACTTCACGAATCGTATCGAGATCTTGCTGTCGATAAAGTCTGTGCCCTTTTTCTGTTCGCTGAGGCTGGATCAAATTGTATCTTCTCTGCCAAGCTCTCAGCGTAACTGGCTTTACACCCGTGATTTCTGCGACGTCTCGGATCGCGTATAGTTTTTCTTCTGAACTACAAACCATAGCGTAATCTCATCTCCTGCGGATACGGTTCTAAAAACTTCTGTTTTGCTAAATACTCATCTGGGTAAGTGTTTAAGTAGTGCTTAATCAATGTCAACGGTGCTAACAATGGCAATGTACCAGTGCGGTAGTCATGAATTACTGTTGCTAATTCTTCTTTTTCGTCTTTAGTTAAAGCGCGCTTAAAATACCCTTGTAAATGCATTAGTACGTTAGTGTTGTTTTTTCGGCTAGCACGATTCGCAAGTGCCTTCATAAGACCTAAGCGATACTCTTGATAGAATTCTTCGATTTCATAGCTAGCGACATCGGCAACTAAACGACCAAGAGAGCGGTATGACTCAGGGTGATGCGCCATCAAGGTCAACTTATAGCGCGAATGAAAATCGATAATTTTGCCTCGAGTTGGCTCTCCGTCCATCGAGTCATAAAAGTCGTTCAAGCAAAATACTCGGGTAATAAAGTTTTCTTTTAATACAGGATCGTTGAGTCGGCCATCCTCTTCGACGGGCAACCAAGGCATTTTTTTCATCAGCGTTTGTGTGTACAAGCCGACGCCTTCTTTCGCTGCGTTATTTTTGCTATAAACCTTGACGCGCTCCATACCGCAAGTTGGAGACTTGGCACAGACGATGTAACCACAAAGTTGCTCGCTTTGTAGCTCCTCCACTTTGTTAGCAGAGTAAGCAAGCATATTATCGGTATGGTCATTTTCTGGATTTTTAGTTTCTACTAGAGCTACACGCTCTTCTTCGGAAATCAAACGAATTGTTGGTCGCGGCACTGGCATTCCGACACCCACTTCGGGGCATACCGAAACAAAGTCAAAATATGGGCTGAGCTCTTTAGTCACAAAGTTACTTACTTTATGACCAGAGTCAAAACGAACTCGTTCACCCAAAACACAAGAACTGATACCTACTTTGATTGAAGATTCCATGATGACGCATCCCTATACAAAATGTTTTGTTGTATAACTTATAGCAAGGCTTTTCATATTGTACAAGAAAATAAATTGTACAATTTAATCGTTTTACTCTTCTCAAGAGCATTTCGATCAGCGCTTTCTCAAAAGTTTTTGATGTTCTCAGAGTCCATTTTGTGCGCGCAATCGACAAATCGCTCAAAAGCGAATCGATTGCTCTTTTGCTTTCAACAGATTTAGTTATCAACGATGTTCATGGTTTCTAAAAGCGTGGTTTTTGTGACTAAGCTCTCAAGGGGCTACTGTACGTCCCGATATTATTGCTTCAACGAAAACGAACAAGTTCAACAGAATTGGTAATAGCGTTCTATACTAGAGGCGTTTTATCAAAACAAAACTTTGGAGAGCACTTATGGCAACCCCACACATCAATGCACAACCAGGTGATTTCGCTGAAACGGTTCTAATGCCAGGCGACCCTTTACGTGCTAAATACATCGCAGAAACGTTTCTTGAAGATGTGAAGCAAGTTTGTGACGTTCGTAACATGTTCGGCTTTACTGGCACTTACAAAGGCAAAAAAGTGTCTGTTATGGGTCACGGCATGGGTATCCCTTCTTGCTGTATCTACGTACACGAGCTAATCGCAGAATACGGCGTGAAAAACGTAATCCGTGTAGGTAGCTGTGGTGCGGTACGTGACGACGTTAACCTAATGGACGTTGTTATCGGTATGGGTGCTTCTACAGACTCTAAAGTAAACCGTATCCGTTTCAACAACCACGACTTCGCTGCAATCGCTGACTACGGCCTTCTAGAAGAAGCGGTAAACCAAGCGCGTGCTCAACAAGTACCAGTGAAAGTTGGTAACGTATTCTCTGCAGACCTGTTCTACACACCAGAAGCTGACATCTTCGAGAAGATGGAAAAACTAGGCATCCTAGGTGTAGACATGGAAGCGGCTGGTATCTACGGTGTTGCTGCAGACCTAGGTGCGAAGGCGTTAACTATCCTAACGGTTTCTGACCACATCATCCGTGGCGAAAAACTAAGCTCAGAAGAGCGTCAAAAGTCGTTCAACGACATGATGAAAGTTGCGCTAGAAACCGCAATCAACATCTAAGAACAAGTAGTAAGTAATAATTTGCAGCCAGAGTTATTGCTGGCTGCCCGAATTATCCCGAGGGGGCGATTGTGTCTAACGGCGAACTGCCAAAAGACGCAGATGGGTTACAACTCAACTTTTGTAAAACATTGGCGTGTGACAACTTTGGATTGAGTGATGCAAAGCGTTACGTTCTGCAACATGCTAACCCTAAACGTCCGGCGATGGTATGCCGTGAATGTGGAGCTTTCCCCCCCTTACTTAACAATCGCGATGTCGTGAACGAACTTCATCGCCTGCGACACGTCCACAGTGACGGGTTGCCTGCGTGCCGCAATGATGATTGCGAGAACTTTGGACTATCCGTCCACACACATAAACACCTCTACCACGCTTTCGGTTACAGCGGCGATCGTCAACGTTACCGTTGTAAAGCGTGTCAAAGTACCTTTGTTGATAAATGGTCAGGCGCGAACAAGAAGCTACAATTCCAAGAGAATTTAATGGGCTTATTGTTTACTGGTTACTCTGTGCGCGAGATCTGCCGAAAACTCAGTATCAACCCGAAAACCTTTTACGACCATGTTGATCATATTGCGAGTCGCTGTCGCCGTAAATTAGCCACTATTGATGCTCGTTGGGTAAACCACGCAACGCACTATGAATTGGCCTCAAACTATGTTGCATTGCAGCCAAACAGCAATAATGGTGTCTACTGGATTGTTTCTGGTGAAGCCCACTCAGGCTATATTCTTTGTCAACATGTGAACTATTCTGCTGATGAAGAGCCAATCGCCACGCTAGACCATAACCCGTACGACGAGGTCTCTCGTTTTGTTTCCCAAGAGTACACAGCGGAAGCAAGTGAACCGCCAGCGGAACCTTCGAACCTCCTGCGTGAGCGTATTGACCAAAAATACCAAACCATTTTGGCTCGCGGTAACGTGGAAGATCCTCTTGGTAATCTTTCCGTATTCCATTACCCATCTAAAGGTGCATTAGTTCGTCCGCCTTACACATCATACGCTCATTACTTGCATGTACTTGATATGTGTTGCCCCAACAAACGTGTATCTCTATATATGCCTCAAGATCCCCTGCTACGTTCGGCAGCACTGAGCGTTTGTTTGTCTCGAATTAAAGAGAAAAATGTCGACTTGATGTACGTAGAAGAAGATGCAAATTGGGACATGAGCACACCTTTTGGCAAGGTCGATATCGCCTATATGAGCTGGTGGCGAGATCGCTGGGCGATCTCCACTCAAGACGAAAGCCACAAAGGCATTTGCTACCTTGCTGGTGATAGAAATGAGCCCGAGAAATGGTTTAACGTTGCAACAACTCGCCATGTGCAGTTCTATCAAAATCGCTTCCAGATCCTTTTCGAAAGCTTCATTAACGAGCCACGTCGCAAATTACGACCTGCTGGAATTTTACCTCTTTTAGATATATTCAGAGCTTGGCATAATTTGTGCTATCAGGATAAGCAGGGTCTTACCGCCGCACAAAGGCTAGAAGTCACTGATGCTCCTTTGACCATCAAACAGCTCCTATCGTAACTATTGGCATTTAGATGTAGTAATTAGGGGCTGTGACAGTATACATTACGGCACCTAATCGTTTACCAAAGCGTTATCCGCATCGTTTTGGTAATAAAACATGCATCTAACCACTTAATATTAGGTGTGAATTCCAGTTCGATAGTCATGGATGTGAACGTTGGATAAAAACCAAATTCAGCTAGAAGATGAGCTCAAAAAGCTTAAAGGCCAAATAAAAACGGCCCCTGAACACACCTTCAGTATTGCGCAGCAATACCGTATCCGCGCGGAGCAAATTTTATTTGTGGATGGTGAAATCAGAGCATTGCTGATAATGGCGCAGTGCTGTTGGTGCCTAATGGATTACCGACAAGGCTTAAAGCTAGTCAAAGACGCCTACAGCAAGCAAACCCAACTTGAAACCGACGACCACCTGCCCGAAATTCTTCATTTATTTGCTCTCCAATATTGGGGACAAGCAAAGTATTACTCAGCCCAACAATATTGGATTAATGCACTCGAACAATCTGCCCTCGTTGATGATATTGAAATTCAAATCGAATCTCTAATTGGGCTTGGCAACGTATGGCGCATCACAAATGAGCATCAACTTGCCGCTTCCACTCATGAGCTGGCCGTTAAAGTGGCAAACAACGTCCGTATTGCTTGGTTGGAAGGCAAAGCTCGTATCCTGTTGGCTTGGGACTATTACTTACTGAATAAGTTTGTCGAAATGCTCACTGTGCTGGATGGTGCAACCGAAGTACTAAAAGATCATGATGACAGCACATGGCAAGCCGAGATCTGGGACTTTAAAGGCTTAGCGCTACTTGGGCTAGAACGCCTTGATGCCGCAGAAGAAGCCACACAAAAGGCCCATAAACTCGCTATTGAACATGATCTCATTTGGATGAAGGCACACTCGTTTATTAGCCGCGCAAGGCTCGAACTCTTGCGCAAAAATACGGATAGTGCAGCAAAGTTACTACTCGCAGCAGAAGAGTCCGCGCTTAGTTTTGACAACGGCGAGCTACTAAGTCAGATCTGCTTTCAGCAATCCCGAGTCGCTGAAGAGCAAGGTGATTTTGAATCAGCGTTTAACGCGTTTAAAAAATACCGTAAACATGCACTTAAAATGCTCAAAGAACAGACTCATCGAGTCAGTATGGATAAAGCACGCGGCTCCAAACGCCAGCTAGAGCAACGAGCGCGTAAGCTGATTAATCGAATCCGTTCTCAACATGAGTATGACCCTGAAAAACAGTTTTCTAATGTTGTGTCCGAGACCTACTGGTGGGAACAGTTAGTTCTGTTTAAAACAGAGCTCAAACGCTCCAACCACGCGATCATTATGATTCAGCATGCAAACCCCGAATTTCTCGATGTTTGTACTGAGCTAGTTCATGCATTGACGACCTCAAGTGATCTCATCTCACGAATTTCCAGTGACAGACTAGCTATGTTAATTGCAGAGAAAGGTCAAGCAGCAGAAGATGTCTATCGTACGGTTCAGGCAATGTTAGACATCTATCCATGGAAACGTCGCGGGCTGAAAGGTCCCAAACCGATACTGTATTTGCAAGATATCCTGACCTTCCCATTCACTTTGGAGCAACTCGAAGAAAGCTATATTGAGGTAATGAAGCATGGAACAACTGCTTAGCAAGGTTACTGACGCAGGCATCGATCCTTCTTCCGTCTCTGGTGAAGAAGCGATTACGCTGTGGGAGCACATCGGGTTACATACTGCATCCACGAACCGAGAAAAAGCACATTGCTATATCATTAGTGCCGAGTATCGACGAGAAATTAAACAGCTCAACGACAGCATCGAAGAACTACGACAAGCCCTTGAATTGCTCGTTTTACCCGACGATGTAGAAGATATTCTGTCTGTAAAAGCAAGCTTGAGTGATCGTTTGGTAGAAGTAGGTGACTACAACGCAGCATTAACCGAGTATGTTGCTGCAACGAATATCGCCGTCGAATATGGCTATATTGATGAGTACGTACTGGCTATTATTGGAATGGGCAACTTGTGCGATGCCTATGGGGATCACCATCGCGCTTTGCGTTATTACCAAAAAATCGATGCGATCGATCACGCCATTAGCAGTCGCTCCCTACGTCTGCGCTACAAACTTTACATGCTTGCTTGTTACATCAGTTTGAACCGTACCGCAGACGCACAAGAATTATTGAGTGAGTGTGAAGAGCTAAGTATCCTCGTCAGTGATAAAAACCTTGCTGCGCAAATTCATCTCTACCGAGCCAAACTGCATCGTTTGCAAGAGGATTACCCTAACGCATTGCTTGCTATCTCTAATGTCCAGTATACGACGGGCAGTGCTACCACGTACTGGTTATCCACGATGGTCAAAATCGAGACCGCATATTGTCTAAACGGTGTCGGACACATCTCTTTAGCCAACTTAGTGCTGGACTCTATCGGTAAACGAATTCAGAAACACTCGTCTCCTCTTGTCGCTCAGCATTTTTACAACGCAATGAGTCAAGTTTACGCTTCTCAAGGGTTATTTCAGAAAGCATTAAACTGTGAAAAAAAAGCGTTTCGCATTGAATCTGACCTTGTCAAACACATTCCAATTGGTGAATTGGGTTCTACTCAATTACGTCGACTTTCTCGTTTTGAGCTACAGCTCAAACTCATTTTGTCAGAACTTGAAAACAAAGAGCTCAAGGAAACCACCAAACAACATAAGAATACGGTCGCCCAACTACAGCAAGATGTCTTTACTGACCCGCTAACCTCTTTGCACAACCGACGTTGGTTAGAAGTCAAACTCAAAGACCTGCTTTTGCACGATACTGAATTTGCGTTGATGGTCATCGATATTGACCATTTTAAGTCCATCAATGATGAGCTCAGTCACCTTGTTGGAGACAAAGCGATTAAACGTGTGTCTCAAGAATTAGCAGGATACTTCAAATTTAAAGGCGCTTCTTGCGTTCGCTTTGGCGGTGAAGAGTTTCTTGTCATTCTAGAGAATAGCAATCTAGAACGGGCAGAAATGCATGCCGAGAATTACCGCGAACGCATTTATCAATATGGTTGGGACGATATTCTTGGCGAGCGGGGGTTGACCGTATCGATCGGGATTACCTTACATCGAGAAGGAGAGAATACCCAACGTACCTTCTACCGCGCCGACAAAGCCTTGTACCGCGCCAAAGCCAATGGCCGAAACCAAGTCTGTACCGAACTTTAAACCATGCCCCAACCTTCACTTGGGGCATAACAGTGGCTTTTATTCTCTATTCCTTCCTTTAGTACTACTTAGTTTGAATATAGTCGCCTTCACTTCTTATTGTCCCCGAATAGCAATCGATACGGATATCGCATAAACATAATTCAAGTACAAAATAACTTGATTGAACGATAGTTAAGACAAATACTTAAACTGTTCATTTACGTAAGATTTTCCATTAGGTAACAAGCACAGGCAGGTAAGATGTTTCTAGACTATTTTGCACTTGGGTTACTCATCTTCGTTGCTTTAGTGATCTTCTACGGGATTATCGTTATTCATGATATTCCGTATGAAATTGCTAAAGAACGCGAACACCCTCATCAAGACGCAATTCATTACGCAGGCTGGGTTAGCCTTTTCACTTTACATGCACTGTGGCCATTTTTATGGATATGGGCAACATTGTGGCGCAAGGAGCGAGGCTGGGGCTTCAAACAACTTGAGCAAGAAACGCACGACATTCATCACCGTCTTGAAGAGCTCATCGACGAAGTCAACGAACTTAAAAACGAAGTATCGATGTTGAAACAACAAAAGATTCAGCAAAGGCCTTTGACTGAACAAAGTAAAGAGGACGAATAATGGATTTATTGCTGATTCTGACTTATACAGCCCTTTGTATCGCCATTTTTAAAGTCTTTAATATTCCTTTGAACAAATGGACCGTACCTACAGCCGTACTTGGCGGCGTTGTGTTGGTGGGCACACTCGTCCTTCTTATGAACTACAACCACCCATTTACTCAGTTAGGTAACCAAGTGTTCCCAACTACGCCTATCGTCTCTGGTGTACGTGGCCGCGTTGTGGAAGTGCCCGTTCAAGCGAACCAACCGCTCAAAACCGGCGATATTCTTTTCAAAATCGACCCTGTGCCTTTTGAAGCGGAAGTCGCACGCCTTGAAGCGAAAGTGAAAGAAGCAAACCAAGGCGCGTTGGGTTTAGAGTCTGACTTGAGAGAAGCAGAAGCGGCAGTTTTGAAAGCGCAAGCCGATAGAGATAAAGCGCAAAGAGAATTTAGCCGATATCAAAGGGGCTTTGATCGCGGCGCGTTTACGGAACAAGATTTAGATACTCGACGCCAAGCGTACAAAGCGGCAGAAGCCATGCTAGACGTCGCCATTTTGCAGCAAGAGCAAGCACAGATCGCATTAGAGTCGGAAATCGGCGGTGAGAATACCCAAGTCGCGCAACTACTCGCTGAGCTACGTAAAGCAGAGTTCAACCTTGAGCAAACCGTCGTTCGTGCGCCAACCGATGGTTACGTTACGCAATTGGCTTTGCGCCCTGGTGTGATGGCTGTGCCGTTGCCGCTTGCCCCTGCAATGACCTTCGTGCATACCGAAGACATTACGTACACCGCGGCGTTCAGACAAAACTCGCTACAACGTTTGAAGGCAGGCTTTGAAGCGGAGTTTATGTTCCGTGCGATACCGGGCAAGGTATTCCGTGGCGAAGTCATCGACGTGATTCCAGCTATTGGTGAAAGCCAAATTCAAGCCAGAGGTGCTCTGCTTGGTACCGATGCCCTGCGCACAAGCGGACGTGTCTTTGCGAAGCTGAAAATCACGGACGATTTGAGCGAATACCACCTGCCAATGGGTACCGCGGTTGAAGTCGCCGTTTACTCAGACAGCTTTACTCACGTGTCAGTGATGCGCAAAGTGCTGATTCGCATGAAGAGCTGGCAGAACTATTTGTACCTAGACCATTAATGAACAGCTAGCTCATTCATTTATCGATGAAAATAGTATCAGAAAGTGTAATCGGGGGCTGACAATCAGCCTCCGATTTCATTCTAGCCATCCAGACAGATAGCATTCCCACTTTTATCAATATTCTGTATAATGCGCGCCTTATTTTTAATGCTTGCTAAAAAACAAAGCCAGTCAAAGGGATACGTGAATCAAATCACACATTTCCTGAAGAAAAATAGAGCAAACAATAAGCAGCTTGGTTGTTTTGGATATATGTTACACAATCAAATAACCAATGCTTTCCAACAATATAAATGAACGTTCTTTAAAATCGACCATTGAACTGAGGTTATCTATGAATCTTTCTGCTAAAACCGTTGTGGTTATTGCAATCGGTGCTGCTCTTTACGGCATCGGTGGCTTACCTATGTTTGGCATCCCTGTGTTTGCAAACACAACGCTAAAACCAGCAATGGCAGTATTAGCATTGTTCTCAGTACTATTTGGCCCACTTGTTGGCTTTTTGGTTGGTTTTATTGGCCACTGGGTCACCGACCTATTCGCAGGTTGGGGCGTATGGCTCACTTGGGTACTTGGTTCAGGCATTGTTGGTTTGATTATCGGTCTATTCCCTTCTCTAACGCGCTACCGTTTAGAGAAAGGCGAATTCAATATGAAAGACTTCGCGTTATTCGTGGTACTTGCGCTATTAGGCAACGTATTTGGTTACGGTTGCTCTGCATTCCTCGACACGATTTTATACGCAGAACCGTTCACTAAAGTGTTTACCCAGCTTTCTATTATCGCGATCGGTAACACCATTCTTATTGCTATTGTTGGCTTCTTCATTCTTAAGTCTGTCGCTAAACGTAACAAGCAAAGCCGTAACTTAACAGAGGCTTAATGTCGAATGACAATCGAATTTTCTAACTTCTCTTTTAGATATGAGTCGCTGGACAAACCGACGCTAAAAAATATCAATCTAAGGATAGAGAAAGGAGAGAAAATCGTCATTATCGGTCCAAGTGGTAGTGGTAAATCTACCCTTGGGCAATGTCTTAACGGACTGATCCCACACGCAATCAAAGGGGAAACCAGTGGAACAGTGACCATCAATGGTCAAGACACCGCCCCTTTCGACATGCACCAATACACTGAGCAAGTTGGCACCGTACTGCAAGATACGGACAGCCAATTTGTCGGCTTGAGCATTGGCGAAGACATCGCATTTGCGCTGGAAAACCAGCTAACTTCTAACATCGACATGTACCCCTTGGTCAAAGCCACGGCCAAAATGGTCGACTTGGAACAGATGTTAGATCGCTCTCCCCACGATTTATCTGGCGGGCAGAAACAGCGTGTTTCTTTGGCGGGCATTCTCGTCGATGACGTCGATATCCTTTTGTTTGATGAACCACTAGCTGCGCTTGACCCTAAAACGGGTAAAAAAACCATCGAGATCATCGATGAGCTACACCGCGAAACAGGCAAAACCATCGTAATCATTGAGCATCGTCTTGAGGACGTTCTGCATCGCTCAATTGACCGTATTATCTTGATGGAAAGCGGCGAAATCATTGCCGATACAACGCCAGATGAAATTTTAGCGTCGCCTCTGCTAGAAGATTACGGCATCCGCGAACCGCTTTATATTTCGGCTCTGAAAGAAGCAGGCTGCGCGATTGAGGGCGATGCAAAACCTTCTAGCTTAACTACCTTACCGTTGGAGCAATATAAACCAGCAGTACAAGCATGGTTTGATGGTTCAACAGCACAACCACCTAAAACGCCAGCCGAGACTTTGCTTGAAGTCCGTGGCCTCACCTATTCTTACGACGGTGAGAAAAACGCGTTAGAAGACGTGAGTTTTGACATCAAGCGTGGCGAGTTTGTCTCTGTACTTGGCAAAAATGGCTCGGGTAAATCGACCATCACCAAACTGATTATGGGCGTTATTGAAGCGGATAGCGGCTCAATGAGCATGAATGGTCAAGATCTTAACGAACTGACCATCTTCGAGCGCAGCCAGAAAGTGGGCGTGGTGATGCAAAACCCGAATCACATGATTTCCCATCACATGATTTTTGACGAAGTGGCCTTCGGCCTCCGTAATCGTGGCATTGAAGAGAAACAGATCGAAGCTAAAGTACTTGAAGTCCTTGAGCTGTGCGGTTTGAGCAAATACCGTCACTGGCCAATCGAAGCATTGAGCTACGGCCAGAAAAAGCGCGTGACCATTGCGTCAATTTTGGTCTTGGAACCAGAGCTTCTGATCCTTGATGAACCGACGGCAGGTCAGGACTACCGGAACTACACGTCTATGCTGAGTTTCATCGAAAAGCTCAATCGCGAGTTGGGCGTAACCGTGATGATCATCTCCCACGACATGCATTTAGTGCTGGAATACACCACGCGCTCTATCGTGATTGCAGACAGTAAATTAGTCGCGGATGCACCAATGACGCAGGTATTCAGCAGTCCAGAGCTACTAGACCAAGCGAACCTCACCACAACAAGTCTGTTTGAGTTGGCTACGAAAGTTGGCATCGAAGACACCAATGGCTTTATGCAGCATTTTATCAATGTAGAAAAAGCGCACCGCCAACAAAAAAGCAGCGAAGTAAACCAACCAGAGAAAGCGGTGGCATGAAAGACAATAAGATGAAGTTTGGTATCAACTACATCGATACCCAATCGCCACTTCATAAGTTGAATGGCATTACTAAGTTCTTGCTTTTCATTGCTTGGGTAACGGTGGTGTTGACCACGTTTGACTTGCGAATCATTGCACTGTTGATCGTGCTTGGTTTGGGCTTATTGAAAATGACCAAAGTGCCATTTCATGTCTACAAACCACTTTTACTCGGTACAGGCACGGTATTGCTGATCAATGCCCTATTTATGTTCGCGTTAGCACCGCAACAAGGTACTGAGTTCATGGGCTCATCAACGGTTTTACTCTCGTTACCCGGTAATTACTCGCTCACTCAAGAGACGTTGTTTTACCTAGTAACAGTGACGTTGAAATACTTCAGCATGTTCCCAATCGCGTTAGTGTTTGTATTTACCACTCACCCGACGGAGTTTTCAGCTAGCTTGAACCGCTTGGGTGTGCCTTACAAAATCGCCTATGCCGTGAGCTTAACGCTGCGCTACTTGCCGGAAGTGAAAAAGGACTTTGTTAACATCATGCACGCGCAGCAAGCACGCGGAGTAGAACTGAGTAAGAAGACTCCGTTGTTCACTCGTATGAAGAACGTGGCGAAGATTCTTGGCCCTCTGATTTTCTCTAGTTTGGACAGAGCAGACCAAATCTCAAACGCGATGACGCTACGTGGTTTTGGCCGTCACTCATCTCGCACCTGGTACAGCCTAAAACCCCTGACCAAAGCCGATATGATCTGCATGGCGGGGATTGCAGTGATAGTGATTACTGCGATCAGCAAGCGTGTTATGGACACACAACTGTTCTGGTATCCGTTTTAAATTCTAAAGCTTCAAACTGAACATAACGTGGTTAGTGTTGTGACCACGTTATGTTTCCCTCTTTCCCCTCGATAACCCGCTCATTAGCCTCTTGCTTGCAGGTGCTCAAAATAGGCGTGTAATCTCAGCGGCTCGTTGATGTGCCAGAAAGTTGCTTATTTAAGCGACCAACATGAACTAAACTCATCAGTTTTATCAGGGGCTTAATGATCAACTGTGCGCTGCCTACGATGAACAGCCAAGTCCCGCTTTCAATCAACGAATCATTCAAAAAGAAAAAACTACCAATTAAAAACCAAATAGCTATGAGCAGATCGTTGGCAGCACCTAACGCCTCATAGCGACGTTGAATAACGACGTGACGGTTTCCTAGATCTAAATCCAACTCCCTGCCATGTACCTGCACTGTAAAACCCTCCTTAGTGTTTCGACTCATGTTGTACCCGAGTAATTTCAACATACTTAGGTATAAAACCCTAACGGACCCAATAGATATGTACAACCATAGAGGAAACAACATGAAGATAAAGAAAGGGGTGCCTAAGCACCCAATTCAATGAAGCTATTAACAGTAATTAACTTCTATTACTAGATAGTAAGTACCAACTTAGCTCCACTTTAATAAGCGGGTCTCATTGCCCTCTTCTGGCTTCGCTGGAATATTGAGTGACAGCAGTAAGCTCACAGCCGCCATACCTGCACCGATGTAAAATACGCTAGCAGGAGAAACCAGCCAAATCACACCAAACGTAACGGGTATCACAACCGCCGCAATATGGTTAATAGTAAACGCAACCCCAGCGGTCGAAGCCATATCGGCAGGATCAGCAATTTTTTGGAAGTAGGTTTTGATAGCAAGCGCTAGCGCGAAGAACAAATGGTCGACAACATACAATGCAGCAGCCCACTCCGCGGTTTGCACCAAACCATAACCGACGAATACGAAGATCAAACCGACGTACTCAAACATCAGCGCTTTACGCTCACCAACAACGCCGATGAAGCGGCCGATTCGCTTCGCAAACAAGAAGTTAAAGACATAGTTGATTAAAAACAGCAAGGTAATGTCTGCGGCAGAGTAGCCAAACTTCTCGACCATCAAGAAGCCAGCGAAAACCGTGAAAATCTGACGGCGAGCACCACTCATAAACGTGAGCGCATAGTACAACCAGTAACGTTTACGCAGAATGAGTTTCTTGTTTTGAGGCACTTTTGTTTTAAATTGAGGGAAAGCAAATGCCATCACCAAAATAAGCACAAAACCTAAACCACCTGCCATTAGATAGACCGTTTTAAAATCAAGTTTGAGCTGTTCGAGCGAAACCCAAATGGCGCCGTAGGTAAACAGAGAAGCCAAAGCCCCAACAGAAATAAATTTACCCAGCATTTCCGGGGCTTCTTCTTTCGATAGCCATTGTAAAGACAAAGACTGCTTTAGTGTTTCAAAGTAGTGGAAACCGGTGGACATTAACAAGGTGGTAAAAAGTAGACCGTATAAAGTGGGAAAATAACCAGTTAATGCCGTACCAAGCGTAAGCATCGCCAAAGAGACGAGCATAAAGCGTTGTTCACGGATAAAAAGTAAAACGAATACCGCGGTGAAAGCGAGAAAGCCAGGTACTTCTCTAACACTTTGAAGTAAACCGATATCAGCGCCATCAAAGTTCGCTTTCTCGATAACGAAGTTGTTCAACAACGCCATCCAGGTAGAAAAAGCAATGGGCACGATAATGGAAATTAACAGGAGGAAATTTTGCGGCGTTCTCCAGCCTTGCGATGAGGTAGTCATGATGTTTCCTTTAAATATGAAGGCATCATCATAGCTTCAAATGTAACAAATTCGCAATATCATTATTATTTTCAACCCTGGCCAAGCAGATACGGTGTAGAGATATTGTTATGAAAATAAACATCGCACTCAATTCCTTGGTTAAGCGCGATGTTGAAATATCGAGAGAAATAGGTAAAAACGCCAGTGATGAGGCTCAGTAACTTAATCGATATTCTTTACTGTTAGACGATTCTTAAATTCAAACACATGTTCTGGACATACATCCAAACAGCGGCCACAGCTAATGCAGTTTTGCTCCATAACTCGACGATCTCCCTCTTTCAATGGTTGTCGAAGCACCTCAGGTTCTGGGCAGACGTAAAAGCAATCCATGCATTTGGTGCAATCTTCGCGGCGAACAGCAGTAACGCGCAACAGGCTTTTTCGGCCTATCACACCATAGGTAGCACCCAGTGGACATAAGTGCCCACACCACCCATGCTCAACTAAGAGTAAATCCAGTACGAACACCAGTGCGATCAACACCCAACCTGCGCCCATACCAAACACCAATCCGCGATGCAGTGCCGCCACTGGATCTAACCATGTCCAAAGAATCGCGCCAGACAGCGCGCTGCCCAACATCAAAACAGGGATCAGCCAATAGCGAATAGCCGGAGACCAACGATAGCTCGCTTTAATGTTGAACTTTCGGCGCAGCCACGCCGCTAAGTCCGTCACGATGTTCAACGGGCATACCCAAGCACAAAATGCGCGCGGTGCTAAAATCGCGTAGAACACCACAACAATCACTACGCCTAACAACGCATTGAACTCCGGAATATGGCCTGTCGCCAAAGCTTGAAGCACAATTAACGGGTCACTTAAAGGGACCGTATCGAGCAACATACTCGATGAGAGGTTACCGGTTAGAACCCCTAATGTCGGCCCAGCTATAAACAGCGCAATGATGGTGAGCTGACATAGCCGACGTAAAACCAGAAACCGATGCGCGCGCCACCAACCAAGCTTTTCTACCGCTTCTTTGCCAGCATTTTGAGCTAAGTTCTTTGCCATTACTTACCTCCTTTTAGCGATTCAAGCGCACCTTCCGGTACAGGCGTCTCACTAGGGAGGATATTTTCGAGTGGTTTGTCGATCTCTTTCCAACCAAAATTGTAGTGACTGCCCACTTTGCCTTTCGCCAAATCCGTCGGGACGACTTTAATAGCAGCGACATCCAACACGCACGCTTGTTCGCACTTACCGCATCCGGTACACACTTCGGAATTCACTGTTGGGATAAGTTTGGCGTGATAACCGGTTCGGTCGTTGTGAACCATCTCTAACGTGATGGCTTCATCAATCAGCGGACAAACGCGATAACAAACGTCGCATCGTAATCCTTGCCAGTTAAGGCAAGTTTCATGGTCAATAAGAACCGCTGTCCCCATGCGAGCATCATCAATATCGGTTAGCTTCGGATCCAGCGCCCCACTCGGGCAAGCCACCACACAAGGAATGTCTTCGCACATTTCGCAGGGAATATCGCGCGCAGTAAAGTAAGGAGAACCAGTGGCTACAGGAGAAAGTAATGTCGCGAGTTTCAATGTGTCGTAAGGGCATGCTTGAACACACAAGCCACATCGAATACAGGCTGATTCGAAATCGCCTTCTGGCAAAGCACCGGGTGGGCGAATAGGCACACCTTTCGTTTCTCGAGCTTGGCTTTGCAGCGATTGTAAGCCCAACACACATGCCGCTGCGCCAACACCAGCCGCAGTTCGGACAGTATCACGCAAAAATCGACGCCGACTTTGCGATGTTTTAGACTGAGAGGATTTCATGCTATTTCCTCAACGAAACTCCTTTATCAAGTTAAGCATAAATAGCGCTAAACGTACCTCTTCCCCATACCTCATAAGAGGTAACTCCACCCTCAATTGATTCAAGTCAACTGATGTACAGTGCCGTCGTCACAGTTTGAATAATTCCATTTATTTCCTCCAACGTGAAATTCACCACGATACTCTGCCGTGCACGCCATTTTCAGTACAATAATTCAACACCTTTGCAATCTATTCGCTAAATTCAAAGATAAATGACTACTAAAATTTAGAAAAACATCGCTATAACAACCTAATTTAAAAGGTGTTTATCTCTCAAACCTCAAAAAATACTATCCAAAATAAGGAACTGTGGTTAGATTGAAAATTAATACTAAAAAGCGAAGGAGAGAAGCATGGAAATTATCGTACGTCCAACAACCGTTGAAGACGCAGCGGCACTCGTAGAAATCTATTCACAACCAAAAGCACAACGTGAAACCCTGCAACTCCCAAAACCTTCGCTCGCAATGTGGGTAGAACGATTGTCAAATATGCCCGCTGGCGTTTACAGCTACGTCGCTGAAATCGATGGTAAAGTAGTGGGTAACATTGGCTTTCATCACTCGCAGCGTCCAAGAACGGCGCACACGGCCGCGTTTGGTATTGGCGTTCACGACCAGTTTCACGGCCTAGGCGTGGGAAGTAAGTTAATCGAAACCATCATCGAGTTGGCGGATAACTGGTTGAATGTAAGACGCATCCAGTTAGAAGTTAATGCCGACAACGAGACCGCCATTGGCCTGTACAAAAAGCATGGATTTCAAATTGAGGGCGAAGCGATTGATGGCTCCTTCCGAGATGGCGAGTTCATCAATACCTATTACATGGCACGTATCAGGCCAAGTAAAAAGTAAATCAAAGCCTCCTAATTGGAGGCTTTTCTTTTTAAACTTCTACTCACTTTCGTAAGTGAGCCAGCGCTCTGCGAGTCAATGCTTCTGTGTAAGGATTGATCTTCCAGTGATCGGGGCTCCAACCTTTCACAAATCGTTGAAAGTCAGCCCACGCAACCGCAAACAAAGGACGCCATTCGCGCTCGACTTCATTGGGGTCGAGATTCGGCTGATAAACCATTAACGCCTGTTGCAACTGAGCAAAATACGTGTCCAAGACCCAAACTTCCATCTCTGCACAACGTTCTGGCTTGACGGCGCTGCTCATGAACAGTGCTACGTCTTTCATCGCACAGCCATGTCCAACGTATTGAAAGTCGACCGCAGCAACGCTTGATTCTTCTCGATCAAAACAGAAGTTAGCCAATTTGGCATCACCGTGTACAAGCGTCTTGAACTTGGCTTGCGAAAGCGTTTGATCAATTAATTGAGCGGCATTTTTTAGCTCGGTGTCTTGCAGCACCTCAAGCTCATCAGGTCTGGTTGCCAAGTGCCAATACGTGCCGATATGCCACAGCTTATCCGAGCGAACACCGATGTAACGCGCATGAAAGTTCGCCAACCAAGCAAGGCAGGCTCGTAGATGCTCTAGCTTTGCATCGGTGATGACTTTTGGAAAGCCCGCCTCGACGAGGTCTTCCATCACAATTAGCCATTCATTCTCCGATTGGAATGTTTTTAGACCTTGTGGTACTCGGCAGCGAGTGCTCACCTCTCTGGAAAAATGCGTATACCAATTCACTTCCACCTGATAAGAGTGCAGCTTTCTTTGGTGAGAGCGGTCCGTATTCCAACCTCTTGGGTGCTCTGAAGGCTTAGGGAGTTTTACATGCTTAATGATCACCGAACAAGTTGAATAATTAACTCGGACTAACTCACCATAGCCTCCCCATAGCGATTGTATGACTTCTACCGATTGATAATTCCCAAGCTTTAGCTCCTGGCCAATGCTTTGGTAACGTTGGTGGTTGTCGTTCATCATCATGCAAGCAGATGTGACCACGCTTGGTTTTTCTCCATATAATGAATGACATATGGACAGACTGGTTTGATTTGGTAACCGAGTGCCTCAATTTCTGGCAATACCGCTTCCATCATCACTTTTCCGTACCCTTTACCTCGTAATGCTTCAGGAACTACGGTTGATGTGATGTGCATGACATTATTCTCAAGCTGATAAACCACCTTGGCTTTATAACCTTGTTCTAAATCAACCCAAAATGTGTTGTTTTCAACTTCATGAGTTACTTTATGCATATCTTGCTCTCTAATTTTTGTTACGGATTGATTGAATCAAACTATATCACTGAATAGAATCAACACCATGCGGAAGTGCTCTGTCACTTCACGCCATTACCTTCTCAAATCAGGTACGACAATAATAATGAGAAATATGAGCCCTATTGCCAGAGACGGCAAACTACCTCTGCAAAGCAAGAAGGCACCCGAACGTCAGGCAAGTACACTAAATAGCACCGATGCAATGGCAATGGTCGAACATGGCAGTGAAGTAAGTTTAAACGTCACGACACCTGTTGGTACCAAGTTTATTACAACCAGCACATTTGTCGGCTGTCACTCAAATAATACCGCATTGATAGAGGTTCCGAACATCTCCGATGAGGACTTGAAATTCTATTTTCAAGAAGGCTTTTGGATCAATGTAAAAGCGTACTCTCATCGAGGGGAAGGTGCTGTCATTCCATTTCGGGCGCAATTGCAGCACCGACTCGGCGACCCGTATCCAATTTTAGTGCTAAGTCTACCTAACACCATGCAGGTCTTTCAGCTTCGTAAAGAAGTACGTTACGAAGTGAATTTGAGGGCGCGCGTTTGTTTAGAAGCCTATCGAACTGAATGCGAGATAAGAGATTTATCTCGTAGTGGGTGCCGCTTTGTGACATCACCAATGAGCCGACCACTTCAGGTTGGTGATCGCGTTTCATTGGACCTAACCATGCCCGGTGAAAGCCACATGCTCGCGCCATTGCGAGGTCGTATTTGTAACTTACAAAAATCGACACACCATGCTCGCTATGGAATGGAGTTTGATGAGGTTGGTAAAACCAACGCTAAAAGTCTCCTGAGTCACCTAAAATTTGATGGGACTAAACTCACACTAAAAAGGTAGCTTTGATAACGAGCACCAAGCATCGGCCAGTTTTGATACCCGGAAAACAAGAAACCCCTTACTGTAAAGTAAGGGGTTTTGTTTACTAAGAATAAGGCAGAATCTTAGATAACAGTTTCGACTTAGAAGTCGTAACGTAGACCTAGCGCTAGCTCATCTTTTTCATCAGCACCTTCGTTATCCATTAGATCGAAGTTGTATGATGCGTAGCCACGGAAGTTAGGCTTGAAGTAGTAAGTAACATCAACAGCTAGGTTTTCTACAGTATCAGCATCTTCTAGCTCACCTTTGTTGAACGTAGAAGTAAATACAGTTTGGCCCATAGTGTATGATGCAGCTAGTTCGTAGCCTTTGTAATCCGCAGACTCACCTGCAACATCCACGTCTGCGCCTGTGTAGTTACCAGCGAAGTAGAAATCACCTACAGAGTATGCAGCAGCAAGCATGAACTCATCACTATCGTTTTGGTCTGCATAACCAGCACCTAGTTCAATACCAGTATTAGCAAATGCGTAGATACCAGATAGAGAGAAGCCATCTTCCTCGTTGTCTGTAAAACCTTTTGCATCTGTTGTGCGATCAGCAAAGCGGTAGCTAGCACGTACAGCTAGTTGCTCGAATTGGCCTTTGTAAGACAGCATGTTGTCTGTACGGTCAGATACAGGCAGTTTAAGTGCTGCAGTGTTACCGTGGTAAGCCATAATATCGGTAAAATCAGTAAGAACGAATAATGCACCGTCGTTTTTACCGTAAGTTACTTCACCGTATTTACCGCCTAGGCCTGCGTAAGCGTAACGAGTTTCAAGATCACTGTTGTTATCTACGGCACCTTCTTCTTTTGTTTCGAACTCACCTTCCCAAAAACCAACACCGTATAGGTTTTCATTGATTTCCTGTTTGCCTAGGAAGTTAAGACGGATGCGAGTACGGTCTTTTGCCTTACCATCCATCATAGAAAGACGCGCTTCAGCGCGGCCGCCCATCTCAAGAGAAGTGCCATCTTGGTTGTATAGTTCTGAAGCGACAACTTGAGATCCTGATGCCATTAGCGCCACTGCTACAGCTAAAGTTTTTAATTTCATTGTTATTTTCCATATCATTGTTTTATATGTATTTTCTCACCAGAAAAACAGGACTTTTCTGTACCAACGAGAAAACTGGCGGCATAGTAGCAGCTGTTATTTTTCACGCAACGCGTTGAATAAACAGCACTTATAGAAGAAAACACCAAGTAAAATGACGATATGAATACCTCTCAACCATCAAGTTATCGGTTGAGGTAAAAAAATCGTTCGCGTCAAAAAAAAATTGACGCAAAAAATGTAAAAACAATCTCATTATATGTGATTTTGCTCGCAAAATATTTTCACTAAATGACTGTTTTAGATAGACTTCCTGATTTTAAATTAGTTTCTCACAAACAAAAAAATCCCCAAGCAATAGCTCAGGGATTTATACATTTTGTTAGGCGAATAGCGAATTAAAGCTTAAAGAAGCTCAATTGCTCTTTCTGCTTCTCTGCAAGTAATGAAAGCTCAGTGCTCGCGCTTGCGCTTTGACTGATACCCGCCACATTCTGGTTAACCAGTTCAGACATGTTAACCACGTTACGGTTGATGTCTTGAGTGACTTGAGACTGCTCTTCGGCTGCGGTTGCCACTTGCGTGTTTGAATCGTTAATGTTGGCTACCGACTCGGTAATACCAACCAATGCCTCATTCGCTTGTTGCGTCAGTTCGTTGTTACGACTGAGCATATCAAGGCTGACTTGCATGCTGTCATTCGCAAGCCCAGACTGCGCTTGAAGTTCTTCAATAATCGTTTGGATCTCTTGAGTCGAGTCTTGCGTGCGTGCCGCGAGCATACGTACTTCATCCGCAACAACCGCAAAACCACGACCAGACTCACCAGCACGCGCTGCTTCAATCGCAGCGTTCAATGCGAGTAAGTTGGTCTGCTCAGAGACACCGCGAATCACTTCAATAACGTCGTTGATCTGAACCGACTGCTCTTTTAAACGCAGTACGACTTGCGCTGCATCGTTCAATGCCTGAGACATCTGTGCGCTTGCTTCTGCGCTCTCTTGGAAGATAGCCAGACCTGATTGCGCAAGACCATCAGCTTCGCGAGCTGTCGAATCCGCAGACGTTGCGTTATCGCTCACGTTGTTTGCCGTGCTAGCAAGTTCATTAACAGCCGATGCAACTTGTTCGATCTCAGCTAGCTCTAGCTGAGCATTCGCTTCTGCTTGCGTCATTACTGCGGCAAGCTCAGTCGATGCCGAGGCAACCTCTTCACTAATACGAGTTAGCTGGTCGACCGTGTTATAAAGCTGTTCTGCTGTTTGGTTAACATCTTTGCTCAGCTTCGCAATTTCGTTATCACCATCTACATCTGCGCGAACTGATAAGTTGCCCATTGCCAACTGACGCATCACTTCTTGAAGTTTTTGAATAGGCGTAACAATCATGCCTGATAAGATCCACGCCCCCACCAATGAGAACGCAAATACCGCAAGAACTGTCAGCATAGCGTTGTTTTGTACACGCTCATTCTGTTGATGGCTTCTTATGGTTGACTGCTCTGCTTGGTCATTCACATGCTTCGACAGAGTATTGATTTGTTGAACCATTTCTCGGCCAACATTACGGTACTCTTTAATGAATGCACGGTACTCACTGTCCGATTTCAAGCCTTGATCGTACTGGTTAAAGAAAGCCACTGAGCGCTCTGAATATCGAACATAGGCTTCGATCGCTTGGCGAACTTTAATCGCATCTTCACGAAACAGATTACGAGCTTCAATCGCACTTAAATCAGCCTCAACCTGCTTTAAGCCTTCTTTCAATTCATTAAGAAAATTTTCACGACGGGCAGCGTCGTAGATAGCGTAAACCGCTGTAATACGAAGTGGATAAATTTCATCGTCAATACGCGCCAAAGTGTCTTTATGGAAAACCAAAGACTCTTGGTTGGAAGCAATAACATCTTGCTCAGCTTGAAGATTGTTTTTAGTAATCCACAAAGCAATAAACAAAACAATCGCGGTAAATAATACCGGAACCAAAATTTGCGTTCGTACTGACAAATTTTTCAGTGATAACTGCATGACTGGACCTCAGTTGTATGCGTGATGCCTATATCCAAACGAACTCAAGCAACTCTCAATACTGAAGCTGCATTTCGGTTATTTGAATATCTATGCTTCCTTGCGACGGGAAAGTTCCCAGACGAATAAACAAGTGGCGAATATTAGAGGTCGATCACACTTTTGTCTAGTACAAAAAGTCCCCATTTTCAATCTGTTATTGACAATATCCCGACAGTAGTGTCGGGATATTGTCGTTATGATAAATTGTGATCACTTATGATGAGATACATTCACATTTAGGGCTGTTTTAGGCTATTTTCTCAACGAATTGAGCTTGGCTTGAGCAAGGCCAAAAATGGTATCGATTGGATAAGAGCCTTCATCGGTTGGCTCACCGGCGACTTTCCCCGTGAACAGCTCGATGGCTTCAGTGACATGATCAATCGCCCAAATATTAAACTCACCTTTTTCTACTGCTTTCACGATGTCGGAACGGAGCATCAAGTTGTGAACGTTAGATTGCGGGATAATGACCCCCTGCCCTTCATGACGACCTTTAATCACACACACATCGTAAAAGCCTTCAATTTTTTCGTTCACACCACCAATCGGCTGAGCTTCACCAAACTGATTCATCGAGCCTGTAATCGCAATGTCTTGTCGGTTTGGTTGCTTTGAAAAAGCAGACACTACAGCACATAGCTCAGCCATGCTGGCACTATCACCGTCGACACCACCATAAGATTGCTCAAACGTAATCGTTGTGGTTAATGGTACTCGCGCCGTTTTACCAAACACGGAAGACAAGTAGGCCGATAGAATCATCACGCCTTTAGAGTGAATACTGCCGCCCAAATCCACACTGCGTTCGATATCGATAACATCCCCATCGCCGTAACACGTCGTCGCGGTGATGCGATTCGGCGCGCCAAACATGTAGTCGCTGGTGCTTAATACCGAGAGGGCATTCACTTGACCGATAGCCTTCCCTTCAGTACGAATCAAGGTTGTACCGTTAACAAACGTTTCCATCACGTTGTCGCGTAATCGGCTCACTCGCATTTCTTGGTTCTTGAGTGCCTCCTCCACATGACCGATACGGATCATGTTGGAGCTGGCTTGACGAGCAACGTAGTTTGACTCACGTAATAAATTCGCAATATTGGCAGAGTGGAGTGATAGCTTGGTTTGATCACCAGACAAGCGTGAACTGTATTCGATAATCCGTCCCATGGACTTTCTATCACAGTGCAGCATGTTGTTATCGTTCACGACGCTAGAAATAAAGCGCGCATAGTGCAGTTCCGACTCTGGCGTTCGCTTCATCTCATCTTCAAAATCTGCTGTCACTCGGAACAATTCACTGAACTCTGGATCGTAATGCTGTAGCAATTGATAAGTTCGGTAGTCACCAAACAGAATGATTTTAATGTCGAGCGGGATAGGCTCGGGATCGAGTGATACCGCCCCTGTCAATGTCACTTCTTTTTCTAGGGAGGTAAAGCTCAATTGACGAGCACGCAGTGCGCGCTTCAAACCATCCCAAACGTAAGGCTGTTCAAGCACTTTCTGTGCATCCATTAACAGAACGCCGCCATTCGCCTTATGCAAACTCCCCGCACGAATCAGCGAAAAGTCGGTAAACACGGTTCCCTTGAAAGTGGCTGTCTCAATCGAACCGAAGAGCGAATGGTAATTGGGGTTTTCTTCAACAACGATAGGAAAGTCGCTGCTGTTACGGCTTACCAAGACGTTCACTTTATAACGACGTGGCAATTTTTTATCCAACGACGCCGTTGCAATTTCGCCTTGCTCACCACTTTGATCAAGGAAGATATCTGCGTTTTCAACAATATCTTTTTGCAGCTCAGTTAAGTACGTTTTGATTTCAGAATATTCCGCGTAATCCACTTTGAGCTTTTTAATGAAGTGAGTAATCACATCGAGCGTCACTTCATCATTAAGCTTTTTGATTTTGTCGCTGTACGTCTCTTCCCACTCTGTGAGTTCACGGACCATCGAACGTAATCGTACTTCGAGTTCATCAATGGCATCGCTGAACTGCTCTTGCTCTTTCTTACTTAGTGCATCAAAAGACTCTTCCGTATGAAGCTCGTCACCATTCATGGCGACAAACTGATAATCACCTTGTGTGGTAAGCGTCAAGCTAATGCCTTTCTCTTTTGCCTCTCGGCTAATGCGGTCCAGCTCGTTTTGTTGCTTCGCTGCCAATTGATTTTTTAATCGTTCAGCTCGGCTAAAGTACATCTCATTGTCGAACGCTAGGGGTAAAGCATTCAGTAGCTTGCCCATTAAGGCTTCAATATCAACACGTAACTTATTCCCGATACCACAAGGCAGCTTTAATACCTTGGGTGTACGGGTATCTTCAAAGTTCGCAACGTAACACCAATCAAACAAGGCTGCTGCATCGTGCTGGTGACGATTCAGATAGCGCAGGATCATGGTGCGTTTACCTAGCCCATTCTGACCAATGGCGTAGATGTTATACCCTTTCTCTTTGATGGACATCGCAAACTCGACCGCTTTTTGCGCGCGCTCTTGGCCCACAATCTCATCAATTGGAGGTAACTCCTTGGTCGACTTACATGGCATATTCTCTAGATCTGCTACAGAATATAGCTGCTTAGCTTCCAATCTTAGTATTGCCATATCCACTTCCTTTTTTCTTATTTTCGTCATTTGAGTGTAGAGATTATTTGCTTAATTTTAAGTGATTTACCTTCCACCCTAGTTTGATTGGACATTTTATGAGCATAAAAGTGATATCAATACGCACTTGCAATTGATAATCAATTTCATTTAATATCAAAACAAATCAACTCTTGTGGAGATGGACATGAATATTGAGCAATGCTGGATGCGCTACTTGAAAGCAGAGCAACTGATGGAACAAGGCCACTGGCCCGAGGCACATCGTTTATACGACGATGTACTCAGCAATCTACCCAACCACATTCATTCGGCGCTCGAAAATGCTCAAACCAAACCTTGTCAGTTTGTCTGTCTTATCACCGGGCTGAGAGATACGTGCGTCGCACAATCGGAGATTCTCAACAAACTCGGATTACAGCACGATGCTTTTTCAACACTCAATCAAACGTACGCACTATTCCAATTCTTGCAACTAGAGAATCATGAACTTATTGAGCGTGTGGGTCATTTACTTGGTCAACAAAGTGAAGACTTGTTAGCTCATATGGCGGCATTTTGCTCCGCTCAACGTAATGCTCAATGGATGATTGAGCTAGACCATGTGACGCGCGCACATGAGCAGTTTTTGCATTTGCAAGCGATGAGTTCGGCAAAGTCTTCGCCTTCTCACTTTTATAATTAATCTAGAATCCAAGCATTGAGGCCAGCTAGGTTTGTGCTGTCCATTGCTTGAGTATCATTTGCTTTACCAACCACAAGGATCTGTGATGTCTTCTAAAACCATTCTTTCGGTGAATAACCTATCGGTCAGCTTTACGACAAACGATGGGATCGTCGATGCAGTAAAGAATGTTAGCTTCGATTTAAAAGCAGGCGAGACGCTTTCCATCGTTGGCGAGTCTGGGTCTGGCAAGTCAGTATCAACCAATGCACTGATGAAACTATTGCCAGACAACGCTATTTTGCATACGAACTCATCCATCATGTTTGAGGGTAGCTCCATCTTGGATAAAACGGAGCGTGAAATGCAAAGCATTCGCGGTGATCGTATCGGTATGATTTTTCAGGAGCCGATGACCTCATTGAATCCATACATGCGGGTGGGGATCCAAGTCGCTGAGGCCATCATGTGCCACCGTCCAGTGGATAGACGGAAAGCCAAAGCGAGAGTGTTAGAGCTGTTTGAACTGGTTCACATGCCAGAGCCAGAGAAAGCGTACAGCAAATATCCGCACGAGTTTTCTGGCGGTCAGTTGCAACGCATCATGATTGCAATGGCACTGATTAACGAACCCGATATTTTAATTGCCGACGAACCAACCACCGCGTTAGATGTCACGGTTCAAGCAGAAGTGCTGCACCTGATTAAAGAAATTCAGGCTCAGATGGGCATGGCGATACTTTTTATTACTCATGATTTAGGCGTTGTAAAACACTTTGCCGACCGTGTCATTGTGATGTGTAAAGGGGAAGTCGTCGAAGAAGGCGAAACGCAAACACTCTTCGAAGACCCAAAGCACGAATACACACGTATGCTGATCAACTCTATTCCAAAAGGCAGTAAGGACCCTATTAGCGAGAGTGCTACACAACTATTAAAAGCTGACGATATACGAGTCAAATTCTTGATAAAGTCGCATTTTATTGCCAGTAAAAATGAGTACTTCGAAGCCGTAAAAGGCATTTCTCTTGAGCTCAAACAAGGAGAAACACTCGGGATTGTTGGGGAATCCGGTTCAGGCAAGTCTACCCTCGGCCGCGCACTGATAGGCCTCCTGCCATCCACAGGTAAAATCGAATACAAAGGCCAAGATATGGCTTTGCTGACAAACAAAGAACGTTTTGAGCTGAAAAAAGACGTTCAGATGGTGTTCCAAGACCCTTATGGTTCGCTTTCTCCTCGTATGACTATCGGCGAGATCATCACTGAAGGATTAACTGTCCACCAGCCAATGTTGAGTAAAAAAGAACGTATGCAGAAAGCACGCGACGTGCTTCGAGAGGTTCGCTTAGATCCCGCGTCCATCAACCGTTATCCGCACGAGTTTTCGGGAGGCCAGCGTCAGCGTATTGCTATCGCGCGAGCACTGATCCTTGAACCTTCGTTTATTTTGCTTGATGAGCCGACCTCTGCATTGGACCGCTCGGTTCAACTGACTGTGATTGATCTCCTGAAAGATTTACAGAAAAAGCATAACATTGGCTACTTGTTTATTAGCCACGATCTATCAGTCGTCAAAGCTCTTTCTGACCGTGTTCTTGTCATGCAAAAAGGCGAGGTCATGGAGCAAGGTACAGCCGAAAATATTTTCCAAAACCCTAAAAATGACTACACGAAAAAGCTGATAGATGCCTCATTTGATCTTGAAAACAGTGAAAATCAGCACAGTGCGGCTTAGGTTCATCACAGTTTCATATTCATAAACTAGGATTAAGAAAAGGTGATGATTTCATCTTGTCTTAAGAATGGCGTAGCTGCCTTTCGGTTTGGCCGCCGAGACTGGTTGGTTCAAGAGTCAAACTTAGTCAACCTGGCTCACATACTGGCAAACAGTATGAATTGAGTTCCCCCAACCATGAAAAATGCCGCGACAGTGTCGCGGCATTTTTTATTCTCAGAAGCTTCGAGCAACTAAGGCATTAAATCGACTCAATACCCATATTGTATAACGTAAATGCATACACGTCTGTGGTGAGGTCAATTTGCTTACTCAGCGGCATCCCTGCACCATGACCAGCATTGACATCAATGCGTATCAATACTGGATTAGCACCTTGCTGCTTGTCTTGCAGCTCCGCAATAAACTTGTACGAATGTGCTGGCACAACTCGGTCGTCGTGATCAGCAGTTGTCACCAATGTCGCAGGATACTGCACGCCTTCTTTTACATTGTGAACAGGAGAGTAGCCAAGCAAGTATTGGAACATCGCTTCGCTTTGCTCAGACGTGCCATAGTCATACTTCCAGCCTTCTCCAGACGTAAACGTGTGGTAACGCAGCATATCAAGCACACCTACGGCTGGCAGCGCCACCTTAAATAACTCAGGACGTTGCGTCATACACGCACCAACCAACAAGCCGCCATTTGAACCACCACGAATCGCTAGACGCTCGGAGCTAGTGTAGTCGTTTTCAATCAGGTATTCCGCCGCCGCAATAAAGTCATCAAATACGTTTTGCTTTTGCTGCTGAGTGCCTGCGTTGTGCCAAGCTTTACCGTATTCACCGCCGCCTCGCATGTTGGCTACAGCGTAAATACCACCCACTTCTAGCCAGTTGGCCACATTGCCAGAAAACATCGGAGTGAGGCTGATGTTAAAACCGCCGTAACCATACAGCATGGTTGGCGCACTGCCATCAAGCGCGATGCCCTTCTTGTATGAGATGATCATCGGAACTTGCGTGCCATCTTTTGAGGTGTAAAACACCTGTTTTGATTCATACTCACTGCGATCGAATGGCGCTTTTGATTCTTGAAACAGCGTCGATTCACCAGACTCAACATCAAATGAGAAGATCGTCGGTGGCGTCACGTAGTTAGTAAAGGTGTAATACAGCGTGGTTTCTTCTTTTTTACCCGCTAGACCATAAGCCGTACCCTCTCCCGGCAGTTCAACATCTCGAATCCATTCACCTTGGTAGTTAAACTGCTGCACTTTAGAAAGTACATCCACCATATAAGTCGCAAACAGATAACCGCCACCTTTGCTGATTTCTAACGGCTGTTCTTGTTCAGCAATCACATCCATCCATTGCGCTGTTCGGGTGTTGTAGCTGACAACTTTGCCATTCGGCGCATCTAGGTTGGTGTAAAGCAGCAAGGTTTCGTCTTGACTATCAATCAAGTAGGTGTCACCTTGCGTTGTATCACGAAGCGTCACAATCGCTTGGGACTCAGACTGTAAGTCGATATAAAACAGACGATTACCCGATGTGGATTCCGCGCCAGAAATAATGAGGAAGCGATCGTCCGTCGTCGTGGTACCAGACACATAACGGTGAACCTGCGTATCCAACTCACCGAAAATCACTTTATCTTCAGACTGAGGTGTACCAAGTTCATGATAATAAAGCTTGTGATGTTCAGTTCGCGCAGATAACTCACTGCCTTGCGGCTTATCATAGCTTGAGTAATAGAAGCCTTTGCTGCCCCGCCAAGAAATCGACGTAAACTTCGCATCCACAATCTCAGGCTCTAACTGTTCTTTGGTTTCCGCATCAATAACAAAGATCTTGCGCCAGTCACTGCCCCCTTCCGAGATGGAATACGCGACCAAACGATAATCTTTCGAGAAGCTGACTTCGCCAAGAGAGGTCGTGCCCTCTTCAGAGAACGTATTTGGGTCAAGGAAGACTTCGGCTTCTCCCTCCCCTTTACGACGATACAGCACGCTTTGGTTTTGCAAACCGTCGTTTTTGTAAAAGTAAGTATAATCACCGCGCAAAAATGGCTGAGAGTATTTCTCGTAATTTTGACTGTTTGCGACCAAGTCACGAATCTGTTGGCGATACGGGATCTGACCAAGAAAATCGAATGTTACCGAGTTTTGACCCGAAACCCATTGTGCGGTTTCTTCGCTGCGATCATTTTCTAACCAGCGATAAGGGTCGGCAATGTCGTGACCAAAGTAAGTGTCCACGACAGAATCTTTACGTGTTTTTGGGTAATGCATAACGTCCGTGTTACTCCGTTGTTTTTATTAAGTTGTTTATTTTCATATCGTTTTATTGCGGTGACCACCTTAGAGCACCCAATATTGATTTCAACGACATTGTTTTAAATCTATGAAGAACCTAGAAATAATGAGATATCGTTAAGTAACGATCACGAATGTGCTCAATAAGCAGCTTCACTTTATTCGGTGGTTGACGAGTAAACGGGTACACCGCGTAGATACCCAGCTTTTTGCCGACCAGTTCGGGGAAAATATCCACCAGCTGGCCATTACGAATATCGTGGTACACCAAACAGCGCGGGACGTAAGCTATACCATGGCCGCCCAGAGCGGCTTTACGTAATGCGGTCGCGTTATCAGTAGAAAAGCAGCCCGAGACTTTGACGATGTAATTACCATCTTCTCCTTTGAACTCCCAGTCTGTTGCACCTGTGGTTTGGTAAGCGTATTGCAGACAATTGTGCGTGGTGAGATCAATCGGCTCGATCGGCTTCCCATTTTTAGCGATATATGAAGGGGACGCGCATACCACCCATTGGGAATCGAGAATATGTCGTGCGATCAAACTGGAATCGGCTAGGTAGCCAGTTCGAATGACTAAATCGTAACCATCAGCCACCAAATCGACAAAGCGGTTATCCAATGACATGTCCACGGTCAGACCCGGATGAAGGTTACAAAATTCCGCAACGGCATCAGCAAGTATCAAATCTCCAGAGATACAAGGCACGGACATTTTTATGTGACCGCTCACATTCTCTCCAAAGCCTGCAACAGCGTCCATAGCCTCCTGAGTGGCCTGCTTCACATTTTTAGCACTGTGGAGTAACACCTTACCTGCTTCGGTTAAGGTCAATTTACGCGTTGTTCGATATAATAGCTGCGCCCCTATCTCTTCCTCCAACCTTGCCATTCTTTTGCTAACTACCGAATTTGTAAGGTTATTTGCTTCTGCAACCTTACTAAAACTGCCCAGTTCGATTACTTGAGAAAATAGGATTAAGTCGTCTGCTCTCATACGATTATGTCACTTTTGGAATTAATTATTTTCATTATTTCCCTATATCAACAAAAAATAAAGGAGTAAATTCACGCCAAATTAACAAAACCATTACAACAAAAAGTCACCTCTACAGCGGATTGACACCGTTCGAGAAGTCAGCGTACGAAGGATGTACAAATGAGTGAAACCCTACTTGCCCTAGTGGCATTTTCGCCAATTGTTGTTGCCGCCATCTTATTGGTTGGTCTCAACTGGCCTGCTAAAAAAGCCATGCCTGTTGCGTTCGGTTTAACCGTCGCTATTGCTCTAATGTTTTGGGATATGTCAGCCAATCGCGTACTGGCTTCTGTATTCCAAGGGCTAGGCATTACTGTCTCTGTTCTATGGATCGTGTTTGGTGCCATCTTCTTGCTCAACACTTTAAAACACACTGGAGCGATCACCACTATCCGTAATGGATTTACCGATATTTCAGCTGACCGCCGTGTGCAGGCCATCATCATTGCTTGGTGTTTTGGCTCATTCATTGAAGGCGCATCAGGGTTCGGTACCCCGGCAGCAATTGCTGCGCCACTACTGGTTGCAATCGGCTTCCCTGCGCTAGCCGCTGTCCTAATGGGCATGATGATTCAGTCAACGCCTGTTTCATTCGGTGCGGTGGGTACGCCAATCATCGTGGGTGTAAACAAAGGTTTAGACACCCATAACATCAGTGAGTCTTTGGCTGCACAAGGCGCAACATGGGAAATGTACCTGCAAGATATCACCGCGCACGTTGCTGTGATTCACGCTGTTGTAGGTACGATGATCCCTGTATTAATGGCGATGATGTTAACACGTTTCTTCGGCAAGAACAGAAGCTGGAGTGAAGGTCTGGATATTCTACCATTTGCTTTATTCGCAGGTGTCTCTTTCACTGTGCCATACGCATTAACTGGTGTGTTCTTGGGTGCAGAATTCCCTTCACTAATCGGTGGTTTGGTTGGTCTTTCTATTGTTGTTACCGCAGCGAAAAAAGGCTTCTTAGTACCAAAGACTAAGTGGGATTTCGAAAGCGAAGACAAATGGCCTGCTGAATGGCTGGGCTCGCTAAAAGTCGATCTAAACGACAATCCAGGCAAGCCAATGAGCATCGTAAAAGCTTGGGTACCATATGTAATGCTGGCGGTAATTCTCGTCGCAAGCCGCGTAAGTCCGGAACTGAAAGGCTTTGTACAAAGCGTAAGTTTGTCGTTCAGCAATATTCTTGGTGAGACTGGTGTGAGTGCCGCTATTCAGCCGTTGTACCTGCCAGGTGGCATCCTCTTGTTTGTCGCACTGCTTGCCGCAATGTTACAAAGTGGCAGCGTAAAACCATTGCGTGAAGCGTTTGGCGAGTCAAGCAAAACACTGATTGGCGCGGGGTTTGTCTTGGTATTTACCATCCCGATGGTTCGTATCTTCATCAACTCTGGTATTAACGGCGCTGACCTAGCAAGTATGCCGGTTACAACAGCTAACTTTGCCTCTGACCTTGTCGGTTCTGCGTTCCCAGCACTGAGTGCCACCGTTGGTGCGCTGGGTGCGTTCATCGCTGGCTCAAATACGGTTTCAAACATGATGTTCAGCCAGTTCCAATTCGAAGTGGCACAAACACTGTCTATTTCGAGTGTGATTGTTGTGTCGCTTCAAGCCGTTGGCGCTGCCGCAGGTAACATGATTGCGATTCACAACGTTGTTGCCGCATCAGCCACCGTAGGTTTACTTGGTCGTGAAGGCGCAACATTGCGTAAGACGATTATCCCTACGTTCTACTACATTGTAATGACGGGCATTATTGGTTTGGTGTTGATTTACGGCCTCCAAATGACGGATGTCTTGATGAAGTAACGCGAAACGCAGGGTTTGTAGCCCTGCCTAATTTGACACAGCTGTCAGCACTACTACCCCGACATGTTGATTTAGCTTGCTACATCAATCCCCCCGGCAGCTGTGTCATCCTTTCCAATTTGTATAACTGATTGAGTGATTTAACAAAATTTTTCAATCAATTATGTAAATGAGTTACCAACATCAGCAGTTCAAAAGTAAGTGAACCATAGGTAACTATACTCATTTTGATGCCTTCACTGCTTTGCGATGAAGGCTCAACGAAAGAGCAAATTGCTCCACAACTTTGCTTAGAATAACCGCTAGGACACCATTATGATTATCTCAGCTTCTACTGACTACCGCGCTGCCGCGAAAGCCAAGCTTCCCCCGTTTCTATTCCATTATATTGATGGCGGCTCTTACGACGAACGCACGCTGAAGCGTAATACTGACGATTTAGGTGATGTCGCCCTTCGCCAACGCGTCCTACGCGATATGACAGATTTGAGCCTAGAAACCGAGATCTTCGGTGAGAAACTGGCAATGCCAATCGCGCTAGCTCCTGTTGGTCTAACTGGTATGTACGCGCGCCGAGGCGAAGTGCAAGCAGCAAAAGCGGCCGAGAAGAAAGGCATCCCGTTTACTATGTCGACCGTTTCGGTTTGTCCGATTGAAGAAGTCGCACCTGCAATTGAACGTCCAATGTGGTTCCAGCTTTACGTGCTTAAAGACCGTGGCTTTATGAAGAACGTGCTTGAGCGTGCAAAAGCTGCGGGCGTAACAACGCTGGTGTTTACCGTTGATATGCCAGTTCCTGGCGCGCGTTACCGTGACATGCACTCAGGTATGAGTGGCCCTAACGCAGCCATGCGTCGTGTATTCCAGGCAATGCGCCACCCAAGCTGGGCACTGGATGTGGGCCTACTTGGTAAGCCGCACGACTTAGGTAACATCTCAACGTATCGTGGCGAACCAACAAAGCTAGAAGATTACATCGGCTGGTTAGGCGCAAACTTCGACCCGTCTATCTCTTGGAAAGATCTTGAGTGGATTCGTGACTTTTGGGATGGCCCTATGGTCATCAAAGGCATCCTCGACGAAGAAGACGCGAAAGATGCGGTACGTTTCGGCGCGGATGGCATTGTCGTATCTAACCATGGTGGTCGTCAGTTAGATGGTGTACTTTCAAGTGCTAAAGCACTACCAAGCATTGCAGATGCGGTAAAAGGCGATCTTAAGATCTTTGTGGACTCTGGTATCCGTACTGGTCTTGATGTGGTTCGTATGCTCGCGCTGGGCGCTGACTGCACACTGCTTGGTCGTTCATTTGTGTACGCATTGGCTGCACAAGGCGGCGCAGGCGTTGAAAACCTACTGGATCTGTACGACAAAGAAATGCGTGTAGCTATGACGCTTACTGGCGCGAAGTCTATCGCGGACCTTTCTCGCGATTCCTTGGTGAAAATCCCATAATCTTTGCAGGCGAGCAAAACAGAAACGAAAAAACGAGCCACAGTTGGCTCGTTTTTTATTGCTCTTCAACCCGATAATTTGACGAGCAAGCTAACTAACTTGGTGAACGTACTCGATCACGACTTGGTTGCCGTCGATAAACACGTTACTGATATCGCCATCCACCGTCACACGATTTTGTAAATAAACCGTACCAGATGCAGATAGATCACGCTCCGTCAAAGACGGAATCACCTGACCAGGACGTACATGTAGCTGCTCGCATAGCTGTTTTACAAAACCTAGCGTCAGTGGAGAATTACCACGTAACAAGCCAGAAAACTCGTGTAGACTCAAACCAAGGCGCTTCGCCATTTCCATTTGAGTGATGTGCATTTTGGCTTTTTGTGACATCCAGATGTCGTAGAGCGCGTTTCGATCCAGCTCTGTAAATTCCATATCTGCCTCCGCTAATTCAAGAGCCAATACACTCTCACACTTACTTAAGATAAATGTTAGCGATAAGTCAGAGAAGTTATAATTGATCGTTCAAATATCAACGCACATCGGAGATGACGAAGCTCCGCACACGAATGGAACGGCGGCTCATCACTCAGTTTCGACCACTCACTTTTCACCTCACGAACTAGCCTACCTCAGGCGATTTATACATAAGTAAATGATTTAAAGGAAATCACTGGGGTGAAGGAGTAATATCTGCTACCTTTCCTTCCATGGTTCACTAGAAAGAAGTTACATATGTCACAGTGGTTTACCGATTTGCAAAGCTATATTGAAACATCTCATCAAGATTGGAGTGGGAGTGTCCTTTTCATTACACTCGCCAGCTTTATTGCTTGGATAGCTTGGCGACTGATCCGCTCTCGTCTCGCAGTACTAGTAGAGAAAACCCCTTTCCACTGGGATGACATGTTGCTTGATGCGCTAAAAGCGCCAGTCAGTACACTCATTTGGTGTTGGCCAGCAACCGTCTCTATCGGCATCATATTAGAGAGCGAGCTCAACGATAAAATAAACTGGTTAAGCACGCTGAAACTGATTTTGGTGATCAGTATCTTCGTCTGGACCGTTATGCGACTCATTACCAATGTTGAAGAGTACGTCCTAGAACAAAAAAACCGAGATGAAACCACAGTGCAAGCGATAGCTAAAGTCGCGCGCTTGTTCTTTATTACCGTCGGAATTCTCACTGTGATGCAGGCGTTTGGCTTGTCACTGTCAGGATTGCTCACCTTTGGTGGTGTCGGTGGTTTAATCGTTGGTTTAGCGGCGAAAGATCTGCTGTCGAACTTCTTTGGCGGCCTTATGATCTACTTCGATCGTCCGTTTAAAGTTGGCGACTGGATCCGCTCTCCAGATCGCCAAATTGAAGGTACGGTAGAGCGAATTGGCTGGAGAATGACCATCATCCGAACTTTCGATAAGCGTCCTCTTTATGTGCCAAACTCTGTGTTTAGCAACATAGTCGTAGAAAACCCATCTCGCATGCTAAACCGACGCATCTACGAAAAAATTGGACTTCGTTACGACGACGCCGAAAAAATGCCGCAAATCATTACAGCGGTGAAAGAGATGCTTAAGAATCACAAAGATATTGATGCACGCCAAACGCTTATCGTCAACTTCGATACGTTCGGTCCATCGTCACTGCATTTCTTCATTTATACCTTCACAAAAACCGTGAATTGGGTGAGATACCATGAGGTTAAACAGGATGTTCTTCTTCAAGTAATTAACATCATTAAAGAACACGAAGCAGATATCGCCTTCCCAACTCAAACACTCAAGCTCGATCCAGTTCAAATGATAAAAACTGAAGCGCAAGAAGATCACGGCTTCTAATTTCCACCAATACCAATAACAAAGCCCGCTTTATTCAAGCGGGCTTTTTCATTTTTTATTTGCTTGGATTGGTTAGTGCTGCATTAACACCATACGAGCATTCAATGGTTGGATGGGACGATTGTTTTTCCCCATCACTGTCGTAAACGCTTTAATCTGCTCAGGGGAAATGGTTTGTGCTTCTTTCATCACTAACCAACGTACCCCTTCAGAGCATGGTGGTGTCGTTAGTGAGCCATTAAAGCGATAATACGCTTTGTCTTTTGGAAGCAACGCATCCGTTTCAAATGGCAATTTAATCTCTACACCTTGATCTTTACTTGGTATGTTTGCTAGTAACTTCGCTAAATCTGGATTCGCTTTTCCGGATTGAAAAAACACGGCCACAACCGCCAAATGGCCAGTTGTATCAGCATGCACAAAGTGCGCTTCTAAAGGGTATTCTTTGCCATCCACATGGTTTTCTGACGGGGTATGGAAGTGGAACTGCTTTAACGTGAATGCATTGCCATCAATCAACAGTGTGTTGTCACCCTCTAGGCTGGTTTGCAGGGTGTGGCCGTTATTGAGCAATGAGATTGCTTTGCCATGGTAGTCGAACTGCAATTTGTCTAACTTCGCTTCTGCTGCGGAGACAATATTAATTGGGCTTTGGTTTTGACCTTTGGAACATTCAGACGCAAACTCGCCCCAATGCTCAGGCCCGTGACTCCCCTCGTAACCCCAGCTTGCTGCGTAAGCTGTTCCTGTAAATACCAACGCCAAACCTAGTGCTGCCAGTGACTTCTTCATAGTTTTCCTTATTCCTTCAAGTTAAATGTTGTGAAAACAAAACCATACTAATCGCACAGAATTAAGCGGGAATAGAGTGAAAACTATGATTACAAAAGTTTTTTGGAATAGATGCCTCTAGTTATGCAATTGATATGATGCTCAAAATTGAACATCAACGATTATCGAGTCGGTATAAGTGCCAGCTGGTGGGGTGGTTTGGCTTGTTATTATCTCTGCGCGATAATTGAAGTTCTGCGGAGTGATGCCATCGGGAATAGTGTCACCCGTATCCACATCGCTCTGTTCACGACGTTCAGAACCAGTGTCCCCCCACCGCTCCGTCGATGAGGATTTATAGATTTCATACTCCAAATAGTTACCGCCAGATGCCATCCGTCGTTGGCCTCCGGAGGCATTCACACCGTCGTTTAAACCAATGGTAAAAGCACTGTTCTTGGTACAGGTTAATGATATAACCTGACTGACAGGGTCAAAACCTGCCACCAATGGTGATGAACCAAAATTAATATCTGGCGCCGTGATCATACAATCGGGAGTGACTTCCAACTCTACCGTAATCAAGCTTTGTGCATTGCCTGTTTCTCGCCCAAGACATACGCCTCCAACTCCAATTCCTGAGCAATAATTCCAAATCCAAGACACCGTAATTTGGTCTCGATAAGTCCCTGCTGAGAGATTACTACCAGCTCCTGTCCGGGCATAAAGCGGAAATTCAGCTTGAGTGCCAAATAAACCTAGTAAATCGAGCAGCCCAATTTCAAAAAAATTGTAAGTTTGGCCAAAAATGTACTCTTGCGAAAGGCTTGGATCTCCAAAAATCTGATAGCTAAGTTCCGAACTAATATCCGCCGCATTAAGCAACCGCCCATCGTTAGTACTGTTAAACGTTGCAGACACATAGTCGCCACTCAACAAAGAAACAAGTGTAGAAAAGTCACACGTTATCCCTGCGTGAGGCTGGGCTGAGCTCTGTTGCTGAATAGTTGAAACGGTAAACGAGGAAACGCTTCCAAATTGAATCAAAGGCGTCGGCGCAGTGAGCTCACAAGCCATGTTACCGGACGATATAAAAAGAAGAAAAAACCAAAGATAACGAGAATACCGACTCATAATTGTACCTCTGCTTTTTGCTCTTTCGTGCAGACTTGTTTACCTAATGTCTGTATTTTCTCGCTCCGTGTTTGATAGAGTCCCGTTATAAATACTTTACATGGTGGAAAGCCTTCGGGGTAAAAGATAATGTACTCACCTACATTACGCCCCTCAAAATACGTCACTCCATCCCAACCAATTTGCCCTACCACTCCAGTATCTGATTGACCATAAGTTCCTAATGGCAAGTAGGCGTCATTTTCATCAACAACCTCCATGCTTAACGCAACTTGCAAAGCTATTGGGAACTCGAGCAAATAGCCGTACCCAGAATGTATCGACGCGTATTGTTCTGTTGTTGGGAAAAAAGCATTGGCTGGTAATCTAAGCGGATCAATTTCATATTTTGCGGTGTAATATGCCATTGCCCACGGTACAAGTAAGTAACCGTCATCATCAGTCAATCCAACGACTTGATTCTCATATTTGACGGGCACACCTTCAAAACCGCTAGTACTGACAACAGCGAAACTATCATACACATTATTTGCAGGGAATATTTCACCATCGAGTGACGCAACCGAACCCGACATTTCGGCAAAATAATCGTAATTACCACTCGTCCCGTTTAAGCCCGCTCGGAACTCCGCCCAAGAGGCTCGGTAAGTAACATCGGCCTGCTTTCTATTGTCAGGCTTTTCATTAATATCATGCGCTAAGTTGATTCCCAAACCACCTCGAATCGGCGCAAGTCGACTAACACTAGCACGGCCACTAAGATGACCATCGCTTTCACGCTTCATGGTTAATCCCGCGCTACCAGAGAAAGCGCTCAAAGGTAATGAGAATTGTGCTAACGTAACTGCCTCCCCATCGATGTTTCGATTAAACGATAATGACATGTTGATATCGAACGGAAGCGAGCGGCTGTAAGTTACATTAAGTATTCTCGATCGAGAGTCGGTTTGCTGAACATCAAAGTATCCCCCTGATAACGAACCCCACTCATTCAGCCGGGCGCCAACATTTATCTGAGAGACATGCCGAGACAAATTCTCTCGCTCGTTAGTGTTGTCACTTCTCAAGTTCTCTGGTGCTTGGGAAAGCGTGTAAAATCCCTCGCTCTCAACTTGGGTACGAGCGGAAAAGCTAAACATTCGAGATTGATAACTATAACCAACTGAATAGGAACTCGCTCTCTGCTCATAATTACTAAACCTTACCGCCCCATCAATCGTTCCCATATTGAATAGGTTGGTAACAAAACCGACTCCCGCAACAATTAAGTCATCTTTCGCTTCGGTTTGTGCCTCCAACGTTAGCCAGTTTGTCATTCCGTGCCTCGCAGCTGCGACAACAGCACCATCGCCATAGTCATTTGAAGCGTTGCCATAGTTTTGGCGTAAAGCACCAAAACTGGCGTTGTAAGAGGTGTAGTTAGCCTTCAGCAAGTTAGCTGAAAGGAAAAATGGACTGGTCATTGCAGTCCGCCTTCCCTGGGCATCCGTTGCAATCACTGTGGCTTCACCAGCTCCCGATACCATTGGAATATCATTGATAACAAACGGTCCCGGCCCCACAAACAGTGAATCGGTTTTTAATCCGTTTACAAATAAATCTAACGTCGTGGGAGCAGTTACTTCGCCATAAAATGCAGGTAAAGGGGCGGTAACCACATCTGGACGCATAGAGAAGTCATGTGACAGTTGAATACCAGCCATTCGAACTGGTTGACTCCATGCAAGGGGCCTCACAATGTAATCCCCTACTTCAAAGCGCAATCGACGACTTTGATCAACATATTCGTACCTCGTGTCGAAGCGCGTATATTTATTACTTTGTTGCGCTTGAACATCTCGATGAAGGTTAGATTTAAATATTCCCGTCGTAGAAAGTACGCCGAATTCAGAAAAGGCTCTCAATTCGTGGTTAATAGATACTTCTTTTTGACTACTCTCGTGATCATAAACACCAAACACACTGTAATTAAATAACCCACCAGTTCCGAATTTAGCAGGGGAAAAACGCCTCCTGTTCTGCGCAGAAAAGCGTTGCATCGGCAACCAATTCGGAGGCAATGTGATTGATAATTGCAGTGACGATTGCAAATAATCGACCTCTACACCCGATATTGATGTTATGTCTAACTTCTCTTGCGTCCCAGGTAATACATCCGCGACCACGCCAGCAGACAGTAAATCGTCTCTATACACGAAGTAACGCTCGCCTTTACGTTCAACATCCGAGATTAAACCCGTCGGTCGTTGATTAATGACTAGTTCTAACGACAAATGAATATTTTCAAAGTTCTCATAAGAAAAGTTTTCAGGGCTAGGTAACTGCGATAAATGGGTCACTACGTTGTCGCACCAACCCACGCCAGGCGTCATACTGGTAAATAAACAAGATAGATATAAAATCTTATTCATTTTGTTCGAGTGGAATAACGTAACGCTTACCTTCAATATCCGCCTTTACTTTTATATTTTTCATATTGGAGTAAGAAATAGGCCACGTTTTATATTGCTCAGGTAATATATACCCTGCTAACCCTTTCGAAACGATAAAAGGCGATTGGTTTGGTGCGGTCACTGCTAGGTTGACTAATCTGACATAGTGATTACTGGTGTTTTCTATATGAATAAGGTTCTTATCTTTACTCTTTATAATCTTTGCCTGTAGTCCGCTCCAAACTTCATTTGTTCCTTGGGATGGTCTTTTCATCCCTTTACCGTACATAAACAATGGTATGGAATATCTCATTCTCACTTTTACTGCCAGATCATTTTCTTTATTTTCATCTTGAGGCCCTTTAGCTGGCGGGAGTTCATCGATGATAATACGATATGCGTACTCTTTATTCGAAAGCGCCCCATCTTGATTTAATATACGAATAAGTTGCTTGGCACCAGGTGCAATTTTCACAAAAGGAGGCGTAGCTATCAGTTGTCGTTGCTGCGCATATGTATCCTGCCCATCCTTCTGTCCCCACTGAAAAATACGAACCTGCAAATAAAAATCTTCAGTGCCTTGATTAACCATCCAAATTGATGTTGCATTCGATTCAGAAGATATTTTAGGGTAAATAGGCCAAATAAGGAGAGAATTAGCATAGGCCTGTGAAGTTAACGTTGATAAGAAAATAGTGACGAAAACCAGTCTTTTTATTATTAAATCCATTTAATTTCTCCGAAGGTTATCATTTCTTCGAAACAGCGCTTACCACTCAAGCGTTAAGGTAAGAGTATCTGTATAAATACCAGCGATTTCATTTCCATTTAATATCGCCTTTGCCCAAATTGGCACCTGAATGTTGTCAGGGTCTTCATTAGTTCCAACAGAATAGGGAGTATCAATGTCTAATACTTGAGAATGTTCTGCATCTTCAAATAATAAATAATCCACCGTACTCGACTTTTCTGTGTGCTTCAGCTTGCGTACCCCTACCGAAGCGTTCAAACCACCGTCAATCTTAATATTCATGGCTATGCCAGGGGTACAACTTAACGTAAGCCCACCGTTGTAGGTGATGCTGCCTTCTACTTCCGCAGCTTAAATAGCAGAATGTTCACCAAAGTTTAACTCTCCTATTGTTCCAATTTGAGTGCTACTCTCTTCTGTCAGCGCACCATTGATCAGACATCCCGTATCAATGGTCGCTGACACTTGGAAAGTTTCACTCTGCGCTGCAAAAATAGGATAGGAAAAAGTGGCACAGGCGGTGAATAAAAATGCTTTGAGTAATATAGAGTTCACTTACCAACTCAGAGTTACGTTTAGTGTATCAACATAATTTCCTGCGACGCTGCTGGTACCGTATGCCGTGGCGTACAAATTAATGGTCTCTGAATCAACACCATTAAATGTAGAGAGTGCTATAGGGTTACTCGAGGTAAACTGGGTAGAACGATCTGAATCAGTGAAGAGAGTGTAATCCACAAACTCGGATCCGTTGGTCATTGCGTGATTACCTGTCGTCGAACTGGGATCGTTGGCACCACTGACTAAAGAGAAAGTAGGCGTGACTCCATTGCTGCAAAGTATTTCGATCCCCGTACCACCTTCCCCAGTCAAGACTGCGTCTTGCTCAGTAAAAATGGCCGGAACGTCACCAAAATTTAATGAGCCAAAACCAATATTACTGGAACCGTTCACCGCATTATTGCCATTAATGACACAGCCTTCCACTAAATTGATCGAAACGTCTATCGTACCGCTAATTGTCTCTGCCCTCGTTTGTAAGCTCAACACTGTAAATAACAAGGAAATAATCAAACAAAAAATTTTCATATGAAGCTCCATTTCTATCTCTGTGAACTCTATACAGATGATTGTATTATTAGTTATAGCTCAACAAATAAAACAAAGTGCATATCAAGATTAAAAAGATAAAAAGAAGTCAGTTCATTGTAGTTGTCAAAAGAAAAGCAGTGCTTTACACCGAGATATTCTTTTAGGTTGGAATATAAAACCACCAATTAACCATATTAAATAAAAGGTCTTTAGTGTATTCTGCATACGTTGAAACACGAAGAAGGCAGTTTTTTCTGAATTAGACAGCTTTTAGAAACGAAAAGAGATAGGGTGTGAGCTAAATAATAAAAAATCTAACCGTTTAAAAAACGAAAAAAAAACGCCCCTTTCGGAGCGCTTTCTTATTTGAGCAGATTATTCCCAATCAAGGATAACTTTGCCAGACATGCCTGAACGCATGACATCGAAGCCTTCTTGGAAGTCATCAATCTTGTAGTGGTGCGTAATAATTGGTGATAGATCCAGACCAGATTGAATCAGTGAAGCCATCTTGTACCATGTTTCGAACATTTCACGACCATAGATGCCTTTGATAACTAGGCCTTTGAAGATCACTTGGTTCCAATCAATGCCCATATCTGATGGTGGAATACCGAGTAATGCAATACGGCCACCGTGGTTCATTGTGGTTAGCATTGAGTTGAATGCCGCTGGGTTACCAGACATTTCTAGGCCTACATCAAAACCTTCTGTCATGCCTAGTTCAGCCATTACATCTTCAAGCTTCTCTTCAGCAACATTTACTGCGCGTGTTACACCCATTTTACGAGCTAGCTCTAAACGGTACTCGTTTACGTCTGTGATAACCACATGACGAGCGCCGACGTGTTTCGCAACTGCGGCGGCCATGATGCCGATTGGGCCAGCACCAGTGATGAGCACGTCTTCACCGACTAGATCGAAAGAAAGCGCAGTGTGTACCGCGTTACCGAACGGGTCGAAGATCGATGCTAGATCGTCAGAAATCTCGTCAGGGATCTTAAACGCGTTAAATGCAGGAATCACTAGGTATTCTGCAAATGCGCCTTCACGGTTTACACCCACACCGATCGTGTTGCGACACAAGTGAGTACGACCGCCACGACAGTTACGGCAGTGACCACAAGTTATGTGACCTTCACCAGATACGCGGTCACCAATTTCAAAGCCACGAACTTCCTGACCAATCGCAACCACTTCACCCACGTATTCGTGACCGACAACCATAGGTACTGGAATTGTCTTTTGTGACCATTCGTCCCAGTTGTAGATGTGTACGTCTGTACCACAGATAGCGGTTTTCTTAATTTTGATCAGAATATCGTTATGGCCAACTTCAGGTTTATCAACCTCAGTCATCCAGATGCCTTCTTCAGGCTTTAGCTTTGATAATGCTTTAATTTTCATAATGTAACCTTAATTAAAGGCCCTATTATCTAGGACCTAGAGTCTTAAATAAGACCCATGTCCTTACCAACTTCGATGAACGCATCAATTGCACGATCTAGCTGCTCACGAGAATGCGCTGCTGACATTTGAGTACGGATACGCGCTTGGCCTTTTGGTACCACAGGGAATGAGAAGCCGATTACGTAGATGCCTTTCTCTAGTGCTCGCTCAGCAAATTCTGCTGCCACTTTCGCATCACCTAGCATGATTGGAATGATCGCATGGTCAGCGCCGCCCATTGTGAAACCAGCAGCTTCCATACGTGCGCGGAAGTGTGCAGCGTTTTCCCATAGACGGTCACGTAGGTCACCGCTCTCTTCTAGTAGATCTAGAACTCGGATAGAAGCGCTTACGATTGCTGGTGCAACAGAGTTAGAGAATAGGTATGGACGAGAACGCTGACGTAACCAGTCGATCACTTCCGCTTTACCTGATGTGTAACCACCTGAAGCGCCACCCATTGCTTTACCTAGCGTACCTGTAATGATGTCGATACGGTCAACCACATTGTGGTATTCGTGTGTACCTGCACCCGTTTTACCCATGAAGCCAACCGCGTGAGAGTCATCAACCATGGTCAGTGCGCCGTATTTTTCAGCTAGGTCACAAATAGCCGGAAGGTTCGCCACTACGCCGTCCATTGAGAACACGCCGTCAGTAACAATAAGAATGTGGCGTGCGCCCGCTTCTTTCGCAGCAATCAGTTGTTGCTCTAGCTCTTCCATGTTGTTGTTTGAGTAACGGAAGCGCATTGCTTTACATAGACGAACACCGTCGATGATTGACGCGTGGTTTAGTGCGTCTGAAATAATTGCGTCTTCTTTACCGAGAATGGTTTCAAACAGGCCTGCATTTGCATCGAAGCAAGAGGTGTAAAGAATCGTATCTTCTTTACCTAGGAACTTAGACAACTTCTGCTCAAGCTCTTTGTGGATGTCTTGAGTACCACAGATGAAACGTACTGAAGCCATACCAAAGCCGTGTTCGTCCATACCCGCTTTACCCGCTTCAATTAGCGCAGGATGGTTAGCAAGACCAAGGTAGTTGTTTGCACAGAAGTTTAATACTTCTTCACCGGTAGAGATTTTAACAGCCGCTTGCTGCTGAGACGTGATTACGCGCTCTGATTTGTAAAGACCTTCAGCCTTCACTTCTTCAATTTGCTGCTGAATCTGTTGGTAGAATGCAGAAGACATTTGAAATTCCTTCCTGGTTATTTTGGCGAGTATTTACTCGTTTAGAATTAGGTTGAGCCTTTATGTGACGGGCATCACGGGCTATCACTCATCAATTAATTGTAGTGTAATTCAAGGAAGGAAGAAGGATTATCCCTTAAGGTGGAAAAGCATTAATGAATCCAAGGCACAAATTCAATTAATGCTTTCCTATAATATTGTAATAAAAGGAGTTATAGCCCAGTTGGTTGTTTAAGTAGTGCTTCAAAGTCCTTAGCTGGTAACGGGCGGCTATAGTGGAAACCTTGCCCGAACTCACAGTTTAAGTCTTTTAGATAATCGACATGACGCTGTTCTTCAATGCCTTCAGCGACAATCTTAAGGTTCAGCGCTTTCGCCATTGCAATGATCACGTTGACGAGCTCACGATCGGAGTCGTTCTCGAACATATTTTGCATAAAGCTGCGATCAATCTTAAGGCGATCGAACGGGAATTTCTGTAAGTAACTCAACGCAGAATAGCCAGTACCAAAGTCATCGATGGTAAGCTTAGTGCCTAACGCTCTTAAGTTATTGAGCATGTCTAATAGCTCTGAGTCGTGGTTAAAGAGAAGGCTCTCTGTCACTTCAATATCGAACTTATCTGATGGAAGACCAGACTCCTCAAGGCTGTTCTTAATAAACGCAAGTAAGCGATCACAATACCTAAATTGAACACTGGAGAAATTCACAGAAACAAACAGCGGCGTCAGACTTTGCCATTGCGCCGCTTGGCGGCACGCTTGCTGGATAGCGAATTCACCAATTTGATGAATCAAGCCATTTTTCTCAGCAATAGAGATAAACTCTTCAGGATTTACGAATCCGTACTTCTCATCATTCCAACGCATTAACGCTTCTGCGCCAACAATTTTACCACTGCGCAGCTCAATAATAGGTTGATAATACAACTCTAGTAATTGGCTGGAGATGGCATTTCTTAGTCGATTTTCCAAATCCAAATAGCGTTGCAAGTCTTGGTTCATATTGTGGTTATAAAAGCAGAAGGCATCGCGTCCATCTTGCTTCACGCGATACATCGCCATGTCAGCACAGGCGAGGAGCTGCTCGGCATTATCTCCATCATCCGGAAATACAGACATTCCGACGCTGCTACTCAAGAAGAATTCATGGTTGTTCCATACAAATGGATCGTTAAACGCCGAAAGCACGCTTGAAGCAACGCGCTTCGCGGTGTCATTATCAGGCAAGTCAGGAATCACTAATAAAAACTCATCCCCACCAATTCTCGCCAATAAGTCTGTTTTTCTCGCGACTTGATGCAGTCGTTGAGCACTAAGTTTAAGGATCTCGTCGCCAACAAAGTGACCCATTGAATCATTAATCTGCTTAAAGTGGTCTAAATCAATAAACATGACCAATACTTTTGAGCCACTACGTGACGCTCTAATCAACTCCAAAGCCAGTCTCTCAGAACCGTAGCTGCGATTAGGCAAGTTAGTCAACGTATCGTATTTAGCTTGGAAGGCGAGTTCTTTTTCAGACGCTTTTCGGCGTTCAATTTCGTTAGTTAGTTTTCGGTTCTGTTGAGAAAGTATGTCTTTTCGCTTTTTCTCTTCTTCAAGTTTAATTTTCAACTCAATTCTATTATTGTTTGTGATGAACGCATAACACAGCGCAATAACAACCATAACAGCAAGAATACTCAAACCGAGAATGAAGATCCGTGATGTAAAAATATCTCGCTCACTCAAAGGCTCAAACCAAGCCATAAGTTTGAAGTGATGCTTTTCAACAGGCACTTCAAAATATATCTTTCCATCAACGGCTTCAGATATTAAATAATTCTCATCTTTATTATGAGAAGACGTTTTATTTATTGTATCCCATACGACCATCTCAACGTCTTTTATTTTGAGCACCATCCGGCTATAACTGTCTTCGTGCTCTTGATTAGTGAGCTGATCAATAACAATGTTTTTATTGAGATCTGCAATTAGAAAGGCAACTGGCTTTCCAGAAAACTTAACTTGCTTGATGACTTGAATACGCACGTCGTCGTTATATCGAGTTGCACAAACCTCTTCGGGATGCCCATGTTGAGTCATTAAGGTTTGGATATCCACCTTCTGCTCTGTGTTGTCTTCATAGCCTGTCGTGACAATCGTTGTGCCATCACTTCCTACCAGTGTGAGCTTTTTATAGATTTGGCTGCTATTAATTAACTTACCATCTATCTTTTCATCGAAACGACGCTTCAAGTTAATTAAACTCGCTCCTAATCCGTACTCCATCGACATGCCAGAGGCTAAATTAGCAAAGAATGTTTGTACTGTTTTATCTGTAGATAAATTATCAACATCCTCACTGGCAATGGTAAATAAATTATCGAGTGTGCTTGCGTAACTTTTTACTTTTAAACCGAGTTCCCTATGCTGGGATTCTTTTAATTTATTTTGTCCCAAACTTGTCACAACAATAAGCATAGCTAAATAAATAGAGACTAATATTGCGCTTATTGCAATAAATTTTTTACTGGATATTTTTTTAACGGCCTTTTTCATCGGATTTTCTTACTATCTTCTATGAAGTAATCGTTATAAAAGTAGTAAATAGATGGATAGTATTTTTTTACTAATTTTTCGTAGGTTCCATCTTTCTTTATTGAATCTAAATAACGATCAAATGCTTTGCGTAATTCCGGCGAGTTTTTCCGGAATGCAACAGCCATTTTCTGATTTTCGGATACTGGACCAATGACTTTTATTTCACCTGGCCATTTTTCTAATGCAATTAACGTATCGGCGACGTCTAGTAATGTGCTTTCCGCATCATTTTTCATTATCGCTGGCACCATCTCATTAAGAAGACGAGCCCCATCAGGCAGTATGACTTTTGCGCCCGTGTCATATAAGTCATAAAGGTTAGGGTCCAAGCAAGAGTGCTCCAACGCTAACACTTCGCGACCATGAATAAGCTGCTTGACGGTTTTTACATCTTCATCAACCGAACCACTGGGTTTAATCGGACTCAGCGTGGAATCTGTTCTGGAAACTAACCAAACGCCTGACGGGAAGTAATCTTGTGAAAAGTCTAAAACTTCAGAACGCCAGTCAAGAATGGTAACGCCATTTGCGATCAAGTCCCCCTCGATTGGAACACTTTCTCCCACGACGGCTTGCTTATTATGGTATTGAACATCTTGGCCCGTCAGCTTACCGACCATATCGCTCCACTGAGCTGGAACATATTGGTACTTAACGCCCAACGACTTGGCAAAGCCTTTTACTATATCTACATCTAAGCCAGTCAAGGTTTCCACTTCACCTTGTTCAATATAAGAAACGAAGTTAGCGTACGGCACACCAATATGGCGCAACACTCCGCGATCACGAATCTGTTGTAAGTCGTCTGACCAAGCGGAAGAGGACATAACAGAGGCCGCCATAAGCGCCATCGCCGCTAAAGTTCTTTTGAATGTTTTGACTGACATAATAATATCCTTACCTTTCACAAAGCGCCCAATAACGGGCGCTTGAGTGATAAACAACGATGTTAGAACGACGAGTAATACAAATTCGTCATCGCCACCACGAGCCCTTCAACATCCTGCTCGTCATGGAACAAGTGCGTGGAGATACGGAGTGCGTAAGTATCAAAGTCATCATCTTTATGCAGCTTAAAGCTGGTTGTTCGAATGATATAGCCATATTCTTCACGCAGACGATCTCTGAATTCAGTCAATATGTCTTCATTCGTCACATCAGAGAATGGGTTAACTGTGGTTAAGCCACTCGTTAAACCTTCCACGTTTGGCGAGTACATTTGGGCTTGTGGCAAGTACTCTTGTAGTAAGGTTTTACACAAACTACCAAGACTTAGAACACGTTCCTCAATGCGGTCACGACCAATCTCATCCCACATTTTGCAGCTATCAACTAACGCTTGTTTCGCAGGATAGTTGTCGTTCCCGATGTACTGCATCTGTAATTGTTTGCCTAAGTAATCAGCATGAGAAAGTGAAGAGTTGATCAACCACAACGGGTTTTCACGATCACTCCAATACTCATTCAAGCGATTGGCGTTATCACGTACGTACAAAATACCGGTTGCGCCAGGACCACACTGCCATTTGTGACCAGAACCTGCATAGAAATCACAATCCATATCATGGAAATCGAGGTCAAACATACCGACAGTATGCGCTCCATCTACAAGCGTAGGCACACCATATTCTTTCGCTAAAGCACAAATGGCTTTGGCTGGTAACGCCGTTCCCGTTTTATAGGTGATATGAGAGAACATGATGAGGCGAACGTTTTGATGCGCATCAAGCGCGTCGCGGAAAGCTTGGATGTAATCTTGTTCAGAAACGTCTTCAGTACCGGTAAATACTGGTAGTTGAATTTCAACAACATCGACGCCAAAACGATGTTTTGCGACGTTCATCGGTGATGTTGCAGCCATATGCTCATGGTGCGTCGTTAGAATCACATCGCCTGGTTCAAAGTGTAAGCCGTTAATGATCGAACATAGACCATCAGTAGTATTGCGGCTGAGAATGATTTCTTCTGGGTTAGCACCAAAGCCAGGCGCTACTTCTTGAACCATCTCAGAGACATAAGGCCAAGAGCCAAATTTGCCCTTCATATCCCAAGGATACTTAGCCACCAACTTGTTGTTATGCTCGTAATCTTGAAGAACTTGTCTTGGCATAGAACCCGTTGTGCCAATGTTCATGTAAGTCGTACGTTTATCCAAAACGAACTGTCGTTGCACTTTACGCCAAAAGCGCTTATCGTGTTTTCTACCTAGCCCGCGGCTGCTCCAATCAATTTTCTGTTCTCGTGCTTGAACTGCGCCCGAGAAAGCGGAAGCACTCACACCAGCAACAACAGCTCCTGTTGCGCCTTTCAGAAAATTACGGCGGCTGCTATTAGTCTGAATAGATTCCTTGTCTTTCATCTTTTTCAATCCTTGTCGGAAATTAGCCATATTATTAATTTTAAGTGCGTAACTATCTGTTACTAAAACATTATTACCCATTAAAACCAGAGTTTAATTTTTTCCTCTGCCATTAAGTGACTTTAGTTCCAATTTTTTATCTTATTTGATGATATAAGCAACAGTTTGACCACAAACCTATAAACAACCATATTCACATTAAAATATTCATTAAATTGATTATTTTTTATAGAAGACAATTCCGACAACTTCTTTATAAAACAATTATGAGCTTTGTTATAAAGTCATTAAAAATTTAACTTTGCGTTAATTTAAAAATATTCAGGCTATTTTTTGATTGACGTCTATTCTTTTTATATCTGAACAATCTCAATATGTTAAGTCTTAATAATGGAGAGCTGGTTTCGCAGATAGATACCAGTTTAAGACCATAGAGTGAGACACATCACTCTCTGACATAAACCCACCGCTCAACAGACATAAGGAAGAGAAGTTTTCACTAATATGTGCTTGAGCGTACAACCAAAAAGAAGGAAGTCCCATGTTAAAAGGATTGCTATGCATTTCAGTTGCTGCCACTCTCGTAGCCGCTCCTAACGTACTTGCGCAGACTGTCGCGATGAACGATCTCAACAGCAAGAAGAGCGCTGGCACCATTGAGATTTCACAAAGTGACTATGGCGTGGTATTTATGCCTCAGTTATCAGGTTTGTCATCAGGGGTGCACGGTTTCCATGTTCACACTAATCCATCGTGCGATAGCGCGGAGAAGAATGGCAAAACCGTCCTTGGCGGTGCAGCAGGTGGTCACTATGACCCCAGCAACACAGGGAAACATGGCTACCCTTGGACCGATGACAATCATTTAGGCGACCTGCCTCCACTCTACGTGGACATGGATGGTAATGCTAATCAGCCCGTTGTCGCGCCTCGCCTAAAATTATCAGATTTAAAAGGCCGAGCATTAATGATTCATGCTGGTGGTGACAATCATTCCGACCATCCTGCTAAATTAGGCGGCGGCGGTGCGCGCGTTGTATGTGGCGTTATTAAGTAGTCATTCGATAAGCCAAATTCGCGCTTCTCCTCAGGCAGCGAGAAGTGCGAATTTTTGTTGATACTCAGTGTCCGTCTCACACGTCTCTAAGTAGCTGTGGTGCAACATTAAAATTGACTGCACTATCTTTGTACCAATTCCTAATGCGCCACCGACGGCATCTTTATCAATTCGGTTGACAAAAGTGAACAGGATTCGCGACTTATCCTCACTCAAATGCGCTTGGCAATGCACTTCCGAGCCGATTGGGCTGTGGCGCAACGCATTTTCAAGCAGGTTCAATACCAACCGCTCTAAGAGTCCTTTATCACCCACAGTTTGAATCTCGCTATCGATATCCACTTTCAACACCACTTCTTTACGAGAAAACTGGCTCTGCATCGTCTCGGCACATTCTGCCATCAACGCGCCAAGATCTATGGGGCGGTATTCGTAGTTTGGCATTGGTTCCTCTTTACGCGCGGCGTCTAATAAAGCATGCAATTGAGTTGAGAGCTTCTCACAATTTCGGAAAGCGACCTCAATCAAAGGATCGGATTCCGGATGTTGCAAACGCCACGTTTCTAGATAGCCAAGCACGCTCGATAACGGCGTTTTTAAATCATGACTGAGCTGCAACAAGCTCTGACGACGATGAGAAGACTGATACTCCAACTGTAAAAACTGCTGCTGAATGTGCTTCGCCATCATCTGATAAGAGTGCGCAATCGGCACGAGTTCCGGCACTTGGTGAGTAAAGTCAGGTTGCAGGTGAAAATCATGTTCGGCTTGCTGTTGAAGTTGCTTGGTCACGCGCTCAATCGGGTTCAATAGGCTACGTTTCACCAGCACATAAGCCCCTAGAGCAAAGCCTAAAATGGACACTAAGACCAATCCTGCCAGCGCGATGTAAGGGGTATCGACTTGCGCATTAGCAATGGCGTCATGTCGGGTACTGCCAATCACCACATAGAGATAACCGACCGTAGAGCCTAATTCCTCTATCGCCGCAACAGAAAACACTTTGTGTTCACCGCGATTACGAGGATCTTCGCCTAAGATGGGAAGCGGTTCGTTGTTTAAGAATTGCTGAATGGGGTTCAGATCCACCGAGTCCATAAGCTTTGCCCCATCTGGCGCAGCATGGGTGGTGATATTGCCTTGGCTATCGAGGAAATAGATTTCAAAATCAGGGCCGATCAGCATAAGGGTATGAAAGATCGACTTGAGCGCTTTAGGGTTATAATCCGTACCAATCATCAGCGGATTATCATCGCGCATGTGGCTGGCTAGCTCTTTGTGCAGGCTTTGCTTAGTCCGTAACTCAATGGTTTCTTTTTGCCAATTGTAAGTCAGTGCAATCACCACCGCCGCAAGACAGAACCACAAGCTAGTAAATACTACCAAGCGAGATTTGAAGCTCATCCTATCGCCTCCTTAAACAGCGGTGTTTTTGAAACACCCGTGATGATTGAAAAATGACGGTGAAAACAACTGCCGACTTACTGTCTTGGCTTGATGTTTTGACTTACTTTCTTGCATTAGTGTCTTGGTTGAAACTTATATCCAACACCCCACACGGTTTGAATGAAGTGATGATCAGAATCAGACAAAGACAACTTGCTGCGTAAACGGTTTATGGTGCTACACACAGTGTGGTGATAACCAGAATGACTGGTGTTCCATACGTGATCGAGCAATTCATCTTTACTGTAGACTCTGCCCGGACGAGTCGCGAGAAACTGCAGCAAAGTAAACTCTGTCGCGGTAAGAGTGACATCCTTGTCGTTTAGGGATACTTGGTGCAACTCCGGAATGATTCTCAGCGGACCAAAATCCATCGCTTCGTCGAGGACTTCATTTGCTACTTTGGCCTCTGCGGTTTGACTGACTCGGCGCAGCACGTTTCGCACTCGTGCTTGGAATTCTAATACGCTAAATGGCTTAGTGATGTAGTCATCAACGCCCGCTTCTAAACCGTCAACCTTGTCCATTTCACCGTCTCTGGCTGTCAGCATGAGCACTGGATTCCAATCTTGTTGCTGACGCAAATAATGACAGATGTCTAGGCCATCACCATCTGGTAAACCTCGGTCAAGGATCAATAAATCAAAGGGTTGTTGCTGATATTGCGCTTTAGCATCGGCGACATTTGTGGCTCGCGATACTTGGTGTCCTTGAAACTTGAGATGCATCTGAACCAGTTCTGCCAAATCATCGTCATCTTCCACCAACAAGATGTTCGCGACTAAATTGATTGCCTGTTGTTCCATGGTCCTTTCCTTGCCTTCGAGTATCCTCACTTTGCACATGACCGGAACAAATTAGAAATTCTTTCAAAAAAGGTTCCGATGACGCCATGAGGGATAAAGCGCTCGGCTACAAGCGCTTTGGAAAGGAGACGTCATCGGAGCCTGTGTTACTCGACTCGAGTGATGGTGACTTTCGCACCTGGATTCAAGAAACGATGGTTCGCAGAGAGTGCTGAGTTTGCTAATCCGTCATCTTGGCTAACAACACCCGCATGGAATGCAACAACGTCATTGCTGTCATTACGGGCGGCATTGAAACCCTCACCGCCACCTGCTGGGCCCGGAATGGTTGCAGCAAGTTCATCGTTCAGTTCCGTGCCAGAATCCCAAACGTTCATGCTCATTTCATAGCTTTCACCTACTGCGAGCGATTTGAGCGATAGCCCCGTTTCGCCAACAAAGGCATCGTTGGTATTCACAAACATAGACGCCACAGACAAGTAACCGTAACGACGAGGGTCGACTGTGATGGTGACTTCGTCCGATGCACCCGGCAACACCAATCCATTGCCCGAAATACCTTGGTAAACACTGTCATTGCTGTTCATCAACTCAATCAGCTCGGCGTTACTACCGCCTTCGGCAAGATGCTCAAGTTCAACAGATGCAGCTTGGCCAATTTCAAACAATTGGTAGTCACCATTGTGAGTGAGTACCGCAAGCGGAGACATAGGTTGATTCGCAGTCAAGTTAGCCACGTTGACGGTGTAGCGGTACGATTTCACTACGTCGTTATCATCATCGCTTGGACAACCGGCGAGCAAGCCGACTGAAGCTGCTACTAGTAAGATTCTGACTTTCATACATCCCCCTTACTTCACAACGATTGTGATGGTTGCAACTGGGTTTAACCAACGATGGCTGCTGCTGTCTAGGTCACTGATGCCGCCAGTTGGGTCGCTATCACCAAGGTTACCCGGATGCACGTGAACTTTGTCGTTAGTTACCGTTGCTTCAACGCCTGTGCCGCCAGTACCAAAGCTAATGAAAGGTGGGGTTGGCATGCTAGACGCAAGTTCATCGTTCGCTTCTGTACCGGCATCGTAACTTCTTAGCGTTGCTCGGTATGTACCCGCTTCCGTTGGAATCTTCCAACTATCCAGACCGACGAAACCGTCATTGGTTGGCAGCAGCATCGCGCTCAGAGAAAGATATCCGTGGTCGCCACTGTCCAAGGTGAAGGTGGTTGCAACACCCGGATTCAAAATACCACCAGCAGGGTTCTCAACCACCGCACCACCAGCGTTACCAATCACACTCGCAAGACCAGAGATATCACCGCCTTCTGCCATTGCTTCTAGTTCTGGCGTTGCAGCTTGACCCGTTCTGAACATTTGAAGGTCAGAGCCATGTGCGGCAATAATAAGTGGCGTAAAGTAAATGCCTTTGGTTGCGTTGGTTACGGTGATTTCCAATTCCGCCGCATTCACTGATGCAGAGCCGAGTGCCATAGCGACTGAAGTCATGACGAGTCCGAGTTGGGTACGTTTTTTCATTGTGATTCCATCCTTTAATGAGGGTTGAACTACCCAAGCCCATGTGTACGGCTTTACTTCTTTGTTCGTGACTTGAGTAGGTTAAGCATTACGTTTCGAACGTTTTGCGTTCTTGCCTCTAAGAATGACGAGCAAATCTATCAGCAACTTCATCGAATTCTCATAAAATTCTCACAAGTTCTGTACGAATTCTGTCAGCAGCACTTTTTTACTCTTAATCAGCTATTTACACTTCGTGCGCTCCCCTCCTACAATGCGGTATTCCCTGTTTAAATCACGATTCTCACCATGATTCATAACGTTCTGTCTGCCTACTATGGCGAAATCTACGGCATCGCTTTTTTCAACCACTACTTGAACCATTACGCCCAAAGTGAACAACAAACGCTGTGGCAAACCTTGATTGAAGTGGAAGACCTCACCGCAGAAAAGCTCAAACCTGTACTGCTGACAAATGGCATGGATATCGAAAGTCGACACCAAGAGATGCTGGATAAAGGCTTGGCAGATGCAACCAAGTGGATTGGTTTACCATGGCAAGAGTTGGTAGCGACTCTTCTGAAGTGGGTAGAACCTTATGAGGTCAAGTATCAAGAGTGGCATGAAGAAGTGAAAGCTTCGCAGCAATATTCAATCGCTGAGCGAGAGGCTATCGAGTTAATTGCAGACCACGAAACAGCCATTTATCACTGTTGGCAACAATACCATACTGGTGAATCCGGCTTGCCTGCACTCAATACATTTTTAGCAAAATATCGTTAAAGCGAGACGGTGACACTTGAACCTCTTGAAACCGTACCAGACAATATCGTTATTCCGCTGCGCAGAACTGAACAATTATGGTTAATCCAAAACTCATTGCCCTACTTCCTGATCTTGCTTCGTTTATCTTAGTGGTAAACGAAGGCAGTTTTACCGCTGCAGCCAAACAACTCGGCGTGACGCCATCGGCTTTAAGTAAGTTGATCACACGATTAGAGCAAGCCCTCTCGGTGAAACTGTTTGAGCGCACGACTCGTAAATTGATCATCACGCAAGCAGGGCAAAAAGTTTACGACCAAAGCATTGCCATGGTGAACGCGGCTCAGCAAGCGGTTGAGCTGTCGGCGGAAGATCATGCCGAGCCCACGGGTGCTCTCACAGTGGCGGCTCCCGAGGCCTTTCTTAATTCCGTGCTTCAGCCATTTGTGCTGCCATTTCTAGACCGCTACCCAAATATACAGCTCAAACTGCGTGCTGCCGATGGTGAGATTGATCTGTTTCGCCAAGGCATCGATGTTGCGTTTAAGCTCACCGACAAACCCGATGAGAATCTGGTACTCAAAGAGATCAGCAAGACCAATTTGGTTTTGTGCGCTTCTCCAGATTACCTAGCCAAACACGGCATGCCAGCGCACCCAACCGAGCTTGAACAGCACGACTGTATTTACCTTGCAGAGAACGACAAAGACAACATCTGGTCGTTCTTTAAAGAGGAAGCCTTTCATTCGATCGCAGTAAGTGGACGCTACGCCGTCAACCACTCTCAAATGCGCTTGAACGGGGTTAAATCTGGCTTGGGAATTGGGATCTTCCATGACTTCGTGATCAAAGACGCGTTAGAGCAAGGGGAAGTGGTGGAGGTGCTACCGGATTGGATGATAAAGAGTAACTATCACGGCGCTATCGCGATGCAGTATGCACAAACCAAATACATGCCTGCTCGTCTGCGCGTGTTTATCGACTTCGTTAAGGAGCATTTAGTCTCCGAAGACGCTAACCATGCTTGAGGATACTAGCCATGTTTGAAGAGGCTAACCATGTTTAATGCCATTCATCACGTCGCGATCATTTGCAGTGATTATCCAAGGTCAAAACGCTTTTACACCGAATTGTTAGGGCTAAAAGTCATTGCTGAAAATTATCGTAAAGCCAGAGACTCGTACAAACTTGACCTTGCTCTGCCTGACGGTAGCCAAGTTGAACTATTTAGCTTTCCGGACGCACCAGAGAGACCGAGCTTTCCTGAAGCTCAGGGGTTACGCCACCTTGCTTTTCAAGTGGATGATGTCGAGCATGTTAAAGAATATTTAGAGGCGAGAGAAATTGAGGTAGAGCCCATTCGCATCGATGAATTTACAGGCAAAGCGTTTACCTTTTTCAAAGATCCAGATGGCTTGCCGCTAGAGGTTTATCAACGCTAACTTTGGTGGGGCACGAGGAACTGGCGTTTCAAATCGTACACTTAGAGCCAAAAAAGTGTAGCTTTCAGAAATGACCAAGCTCAGTTGTGGAAGTATTGGTGTAGTTGGAAGTGAATCATGATGAAAAGTCGAAAAGTGGCTAAAAGGACAAGGTTTGCCTTTATGGCTGACGGCATTGTCACTTTCTTCGATTTGAACCAATTCAAAACCATTAAGCGTACATAGCGTCGCCCACACGCCCATGCTGTTACCATGAGCATTGATAACAGGCATCAGCGTCACTAGCACCCAACTTAGAGCACTAGCAAATAGCATGGAGCGATAAAAAGGAATTAATCTACGCATAACGGTGACTTAACAAATTTAATTCAGCGTAACTAATTCTGAGTGCTAGCTCAAAAACAGGATCAATAAGTGGTTGCCACCTCACAGCTTTTCTTCAATAACGCAATTGACAGACACAAAAAAGCCCACCAAAACGGCAGGCTATTTTCATATTCTATTGTCAGCTTTTATCGCGATTAGCCGAACAGCTTACTCCAAATACTTGGGTTACGCTTGTCGTGGTATTCTTCACGTAGGCTATCAATTTCACGTAATTGTGCTTTCGCGTCTTGCAGGTTACCAGCGTCTAAGTCTGCCTCAATCTTGTCTAACGTTACCGTTAGTTTATTAAAGCCTTCTAAGTAGGTATCGAATTTCTCTGGTGGATAGTTGCCGCGCTTAGATTGCTCGACGATTGCTTGCAAGCTATCAATTGCAGACTTCATGGTTTCAACATCCGACGCTTCTGCCGCCTGTTTGAATTCCATCTTCATCTGCTTCATGTTTTGTTTTAAATCAACCGCTTCTGCCATTGCGTATGTTGAGCCAAACGCAATCGCACACCCTAGGACTAAAGGACGTAACATTTTCACTTCTCCATTTATAGTGCCGAATTCTCTGTCGGCTTTATTTACCCAAGTAACCCACGCCATAAAAGGCGACAAACTAGCTTAGTTGAGTATTTCCGGGTCGCAGTGTAAAGCAATCTTACGCCAGGTGCATACCTAAAATGTAATCAAGTTTATGCGTTGCGAATGTCGTCATACTCTGGAATTGGCTTACGGCCTCTCAGAGCTAAGAAAGACAAAAACTGCTGAGCGGTGTGAGTAATCACTTTTTTGCTATCGATACCCACTCTATCCATTAGCTCTCCAACCAAATCCAGATTACCAACATCATGACAGAAATGCGCATCACTTCCCGTTGTGAAGAAGACACCGAGATCTTTACCGATTTGTGCAATCTCGTGGCAACGGTCTACGCTACCCACTCGGCTATTCCCTTTTAGCGTGGTGTTATTGATTTCAATCGCAACATTATGCTCTTTCGCGCACGTTAAAACGGCCTGAAAATCAAAGTCGAAATTTGGATTCCCAAGATGGCCAAGCGCATCAATACGACCGTTTTGAATCACATTAATGAGCGCTTCCGTATGAGTTTCTTTGTTTGCAGGACGAAAAACAGGTTCATGGAAACTTGCAATAACCCAATCTAGGTTACGATCGACACTCAGCGGAATATCGATGTCGCCTTCGGTATTAAGAATGTTGGATTCCACACCCCGAATGATCGCGATACCGTCCAAAAATCGAGGCAGGATTTTTTGGTTGGAGAAAAACCAGTAATGCGGCGCGCCCGGCATTGATTCTGCGTGATCGGTCGTACAGAACATATCCAAGCCGTTCTCTTTCGCCAATTTTGCATTTTCAATCAAGGTGCTGTACGCATGACCACTGGCGTACGTATGTGTATGGGTATCAACTTTAAATTCCATCATCCACTCTCTTAGGTGCGCTATCTTGCGTGCTATTGTATACCTACACGTGACGTACCGTCAGCCCAAGATGAGTATCAGACTTAAGCTTGCTCCTCACTGATGGCTTTTATTAGGGGCAACGCTTTTTCCCATCCGTGATTAAACATAGAAACAAAGTCGCTGTGCGTATGAATGGTGACATTGAGTAACAAACGATCACTATTGGTGTCGATCTGATAGATCTCTCGTGATCCAATCCACTTAGATGCTAAATCCCCATCCAATTGCTGCCTATTATCCGGATTAAAAATAGCAATGTGATGAAATTCAAGACGCTGTTGCGGTTGCACGATATCGATAGTCGCTCGCGTTCCGCCCATATCGGGATCAAAAAAAGTGATGCCTTGCCCTTCTTCCCATATCCCATCAAATTGAGACTGGGGTGAGAAAGCCTGTGCCCAGCGTTTGTATAACTCAGCATCGGTTAGCACTTCCCACACCCGTTGCGGTGTAGCTGAAATCTCAACGTAATAATTTAGCGTAAGCATTATTTCTCTCCCTGAACCTTTCTTGACGCTAGTTCATTGTCAGAAAAAATCAAACCTCACCTCTGATTTGCCTTACTTAATCCTCTATTTTCCGACAGGCTAAGAAGTTCTCGCTTGTAACCTACCACCACGATGCGCCGTAAAGCGAACCCAACATGTGTTCAGTATGGTTGCGAGCACGATTAAACTCATCCCGATAATTTGGCTTTGACTCATTCGGTCATCGAAAAACGCACTCTGCCAAACCGCGGTGAACAGTAGGTTAGTAAAAATAAGTGGTGCAAGTTGAGAGCCGCTGCTTGCCAGTTGATACGCTTTGGAGCGGAAAACTTGGGTGTTAATGATCATCAGGGACATCACACCGAGCCACAGCATATTAGAAGAAACAGTAGATTCCATCACATTGGCTTTGAGGAAAACATCGATGTCGTTAAACAACGTTAGCGGTAACAGAAATACGGCAGCAAACCCAAACGCCCAAAAGTTGATTTCTAATGGCGACATATCAGTTTTACTCACTTTATATAGCGTAAGCTGAGAGCCGGAATTGAAGAGTCCACCAGCTAGACCGAGTAATAAATCCGAGCGCCAAGTAAACTCCCCACCAACTCCCGCCAACATAACCACTCCAGTAAACGCCATTGCTAAAGCCGCCAATGTTGAAACGCGAATGTGGCCTCCCATAAACAGCTTTTCAACCAAAGGAATAAATAATGGGCCAGTGGCAAACAATACCACCCCTTCTACCAGCGTTAACGTTTGTAGTGACGCGATGAAACACAACTGTGATAAGCCGATACAGAAGGCGCGAAGCAAAATCGGTTTTAACGTCCCAGCTTTAGGAAAGGTAAGATTTTTGAAACGAAGTAAGACAAGCAAAATAAGTGCAGGAGCCAAAAAGCGTAAGAAACTAAACAGTGTGACGGAAAGTTCACCTGTCAACTGCTTTGCTAACAACCCAGTAACAGATAAGCTTAACGTAGACATCAGCATGAAAAGAATAGATTTATTTACTGCATTCATTCGATACTCCTTAATATGTGGAGTATTTTATGAGATATCACTTATTGTAAATAGCGAGTAATATTAACCATTAATGTAAGAAAAACTTACAGGTTAACTTATCTCTCATCATGTTACGGTTTCTAAAATATGCGTAAATTAGTCCCTCTAAAATCCATCTATGCATTTGTCGCTGTGGCGGAATCTGGCAGCATGACAGAAGCAGCGCAGATATTAAGTGTGAGTCATTCGGCGGTGAGTCAGGCGATAAAATCACTGGAGACTCAGGTCAACAAACCTCTGTTTGATCGCGTAGGCAGACAAGTTCAACTTAATGCTGACGGTAAAAAATATTATCGAAAGGTTGCGCCAGCTTTAGAACAAATTGTCGATGCCACAGAAGCGCTAATCCAAGACCAAAACTTGCAACGTATTACGCTTAATATGGTGAATTCCTTGGCGCTGCATTGGTGGATTCCGCGAATGTCGAGTTTGCAGGACTTTGCTCCGCAATTAGACGTTCGTTTATCAAACCTGTCTGGCAGGTTTAATCTAGAGCAAGAAGGTATCGACGCTGCCCTCGTGCATGGAAACACCGAGGAATGGCAAGATTATTACTGTGAAAAGCTCAGTGAAGATGAACTGGTTTTGGTGTGTAGCCCTGAATTGATAGCTAAGACGAATGACTCAAATATAGCTCAACTGTTAAAGCAGTATCCCATCATTGAAGTCACTAACGAACGAAGAAAAAATGACTGGAACGTGTGGCAGAATGCGACTGGCATCCTGCGACCTAAAAGCAAAAAGCCAATCACTTTTAATATGTCGATACAAGCCGTGCAGGCGACGACTCGTCGTTTAGGCTTATTGGTGACTCATCGCTTGTTTGTGAAAGATGACATCAAATATGGCCAGTTAATCGAGCTGGGTAAACCCGTCATTAATCCTAACCAACAGTTTTACTTTGTTTGCCCACCACACAAGCTAAAGCTGGAATCGTTTCACCTTCTGCGCTCGTGGTTGCAACAATCATTCAATTAAAGAAACCTTTTGTTAAGCACATTCATTGAAAAATTAGTATAAAGTTAGAAAGAGCACTTTTCATCCAAGGATGGTTTATGAAGCGGTATCAAATATGGTTAAGCGTACTCTGCCTCGCAGTACCCATGAGTGCAGTCGCTGAAAGTGAAGACGCTCATTCAGAGCAAGGCATCTCAACGGCAATCATAGGCGGCCAGCAAGCCACTCAAAATCAATTGCCCTTTTTCGCACGACTCATTCTACACAAAACTGGCGCTAATCAATTTGCCAACATCTGTGGCGGCACAATTGTTAATGACCGCTTCATTTTAACCGCCGCTCACTGTGTAGAGCCGAGTGTTTTTTCTGACGGATGGACAATCAATGATCTACGAGTTTTAGTAAAAAACCCGACAATGAATGATGTGTTTGTTGAAGAATTCAAAGATGTTCGCTCTATCGTCATTCATCCAAATTACGAGCCTAGTGATTTATGGATTAATGATATCGCCGTACTTGAACTTACCCACCCGATCACCGACAACGTTCAATCCATTACGTTGCCGCAAGATTTTGGTGATTACAGCAGCCAATCGGTTTATCAGATATTCGGTTTAGGGCAAACCTCGACCAACGATGAAAATGGACCAAGTTATTTGCGATGGGCGGAAGTAAAACCACTCACCGATGCGCAATGTGCTTCTTTAGTGACCGGGTTTAATGCTCAAGAAAGCTTATGTGCCAATGGGTTTCCTGAGCGCAGTTATACCGGTATTTGTAGCGGTGACTCTGGTGGCCCTCTCACCTATCAAGACAATAACGGAATGTATCAACAAATCGGTATTGTAAGCTATGGTTCTTCTGTTTGTGAATCCGCTGCGATTCCGAGTGTGTTTACTGAGGTTCTAAATTACACAACATGGATTGAAGCCCAAACCAGTTCGGGAGTGAAGACTCGTTACAATGCCCTCTTAGCAAGCACAGAAGATTATCATAGTGAAGGTGATTCCGGCTTTGAACCAGAAGATACCAACACATCTGGCTTTGAGGACAATGGCAGTAGTGGTGGCGCACTTGGCGCAGGGATGATCATGCTTGGAGGCTGGTTTGGTTGGCTAAGACGCCGAAGCTATTATTCGCGCTCCAAATAGCTTCGATAAGACATCATAATATCTTGCGCTTAACACGAGAGTTGATGATGTCTTCTATTATTTTTTGCTCTTTTTTCGCTTTTTCATAATTTTGCTTAGTACGCCATCGTTCGAGCACTTTTTCTAACCCTTGAACACGAGCGTGTTTGTGCTCCAGCGTTTTTTGTACAGACGCGCATTCCGCTTGCATGACGGCTTGTTCATGCTCATGGTGGCGAAGCATTTTTTGCAGCATTTGATCGACACGATTAAAGTTCATCAGCGCTGCGCTTGTCAGTGTTGGAACAGTTCTTGTTGATTGTCCCGCATGGCCTTTCAATGCTGACAATTGTTCCAACTGCATTGAAAGATGGGAGTGACGTTGGCGCATGGCATCAAGTTGCTGACCCACACGATCACGTTGCTTTTCTTCCATTTGTTGCAGCTTACCCACTGCTTTTAACTTGGATTTCATCTCAACAATACCACTCCCACTTGGTTAAGCACTTTGAAAAAGCTGCGCGAGCTCGGTCAAACTGGTTGGGTAATCCACTGACTCATTGGCGGCTTGTTGTAAATACGCACGTAAGTTTGGATACATAGCAACAGATTGATCTAATTCAGGATCTTGCCCCGGTTGATAGCCTCCTAACGGCAGCAGTTCTTTCACCTGAAGATAGTTGGAGTACATCTGGCGGAAATTATTCGCGATCGTGCTATGCGCCTCCTGTGTACAGGTGCTCATACAACGGCTAATAGACGCATTAATATCAATGGCAGGATAGTGCCCTTGCTCGGCAAGTTGACGCGATAATACGACATGCCCATCTAAGATAGCACGCGCAGAATCCACGACAGGATCTTGCTGGTCGTCCCCTTCCGCCAACACGGTATAAATTGCGGTTAGGCTACCGTGCTGATTTTCACTGTTGCCCGCACGCTCAAGGAGTTGCGGTAACACGCTGAAGACAGAGGGCGGATAACCGCGAGATGCTGGAGGCTCGCCAAGCGAAAGAGCGATTTCACGCTGTGCCATGGCGTATCGAGTGAGAGAGTCCATCAACAACAGAACATCTTTGCCTTGGTCTCGAAAATACTCGGAAACGCGATGACAAAGCAGTGTCGCTCTTAACCTCATCAGCGGGGATTCATCAGCAGGAGCTGCGATGATAATCGCCTTCTTGCGCGCCTCTGGGGTTAAGTTTCGTTCGATGAACTCGCGTACCTCTCGGCCTCGCTCACCAATAAGACCAACCACAATCACATCGGCTTCGGTGTTTTTGGTGATCATCCCCATTAAAACACTTTTACCGACACCACTGCCCGCCATTAAGCCAATGCGTTGACCTTTTCCGACGGTCAAGAGTCCATTGATTGCGCGCACCCCAACGTTGAGTGGGGTATCAACAGGACGTCGCTTCAATGGGTTAATCGGTTTTGGTTCAAGTGAAACACGATCTCCCCCTTTTAGCGGTGCCCCGTCGTCCAACGGCTCACCTAAACCATTCAGCACTCGCCCTAACCACTGAGCACTTAACTGCACGGTACTGTCACCGTCCAGAGGAATGACTTTCGCACCAGCAAATAAGCCACCTAAGCGCCGAATAGGCATTAGGTAAGCAATAGTGTGCTCAAAGCCCACCACTTGCGCTTCGATCATGTCGCCTTCTGCGGTTTCTACGAGACAGCGCTGCTCCAGTTTAAACCGGCACCCAACGGCTTGTAACATTAAGCCGTTTACTTTAATCAAGCGCCCTGTCACGCGAGCAACAGGGATTGAATCGAGCGAAGCCAATGCTTCGCTCAAACGCTCACTCAATAGCTCATGGCTTAAGGTATTACTCATGCTCTGATTCTACCTGCGGAATACTAACTTCATCCAAAAGGTGTTGTTTTACATTGTCCATACAGGCTTCTAAACGAGAGTCGCAACTTGCATCCGCCTCTGCATCATCGGTCACTAGTTGGCAGCCACCAATCGGAAGTTCCGTATTAGCCACCAGTTTCCAAGATTGTGGCAGATCAGCATTAATGTGAGTAATTCTTTCTAAATCCTGCGGATTTAAATGCACGGTTACGGTTTCCGCTTTGCCTGGCATGGCAGACAATGTCTCATCCACCAAGGCAAGGATCTGTTGAGGCATTAAAGTGAGCTCAGCACGAATCACTTGCTGAGCCACTTTTTGTACCAGCTCACAAATCATATGACGTTGCTGTTGCTCTTTTTCGTCTTGCCAGCGAGACAGCGCATGAAAGAGCTCGTTCACGGGTTTCGCCGCCTCTAGAAAACTCTGTTTTCCTGACTGCTCACCAGACACAAAGCCTTTTTGGAAGCCTTCTTTTTGTCCATCTAACAGGCCTTGTTGCTTACCCTGCTCGATACCTTGACGTAAGCCTTCTTCATGCCCTTGCTGTAAACCTTGTTGAAAACCGGCTTCAAGCTGTTGTTGAATATCAACTTGCGGCTCTTGCCAACCCTGGTTATCTAGCCCGAATTCGTCTTCTATAGCCTTAGGCTGCGCCAAAGGCGGAAAACGGTGCAAACGGTATCCACTCGGCGGCAGTCGCATCGTACTTGATTTTGTCTCTACCATGACGTTACTCCACCGTTGGCTCTTCATAAAGAAGCAACTGAACTTCACCAGATTCATCCAATTCACGCACCATTTGCATGATGTCTTGACGCGCTTTTTGAACACGACTTAGCGCAACAGCCCCGCGCGCTTCCATATCGTCTTCCAGTGCTTTCACCATACGCTGAGGCATAGAACGTTTAATGGCTTGCTGTAACGTAATTTCTGAACCTTTAAGTGCAACTGCCCACAATTCTAGTGGGATCTGCTGCACCAGCATGTCCATGGTTTCTTCACGCTGACGACCAAGAACCATAAAGTCGAACATATTCTCTTCAATGGCATTAACGACATCTTCATCATGCAACTTCAGCATTTCCATCAACGACCCGCGATCACCTTCAAAGCGGTTAATGATGTCAGCAGCTTGCTTGACACCAGATAGCGGTGTGCTTTGGCTTGCAGATACTTTTTCAATGCAGCGCTCAACGAGCTCATGCAAATCAATAGCAACTTGATGATCGATGTCTTGCAGCTGAGCAATTCGGAACAAGATTTCGTCATGGTAATCTTGTGGCAGGTGCTTCAACACCGCTGAAGAGCTATCAGCTGGCAAATAGGCAAGAAAAATCGCTTGCATTTGCGGGTGCTCATTCACAATGAAACGAGCAAGCGTTTCTGCTTCTACCCACTGTAAGCGCTGCATATTGTTGCGAATTTCATCACCATACAGCGTATTCAGCAGCCCTTTTGCCAAATCATTACCCAATGCTTTACGTAGCGTATTAGACAAATATTCTTTAGAAGCTCCACGAATGCCACTGTGCTCACGAAAGTCTTCAAAGAAAGTTTGAATAACGCCGCGAGCGGAATCGCTCTTAATGCCATTCAACTTCGCCATTGCACGAGTCACCCGCTGGGTTTCATCACGGCTAAAGTGCTGTAAAACCTTCGCAGCGGCATCCTCGCCCATGCCTAATAGCACGAGCGCGGTTTGTTCTACATAACTAAGCGTCTGCTTTGATGGAACTGTGTTCATTGATGTTTACCCATTGTTTCAGTATTTCGGCTACGCGCTCTGGCTCTTCATTGGCAATAAGCTGTAGGTGTTTCAATTGAATCTCTAGTGGCGAACCGGCTGGAGGCAGCATGTCGCTGTTTACATCTAAGCCGGAAGAGGCTGAGATACCTTTTTCTGATAGACGGCGATCAAGCACTTCTTCATGCTCACGCTCTTCACGCGTTTGCAGGTTGTCATAATCAGGCTCTTCTTGCGGCTCTGCAAAGTCTAACTCTGGTACTGGCTTATCAACGCCTGTGAGGTGCATGATCAATGGGCGTAGTACGAAGAAGATCATCGCCAAGCCTAACAAACCACCGATAACGTAACGTATTGGCTGCTGTACTGTAGGGTCTTGCCACCACGGCAGCGCAGGAGGCGCATCAATTTCAATTGGAGTGAAGTTGAAACTCATCAAGCTTAAGCTGTCACCTCGTGCCGCAGAAATACCGACAGCATCCATGATCATATTTGAAATCTGCTCTTTATCTGCTTCACTCCAAGCAACACCATCCGGAGAGGCTTTCGAGTTCAACAGTACCGACACGCTCATTTTCTCAATTTGACCTTGTTGGTATTGAGTACGACGAACACTACTCCCCACTGCATACTGACGGTTTACTTCAGAGCGTGCGTTGGTGTTTTGGCTATCGTTCGTTTCTACTTCTTCACCAGTTACCGGCGGTTGGTTGCTTAGAGAACCTGGTACGCCTAGCGCAATTTGGTCAACTGAGTTGTTGTGAATGGTGTGCTCGTTACGTACGACAGGTGCGTTATCCAAAATCTCTTGCGTTTCTTCAACTTGGCTAAAGTCCATATCAGCAGCGACTTGCACACGGAAGTTACTCGGACCCACAATTGGCGTAAGCATGTCTGCTGCGCGTTGAATGATCTGCTTCTCAACGTTCTTTTGATATTCAAGGTATTTTGCATTGACTTTACCTGCTTCCGCCGAAGCAACATCTGCACTGAGTAAACGGCCATATTGGTCGATAACAGATACAAATTCAGGCTTCATCGCCGTCACGCTACCAACCACTAAGTTGATGATTGCTTCAACTTGCTCAGACTTGAGGTCTTCGCCAGGTTTCAGCTCAAGCATCACTGACGCTGAAGGGTTCTCGCTGTTTTGACGAACAAATAAGGTTTGACGAGGAATAGCTAAGTGAACACGCGCATTCGCCACTGAATTCAGAGACATGATAGTGCGTACTAACTCACCTTCTAAACCATGACGGTAACGCGCCGTTTCCATAAATTGGCTTGTACCGAGAGAGCTGTCTTCTTTAAGCGAATCCAAACCTGTCGGCAGTTTGGCTTTAACACCTTTTGACGCAAGCAACATGCGAACTTTCGCAACTTCGCCTTCTGGCACAAGAACTTGGCCATTTTGCTCTTGCATACGGTAGCTCACACCTTCACTTTCTAATACCGAGACAATCTCTCCGATATCAAAACGTTCTTGTTGGCTATACAGTGGACGGAAGCTTTGTGAGGAACTCCAAAGAGCGACCACAATGATTGCCGCAACAATCGCAGCGAGTACGGCAGATAACACTAGGTTTCTCTGACTACTCGACCAGATTTGCTTCAGCTTCGTTGTTACATCGTCCATGCTATTCGCAGTAGAAAATGTCTGTGCTGAGCCGGAGGTCATGGCTGTATTTCCGGCGACTTGGGGGGTTAGTTCTGACATGAATTACACCGGCATCTTCATAATATCTTCAAATGAGGTCACGACTTTGTTGCGCACTTGCATCAAAGCATTAAATGATAAGCTGGCTTTTTGGCTAGCGACCATCGCACCAACTAGGTCATCACTTTTTCCTGTTTCTACGGCCGTCATTTTTTGACTAGCCACTGATTGATGTTGATTCACTGTATCCAACACATTTGTCATCGCTTGTGAGAACGATAATGGTGCGTTTAGTGATTGTTGATCTAAAGGATTTGCACTCACGATAAACTCTGGCGGCTGCACTTGTGCCTGCATCGCCTGCATTTTTGACAACATAAGTTGCTCTGCCGAGACCGCATGAGTAGGTTGACTTGCCATCTATTTTTTCTCCTATTAGGCAGCCGAGCCTAGTGCCGACTGTAAATCAATACCATGTTCTCGCATGGCTGCGAGTTTGTAGCGTAGCGCTCGAGTTGATACTCCAAGCGCGTTTGCGGTTTTCGTTCGGTTTCCACCAAACTGACGTAATTTTTCTAAAATAAATTGATATTCGGCCTGCTTCTTCGCTTCTACATGACCAAAGCTTGAAGCTGGCTCAGCGGATGAAACTGGCGCAACAAGTTCAATAGGTAGCATCAGATCATGGGCAGTAATGTAGTCACCATGACGCATGACCAATGCACGCTGAATGACATTTTCCAACTCGCGAATATTGCCTGGCCAGTGATACTGACTCAGCGCACTGATCGCATCTTGGGATAGATGACAGCGACTGCTATCTTGATACTTTTCAATAAAGAATTGGCTGATCGGTAAAATGTCTTCTTTTCTTTCACGCAAAGGCGGCCAGTGCAGAGGCAAAACATCCAATCGGTAATAAAGGTCTTCACGGAATGTGCCTTTTTGAACTTCTTCCCGTAAGTCTTTATTGGTTGCCGCAATAACACGAATATCAAGCTTCACCGCCTTGTGGCTACCTACGCGTTCCACTTCACGCTCTTGAAGAACTCGTAATAACTTGGCTTGAACTGCAGGGGACATTTCTCCGATTTCATCTAGCAAAATCGTCCCGCCATTCGCTTCTTCAAACTTACCGCTTTGAGAGTTAGTCGCTCCTGTGAAGGCACCTTTTACATGACCAAATAGAACCGCTTCTAGCATCGACTCTGGAATGGCGGCGCAGTTAACCGCCACAAATGGACCATCAATACGTGGAGAGTGCTCATGCACATATCGAGCCAGCACTTCTTTACCCGTACCCGATTCGCCTGTAATTAACACGCTGGCGCTGGTGCAAGCGGCACGATGCGCCAATTGCAGTACCTGTTTGCTTCGCCAAGATTCCGCAACAATGTTGGCCATTGGCTTACCTAGCGCTTCAACGCGCTTCAGTAAATTGAGCAGCTGATTCGCTTCAAATGGGCGTAATAGATAATCGGTTGCTCCCGATTTCATCGTCTCAGCAGCCAAGATTCCCTGCTCTTGATCGACAATAGCGATAACAACGCCAGAGTTACGTTGCTTTTGGTGGCAAGCAACAAACTCGCGGACACACATATCCGGTAAAGTAGAGCTCACAAGAGTGATTTCTGCCCGCTCTTCAAGTAATGCGCCTCGGCCAGTACGAGTGTGTTTTGCGGTGTAACCTGCATTTTGCAACACATCCAATACTGGTTGAGCAAGAGCTTCATTCGGCTCAACCAACAAAATTTTCGTTTTCGTCATCATTGAACCTTAACTTCCGTTTGTTGATTTTGTTGTTGTACATCAGGGTGGTGTTTCACTTCCGTTCGCTCGTTATCTCTAACTAGGCGCAACGTTACGCGTCGATTTTTCGCTTGGCCCTTCGTCGAACTATTGCTGGCAATTGGGTAACGAGAACCATGCGCTCTTGTTTCGAGCATCGATTTATCAATACCAAGTTCAACTAAGGCCTCGGCAACTTGCTCTGCTCTAGTACGTGATACTGAAAGGTTCGCCAAACTAGAACCAACGTTATCGGTGTGGCCATCAATTAAAATCTTGGTCACACGATCATCAACAGATACATAGCTATTTAACGCTGCGAGCGTTTCTTGCTGCTTACGACTTAGCGCCTTCTGACCAAAGTCAAAAGACAGAACAAGATTTCGTGCCTCTGAAAACGAAAGCTTAGGCAAACGCGCTCGACAGGCATTAAATGGCTTGAGCGCGTTTTGAATTTGAATAGTCGGAATCACAATCTCTGACAAAGAGGAAGCGTTACTTCCCTTTAGTGACAACGTCACCCAATTACCAGTAGCAATTGAATCTATGAGTTCATCAACGCCTTTGCTGAAGACAAATCGTTGGGATGGCTTAGTAAAATCAAGGGTGGCAAACTCTTTTCTATAAAGCTCACCAGACCAAGGGGCACTTTGACTTATTAGAGCAATCGTTTTCCATTTATTATTTTCATAATGTATATCGGAAATAAAATAAGTTTTATTGTTAGGTTCCGAGCGGAAATAAAACTTCCCATACGGCGTGCTTGAGTGCAATAAGTTGCATTCAAAGTTGTTTCCTTTATATGTCCACTTTGAAAGGTCCATGGGGATGGTCACAACCTCACCTGAATATGTCACCTTAGACACTAGCAAACTGACAAAAATAAATATTTTACAATTTATTAAACTGTTAGGGTTCATGTATATCTTACAATTCCATGACCTTATCAATTTAATTAAATATGCCACTAAGCCGTGATAACTGGCATAGCTAATCATGTTAATTACCTATTCTGAATATTGAAACTGGTTACAAAATACTCACAAGAGCATAGCCAAACCTTTAAAATTAAGATTTAAACTTTAAAAACAATGTCTTATATTTTAATTATCTAAATTAGCCGTTACACCATGAAGATGGTTTTAAAAAGTTAATAACAACTAAAAACGCTTAATATTTTTATATTTTCTTATTAAGCAATTTATAAAGGAAACTAACCCTTTTTAAATTTTATTAAAAGATTAAGACTATATGCTCAAGGCAACATGTGAACTAAAGTCACAATCTTAGAGTTTGAAACTAAAAGATCATTAAAATTTCTGTGTAGACTACACGCCATTAAGTTAAAACAGTTTCGATTGTTAACGCACGGTAAAATATAAATGGAAAATAGAGTTAGCGAGCCTATTTCTGATATTCAACTACTTGATGTAGAATTATTAGGCAAACCTATTCATATCATTCGTGAAAAGCTTGAAGGCTTGATTTCAGAGTCTTGTTCCAGCCTTACGATTGAATTACAAAATTGGCTCAGTACGAGTAAAGTGGAAGCTAGCTTAACCTCTGTAAACTTGCATCGCTTTACACCAATAAAAATGGATAAAGACCAAACGTCAACCTATCAACACCAAGAGGGCGGCATGGTATTTGTTCATGGAGATGCTCACACGTTAATAAAACTGGCAGATCGGTTCTATGGCGCCAGCACTGAGCGTTCAGCAACAACACTGACAGCAAGTGATCTCCGCTTACAAGAGCGAATCAGTCGTATCATTATTGGTTGGCTTGCACCAGGTGAGATGTGGGAAATGGGTGAGTACGAAGCGCCCCGAGGGATTGGAATTAACGTGCAATTAAACATCGCGTTTGACGATCACCAAGGCTCAATTCATCTCAAACTAGATAGCCACCTTATTCAAACACTGATCGAGCAGCTTGAACTGCAGCCCGATACGGATTTGTACCAACCATTCTGTCGCTCTTTAGAGGCAACGCCTGTTCGACTGAATGTTGTTTTAAGTAAAAAGAAGATGCCGTTGAGCGACGTTGTTGGCTTACAACCTAACGATATTTTACCAATTGAGCTTCTTAATACGGTTCCAGTCAGCATTGGTAACCAATCTTTATTTACAGGTCGTATTGCTGAGCAAGACGGCCAACTTGTTTTGATCTTTAACCCTGATAAGGAACCGCAGCGATGAGCGAAGCGCCAGAAACGAATGCATTCGACGCAGAAGAATTGAACTTTGACGACTTTCAATTAGAAGACTTTGAAGCTGAAAGTACGCTCCAACAAGAACCAGCAACTGCGGAACGTGATCTTAGCTTTTTCAAAAGTATTCCCGTCACTGTCACGCTGGAAGTTGCAAGCAAAGAAATCCCACTTGGGGACTTAATGAAAGCCGGAGAAGGCACGGTTATCGAACTTGAAAAGCTCAATGGTGAGCCTTTAGACGTAAAGGTAAACGGCTCTCTAATGGGTCACGCTGAAGTCGTCGTCGTTAATGATAAGTACGGACTTCGTCTGATCGATGTACATGACTCTGCATTGAGTGGCGTTGGTCAATAATCTTAGGTAGGCATCACAATGAAAAATCTGAGCGCTTGGCACCGTTGGTTACCTCTTTTGGTACTGGTGTCACTTTTGTTTGCTTTCCCAACCATGGCGGCAGACAACGGCTTAACTATCTTGTCCGTTTCTGATGGCGACACACAGCAAGAATACAGCGTTAAATTGCAAATTCTGTTGTTGATGACGGCGCTCAGTTTTCTTCCAGCATTCATTCTGATGGCAACGAGCTTTACTCGGATTATCGTCGTCCTCGCGATTTTGCGCCAAGCCCTTGGTCTTCAACAAAGTCCTCCTAACCGCGTATTGGTTGGGATTGCTTTGGCATTGACCTTGCTGATCATGCGACCTGTTTGGAGCAATATTCATGAAAATGCATTTCAACCGTATGACAATGGTGAAATCACGCTCATACAAGCATTCTCTGTAGCAGAGAAACCCGTGAGAGAGTTCATGCTGGCACAAACTCATCAAAGCTCTCTTGAGCAAATGCTGCGTATTGCCAATGAACCACTCGACCAAAACGTTGAAGATATTTCTTTTGCGGTTGTCTTGCCTGCGTTTGTCATCAGTGAACTAAAAACCGCCTTTCAAATTGGCTTTATGCTCTTCATCCCCTTCTTGGTTATCGACTTGGTTGTCGCCAGTGTGCTCATGGCAATGGGTATGATGATGCTATCGCCTTTGATTGTTTCACTCCCTTTTAAACTGGTGGTGTTTGTACTCGTGGATGGCTGGGCAATGACGGTTGGCACATTATCTGCCAGTTTCGGTTAAATAGGAGCATGCTATGACCCCTGAACTAACCGTAACGTTATTTTCCGATGCAGTATGGCTGATCATTCTGATGGTTGCGGTACTGGTTGTTCCTGGCCTAATTGTCGGTTTGTGTATCGCCGTTTTCCAGGCCGCCACACAAATCAACGAGCAAACACTCAGCTTTTTACCACGTTTGCTCGTTACGCTATTGATGGTGATTTTTGCGGGTCATTGGATGCTCCGAAAAATCATGGAACTGTTTGATTTCTTATTCCACAACATACCGGGGATGATTGGCTAATGGCCATCACATTTGCAGAGCTCTCAGCGATACTCGGTCAACTCTGGTGGCCGTTTTTTCGTGTGGGAGCTGTATTTATTTCGATGCCCTTCTTTGGTGATGCAATCATTCCCGTTTGGATCCGTACCTTACTGGCACTTTCGATCGTCGTGATTACCGCACCATTGATGCCACCAATGCCACAAGTCGAATTATTCTCCATGACGTCTCTATTCCTTGCTTTTGAGCAAGCGATTTGGGGCGTGATGTTTGGGCTAATTTTGCACATGCTCTTTAACGTTTTCACCATGCTTGGTCAGGTCGTTTCTCTGCAAATGGGATTGGGTATGGCAATGATGAATGATCCTATCAACGGACTTTCTGTCGCCATTTTGGGCCGCATATTTCTTATATTTTCAACCTTGTTATTTCTCGCGCTAGAAGGACACTTGCTCGTCATTGATATCGTGATTCAAAGTTTTGTCGTGTGGCCGGTCGGTTCTGGCATAACATCGCTTTCTCTGCAAGGCGTTGTAAATATTTTCGGTTGGATGTTTGCTTCTGCTTTAGCACTAGCGTTGCCTGCTATTGTTTCAATGCTCTTAGCCAACATCAGTTTTGGTGTGATGAATCGCGCCGCCCCCTCACTCAACGTGTATGCGTTAGGCTTTCCAATGACGATGCTTCTTGGCCTGTTCAGCGTATTAATTTCAGTATCTGGTGTGCCGGGTCGCTACACCGCGCTTGTGCACGACACCATCAGACACTTGAGTAACTTTATGTTGGGGGGCGCATGAGCGATCAATCGTCTCAGGACAAAACTGAAAAAGCCTCGCCGCAGAAAGTAAAAAAAGCACGTCAGGAAGGACAAATTCCTCGAGCAAAAGAGTTTACTACTGCGGTGATATTTCTAGCGGTAGCGCTCTACTTTTACTCTCAGCTCAATAGCATTTGGGAAAGTATGTCAGGTATTTTTCGCTACAACATGATGCTGACGCGAGCCGACCTAGAAAATCCTAAACAGCTTGTCGAGCAATTAGGACAAAGTTTAGCGGTAATCATCGACATGTTATTACCGTTGTTTACCGTCATTATTATCGTGACCTGTGGTAGCAGCCTTGTACTAGGCGGTTGGATGTTCCGTCCGGCGAACGTGATGCCAAAGCTGAGCAAAATTAATCCTTTAAGTGGGATAAAGCGCATTTTTTCGACACGCTCAGTGGTTGAGCTCTTAAAGTCCACGTTCAAAGTAGCCGTGATCTTCGGCATCTTATATGGCTATTTAGACAACCACTTACAGCCTCTGCTAGGTATGCAAAACTTACCTTTAAGCCAAGGCTTTTCCCTGGTGATGTCTATTCTCTTTGAAGGCTTACTGTTGATGGGGTTTGCGTTGTTGTTATTTGGTGTTGTAGACATTCCCTACCAACGTTGGGAGCACCTAAAAGAGCTGCGTATGACCAAACAAGAGCTGAAGGAGGAATTCAAGAACAACGAAGGCCGCCCAGAAGTAAAGCAGCGAATCCGTCAAATTCAACAGCAGTTTGCACGCCGTAAAATCGATAAGATGGTACCAACGGCTGACGTGATCATCACTAACCCAACTCACTACGCTGTCGCTCTGAAGTACGAACCTTCACTTTCTGATGCTCCATTTGTAGTTGCAAAAGGCGTAGACGAAACAGCCATGCACATTCAACGAATCGCCCGAGAAAACAAGGTGGAGATCATCAACTCACCACCGTTGACTCGTTCGATCTATCACACCACGGCGATTGAACAAGCAATCCCAAGCCAACTGTACATTGCCGTGGCACATATTCTTACTTACGTTTTGCAATTGAAAGCCTTCCGTAAAGGTGAAGGAAAAGAGCCAACTCCTTTGCCTCATTTTTCGATTCCAAAGCATTTGCAGCACTGATTAACCCGCGTTTATCCAAGGACACGAAAGTATGCTTAACCGGTTAAAACAACTTCAAACATCAACCAAAGGCTACATTGGCATTCCAATTGTCTTGCTAATGATTTTGGCAATGGTGATTTTACCTTTGCCTCCCCTGCTATTGGATGCGTTGTTTACCTTCAATATCGTCTTAGCAATCCTAGTATTGCTGGTCAGCACTACCGCAAAGCGACCATTAGACTTTTCTGTTTTTCCAACGATTTTGTTAGTCGCGACATTATTACGTCTTACACTGAACGTCGCTTCCACACGAATCGTACTCCTAGAAGGACATAATGGGGGGGATGCGGCAGGTAAAGTCATCCAAGCGTTCGGTGAAGTCGTTATTGGCGGTAACTACGTCGTTGGTATGGTGGTGTTTGTTATCTTGATGATCATCAACTTCGTCGTAATTACCAAAGGTGGCGAACGTATCTCTGAGGTGTCTGCGCGCTTTACTTTGGATGCCTTACCGGGCAAACAGATGGCGATTGATGCCGACTTAAATGCCGGTCTTATCGATCAGGAAACCGCTCGATTGCGTCGTAAAGAAGTCGCTAACGAAGCCGATTTCCACGGCTCGATGGACGGTGCCTCAAAGTTTGTGCGAGGCGATGCTATCGCTGGTTTGCTGATTCTGTTTATCAACATCATTGGTGGTATCAGCATCGGCGTCTTTGAGCATGGACTCGCAGCATCTGACGCCTTTAAAACCTACGCACTACTTACAATCGGTGATGGCTTAGTAGCTCAAATTCCGTCACTTCTATTGGCAACGGCTGCAGCGATTATCGTTACGCGAATTAATGATAGCGATAATGGCATGTCGGAAACCATGCAAAAACAATTGCTGGCAACCCCGGCGACATTGTTTACCGTCGCCGGCATCATGGCTGTGATAGGCATGGTACCAGGCATGCCACATTTGGCCTTTTTTGCTTTCGCGGGTGCTTTAGCTTTCGCGGGTTGGCGTCAAACGAAAAAGCCCGTGCAAGACTCCCAAATCGAGGAAGTCGAAGCACTTTCACAAGCCATGCAAGAGGACGATACACCACTTACGTGGGACGATATTCCTCATGTTCAAACGTTGTCGCTTTCCCTGGGCTACCGTCTCGTTCACCTAGTCAACAAAGAACAAGGTGCACCTTTATCACAGCGTATTCGCGGTGTGCGCCGTAACCTATCTGAACAAGTCGGCTTTTTATTACCAGAGGTGCGTATTCGAGACAACCTAAGCCTTAAGCCGAATCAGTATACAATTTCTCTCAATGGCGAAGTGATCGAACAAGGCTTTATCGAGCCAGAACGTTTGATGGCGATTGCAGTCGGCGAAACGTACGGTGAAGTAGATGGTATTTTGGGCAGTGATCCTGCTTACCAATTACCAGCAGTGTGGATTGAACATCAAGACAAAGCGAAAGCGCTGAACATGGGTTATCAAGTGGTCGATGATGGCACGGTCATCGCGACTCATATTAGCAAGATAATGAAAACAAACCTTGCTGAGTTGTTTACGCACGACGATGTTGAAGCCATGACGCAACGTTTGACACAGCAAGCACCGAAGTTAGCCGAAGCCCTAGCCGCGGCACTTAACCCTGCGCAGCAACTCAAAGTATATCGCCAGTTGTTACTAGACCAAGTGCCACTAAAAGATATTCGTACGATTGCTAACACGATGCTGGAGTCCGCGGAAAACACTAAAGACCCGATTTTACTGGCATCTGATGTGCGTTGCGCACTAAAACGCACGCTCGTAAACCTGATTGCGGGACAGAAAAACGAATTAAATGTCTATGCTCTCTCTGATGAACTAGAACAAATGCTACTGACTTCGCTACAACAAGCACAATCTTCTGGTACAGTAATATTAGACAGCTTCCCAATTGAGCCAAATATTCTTGGTCAGTTCCAACAAAACTTGCCACTGATAAGACAACAGCTCAAACAACAGGGATTACCTCCGATTCTTCTCGTTATGCCTCAGTTACGTCCACTTCTGGCTCGTTACGCACGCACATTTACGCAAGGACTGGCAGTATTGTCTTACAACGAAATTCCAGAAAACAAACAAATCAATGTGGTAGGAAACCTTGGTTAATCTTATTTCAACACATGCGATGTACGAACATTTGGTTGGTCTCGCAGTACAACATATCGTCACGGATGACGATCAATTAGTATTTGATGCTTTAAAGCACAATGACATTCAACACGCGTGCCAAGCCATTCGCGAGACTCAATCAGGCGAGGTAGAATTCCAACACCTGACGTTGAGATTTGGCACGCGTGGCGAACAAAGCGTCTATCAATTCGAACTCTCTGAACAAATGCAGTACTGCCTAGATTTGTTCAGCCTTTATCTCGCATTGCGACAAACACAGTTTCAGCTAGAAGCCTTTCACCCCGACTTAATCAGTAACGTCGTCGTGCCGATAAGAATTGACGCATTACTATGGGAACCAGGCATATACTTTCTCGAACAGATGATTCAGTTTCACTCTTCCGCTTTTCAACATGTGATTCCTTCTCTTCAAGCAGACAAAACGCTATGCGCCTATGATAAAGTCTCAGCGCTGATAGAGAAGTTAAGAGAAAACGCCTACTCACTTTGGTTTGAAGTCGCGACATCACAAGTGAACTTCGAACGAGTCGCTGACTTTAGTCCCGATATGATCAAACTATCAGTCACGTTAGAGGATAAAGAAGAAAGACATGCTTTCCTACCGATTGCTAAGTTCTTAAGAAAGCACAAATACCCTTGGGTAGCCGGGCGGGTAGCGAGCCAAACAGAGCTAAACCGCTATCGCTTGTTAGGGGCCAATTATTACTTTGGTTATTTCAGTGACATCCCAACCTCCCTCTCTTTTCAATCTTTTGGTGAGGAATGACAGAATCCTAACTATTAATCTTTATAAAACAGCGCGAATTATTCGCGCTGTTTTTTTATTTATAACGAAGAACGACAATATTGATAGATGACTGCTTCCCTGATTAAGTCAGGCTTATTCAGGTTATTTGATGTTATATCTGTATTTTCATGGAATACAAGTCACTAAAAATCATCAATTTTGATCTTTTTTAGGAATTTTTTAATTTTCAAATTAATCATTAAAGCTGACCGACCGCCTCTAGTTAGTGACTAGGGAATATCCCGAGGCCTGAAAGATATAGTGACTAACTAAGGAGACTAAGATGGCTTTATCAATGCACACTAACTACGCATCGCTTGTAACTCAAAACACTCTGAACAACACAAGCGGTCTTCTAAACACTGCGATGGAGCGTCTAAGCACGGGTTACCGCATCAACTCAGCAGCAGACGACGCTGCGGGTCTACAAATTGCAACTCGTCTGGAAGCTCAGACTCGTGGTATGAATGTAGCGATGCGTAACGCACAGGACGGCATCTCTATGATGCAGACTGCTGAAGGTGCAATGGATGAGATGACAAACATCACATACCGCATGAACGACCTAGCAACACAATCTTTGAACGGCTCAAACAGTCAAGAAGACCGTGCGGCTTTGGATGCAGAGTTCAAACAGCTAGCATCTGAGCTAGGCAACATCATGGAAAACACTTCATTTGGTGGTCAAAAACTTCTAGCTGAAGGCGGCGGTTTTGGTGCAAGCAGCGTTACTTACCAAATTGGTGCGACTGGTGCAGAGAAACTAGCTGTAAATGCAAAAACACAGCTAAACGACATCTCGACAGCAATTGCTGGCCTGACAAGCATCAGCACTGCTGCTGCAGCTTCTACAGCTCTTGCAAACCTTTCAAGCTCTGGCGGTATGCTAGCAGATCTAGGTACAGCACGTGCTCAGTTTGGTGCTAACATCAACCGTCTAGAGCACACAATGACTAACCTTGGTAACATGACTGAAAACACTTCTGCAGCAAAAGGCCGTATCACTGATGCAGACTTCGCTACAGAGTCTTCAAACATGACTAAGAACCAAATGCTTATGCAAGCAGGTACAACAGTTCTTTCTAAGACTAACCAGCTTCCTGGCATGGCAATGTCTCTACTACGCTAATCATTGAAGCTTATAACCCCACCCATCCGGTGGGGTTTTTTACTATCTGAATATTATGACACCAGTTTATTCTCAACATATTGATATCATTCGCTCTCGTTGGCCTGACGTAGCAAAAGCCTTAGACAGTGCAGACTTTAGCGACTTACACTTTGAAGTAGTTGAAAAAGCAGCGATGACCCTAAAAGTCAACGGAGTTCAACTTAGCAGTGCTTATGACCCGGTCGAAGAAGCCTTCCAGTACCGAAGCCTAACGTCTAGCGACGATTATCATATTTGGGGCATCGGTATGGGCAATGTCCCATCCCTGTTAACACAAGATAAAAATGCTCGATCAATTCGTGTTTATCTTTATAACCTACCGTTAGCAAAATTGGTGCTTTCTCTCGTTCCACAACAATGGATATCCGATCCTCGTGTTTCGTTGATCATCGTCTCAGAAGACCAAAGCGATATAGGTAGAAAACTCGCGAGCCTTACTTGGGATGATTGTATCATTCTCAATGCCGACAGAGCCATTTCGCGTCATACTCATCAATGGCTTTATTTCCGCTTAGAAAACCGTGTTTTGATCGGCTATGCAAACGCTAGCTATAGACATAGCGATGAAGAACTGCTCACAAGAGAGAAAGAAAACGAACCTCTTTTAAAACGCCTAAACTCTTCTGATCATTATCTTATGTATCAAGTAGACGACGCTATTTGTATTGGTGCTGGCCCATCACTCCAGCATCATATTGAAGAGTTAAAAACAGTCTATAACCGACCAAATCGTCCCAAGCTTATTGCTGCATCAACTGCATGCAAGTGCTTAATTGAAAATAACATCAAACCAGATGTCGTATTTGCTGTAGATTTAAATTTAGGTGACGAACATATTCCATATGAGATCGCCAAAAATACTATTTTGGTGTTTGGTAGCCATATGCCTAGCCGTATTTTCCAAAACTGGCATGGCGAGAAGTATTACTTACACTTGGGTGACTTCACATACGACAGATTTGCAAGCAAACTACCGGTTAAATATCGCCCTTACTCGTTTGGTTCGGTAATCCATCCTCTAATCCACTTCACCCTTTTACAAGGTGCTACCCAAGTATCACTAATCGGATGCGATTTTGGTTTCCCTGGAGATATCATCCATTCAGGACGCGAAAACAGACCAGACGACCCGAACGCGACGATGACAGCACGAGTAGAGAATGGTTATGGTGAGATGATCAAAACCTCACCAGCCTACCGCATGTTTGGAAGCGGTGTTGAGAACCTAATAGCAGCATCACCACAGACCAAGTTTTACAATTGGAGCCGTATTGGTGCAAAAATTATTGGTGCTGAATATTTCAATGTGGAGGAACTATATGGCAACCGAGATTAACTCTGTTTATGACACTTTTATTAAAACTTCAGAGGTTTACTCATACGGTGACCACTTGACAGGCGACTTAATGTTAGGGAGATGTCTAAATCTCCTAACAAAATTATTCACCGTTCAGTCAGAGCGCACGTCTGTTCTCGAAATACTTTCGCGAATAAATACCGCCCGAGAAGTTCATGACTTCACTGCACTTGCAGATATTCTAAGGTATGAAATTGCGCCTAACATAAAAGCGTTGAGTGAACGCTATTAGCTCTAGAGAGCCTCATCATTGAGGCTTTTTTATCGCCTGATGTAAATAGAACTATTATTATCCCAATGAGAGTCTGGCAATCTAAAACCTACTTTCAGCATAATATTCCTTAACACTTTGTTAAATAACTCTAGTTCCACTGGCTCAGGACTATTATCTAACTGATAGCGTTTTAACTCAGGAAATTTTGATATGGCCTCTTTTTGGATACTTGCCAACTCGTCAGAATTAAGACTCTGCTTGCTAAGTAATTTAGCGTGAATAAAGCGCTCATATTCGCGAGCACACTTCATTAGTCGTAAGGCAAATTCGTTCATAATTGTTGTTTTTCTTTCCGATACTCCAATTTGATGAAAAGATAACAGGAAGCATATAAATACGATGTAAGAATTATCTTAATTCATTAGAAGTAAACACCGAAATATCTGTTCTGAGTCCCTTCCTCCCTTTCAACTCCACTTAGAAATTCTATTAAACATTTACGAGTCTTGAGTCGCCTTGTCTTATAGGAAAACGCTACTTGTTTTCTAGAGGAAAGCGGAACACAAAAGGTGGAACCACAGCTTCCTCTCTATGAAATAATACATCGCAAAACATTGTTATATATAGCTATTTATATACGGCACACATCTTGCGATGAACTGTTAAACCAAGGCATAGCAGATAAGCTATTTAAGCCGTATATATGAGAGAGGGAGTAACCTCATGAGTTCATTAGATCCAATTACAATGGCTACTAAATTTGCCACTTTTGACGTTCAACCGTTTCAACAGCGCTATCAGCTACAAGCCAGCAAATATCAAGCGCAACTTTCCGCTCTAGGTAAAGTTGAAACGGCATTACGAGACTTTCGTAATTCGTTAAACGAAATGAACAGCAGCACAAACACCATCATTAAGAACAGTGCAACCCTATCTCAGGAAGGTTACTTTACAGCCAGTGCAGATGCTAAGGCCCTCACAGGCAACTACCAAATTTTTGTTGAGCAAGTTGCCACGTCTCATCAAGTCTCTACAGGGATGCCTGCTGATCTAGAAGCAACAACTGAAGTCCCAACAACTGGCTCTCTCGAGTTCACGATCAATGGCGAAACAATGACGCTAGATCTATCGACTGTTGATTCAGACGGTGATGGCACAGCAACAGTCAGTGACTTAGCAAAAGCAATCAACAACAACAGCGATAACCCTGGAGTAAACGCCACCTTAGTTCGCTCAAATGGTCAAACTCACTTTATGTTATCAAGCACTGAAACTGGTGTTGCTAACCAAATCAACGTATCGGCGTCTGGTACTGGCCAAGCCTGGTTTGAAGATGCATTCACAAATCTAAACCAAATTAGCGCCCCGCAAGATGCTGTAATGTGGTTGGGAGCTAAAGACTCTGGTCTCAAACTGACGAACGCAAGCAATACATTTGAAGGTGTAATCGACGGTGTAGATATTACTCTAACCAAAGCTCAAGCTTCTGGTGAAACACCTGTTGGCCTTGATATAGGCTCTGACAGCGAAGCAACTAAAGAGCAATTGGATAAGTTTGTTGACGCATATAACACTCTTATTGGCGCAATGAACCAGCACACCCAAATAGGTAGTGAAGACAAAAAACGTGGAGTGTTAGCAAGTGATCCAACACTTCGCTCCATTGAGAGCCAATTAACTAATTTGGTTCGAGGGGAACACGGTGGTATGCGTCTGAGTGAAATCGGTGTGAGCTTGGATCGTGATGGGAAAATGAAAGTCGACCACGAAAAATTCGCCGAAGTTCAAAAGAATAACAGCGTGGGCTTGGAAGCAATGTTTAATGGCGACGATGCCTTACTTGACTCAATGGACGCGATGATTGATCCATTTCTGAAGTTTTCATCAGGCGCATTCAAATCCCGTAAAAATGCGCTTCAAGCTAACTTGGATCGCATAGAAGATAAACAATCTACATTAGAGCGTAAATACGATATGTCGTACAAACGCTACATCAAACAGTTCACACAAATGAACGCGTTAATGACCCAAATGAACCAAACCATGTCGATGTTTGGCTAAGCCTTTAGGAGAAAAAACTCATGCTTATGGACTCTGGCTATGACTCGTACCAGCAAGTAGACCTCAACGCGCAAGCGGCAGCAGCAAACCCACACCAATTAGTCATTATGTTGATCGATGGCTTACTTGATGAAGTTGAACGTATTCGTGGCCATTTGGCTGCGAATCGCTTGGCGGAGAAAGGTAACGGAATCAACAAATGTATGAACATCTTAATTGGGCTCACAAGCGCTCTAGATGATGAGAATGGTGGCGAAATTGCTGAAAACTTACGCCAGCTGTATGACTTCTGCCAAGTTGAGCTTTATTACGCCAGCGTGCAGAACGATGCGAATCGCTTGGTTAATGTCGAGCGTGTAATGGGTAACATTCGTGAAGGTTGGATGAATTTTGGACAACAAGCATAAAGTGTCGCCAGAGCGATTTCGTCATTTATCTCAGCTCATCCAATTCGCTACAAAAACAGCAGATTGGCATGCGCTTAAGCGCTATGACTTGCAGTTGCGAGAGCTATTGATCAGTCACAAACCTTTTTTGAAGGATCCTAAGCTTGCACCTGAAATTCAACGTGCCAAAACCGTTCATGCAGATGCATTCGCTAGATTAGAAAAGTCGAAGAACGAGTTAGAAAAAGAGATGAATATGGTCAATGACCATCAAGAGCGCGCTATGGCCTATCAATTAGCGATGACCATGGAGCTAACTCAATGATCGTATCTCCTTCAACTCAAATATCCGGCAATTCATCACCTGGCCATGAAGGCAACATAAAACAAGCAAGAGCTGTACACGGTTTTTCTCATAACCCTATGTCTGAGCATAGCCAGTATGACGGCCAAGGTTTCGCCTCAGCTTCAACCGTGCCGAGTTTTCATCTTACCGCTCCAGCTTTGGACAGCGAAGAAAAGGCGTATGATCGTGGTTCGGATACTGACGAACACTCGGCTTCTGAAGCAGATGCTCACCTGACAAGTACACTGGGTTCAACAGAATCACCTGATCTTGCTATGCAAGCTCAGGCTCTAACCCAGAGTATGCTCACTATGGCCGAAAAGCAGCCGGGTCAGTTCGGAAAAACTCCGCCTTTAGCGGTAGCTAACGACGTTAAGTCTGCAACACAAGACTCAAATAACGCCTTACTAAACACCTCTCCAAAGCAACAAGAGGTGCAACAAAGCCAACCGATGTCATCGAACTCGCGTCTATCAATCTCCAGTGCCGACTTTCAGACCCTATTGAGTCAACCAGCTCAAGGGCAACCAACGGCCTCACCACTCCAAGGACAAACACCAACGCCACAAGCCCCGAACACCGCCGTTGCCACGAGTCATATTCAAACTCAAGGCTCTGAGTGGGCGGCTGTGCGCGTTGACACCAGTGCTGGAAAATGGGGAGAGCAAATGATGCAAGTTCTGCATGACCGTGTGACTCTTCAAGCGCAACAAAATGTACAAGAAGCCAAAATCCGCCTCGACCCACCGGATTTAGGTAAGCTGGATTTACTTGTACGTGTTGAAGGCGACCGACTAAGCGTGCACATCAATGCCAATGCAGCCGCAACACGAGAAGCTTTAATGCAAGTGTCTGAGCGTCTACGCACAGAACTGCAAGAGCAGAACTTCGTCCATGTCGATGTCAACGTGGGCTCTGATCAAAGCCAGAGTCGCAATGACCAACATACAAATGAAGAAGACGCCACTATTTTCGCAGCACGAGAATCTGGTGCATTCCAAACTACAACAACAAACTATTCAGAACACTGGCTGAACACTCAAGCCTAGTTAATCCTCGAGGAAAAAGGTTATGACCAAACAACAAATGATCGCCCTGTTTATCGCCATGATCATCACCAGCGCCCTCGTTTCGGCCGCCACGATTATGGGCGGAATCTGGTACTTAAACAAACACGCTCAAGAGTCACCTGACTCTGGTTCCTTGATCGATGATTCTCCATTGTCATTTTTAGTCACAGAAGAACCGACAAGCAAAGGTCCTAGCTTCCATCCTTTAGACAAAGTCGTTTTGACCGTAAAAGGTAAAAAACAGACTCACTTTGTCATGCTAGAACTAGCGATTGAAACACGCCGTCCTGAGCGCATCAAAGACATTGATGAATACATGCCAATGGTACAAAACTCATTATTAAAATTGTTTAGCGACAAAACATTTGATGAGTTACAGCAAGCGGGTGCCATCGATATTCTGCAAAACGAAGTAAAACAAACGCTTTTACTGGCTTTTGCTAAGACAGACATCGTTCGCGAAATCGACGATGTTTTGTTGACTAAATATGTTGTGCAATAACGGAGCACAACCATGTTAGACATGAATATACAAGACACCTATACCACAGAAGAGGAAGTGACGACGCCATCACGCCCAATTGACGAAAATGCACTGCTGCAACGTCATCAAGTTATGGTGAAACGCGTCGTTAACCAGCTACGTGTTCATGCCACTTCTCACTGTAGTATTGAAGATATGCAGCAAATTGGCCTTATCGCTCTAGTTGAAGCTGGACGCCGATACGGCGATGTTGACGATCCTCATTTCCCTGCCTTTGCCGTGTGTCGCGTTCGAGGTGCAATTTTAGACGAATTGCGCCGGCTAGATTGGCGCTCACGTAAAACTCGCCAACAGGCTCACGAACTCAATGACGTAACTCGAGATCTCACACGCTCTTTAGGTCGGATGCCCACGGATGCAGAAATCATCCAAGCCTTGGGGACGAATGAGCAGGACTATTACAACCGCCAAAATGCCGCCCTTGCGGGAGAGATGCAAAGCCTTGACCAACTAATGGAAAGCAGTGGTGATAGTTATATTGGCGGGCAATATGATGGCATGGAACATGAGCATATTCGTCGCAGTTTAGATAGCGCTTTAGGCAAATTGCCGAAGCGTGATCAATTGCTGCTTACTCTGTTCTATCAACATGAACTCAACTTACACGAAATAGCTCTGGTATTGGATCTGACACCACCTCGTATATGTCAGCTTCACAAACAAGCGCTGAAACAACTCAACCAATTAATGTCCTCTTAGGAGTCACAAGATGCAAAAGTTTTTTGGAGTCCTCACTATCCTGGTGTGCGTCTTCGGTGGATACATGTGGGCCGGCGGTAACTTAGGCGCTATCTGGCAACCAGCCGAATTCCTTATCATCATTGGCGCTGCTGCTGGTTCTTTGATCATCGGTAACCCACCTCACGTACTGAAAGAAATGCGTCGCCAAGTGCCTGCGACCATTAAAGGCCCGACAGAAGAGCATGAGTACTACATGGAATTAATGGCGCTACTCAATAACTTGCTCGAGACAGCGCGCAACCGTGGTTATAAGTTCCTGGACTCTCACATTGAGTCGCCAGAACAGAGCTCTATGTTTCTCGCTTACCCGACGATTGCTGAGGATCATCGCCTAATTTCTTTCATTACTGATAATTTACGTTTAATGGCAATGGGACAAATGTCGCCTCATGAATTAGAGGGACTGCTAGAGCAAGAAATTGAAGCTATCCAAAACGAAATGCTTTTGCCTTCACGCTCACTACAGCGTACAGCAGAAGCACTACCTGGCTTCGGTATTCTTGCAGCAGTTGGTGGCATCATTATCACCATGCAGGCCATTGATGGCTCAATCGCTATGATTGGTTATCACGTTGCAGCAGCTCTCGTAGGTACATTCATTGGTATTTTCGGTTGTTACTGTGGTTTAGACCCACTAAGTAACGCCATGGCTCAGCGAGTAAAACGTAATATGACTGCTTTTGAATGCGTACGCGCAACCTTGGTTGCCTACGTAGCGAAGAAGCCGACATTGCTCGCCATTGACGCTGGTCGTAAACATATTCAGCTAGACATCAAACCAACATTCAACCAAATGGAGAAGTGGTTAGCTGAACAGGAGGGATAATGCAAAAACAAGAGCATGTAGTGTTCAAACGTGCCAAAGCACACAGCCATGATGAACCTCATGGCGGCGCGTGGAAAGTCGCGTTTGCTGACTTCATGATCGCCCTAATGGCGCTGTTTCTTGTGCTTTGGGTTATGCAGGTGGTAGACAAAGAAGAGCGTAAAGCAATTGTCGCCCACTTACATAGCTCGAGCGTATTCGACAAGAGTTACGGTAATCCATTTGATACTTCACAAAGTATCTCTCCTATTGACTTGGCACAGGACTCTTCTGTGCCAAGTAAACACAATTCCAACCACGTGGTAAGCTCATACTTTCGAGGTGACGGCGATGGGCCAGAAATCGACTCGTTGATTCCTGGTAACTTCGATACTCAGGAGCAACTTGCAGCGCTGGCGAAAGTCATTGAACGAATGACCGCTCAGATTAACGCACAAGGAAATGTCAACGTCACCGTGACCCCACAAGGCTTACGTATCGTCCTTCAAGATGATTACAAACAGCATATGTTCAGTCGTGGTGGCGCAGAGCTGACCCCTTTCTTCGAAGACTTATTACTTGCACTTGCGCCTGTATTTCAGCGTGTGAACAACCCACTGATCATCAGCGGACATACGGATGCGATTCCATTTAAAAAACGCTTTGGTCGTCAATCAAACTGGGCGTTATCTGCATCTCGAGCTGATGTCGCAAGAAATACGCTGGTTGAAGGTGGCATGCCGGATGATCGCGTCATGCAAGTCACAGGCATGTCGGATAGAGCACTGCTTAACCCTGATGAACCAGATTCAAGCGAAAACCGCCGTATCGAGCTGTTCGTTTTAACGACGCCAGCAGCCAAAGTACTCGAAACTCTTTTTGGTAACCACCAAGAAAGTGAACTGCAAAAAGCGAAAGATAAAGCCGAATTTAACCAACCAGTCATTCGACAAGAAGTCATCAATTACTCGGGTGATACGGCCACCAACGAAGTAAATATTCAAGAATTATAACCTCAAAAGGTCACCTCGCCTGATGGTGACCTTTCTAACTGAAACCTCTGTTACTGTGACTTTTTAGTTGAGTTCTATATGCACATAACACCTTCCGAAAACAAAAAACGCGATCTGTTGAAGAAAGCCTTTTTATGGTTAATTATCTTCGACTACCTTTTATTGGCGTTTTTCTTAACTCAGCTGTCCAGTTTAACGCTTAACAGTGGGACCATGATTAGTATGCTGCTCGTCGTCTACAACGTCTTACTCGTTTCTCTGTGCTTTCAAAGAACCAATAAACAGGATTCTTATATTATCTACCCTGTTTTATCCGCGACGTTGTTGGCATTTGTCTGCTTTCTTTATTTCTTTTTTTTAATTTAGATACCAGACTCCACCATTGATTTGATTTTTAATGCTTTTTCGAAGTGGTCGAGCCGATGGGTCTGAATCCACCACGTAGCTGCCTCCATCAACTGTTCAGGATCATCATTTTTGTTGGCGAAAAACGCATAAAATGAGAGCCCAACCTGCTCACCTTTGCTTTCGATCTTTTTGTCACAGACCTCTATTATTTTGTCTCTCAATGAAGCTCTCATTTCTATTCCCTTACGCTAGTACATACTCGCTAACCATACGGTTGAAAGAAATCAGATCAAACGAACCTTTAATTTCAAAACGTACTCTTCCCACCTCACTCATGAAGAACTCAATTTCGCAATCTAAGTCAAAAGTACCAGACGTCTCGATAGAAAATGCATTGATCTTGCTATAAGGCAGCGACGTGTAATCCACTTTTGAGCCCGTAATCCCTTGCACATTCGCCGCAATCACTCGCTTGTTGGTAAACACCACTTGGTCGCGAACCGTTTTAAAGCCCGCAAATACCGACTCGCCATCAATAAGAAACTTGTGAAAATCTTCCCTAACTTTTGATACCTCAATGGGTTTAAGCTTAAACACTGATGAATTGTCGAAATCGATCATAGTCATTCCTTTTTAGTTGATAGCGAACAAACTCAACGTAGCAGATACACAGACCGTTGCCTATCAGCTAAGTACCATCTTTCGATTTCAAACCTAGGAAAAAATTCAACAAAGTGCATTACTTCCAGCCCTGCCGCCATAGCTCTGGGTCTTTCAGCTCTTGCCAGTTCATCTCTTGCTCACGTTTACTCATAACCGCCTCAATGACACATTTCACAACATTGCCGTCTTCATCCAGTTCCATTTCAGTTACGACAAAGTGCTTCTCTTTATTTTTAGGTGACGTCGCCGTCCATTTGCTGTGCAATAGCTTCTTGGGGTGAATTTTATTCATAGTAGTATACCAATTTAACTAGCATCTTTATGTATACGACTGAATACCAAGAGAGAATCAGATTTTATTTTTAAGCATCCACGAAAAGAAAAAGCCGCAAAAGAGGTCATCCCCTAATGCGACCTTACTTGCAACCCAATTAGGTCTTTTGACCGTTCAAACGAGGGTTTAAGTACTGACTCTGTAGCAACTGCAACGCCTTACCAACCAGCACAATCACCACCGCGCCAATCAATACGGGCGTGAACAGAAAACTCCACCCCTGCCCAGATGCCATGATCAAGATTGGATTTGCGCCCGCAGGTGGATGCGTTGTCTTCGTAATCAGCATTGCTGACACTCCTAACCCAGTCGCAATCGCGAGCGTGATTGGCGTGATCTCAACATATTGGCTAAACGCAATACCGATAGATGCCGTAATGAAGTGACCAATGATCACATTTTTTGGTTGAGCGAGAGGGCTGCTAGGCACCCCAAACACCAACACCGCCGTAGCACCAAATGGCGCCATGAGAAGTACAACCTCAGTAAGAGACACCTCGGCGTAAGACAACACACCAATAGCCAATGTCGCACCAAGCCCCGCGACCAACGATAAAATTAAATTATTCATAAACACCTCAAAGTAGACCGAATTGTCTACAAATTAAAATAGACAAACCTGTCTACCTTTGTCAATATGTGTTTGTAGAACTTTTTGAGGACGTAGTTATGAACAAAAAGAAACAGTTATTGATCGACACCGCGTTGTCGCTGTTTTACAAACAGGGCATCAACTCCATTGGCATCAATGAAGTCCTTAAAGTATCTGGCGTGGCTAAACGCACGCTGTACAGCCATTTTGAAAGCAAAGAAGCGCTCATCCTCGCCGCACTAGAACAACGCCACCAAATCTTCATGGCGTGGCTAGAGGAGAAACTATCACCAGCACAATCGAGCACAGACGTGATCGACCAGTTGTTTACCGCGCTTAACGGCTGGTTTCATGGTTCTGAGGAAAAATTGGGCGAGTTTCGCGGCTGTTTTTTCATCAACACGTCCGCCGAATTTAGTGACGACAGCGGCGAGATTGCAACGTATTGCCGCCACCATAAACAACAGGTTCGTGAGCTAATTCAACGCTATCTCAAATCAGACAACACATCATTACTCGATGCCATTTGCATCATGAAAGAAGGTGCCATTACCACCGCTTACATGACAAAAGAGTACGACGACGTCACAGAGAAATGCGTAGAAATTTTGCGCAAACTGTAACCGCAACTGTAAGAAAGCAAGCAACGAATCGACCGAGCTCCAAACTGGCAAGAATGTTCAGAAATGGTAAGGTTATTTTATCAACCTAATGAGACATGCTTGATATGAAAATTGGCGAACTGGCACAAAAAACGGGCCTTGCTCCCTCGCGTATTCGATTTTACGAGCGCATCGGACTGCTAAAAACCGTGACCCGTAAAGCCAACGGGTACCGCGAGTATCCGCAAGAAGCATTAATGATTCTGGACATGATCACAACGGGTCAGCAAGCTGGATTCAGTTTGGATGAACTAAGTGCGTTACTGCCATCCGACCTTTCTAACTGGGATCATCACCAGTTATTGACGACCTTGCAGCAAAAAGTCCAAGAGCTCGACGAGCTTGAGCGAAAAATCGCGCAGAGTAAAAGCAAGTTAAAAGAAGTACTTAAAGAGATTGAAGCTAAGCCAGATGACATGGACTGTGCAATGAATGCAAAACGCGTCATGTCTCAGCTTGGACAAACGATTCTGACCAAAGAAAACCCGTCAAATAAAAAGTAAAGCCGTCAGCAAATCAAAGCAATGTTAACAAGCGAAGCTTTACTCTTGATGTTGGGTTAGAGATTCGCCAATTCCCCTGCTAGCCACTAAATTGAGTCTGTAAAAACCATTCGCTCTTAGCTCAGGTGTACCGCCTCCTTGTTTCTATAATCAATAAAAAATCAATCCAATTTATCTTCAAAATGTGGGTTGACCTTAAACCTAACTTTAACGTTAGGATGAATATCAAAGCAACACAGCAGGAGATTGGTGAATGCAAACGATATTGGGTGCAAGTGGGCAAATTGGCCGTGAGCTGGCATTAAGCCTAAAACGGGACTTTACGAGCGACATCCGATTGGTGAGCCGCAATCCGCATCGAGTCAACGAGACGGATCAACTGGTAAAAGCGGACTTGCTCGACGCGAAACAAACATCAGATGCCGTAAAAGGTTCTAGTATCGTTTACCTTACTGCAGGGCTACCAATGGATACTCAACTGTGGGTGGAACAGTGGCCAACAATGATGCGTAATGTCATCGCCGCATGTAAAACTCATCAAGCAAAGCTTGTTTACTTTGATAATACCTACATGTACCCGCAAACGGATACGCCTCAACAAGAAGATGCACCATTTCAGCCCAATGGAGAAAAAGGTCGAATTCGTGCGGTCATTACTGACATGCTGCTAGAATCGATGAATAAAGGAGAAATCGAAGCCGTTATCTGTCGTGCTCCGGAGTTTTACGGCCCGGGGAAAACGCAAAGCATCACTAATTCCGCCATTATCGATAATCTACTTAACCAAAAGAGCGCAAAGGTGTTTTTACGTGATGACACCAAACGCAGCTTAATTTATACGCCAGACGCAAGCCGAGCCATGGCGCTAATTGGGAATACGCCCGATGCTTACGGACAAACTTGGCATTTGCCTTGTGATGATCGTCGACTGACGTATCGGGAGTTTATCGCTGTTGCAGCAAAGGTTTTTAACGTTCCGCCGAACTACAAAGTCATCAAGCGCTGGCAATTGTGGCTAGCTGGGCGATTTAATCAAACCATTCGAGATGCTGCCGAGCTTTTGCCTCGCTACGAATCTGACAACCTTTTTGTTTCGGATAAGTTTCAGACTCGTTTTCCAGATTTTCAAATCACCACATTCGAACAAGGCTTGACCACAATTAAACAAGAAAAAGCCAATGACCAGAAACTTCTTTAAGCAGGCATTGATAGGAGCTTTTTGATGAAAGATAACACACCGGCATCATCCCCAGATCGTTGGATCATATACGGAGCCAATGGTTATACAGGCGAGCTAATTGCGAGAGAGGCCGTAAAACGAGGTCACCACCCAATCCTTGCTGGTAGAAGTTTAGAGAAAGTACAAAGCCTAGCGGCTGAACTAGGGCTGCAAAGTCTTGCTTTTTCTCTTGAGGATAAAAGCAGCGCAGTCCAACACATTTCGGGTTCATCACTGGTATTAAACTGCGCAGGACCCTTTTCTTCGACGGCAAAACCGATGATGAAAGCGTGCCTAGAAGCAGGCGCACATTACCTCGATATTACAGGTGAGATCTCTGTATTTGAGTTTGCACAAACGCTGCAATCACAAGCAAAGGAAGCTGGTGTCGTATTGTGCTCCGGTGTTGGTTTTGATGTTATTCCAACGGATTGCATTGCAGCCACATTGAAAGCTGCGCTACCAGATGCAACACACCTGTCTCTCGGTTTTGACTCTCGCTCTGGTTTTTCTCCGGGCACGGCGAAAACGTCTGTCGAAGGTTTGGCTCAAGGCGGTAAAGTGCGGCTTAACGGAAAAATCACCACCGTTCCGCTAGCGTATAAAGTTCGCAACATTGATTTTGGTGACGGCGAAAAACTTGCGATGACCATTCCGTGGGGCGATGTTTCAACCGCCTATTACACCACGGGGATTGAGAATATTGATGTTTTTATTCCCGGATCGCCAAACATGATAAAAAACGCTAAACGAGCGAATTGGGTTCGCCCCCTTCTCGGCATAACCTGGGTACAAAGCCTCATAAAAAGCCGTATTGAAAGAACCGTAAAAGGACCGAATGAGGATCAAAGAAACCAATTACCCACATACGTATGGGGTAAAGCAAGCAACAAACTCGGACAAAGCAAAACAGCACGAGTACAAACGGCCAATGGCTATAGCTTAACCGTAACGGGATCTCTGGCGATTGTAGAACACCTGCTACATACGAAGCCTGAAGCCGGTGTATACACCCCATCTAAGCTCATGGGATCCAATTTTGTGTCGCAGCTTCCCGGCTCTAGTGGCATAACCATTGAAGAGTAAACAAAAAGGCACCAATCGGTGCCTTCTGCATTAACAGGGGTTGAGGCCATCACAACTCGTGTTCGGTACGGGCGATGATGTCATCCTGCGCGTCTGGTGACAGCGCGGTAAAGAAGGCTGAATAGCCCGCAACTCGCACGACAAGGTCACGATATTGCTCAGGGTTCTTCTTCGCTGCCAGCAAGGTTTCACGAGAGACGATGTTGTACTGCACGTGCCAACCTTTATGGTGATTAAAGAAGGTACGAATCAGCATCGATAGCTTGAGCTTATCTCCTTCTGAAGCGACAGCCGCTGGGCTTAACTTCTGGTTAAGCAGCACACCACCCAAGATTTTATTAGCTTGAATTTTACCGACTGAGTTGTACACCGCCGTTGGTCCCAAACGGTCAGAGCCCGATGCTGGACTTGCGCCTTCCGCCAGTGGCGTTTTCGCTTTTCGACCATCTGGTGTTGCCATCGTGGATGCGCCAAATGGCACGTTGGCAGAGATGCTCGATGTTCCCGCGTAGTAGCCACCACCAATTGGTCCGCGCCCATGACGTGTGTTGACAAATTGCGCCAACTCATCGATATAAACTTGGTAAGCATCAGCCAGCAATTGGTCGACATAATCGTCGTCATTGCCGTATTTTGGCGCGAAGTTGATTAAGCGTTGGCGAAGTTGTTCGTTCTCAATACCATCGAAGTCTTCTTCTAATGCTTTTGCCAGTTCCGTTTGGCTGATTTGTGCTTCTTCAAACACCAAATGTTTGATCGCCGCCAAACTGTTACCCAAATTGGCGATACCCACTTGCAGGCCAGATACCCAATCGTATTTCGCTCCGCCTTCTTTTACGGTTTTACCACGCGACAAACAGTCATCCACCAGCGATGAGCAGAAAATATCTTGCGCTTGCTGCTCAAGCACACTGTCGACTACGGTATCGATCTCTATCGATTTACGTGTGTAGTAGCGAATTTGCTTCGCCCAAGAAGCGGTGACTTGCTCAAAGCTCTCGAAGTTACCTTTTGCTAGCGACTTATCATGCGGCAAGAAGGCTTTGCCCGTCGTTGCATCCACACCTTCGTTAAGCGCAGCCAGTAAAATACGCGCAAAATTAATAAAGCTCATGCCCGTGCAACGGTAACCCCATTTGCCTGGAACAGCGGTTTCAATACAGCCAATAGACGCGTAGTTGTAAGCGTCTTCTTTCTCAACGCCAAGCTTGATGAACTCTGGGATGACAATTTCATCGTTGTTGAATGCAGGCATACCGAATCCGCATTTGATCACTTCAATACAGCCCATCAAGAACTCTTTATTCAGACCTTCATGATAGCGAACACTCAAGTTCGGTTGTGTGGAACGTAGCTGACCACAAGACTCTAAAATAGCCCAAGATAGCGGATTTACGGCGTCTTCAGGTTCTCCATTCTCATTCAGCTTTTGGCCACCGATACAGACATTTTGATACAGAGGAGAACCTGCCGATGCTTTTGAGTGCGCGCCAGAGCGAATCTTGTTTACTTCAAGCAATTTCAACCAACAGCTTTGCAATAACTCAAGGGCGAACGCTTTGTTCATCGCGCCACTTTCAAGATCACGCACGTAGTAGTCGTTTAGGAACTGGTCCATCCGACCGAATGAAACAGAGTGGCCATTCGATTCAATTTGCAACATCAACTGCACAAAATAGCTCAGTTGCAGAGCTTGCCAGAAGTTGGTTGGCGCATGGAAAGCCACATGACGACAGTTTTCTGCGATTGTCTCCAGTTCCGCTTTCCTCTCTGGTCGCGTTTCGTTTTGTGCCATTTCCAGAGCGAGATCGGCGTAACTCACCATGTGTTCCTGAATCGCAAGCAAGACAATTTCGACGGACTTATAAAACTGCTCTTTCTTCAATCCTTCATACGTCGACACGTCGTTATTAACGCGATGCTGACGAACCTCATCCAGCAGCCCGTTCATACCGATCTTCAGGATTTTTTCGTTATCCACTGCAAGGTGCGCGTCGCCCGAAGTCATGTTGCCTTCGGCTTTAATGATGGTGCTGGCTAAGATCTCTTGCTGCTCGTCGGTAAAAAGTCCATAGCAGCGATCTTGAACCGTTTTACCGCGCCAGTATGGCGTAATGGCGTGAATGCTTTGTTTGTCTTCTTCACTTACCGCAAAACCAGCCCCAGGTCGGTCGGCCAGTTCGTCTATTTCCGCTTCAATCCAACGCACCGTGTATTCAGGGAAGATCGGCGCAGCGCGTACTTTGCTCGCTTGGTTGCCTACAATCAGCTCGTCGTGCTTAATCCAAATGGTGCGAGTGCGTAAGTGCTCTTGTAACGCCAACGCTCGTTGCACAATCACAGGTTTGTCTTCATTTGCCTGATACGCTCGAGTATAAGCCTCTGCGCGCTCAGTACAGATAGGCGGCGCTACGATGTTGACCAGTGCCGATTTGTGGGCTTTGATTCGCTCTGGAAGGGTATGTAGGTCCATGGTTAACCTCTAACAATCACGTTAAGTTGAGTATGTTCGCTTGCGTATTGCATTGCGTTTTCTAGCAGTTCTGGATTATTTAATGGTTTGTCAGAACACTCGTAAGGCATATCGAGCAAACGGTATTTATTGATGCCGAGGGTGTGATACGGCAGCAAGTGAAGTTCTTGACAGCTTTCTAAAGAAGCAGCGAAATCAATGATCGCTTTGAGCTCATCAATGGTGTCATTGAAGCCCGGCACAACAGGAATACGAATCACAATGCGTTTCGCAATTGGTGCCAATTTTCTAAAATTGTCTTTGATGCGTTTTAACGATCCCTTCGCCCAGCAGAGAAACTTTTCTTCGTCGGTGTGTTTAAGATCCGCTAACCAGCAATCAATATACGGCGCGACTTTTTCTACGTTTTTCCACGGTACATGCATGCAAGACTCCACCGCCGTAGACACATGGTTTTGATGCAAACGTTCGGCAAGTTCTGCCACAAGACTTGGCTGCATCAGCGGCTCGCCACCAGAAAATGTCACGCCACCTTGGCTTTGATCGTAGAAAGGCTTGTCTTTCATCAACACTTCAAACAGGTCGTCCGATTTCGCCGCTTCTCCACATATGCTGAGCGCTTGTGTTGGACATACGTTTCGCAGCGCTATGATCTGCGCTTCGCTCATGGCTTTTCGATTGATGATGATTTGATCGTCAATGCGTCGGATACCATCGCTTGCCATGTCGCCGTTTACGGTTTGCTTATAAGCCGACACACAAAGCTGGCAGTCCGCCATACAACTGCGCTCATCAAACAGCAGAGAGTGCTTTTCACTACGGCTTTCTGGGTTTTGGCACCAAGGACAGGACAGACTGCATCCCTTCAGAAACAGAATGGTGCGAATACCATCACCATCGTGGGTCGAGAACCTCTGAATATTGAAATACATTGCTGTCCGCCTCTTGGTTTGCTCTTCTACTTTTCACGCTTTTCTTTTTCTGAAAGCTTCATTTGATAATGAAATATTGGAACTTAGCTTTCGATTAATGAAATTATTATGGCTTCAATTGAAATTTCAATTGATCAAAATCAAGATCTCAGCGGATTGTCAGATCTATAGTGATCCCATCATCAAAACGAAGATTTTGTATAAGGTAGAACCCATGATCGAACTCTATTTAGATACTGCTGACGTGGCAGAAGTAAAACGCTTTAACCAATGCCTACCTCTGAAAGGGGTAACCACAAATCCAAGTATTTTGGCGAAGTCAAAACAAGGCTTGAACCAAACCTTAGCTGGCATGCAAGAAGCGCTAGGGGGCACACCCCGTTTCCATGCTCAAGTGGTGAGCACAACTGTAGAAGGCATGGTGGAAGAAGCGCGCCAAATCCATGAATTACCTTATGATATGGTCGTCAAAGTGCCAGCAACCGAAACAGGCTTATCGGCAATTAAGTTAATGAAAAAAGAGGGAATTCAAGTACTCGCCACTGCTATTTACTCTGCTCAGCAAGGTTTCCTTGCGGCATTGTGCGGCGCTGACTATCTTGCGCCTTATGTGAACCGTATTGATGCGATGAACGGAAACGGTGTAGAAGTGGTCGCAGACCTGCAATTGCTACTGGATCAAAACCAACTGCCTACAAAAATTTTGGCAGCGAGTTTTAAAAATACCCAACAAGCGATGGAAGTGATGAAGTTAGGCATTGAAGCGATCACCTTGCCTGTCGATGTGGCCGCGCAGATGTTTTCTCATCCATCAGTTCAGCCGGCTGTCGATCAATTTGATAAAGACTGGAAATCCACGTTTGGCAACAAACTTTCATTTGAAAGTTAAGCATAAAATTATCGAAAGTCCCGTTCCTCCTCGATCGAGGGGCTTTTGATATGGGAATCTCTGAGAAAAAGTAACATTCGCGCAGGCAACTGTTTATAGATGCGGCTTACGAAGAGATTCCCACCTCACTAATCTCGCCTCTACCTTCACGCAAAGTACTCTATTCGTAACATCACTACTGACGAAAAACGCTCGTTCCACAAGCAAAAAATTTTGCTTCAAACCGACAAACTCACAAGCACAACGCATCAATAAGTCGGTAATTATTAATTTTATCTATTGGAAATGAACACTGTTCATTTATAATCAGCGAACCTAACGCCGTAACAAGGAATCCACTTCATGAAACGCATTGCGCTTCTCTTTGCCATGTTTGCATTACTTTCTGGTTGTAGCAGCATGTCGCCAGAACAATGCCAAACCGCAGATTGGTATCGCGTCGGCTACCAAGATGGCCGCTCAGGCAACAACCCAAACATTTTGTACGAATACATTAAAGACTGTCGCGAAGCAGGCGTAACGCCAAATCACGTTGAGTGGCAAGACGGTTTTGATAAAGGCACCATTCTTTACTGTTCGCCAGACAATGGTTACACGGTGGGTGTAGAAGGAAAAACCTACTATGGCGTTTGCTCTAACGATCTTTTCCTTAAAAACTATCAGTTAGGCCATCAAGAATATCAGCGTCAACAACGCATTAACGCATTAGATGCGGAGATATCACGCCTTGATCATCAATTGGATGCAAACTTAGATAAAGACAGCGCGAAGCGTATTAGAGAGAGAAGAAAACAACTGGCGCGTGAGCGTGCATCACTCATCTCGCCAGGAGCTAATTACTACTTTAACTTTTAGTCGCGACGGGCTACAACGCTAGGGTCATAAAGCGGCTGTTTGGATCAGGTTGATAGTCGCCAAACGGCTCGCAGTGCGCGAAGCCATGTTTTTCATATAGGCGATGCGCGGGTTCAAAAAATGCCATCGACCCAGTTTCCAAACTTAGACGTTGTATCCCCTGATGTTTCGCTTGCTCAATCACGTGATTGAGTAAGCGGGATGCCACGCCCTGTTTTCTCGCCGATAACGTCGTACGCATCGATTTCAACTCTGCGTGACCATCTTCTAGTTGGCTCATTGCCACACATCCCAATAGCTGCTCACCATCCCAGCCCGTCCAAAACGTGATTGAAGGCAACTTCAACTTGCTTACATCTAACGCATGCACGCTCTCTGGTGGCGATGTAGCGTACATGTCCTGTAAATGCTCTTCCAACAACGCAATCACCTGCGGCCGTTCTAAATCGTCAATTTCAATTCTCATATTTCCATCCTTGGTGTTTTCCAAGTTAAAGCGGCTGTTTCATAATGTGTTGCGGTCCAACGGGGCCGCCGTGGTAAAGCTCATTGGTATCTTCAAACCCTGATTTTAAATAGCACTGATAAGCAGGTATGTTGCGGCAATTCACGGTGAGATAAAGCGCATCAAACTCGGGATAATGGCGTTTGGCGAAATCGGCAAACTGTTGAATGGCTTGCTTGGCGATGCCTTTGCCTTGATGACGGTGATCCACCAGCAAAGCACGCACGCCTAAACTGTTTTTCGGGCAAAAATCGTATTTCTCGCTGTAAGCTGCATCAAATAGAAAAAAGCCAACCACGTCATCGTCTGCCAGAATCAGATGCGGAAGCTCTGTGGGTTCAAGACGTGTAAGCATTTCACCCACATCCACGACCGTAAACTGCGATTGCTCTTCTAGCACGCTAAGTTCGCAAGTTTGTTCATGTCGCTCAGGCGAATACTTTTCAATGGTAATCATAATCTTCCTTGTTGTTTTTATGCTCAATTCATACAGGGTATGTCGTAAATAGAAATACCTAGTGTCGTATTTCCCACTCGCAGGCAAACGTTTAGCACTCTATTATCCTCGCCATTCGATAGAGAGGTTTCCATGTCCCGTTTTTTACTTTGTAGTTTTGCACTCGTTTTACTCTACCCTACTGCCATTGATTTGTATCTTGTTGGTTTGCCTCAAATTGCGTCAGATCTCAACGCCAGTGAATCACAGTTGCATATTGCGTTTTCGATCTATTTAGCTGGCATGGCTACCACCATGTTATTCGCGGGGAAAATTGCAGACTCTGTGGGACGAAAGCCTGTTGCCGTCGTCGGCGCGATGATCTTTGTGCTCGCATCTTTTCTCGGCGGAATGGCTGAACAACCAAACACTTTTTTGATTGCTCGCTTTTGCCAAGGCATCGGGGCTGGATCTTGCTATGTCGTCGCGTTCGCGATTTTACGCGACACGCTAGACGATGAACGCCGCGCGAAAGTATTGTCGATGCTCAATGGCATCACCTGTATCATTCCAGTGATCGCACCCGTGATTGGTCACTTGATTATGCTGAAATTTCCTTGGCCGAGTTTGTTTACCACAATGGCAGGAATGGGCATTCTCGTCAGTGTATTGGCCATTTTTGTTCTCAAGGAATCACTACCCAGCCAACAAGGTGAAGAACAGACAACGCCAGAGAGCCATCAAGAGACTTTCTTCGAGCGATTTTTTATCAGTAGGCTGATCATTACTGCACTTGGAGTGACCACCATTCTGACCTTTGTTAACGCTTCACCAATTGTCGTGATGAGCATGCTTGGTTTTGATCGCGGTGGCTATTCTTCCATCATGGCAGGGACTGCGACGATCAGTATGTTGATTTCGTTCTCGGCGCCATTGGCATTGGGGATTTTTAAGCAGCGTACCTTAATGATGACCTCTCAAGTATTGCTCGCTTGTGCAGCCATCGTGCTCAGTGCTACCCATTTCCATGACGGACAATCTCATTACTATGTGTTCGGACTTGGGCTGATTTGCGCTGGCTTCGCTTGTGGCTTTGGCATGGCCATGAGCCAAGCGCTCAGCCCATTCTCTCAACAAGCTGGCGTGGCAAGCTCGTTACTGGGCATTGCTCAAGTTTGTAGTTCCGCGTTCTATATTTGGTTTATGGGTTTCATCGGCGTTAGTGCACTGAATATGTTGGTGTTTATCTTAGTGTTAGGTAGCGTAATCAGCCTTGCTCTAATACTATTGATTCCAAAGCCTGTTCACGATACCCATTATGAAGAAATCCCTAGCGCGACTTGATTTAAACTTACTATTCACTCTGCAATTATTGCTGCAAGAGCAAAGCGTCTCGAAAGCCTCGAAAAAGCTGAACGTTACGCCCTCTACCGTAAGTAAGTCGCTCAACAAACTTCGTCATTGGTTCGATGATCCTTTGTTTGTCAAAACACCTAAAGGTCTTGCGCCAACGCCTTTGGCACAAAGCATGGAGCAAGACCTTGCAGAATGGCTGCAAATTGGCAGCCAAATTGCAGAAAAACGCAGCGATATTACGCCGAAAGGAGTGCGTTTTGATATCACGATTGAGTCGCCATTAGTGCTCACGGTGCTGGACAGACTCATCGTCGCTATCCACCAGCGATACCCTGAAGCGAAAGTAAAAACCAGTAACTGGGATTACGATTCACTCGACGCCATCATTCGAGGCGAGGCGGATATCGGTTTTACCGGCCGAGAAAGTCACCCGAGATCGAAAGAGTCGTTGGATCTTCTGCCGTATTTCTTAGATTTTGAGATTCTATTTTATGACCTGCCGATGGTGTATTTACATAAAGATCATCCGGCATTACAGCAAGAGTGGAATCTCGAGACCTTTCTGAGCTACCAACACATTAATATTGTTTGGGAAAAAAGTGAAACTTGGGCGTTGGATGAAGTGTTAACGGAACTAGGGCTACAGCGCTCTATCGGGCTGACGATGTCCAACTTTGAGCAATCCCTTTTTATGGCAGCGCAGCCCACGCATGACATGATCACCACCGCGCCGCACTATTGCAAAAGCTACACAGAAAAGCTGCATCTCGATTTGGTGTGCTTGCCAATTCCGTTAGACCAAACTCAACAAGACAAGTTACTGATTCCATTTACCATGATTTGGCATAAACGCAATGCGTACAATCCCAAATTGCTATGGTTGAAAAACACCATCAAGTCATTGTACGAACAACCATCCCTACCACAGTAACACTTAGGCTAAGGTCAGGTTTTCTCTGGTGATTTTTGCTGATTTTCTCGCTCTGACAGCTATAACTAATCACTTTATCAACTAATGAAAAAGGTCGTTTGACGCTACACTCAATCCATATTTCTGCGTTAAGGGCCAAGGATGTCGACCTTTTTACTCACTGCTATTACGATGCTGGCGTTCGCCGCCAATTCATTATTGTGCCGACTTGCATTGGCCGAAGGGTTGATTGATGCAGGAAGCTTCACTCTCGTCCGATTGATATCTGGCGCGATTACCTTAATCGCATTGCTTGTCGTGAGAGGTCAGTGGAAAACCGATCGGCCAACTTCTCGCTTTCGCTTTTTTGCTGGCGTTGCTTTATTTGGTTACGCAGCCCTTTTCTCTTTCGCGTACTTACAACTGGCGACAGGAACCGGTGCTTTGCTTTTGTTTGGTGCCGTGCAACTGACTTTACTGGCCATCTATTGGTGGCAAGGTGAGCGCTTTCAGTTTCTCGAAATCATCGGTATCGGCCTTTCGATTGTTGGCTTTGTTTGGTTAATGTTGCCATCTGCCACTCGCCCCGACATCAGTTCTGCACTTCTCATGTTGATTTCTGGCGTTTGTTGGGCTGCGTTTACTGCGCTCGGCAAACAAGCGCCTTCTCCAAGTAGTGGCATCACATGGGGGTTTATCGCTGCATCTATGATTGGCATACTCCTATCACCGTTGATGCTGTCCTCAATCTATCTCTCTTTGAGCGGAATCTTGCTCGCTATCACGTCTGGCGCCATTGCATCTGGCCTTGGGTATACGCTTTGGTATCAAGTCATGCGTAAGCTCTCTTTACTTCAAGCCGCCGTCAGCCAACTTTCCGTGCCAGCCATTGCTTTGCTGCTAGGTACCGTCGTACTCAACGAGTCTCTTTCACTGCATACACTTTTAACCAGTGGCATCATTCTTGGTGGTATCGCTTTGGTTTTTTTATCTCGATCCAAAAAAACAAGCGAACAATCGGCAAGCCGATAAAAAATAATAACTTTCCCTCTCAAATACCTATTCATCATCTATGCTTTTTAAAGCAGCAAAGCTCATTGCAGATGGTACGAGTGGCCTGCTTTAGTATCAGGCGAAGGATATAAGGTGAGAATTGGCTCGCACAACACGACGATTTTGTTTCAAAAGTGAGAATTGTCACAGATCGCGATTGTGCTCGTTTTAGGCGTTTCGTCAATAACGCCAAGGGCTAGCGCGAGATCGAGCCAAATACGCACTTTGTGTTTTGACAAAGGGTTTACAAAGCACACTTTTTCACCCGCTATATTCCGCCCCCCGAATTTATTCAGAACAAGATTCTGATTATTCATATAAGAAATTCATCAACTTATAACGATAAGCCTGAGCAAACTTTGACACTATGAACGACAAAATAAAATTCGCTATTAAAGTATCGCTTAGCCTGACTCTGGCTTATCTGATCCCGTTTGCCATGGGTTGGCCGCAAGCATCGACGGCCGCAACCACAGTGATGCTGATTGCATCCACAGGCAGTCGTCGTGAATCCCTCGCCAAAGGTACCTTACGTGTGTTCGGTACGTTGGTTGGCGCCGTCGTTGGCTTGTTACTGGTGGGATTATTTGCTCAAGACCGCTTGCTGTACATGCTGAGCGTGTCGGTTGTGGTCTCTTTCATTTTTTACTTCCGTAATGCCTACCAAAAAGATCCAACGCTACTCATGCTGACCGGCGTCATGACGCTGATGATGTCCAATGGCGGTGACGCAGAAGGTGCGTTTCTTTATGGCGTTGACCGCGCTTATATGACGGTGTTTGGGGTAGTGGTTTACACACTCGTGGGGACTTTCTTATTCCCGACCAAAACAGAACAAAACCTAAGACAGCTCATCGAACAACTCAACCAAGCACAACGCGCGTTGTTCACCGCTATCTTGCAAAATTTCGAGCAAAAATCGGCGAGGCAAGTATCTACTCTAGAAAAGGGAGAAGAAAATCCAGAAGCTGAAGAGCCACAACCTAACGTGGATTCTCTTATCGAACAGATGTTTGCCGCCCAAAATGCGCTCGAACAGCGTTTTGCCACAGTCAGTGTGGAATGCAGCGACGTGTCGGCCTACATGAAAGAGTGGCGCTTGGCGGTTCATTTGAACAAGCAAGTAACGCAACAATTGACCGTTGCGGCGCACAGCCACTTTAGCCACCAGCAAGACCGTGAAAGCATCAGTAACTTTGATCAAGCCGTGGCGGAAATTGACGCGCTATTTGATACCTGCCAACAAGTCTGGGACGAAAAAGAGCCCGCTTTTCGTGCTCAAGAGTTCAAAGTCGAATACAACCAGGCGTTGCTTGAAGACGCGGCGCACCTAGAGAAAGGCTCTGCGCTTATGCTGGGGCACCTCTTGGGGCTCATGCATCAAAACTTGTCGCGTTTAGCGGAGAGCATTAGCTGCATTGACTCTGTGACGAACAATGTCTCCTTTGACGTGCCGCTGCCGAAACCGAAAGGCAAGTTTCTATGGTGGGACGCAGAAAACTTTAAAACCGCGGTCAAAACCTTTGTCACTTATTGGGTTGCAGGACTGATTTGGATTTATTTCAATCCACCAGGCGGCTACTCGTTCGTAGTCTTCTCGACCATGTTTATGTCTTTGCTGTCGTTCGTGCCTGTGCACCCGATTTTGTTGCTTGTGCTGTTCACTTTCGGCTTCTTGTTCGCGGTGCCTTCTTACGTCTTCATTCTTCCGCAATTGGATCTCGGATTAGAACTTGGCCTGTTTATCTTTATCTACACCTTTATCGGCTTTTATCTGTTTAACGGGCCAGTGACGATTTTCTACATGGTGGGCTTGTTTGTTCTCGGTTTAGACAACAACATGTTCTATCACTTCGGGATCCTCATGACGATCATGCTACTGTTCTACATGGTGGTGTTCATGATCATTTTCGCGCACTACTTCCCGTTTAGCTCACGACCAGAACACCTCTTTTTGACTATAAAAGAGCGCTATTTTAGGCACACTCGGGATCTGTTTGACTCCTATCAGAAGCAGTCCAGTTCGATTATTACACCGCTCAAACGGGCCTTACACTTGGTGACGCTCAACGTTTCATCGAAAAAGCTCAAGGTGTGGGGTTCGAAAATCAACCACAAACACTTTGACAAAACCACGCCAGAAGCGATTGCCGCGTTTAGCAAAGCGTGTGATGTACTCAGTAATCACATCAACATCTTAATGGCCGCCGAGAAAAAGTTGCTGACCAATCCGCTGATTACTCAACTTCGCCAACAACACCGCGATTCCATCATTCCTTTGATGGCGGGCGCTTTAGCCAGCCATCAAGCAACACAAGAACTCGATTCCGTATTCGACCAATACAGTCAGGATTACCAATCATTCGAAGATAAACTGGAAGATTTTTTTAGTGAGTTAGATTTATCTGACTACGCTTATTCAGAGATAGCCGGTTTTTATATCTTGCTGAATTTAAAACGGAACGTGTTCGAAGCAATCAAGCATTGCAAGCAAACCTACGAGGATATCGATTGGGTGAACTTACAACAGAAGCGTTTTTAAAGGTGGGGATATGATGCTTCCAAAACTAACTAAACCAAGCCTCGCCATACTTTCTCTGCTCGGGCTCAGTGCGTGTACCACTGTAGGACCAGATTATGTTCATCCAAAGCAGGCGCCACTGCCAAGTGACTGGTCGGTGCAAAAAGCAGCCAAAGATACGCAGCAATCAGAGCAACAGCTACAACAATGGTGGCAGCAATTTAATGACTCAACTCTCAATCAACTGGTTGAGTTGGCGAGCAAACAAAACCTCGATTTAGAAGCCGCAGGGCTACGCATTGTACAAGCACGTTCATTGCTTGGCATTTCGACTGGCTTGCAATACCCGCAAGTTCAAACCGTGTCAGGAAATCTAGCGCGTGCCTACGTGAATGATCAGGGTGTAAACAACGCCACTTTGTCGTTTGATGCTGCGTGGGAAATGGATATTTGGGGCAAGTATGCTCGCGGTATTGAGTCGGCAGAAGCCGGTTATTACGCATCCATCGCGTCGTATCACGACATAATGGTCACCATCACCGCAGAAGTGGCGCGTAACTACATTAACTATCGCACCTTCCAAGAGCGCATTTTGCTGTCTCGTCGCAACATCGAAATTCAAGAGCGTGTCGTCCGCATTACACAGGTGCAGTTCGACTCTGGCAACGTTACAGAATTGGACGTTCAACAGGCGAAAAACCAACTCTATACTACCAAAGCGGCATTACCGAGTCTTGAAGTCGCGATGAAACAATCACGTACCGCGTTGGCGTTATTACTAGGTGCATTACCGGAAGAAGTAGACGAGCTGCTGCAATCAGATGGAATGCATAAGCAAATTGCTGACTACGAAAAACAGTTCAAATCGACAGGCAGAAAATCGGCGTTATCGGGCACCGACGAGCGCTCCATTGTGCCGCGCCCACCGCTGTTGGATACCCAAGTGGATGCGAACTTAGTGATGCGCCGCCCGGATTTACAAGTCTCTGAGATGCAAGCTCGCGCGCAGAGTGCGCAAATTGGCGTGGCGGAAACCGCTCTGTACCCAAGCTTTTCGCTGTTCGGTTCCATCGGTATCGACAGTACGGTTCCCGATGGCAGCAGTTTCAGTTTTAGCGATTCGCTCACCATGGTGGTTGGTCCAACGTTCAGTTGGAATATTTTCCAATACGGGCGCGTGAAAAATAACATTCGTTTCGAAGATGCTCGCTTCCAAGAAACACTGACCAACTACAACAAAAAAGTGCTGCAAGCCGTGAACGAAGTGACCAATGCGATCGAAGCGTATGACCTGTATTTGCAGCAAAAAGATTTACGTCTGCAATCGGTCAACTCTTCCATTCGTGCATTCAACATCTCCATGACGCAGTACGAAAACGGCCAAATCTCTTTTGAACGTCTGCTCAACTCGGTAGAGAAAATGACCCGTGCGGAAGACAGCTACGCAACGATCAAAGGGAACGTCGCGAACCAAGTTGTAGCGCTCTACAAAGCCCTAGGTGGAGGCTGGCAAACCCAAACAGGCAAACCCTTCCTCAGTGAATCTATTGCCAAGCAAATGACAGAACGAACTGACTGGGATGGTTATTTAAATGAAGAAAACCGCGTATTGCCGCCTTTGCGCCTCGAAACTCCGGATGAGACCAGTGATGAGAACAAAACGGAGGATCTCTAATGCCTCATGAACTCTCTTGGGGAGACATTTACTTTTCTCCCACGTTACTGGTGCTCTTTCTCGCCGTCACGGCAACGTGGATAACGGTGATGATATTGAACAAGACACGTTTGTCTCGCTTCATCGCTTTTCCGTCTCTGACGTTTATTGCCATCATGGTCGGTTATGTGGTGGCCATCGACAGCTTTTATATTCAATTTTAGGTGCCAAACAAGATGAAAAAACTATTCGTAATCGCACTCAATCTTGTCATTCTTGGTGGCGCAGCTTGGCTCGGCTATCAAAAATTTGAAGAGTATTTTAATAACCCTTGGACACGCGACGGCCAAGTGCGCGCCAACGTCATCAAAGTAGCTCCTCGTGTATCAGGCCCAATTGTAAATGTCGCGGTGCAAGACAACCAAGAAGTGAAAACAGGCGATTTACTGTTTGAAATCGACCCTGCGACTTACGAAGTTGCTTTGTCTCAAGCCGAAGTGGCACTAGAACGCGCCATTGTTAGCTCTCGCGGTAAAAAAATCGAATACGACCGCCTTAAAGATATTCGCGCGAAAGACCGCGGCGCGGTTTCTCACAAGGATCTGATTCGTCGTGAAATCGCTTACGAAGAATCGCTACTGCAAATCAAATCTGCAGAAGAGCAATTAAAATCAGCGCGCCTTAACCTCAGCTTTACCAAAGTTTATGCGACCGTCGATGGTTTTGTGTCTAACCTCGATATTCGAAACGGTACGCAAGCGGTCGCAAACCAGCCACTGCTGGCGCTGATCGACAAGAACAGTTTCTGGGTGTTTGGTTTCTTCCGTGAAAACCAACTCGCGCAAATCGAACCTGGCAGCCAAGCACGTGTCACTTTGATGTCTCACCCAGACACGCCAATTGAAGCAACGGTTGACTCTATCGGTTGGGGTATTGCGCCGAAAGACGGCACGGTCGGCTACAACCTTCTTCCAAACGTGAACCCTGTATTTCAGTGGATTCGCTTAGCACAACGTATTCCGGTGCGAATCTCAATCCAAGAACTTCCAGAAGATGTTGATCTTCGATTCGGGCTTTCTGCGTCCATCATGGTGATGAAAGATTCATCGGCAGAAAATGAACAGTAACTAAGTGAGAAGAACCATGGTCATTGGTAAAAAACTCAAAAACATTAATGAAGAAAACAACTTCTTCTATCTAACTTTAGCGCTGGTGATTTTGTTGCTAGGGAGTGCGATGGCACAAGTGGTAGGTGAAGGGACGATTGAACACATACTGCAGGCGTTCACGGTTCTCACGTTCATTGTCTGCTTTGCCAGCCTTCGCTTCGACAAAATGTGGTCTCGTTTCCTCTATACCCTGTTTGGCGTTTGGGTTCTTGTGATTGTTATCAAGACCGTTTTCAACATCCGAGAGATGAATGTAGTGATGCTTGCCCTCACCTTCGCATTCTTTTTCGGCACTTTTAAATCCATCGCAAGGCAGATTCTTTTCACTGGCCACGTCAATAGCAACAAAGTCATTGGCTCAGTCGCGCTTTTCTTACTGCTTGGTCTGATGTGGGCAATTGCCTATCTCATTCTTCTAGAGTTCTCGCCAACCTCATTCACTGGGATGGAAGCCATTTCTTGGGGGCAGAATTTCTCTAATGCGGCGTATTTCAGTTTCGTCACCTTAACCACGCTTGGTTATGGCGATATCAGCCCTCTAACACCTCTGGCTCAAGTCGTGGTGTATTTAGAGGCCATTACAGGTGTGTTCTATATGGCGATTGTTGTTTCAAGTCTCGTCAGTTCTAACATTGATCATCAGGTAAACAAAAATGGATAAACAATCGGTAAAAATCGACAGTAAGCTTTTCATCAGCAATATGGTGGAATCGGCAATACGCATTGGCTTGATCTTCGTCTTGCTGATGTTTACGTACGACATCATCAAACCCTTCATTCTTCCCGTTATTTGGGGTGCAATTATAGCCGTCGCTTTAATGCCACTTACAAAAAAGCTGGAGCGTGCATATGGCGGTCGTAGAGGCCTGGCAGCCACAACGATTGCTTTACTTGGTATTGCACTCTTAGTCACACCACTTGTTATGGTGTCAGGCTCCATTGTGGATGGTGCAACGCATGCGCTTGAAGTATTGCAAAACGGACAAGTGAAGATCCCAGGTCCAAAACCTTCCGTTGCGGATTGGCCTGTCGTAGGTGATAAGCTCTATGAGGTGTGGACCCTATTCGCGACTAACCTTGAACAAGCGATTCAAACCTTTATGCCGCAGATAAAGTCCGCGCTCACTTCTTTGCTAGGCACACTTGGCGGTGTATTGGGCAGTTTACTGCTTTCAATCTTGTCACTTGCGATTGCAGCAGGTTTTATGACGTACTCTGAATCTGCAGCATCAGGTCTAAGAACCATCGCTATTCGTACCGCTGGTGAAAACGCTAAAAGCTGGACCACGCTTATCGCAGCAACCATTAAAAGCGTACTGCTTGGCGTAGTCGGTGTGGCGGCGATTCAAGCGCTACTGATCGGTGCTGGTTTCTTTGTATTTGGCGTTCCGGCAGCTGGTTTGCTCACTCTGATTCTGATGATCTTGTGTATCGCTCAGCTACCAGCGCTGCTTGCCGTACTACCAGTGATTGGCTTCATGTACATGACTCAAGATACAACGACAGCCACCATGTTTACTGTCTGGGTAGTAGTTGCAGCACTTTCTGAAAACCTGTTCAAACCAATGTTAATGGGACGTGGTGTCGACGTACCAATGCCTGTGATTCTGCTCGGTGCCATCGGTGGTATGCTTTTCTACGGCATCGTAGGTCTGTTCTTAGGTGCCGTTATCCTGGCGATTTGGTATGAGTTATTTGTTTGGTGGTTGAGCATTGAGAAAGCACAACAGCAAGAAGAAATGGCAGAACAACAAGACGCTTCTGATGACCAATCAGAGCCTGGACACGGTGCTGGCATATAATAAATCAATAAGTTAGAAAGAAATTTAATCTATAACTTATGATATCAAACCGCTCTATTGCAGCGGTTTGATTCTATTTGGATCACAGTTTCCCCGTAATAAATGCGATAAAAATGACGTTCTTGTTAAATTTTCATACTTCTTACACTTGGGAGTTGCAATCGGGCAATGAACGATGCACTCTCGATGACCACTAATTTGCTTAGGATAAAAACAATGAAATTGATCAAGCCTTTAACTTGTGCGCTTGCTCTCGCAATGAGTGGCATGGCATTCGCAGATGTAACCGTGAGTGTTCCTGACAACGTTTCAGTATTAGCGGCTAACGGTGAAAAAGCAGACCTTTCGGGTGGTTTTTTCGCCTCGGAAAGAACACTAACGTTACCTGATGGCGTTAACCAAGTCGTATTTCGCTTCGCCCCTTACTTTAACCAAGGCAATGACCGTTTAAGTGTTGAAAGCGATGTTATCGTTACACGATTTGACGCTGCCAATGCCGAGCTGACGCTACAAATGCCAGAATACCGCAACCTTCGCGATGCGGAAGAAAAGATCAAGGACTTAGATTGGAAACTGGTTGATGATTCAGGCAACACCGTCGCCGTTGAGCAAGACAAATTGATCAAACCGGGTATGCAAATCGGTCGTGATTACGTGCGTGAAGTGGAAAGCTACAACAAAACAGGCGGCGTTGCTGCTATCGCTGTTGCTGGTGCAGCCGTTGCTCAACCAGTCACACTACCAGCAAAGATTCCTGAAGATATGCAACAAGCAAGAGCGACTGCGGTTAAATCAGATTCGACAGCAGAAGAGATGCTGCACTTCTGGTACCAAAAAGCAGACGCAGAAACCAAAGCTCGCTTTAAAGCGTACGTTAATCAACAATAAGTCTGATTGACTCTATCGATATTAAAAAAGCCACTTCATGTGGCTTTTTTGATCGAACAAGCTAGGACGTTTGAACGACTTTGGTATTGGTGATCATCATGTGTTCAATATGGTTATATCAATTTAACCAAACGCTACCAGTAACGCTCATAGATGATATTGCCTCCTGTTTTAGGACGATACTTTTCCAACCCAAGATCTTGTAAGACTGGCAAGGTATCTTTGATCATCTGCGGGTTCCCACACATCATGACAAAACTACTTTGAGCAGAGAATGGCACATCAGCAGCGTTGGACAGTCTACCCGATTCGATGAGTTCGGGAATTCGACCTTGTAACTGACCATCCACCACTTCCCTACTGACTATCGGGATGTACTTTAATCTGCCTTCATATCGTTGCTGTAGTTGCTCAATCAGATATTTGTAGACCAGATCTTTTTCGTAGCGAACCGCATGAACAAGCACAATTCGCTCATTATGAGGTGGTAAGTTTATATCATCCAGTAGCGATAAAAACGGTCCAATACCTGTACCTGTAGATAGCAGCCACAGATCATGAGCCTGTTTAGGAATAGAATCGTGGATTAAGTCACCATGTGCGGTCTCACCAACATAAATGCTATCACCAGATTTAAGCTTTTGGAGCCTTGGAGAAAGTTCTCCTTGAGGGTCGGCTACTATTAGAAACTCCGACCAATCGAACTGTTCGCTTGGCGCATTAACCACAGAGTAAGCACGACTGATCAGCTTGCCTTCATCATCAAGCAAAGCAAGCTTGGTGAACTGACCAGCTTTAAAGGAAAGAGGCGCGCCTGAAACCCTTAAACTGAACAGTTCGCCAGTCCAGTCAATGCGTTTTTCCACCTTGGCTAGATTGAAACCTTTCAGCTCAGTCATAAGACACCTCCTATTTGGTTACTCTTAGTTAAACTTACGCCTTCAACTCAATTATGTAAAATGTCTAGTTTACATAATAAGATCGCCATTTCATTTCACATTTTAAAAACAATTTTATTACATATTAAATGATTACATCTAGAATAAATGCTCAAAGTGATAAGTCGCGTCGCAATTTGTGGCAAAGCAGATGAAAAAGGAGCACTAAAAATGGACACACTGTTAAAAGACTTTCCCGTTATCACAGAGATCAAAGTCGCATGGGGTGAAATGGATGCTCTGCAACACGTCAATAACGTGGTCTATTTTCGCTACTTCGAGACGGCGCGTTTAGATTACTTCAACAAAATTAATCTGCTAGTCGACCTGCAAACCTCGCAAATTGGACCAGTACTCAGCGAAACGCAATGCCGCTACAAGCTGCCTGTCACTTACCCAGACACGTTATTAGTCGGCTCGCGCGTGATCGACATGCAAGAAGATCGCATCACGATGGAATACCAAGTGCTGAGTAAGAAGTGGGGTAAGATTGCGACCATCGCGACCGCTACTGGTGTGATGTTTGATTTTAAGAACAACGTAAAAGCTGCGATTCCAGACCACGTTCGCCAGTCGATTTTAGACTTGGAAGGAACTGTGGGTAGCACGCATCATTTAGAGTAGCAAGAAACAAGAGATTAAAGGCGAGACTCCCCCGACAGCGCTTCTTCATCGCTGTCGGGAATAACGTAGGGCTAATCTTCTAGACTACGCGATAAGAGAACTAGCGTCATTCTAGCGAGACTAAGAATCTACTTACCGCTTGCTGCAGGCCATAGAGTGATCAGCAGAACGTCTCGATGTATAGCGCTTCCACCTTATCTCTTGCCCATTGCGTTTTACGCAAAAACTTCAGAGAAGATTTGATCGACGGATCTTTCTTAAAACAGTTCACTCGAACGCGCTCATACAGGCCATTCCAACCAAAGTGTTCAACTAGTCGGGTGACGATTTTTTCTAAACTCAACCCATGCAGAGGGTTATTCGGCTGTTCGTTGCTCATGTTGTTGATCCAGTAACGATGTAAGTGGCGGGCTAATCTAACTCAAAGTGACCACTTAACCTAATGTTTTCACCTTCAAAGGCGTTTAGCTTGAATTACTTTGCTCATCTCCCCTATAGTAGCTCAAACTTCACAAACATCCTTTTCACGATGAAAGCCCTCAACGACCTCAATATTTTTGTCGAAACCGCGCGCCAAGGCAGCTTTTCAAAAGCCGCCAACAGCATGGACATGACACCTGCCGCCATTAGCGCATCGATTAAGCGTCTTGAAGGGCAAATCGGTTTCCCGCTGTTTGTGCGTTCCACCCGAAGCCTGCGTTTAACCTCAGAGGGCGAACTGTTTTTAGACAAAACCACGCAAGCATTGGCAACATTGCAAGAGGGGCTGGATCAGATCTCAAGTGCGCGTGGCGAGTTATCTGGTCAACTGCACATTACTGCGCCCTCCGATTTTGGTCGCAATATGTTGCTCGATTGGGTAGATGAGTTCATCGATCTCTACCCAAATGTTTCCATCAAACTAGAGCTGTCCGATAGCTTGACGGATATGTACACCAAGCCTGTCGATATTGCGATTCGCTACGGCGAGCCGGCCGACTCCAATCTGGTCGTGTTGGCTTTGTGTGGGTCAAACGAACGGATCTTATGTGCATCGCCAGAGTACGTAGCTACACATCCAGAACTCACCTCTCCTGCCGATTTAACGCAACACAACTGCTTGTGCTATATGGTCGCGGATTCGGTCTACAACAAATGGACGCTCACGCGTGACGGCGAGAAAGAACAAATCGTGGTCAGCGGTAACTTGATGAGCAACGATAGTGACTTGCCACACCGGTTAGCGATCAAAGGCAAAGGCATTGCGAATAAATCATTGATGGACATCAGCCGAGACTTAATCGAGGGAAGATTGGTGCGAGTGTTACCAGAGTGGGATTGCGGCCCAGTACCGCTCTACATGGTGTGCGCCGATCGTCGCTTACTGACGCCAACAATTCGGACTTTCCGCGACTTTATCCAACAAAAATGCTGCCAGCAACGCGCCAACGTGCTGGCAACCTTCTGTCATTAGGCGATAAATCGAAGAGGACGAATCTGGGTATATTCAACCCAATCGTTCTCTTCCAATGTTTCAAGAAACGTCGCCATGTGCGGGCTTTGCAAATGCTTATCCAAGGCCTCTTGCGATGCCCAAATTTCTTGGAACATAAATAGGCCTTCAACTTTCTCGTCAAGATACAACTCGTATTGGCAACAGCCTTCTTCTTGACGAGTTGGCTCTAGTAAACCAGCAAGCAAATTCGACACCTGATCCTTGCTGTCTCGGTAGGCTTTCACTTCTGCAACTAAGTGGATCATCGTTTTATCACTCTTTTGCGATTTATATATTGATTACAGGGTTCTACGTCACCTGTAAGCAAGCTCGAATTAGATCTCGGTGAATACGGTTTCTGCGTCCCAGCGAGACTTTGGCGTTTTCGCGTTGAAGTCATCTTCCGCGTGGTAGCCAAGCGGCACGATCACAACGCTGGTGTAACCTTTTTCGCGCAAGCCAAATTCTTCATCCAGCACTTTGGGATCAAACCCTTCAATTGGCACTGCATCGATTTCTAGCGTCGAAGCACCCAGCAGCAACGTACCCACGTTGAGGTAAACTTGTTTCTCCATCCAATGGTTCGCATCTTTCAGATCAAAACGGTGCATGTTCACAAAGTAGCTACGACCACCGCGCACGGCCGCTTTCGCTTCTTCGGTTGGGAATCGGCCATCTTTTTCTTCTTGCGCCATTAGCGCTTCAATGTAGTCGTTATCAATGCCTGTTTTCGCACAAAACACCAATACGTGAGAAGCGTTGAGAATCTTCGCCGCGTTAAACGCGTAGTTCTCTTGTGCCGCTTTAGCGATGCGCTGTTTACCTTCTTCTGTGCTTGCCAGAATGAAATGCCAAGGCTGGGAGTTCACACTCGATGGACTAAAACGAACCAGCTCTTTAACTGCATCGATTTTTTCTTGAGGTAGCTTGCGTGTTGGGTCAAACACTTTCGTTGAGTAACGAGATTTTGCAGCTTGTACGATATCCATGAGGTTCTCCAATTAATGAGTTTAAGCTGAGTAACAGCATAACCTCATGAGATAAAGGGAAAAACCGATTTCGATTAAAAACATTTTCAAAATAAATTTGAAAATAAAACGATAAGAAAGGCTTTGAGCGTTCTCACTGAACTTCTTCATCTTTTCGGCAATAATGCATGTTTGCTCGCAACCAAACTCAACTCATGCTGCCTCAAGATAACGTTATTACATCCTTTCTGTGCAAAAAGCTCGGTCACAATCACCTTCGAATTGCCGGCGAATATTGGCACATTGAGAAGTTGGTGGCCTTGCAATGCATGATGTTGAAAGAAGCGCCTAACCTCCAAGAAGGGCTGCTTTGGTGGAGTAAAAGTGTCTCATTACTCGACCGCCGTTTGTACGTCACATTTCAACATGGTGATGCCCAAATCCATCTGCAAGTCGAATGCAGAACGGCCGATATGCCAAATTGGGCGGAGTCGGTGTTTGGCTTGCTCAAAATGCAGTTGGAGATGCTTGAGCTAAGCGAATCAATACAGGTACAGGTACAAGTTCACGCCAACAATCCACTCGCGGCCGATATTTTTCTAGAGGAAACACGAGATTCTAAAACGAGTTCAAGCGTGTTTGACTTGGTGAAACATGTTTATTTGCTACTTTCTCACCAGCCAATTGAGCAACCAGAATTACTGAGTGTTTTGAACGCCTTGTTCATCAAAAACAGTAATTACGCGCTCAAGTTAGAGCAAGCGGCAAGGCAACTGGGCGTCTCCAAACGCACCCTGCAACGTCGACTGCAAGAAAAGCAAATGAGCTACTCTCAATGCGTTGATTTCGCGAAAAAAAAGCAAGCACTCACTTTGCTTGCCGACACCCAACTCACAACGCAGCAAATCGCCTATCAACTCGGTTATGAAGAACCATCGAATTTTCACCGCACTTTTCGTCGTTGGTATCCGTTTTCACCCATGCAGTATCGCCAACAATGTTTGGATAACCGAACTCAGCTAAATCAGCAACCGATCCGCTTGTACTACGCCAAAGCCAATACCTTCGACGATAACCACATCGACCAACCTGTCGGTAAAATCTGGATGGAAGTGGACAATATTGCGTTTGAGAAAGTGGTCTCGGTAGAATGCCGTGACCGTGATGGCGCATGGCGGCGCTACCCCGCTTTCTTCGAGCGTTTTTTAAGTCATGGCACCGAACTATGGGCAACGACCGAACTTCCGGTGGCGCATCCCCTTACCTTTCGCCTGTGTTATGAAGTCGATGGGGAACGTTACATTGAGAATAACCACCAGCGTGATTATGTGGTTTCTAAGGGGCTTTTAATTGGCGCAACGGAATACATTGTCCCGACTCGGCAGCTTATTAATATTGGGGCGCAATACACGCTCTTTGTCGAACTGGCATGCCGACTTGAAAACGTTGTGAGGATTGACTGTTACGTCGATGATGACCCCACACCTCACGCAATGCGCTTAACCCAACACTCGCTATATTATGCTTGTTGGGTGCTGCAATTATCGCTCACTCAAACTGCAAAGCAGTGCCGTTTCCGCCTTTATGATGAATCCGGCAACGAGCTCGCGAAAGAGCATTACCCGATACAATATCCTATTGTGCAACCGCTCAATTAAAACTGTCGGTCAGATCAAAATCATCTCTTCGTGACATCATTTCACGTCTTTTTTGGCGTGAAATGACACCCTCAATTTCAAACCTTTGCTTTATCGTTTCTGCATTGCTGCATAACGGAGGCAAAAACTGTGTTTGAAACTCTACCTAACCCAATGAATAAAATAAAAATACTTCCTTTCGCGATCGCTCTTGCTCTTTCTGGCTGTGGAAGCGACGAAACCACACCAGTCGATACAGGCAGCCACATGGCATCTCCTGATTGGCAAGATCAAATCATTTACTTCCTGATGATCGACCGTTTTAACGACGGCGACAGCGCTCTTAATGATCAAGGGCAAAACGAATTCGATCCGACTTCGGATAAAAAATTCAGCGGCGGCGACCTCGTTGGCGTGAGTGATAAGTTAAGCTACATCGAAGATCTCGGTGCCACATCGATCTGGATTACTCCGCCAGTTGCTAACCAATGGTGGGATGCAGAGCAAAACTACGGCGGCTACCACGGGTACTGGGCGCGCGATTTTCAAAAAGTGGATGAACACTTTGGTGACATGGAAAGCTACCAAGCGTTAGCACGCGAAGTGCATGCGCGTAACATGTTCTTAATTCAGGACATCGTGACCAACCATGTAGGCAACTTCTTCACATACGATGATCCTTACAGTTATGATCCAAGCCTACCTTGCCAAGGCTTCCGTTTGATTAAAAATGCACTACCCGCCGGACAAGAACTGCCTTATCCACTCAACATGAATGAGTGTAAAGAAGACGGTACTGGCATTTATCACTGGACGCCAACCATCACCGACCACAACGATCCGGTACAAGAAAAAACCTGGCAACTCTCTGATTTGGATGACCTTAATACGTCCGATCCTGAAGTACGCGCTTATCTAAAAGAGAGCTACCGAAAATGGATTCGCGAAGTCGGCGTCGACGGATTCCGTATCGATACGGTGAAGTTTGTTGAACACGATTTCTGGAACGACTTCCTACACGCCAACGATGGTGTGATGACGCAAGCGGTTGATACCGGTCGTAACAACTTCCTCACTTTTGGTGAAGTATTCGAAACATCTACGCCTTACCACACCGAAGGCGAAGAGAAGATGCTGACTTACATCGGTGAAAGTGGCTCGCCGAAACAGCTAACCTCGGTACTGAACTTCCCATTGCAAGCGACCATGACGCGCGTATTTGCATCAGGACAACCGACCGACTATTTACGTTTCCGTCTTGAGAAAATGATGGAGATGTTCCCAAATCCATACATCATGCCGAACTTCATTGATAATCACGACATGCCGCGTTTTCTGTCGCAAGGTAGCGTGAATGACATGAAACAAGCACTGATCACCATGATGAGCGTGCCGGGTATTCCTGTGATTTACCAAGGTACAGAACAGGCGATGTCAGCGGCGCGCGATGCGATGTTTGCTGGCGGCTACCGTGAAGACGGCGACTACGTAGACTCATTCGACCAAAACAGCGAGATGTACTTGTTCATCCAAGAGCTTGCTAAGTTACGTACCGAAAACAAAGTCATGACACGCGGCGAAATGAAAGTGATTGGCAGCGATAAAGCCGGCGCCGGTGTGTTCGCTTTTACCCGAACGTTGGATAACGACGAAGTCTTAGTGGTAATGAACACATCGAATTCCCCGATGTTGATGAACCAACTCGATGTAGAGCAAGCGGGCGGCACTGTTTTCCAACAACAAATCATGTCGAACTGGGCAGACGCTCCGGAGAAGCTAATCGCAGATGAAAACGGTCACGTAACCCTTAAGCTACCAGCCAAATCTGCCGTGATTTACTCGAAAACTAACGACACCCAATCGGTAGATACACCAGACCTCAAAATCCAACTAGCGCAGGATTGGGAAGGGCAAACCATCACAGATGACATCGTGATTGCTGGTACTGCTAATGCAAACGAGAAGTTGAACCTCGTCGTCGATGGTAACTTGGAAACAGCGCAAACCATTACTGTAGGTGCTGATGGTCAGTTTAGTGTCACGCTGTCGACTCGTCACTTTGCTATTGGCGAGCAACAGCACCGCTTCGCGATTTATTCCACCGAGAAAAAAGCAGGCATCGAGGACGTGAGTTTTGTCTCGAACCTAAACTGGTCAAACACGCCGGATGACACCATTGATGATGCAGGTGATGCGCAAGACGGCACTGGCGGTCCTAACGGTAACTACTCATTACCAACCGATCCAACGTTCGACAAAGACAACAGCCAACTCGCAATCAACAAAGCAGAGGTGTTTACCGTTGGCAGTAACGTACGTTTGACCTTCACCATGGACAAAATCACCGACACTTGGTTGCCACCAAACGGCTTCGACCACGTGGGTTTCACCATCTTTATTGATTTACCTGAAGAAGCCGCAACTAACTTGTCTGAGCTACCGAAGATCAACGCTTCTATGCCAAGCGGAACCTGGAGTCGTAATGCGGTTGTTTTTGGCTGGCAAAGCTCGATTTACAACACCAAAGGAGCAAATGCGACGACATGGGGAGAAGCGGTCACGCCAGCACCAACAGTGACAGTAGACAAAGCCAATAACACTATTTCGATGGACTTTGCGAGTGACGCGCTGGGTCGACCTGATTCACTGGATGGCATTCAATTCTATGTGACGACTTGGGACTTAGACGGCCTTTCGGCAACTTACCGTCCGCTAGAACAAAACAAAGGCCCTTGGAACTTCTCCGGTGGCGCATCGGATGAAAGTAAGATTTGGGACGATTTACCAATCATCACCTTGTCGGAATAAACCGTTAAATAAGACACCGCCCAGCGTTTAGCTGGGCGGTCATCAACCAAAGAATGCAGAAAGACACTTCTCTAGTTTTTATTCTAGTTAAAGAACGATTTCACCCACAGCACCAGACTGTCCCAAAGCTGAGCGAACCACGAGCCCTCTTCTACCGCTTGGCTGCTGACTAAGGGATAACTCGCCACGGTACTGTCATCGCTTTTCCAAACGACCTTACCAATCTCATCCCCTTGCGCGATCGGTGCAATCAATGGTTCATTTAACACCACACTCTTATCAAGCCCAGCCGTCATTGAACGAGGCAGAGTGAGATAGGCATCATTAGCGAAGATCGCCTCAACTTGATTGGCATTTCCCTTCCAAACGCGAACTTTAGACTCAACCTGCCCTTGTTTGGCAACTTGTTTGGTGTCATAAAAACGAAAACCATAACTGAGCAAATTCTTGGATTGGCTCGTTCGAGCCTGTTTACTTGGCGTGCCCATCACTACCGAAATCAACCGCATTTTCCCTTCTTTGGCGGAGCTCACCAAACTGTATCCCGCATTGCTGGTGTAACCGGTTTTGCCCCCGTCGACGTCAATGGAATTGTCCCACAGTAATTTATTGCGGTTGTACTGCGTAATGTCGTTCCACTTGAAGACTTTCTCACTATATAGCGCATACACAGCGGGAACATCGTTGATGATCGACTGCATGAGTTTTGCCATATCGGTGGGTGAGGTTTGGATGCCTTCACTATCGAGACCATGGGAGTTTACAAAATAAGTGTCTTGCAGCCCTAACTTCTCAGCCCAACCATTCATCAAGGCGACAAAGCCGCGTTCACTGCCTGCAACATGCTCAGCCAGTGCAACGCACGCGTCATTACCCGACTGGATGATCACGCCGCGCATTAAGTTCGCAACACTAATTTCATCTTTCGGTTTGATGAACATTTTAGAAGATCCGGGAAACTTGGCCGACCACGCGTTTTCGCTCACGGTGACAACATCATCCCATTTCAAACGCCCCGCTTTGATTTCTTGTCCAACTACATAAGCGGTCATCAACTTGGTTAAACTCGCCGGAGCAAGGCCTGCTCGCCCGTTATGCTCGGCAATAATGGCACCGGATTGAAAGTCCATTAATACGTAACCTTTCGCCTTTAATTGAGGTGGGTTGGGCGTAACAACGGCAAAAGTAGGTACGCTTATTAAACAAGCCACAATAATCCATCGAGCCAGTGACACTTTCATCCGACTTCCTCCATGCTCTTACTTTGTCGCAACTCTATTGAGCATAGCTCACTCAACCAGTTGCACCAGTCGCTAATCGTTTCATTTTCTTGAACTTACATTGATTTGACCAAGGTATAGAACTGACGAAGCGATTTGGAAATAGCATTGGTTCTTCACGCCATTCGCAGTAAAGTAGCGCTACCCCTCAATAAGGAAATAAAGATAACAATGAACGCTCAATCATTTATCGACGCAGGATTGCATTACACTCCCCACAGCTTTACCGTTCCTCTGGATTACCAAGACCTGAGTAAAGGCACCATTGAAGTCTTCGCTCGTGCGGTTTGCCTAGTTGGCGATGAAGAATCGACCAAACCTTGGTTGGTTTACTTTCAGGGCGGGCCAGGCTTTCCCTCTCCGCGTCAAAACGGCAATAACGGCTGGGTAAAACGCGCGCTCCAAGAGTACCGAGTGTTGCTTCTCGACCAGCGCGGTACGGGCAACAGCAGCGTAATTAATCACCAGACGCTTGCTCACCTCACGCCAGAGCAACAAGCAGACTACTTGAGCCACTTCCGAGCGGATAACATCGTGCGCGACGCGGAATACATTCGTGAGCAATTTGGCGTAGAAAAATGGGCGATCTTAGGTCAAAGCTTTGGTGGTTTTTGCTCCCTCACCTATTTGTCTTTGTTCCCAGACAGCTTGCTACAAAGCTACATCACGGGTGGCGTGCCATCAGTCTCGCGTCATGCCGACGATGTGTATGACGCTACCTTCAAACGTACCATGGAGAAAAACCAAGCGTTCTTCCAGCAATTCCCAAAAGCGCAACAACTTTGCCAAAACATTGCGAATCACTTGTTGGAAAATGAAGAGTACCTACCAAACGGTCAACGCTTCACGGTGGAGCAATTTCAGCAAATCGGTATCAACTTTGGTGTGAGTGATACTTTCTTGCCAACTTACTATTGGCTAGAAAGTGCATTGATTGAAGTGAACGGCAAACAACAACTTCGTTATGAGTTCTTGAACGATATGTTGGCACAGCAAAACTTCCAAACCAACCCGATTTACGCCATTTTGCATGAATCAATTTATTGCCAAGGCTTTGCGTCGAATTGGAGTGCTCACCGTGTTCGCCAAAGCCGTTCAGAGTTTAATTATGAACCTGGCAAGCCATTTTACTTTACGGGGGAAATGGTCTTCCCATGGATGTTCGATCAATACGTCAACCTCAAGCCACTAAAAGATGCCGCTGAAATATTGGCCGCGAAAGAAGATTGGACTGCGCTGTACGATCAAACACAACTGGCTCAAAACAAAGTGCCTGTCAGTTGCGCCGTTTACGCCGATGATATGTTTGTGGAAATGGATATCAGCCGAGAAACGCTCGCGTTAATCCCAAACTCAAAAGCGTGGATCACTAACGAGTACGAGCACAACGGTTTACGTGCCGACGGTGAGCGCGTTTTAGATAAGTTAATTGCGATGGGGAATCAAACCGCCGCTAATTTGAAATAAATACTATAAAAACGCCTCTTCTAGAGGTAAGAGGCGTTTCATTCCTACCATCTTGTTTTTACGAATCTCTTACGCGCTTGGTCATACGTTTCGTCATCACCCGGTAGCCCATTTTATGATAGAAATCCTCACCTTCATGGTTAAATGACGCCACGGTTAAGCCGATTTCTTCTATTCCTTGAGCACACAAATCACTTTCCATCTTATCCATCAGCGATAAACCTATTCCTAAGTTTCGATGGTTCTCTGAAACAATAAGCTCATTAATAAAGCCAACGCGTTTTTCTGGTGAAATCAGCGACTGAACGTTACGAACCGAACCAGAGATAAAACCGACGACCTTTCTTTGCGAGCAAGCAATAAAAGCGCTCACGCTCCCGTCAAAATACTTTTCGAAGGTGCTATATGATTCTCTTAGTTGCGCCAATTCCTTGGGTGGACGATAGAAGTTCGGTTCAGCTTCATAGTGCGATGTATCGAGTTCAACGAGTAATTGTTTGAGCAAGGGAGCATCTTCTTCCCTCAGCCGCCTGATATAAAACTGCTGCATGTCCTTTCCTTGCCAACTGATACGATTATTATTTTGTAGCTCTTGCGCACAACTTTAATGAAGAGCCGAAGAAGGAATCACAGTACAAATTTAAACCAAAAGTGTCGAGTTCAACTTACCTTGTTCTCTACAATTTATGCTTATAATTTGAACACATAGCGATTTTACCCGCGTGACGCTTTGCCGCATCAAAACACCGCTACATCCTGCCTAGCCATAATATCCGCATAATTTGTCCGTATTTCCGACTAATTTAGTCAGGTATACTTCGTGCCGCTAAAATTTTAAGGTCGTTGACCACCTGTATTTTTAAAGGAAACCTCATGAGTCAGTATGTAGTTTGTGCGCTGTACAAGTTTGTTGAGCTGAATAACTATCAAGAACTACGCGAGCCATTACTTGCGTTGATGGAAAAACACCATATTCGCGGGACATTACTGCTGGCAAGTGAAGGCATCAACGGCACTGTTGCCTCTGATCGTGCAGGTATTGATACGCTACTGGAGTGGCTAAACAACGAGCCTCGTTTGACAGGCACCGTATACAAAGAGTCGTACTCTGAGACCCAGCCATTCAATCGCACCAAAGTGAAACTGAAAAAAGAGATCGTAACATTAGGTGTTGAAGGCATCGACCCTCGCCACGTAGTGGGTACTTACGTGAAACCTCAAGAGTGGAACGATCTTATTGCTGATCCTGAAGTGTTTGTTGTCGATACACGTAATGATTACGAAATCGAGATCGGCACATTCAAAGGCGCTGTAAACCCAAATACTGAAACCTTTCGTGAATTCCCAGACTATGTAAAAGAAAACATGGACCCGGAAAAGCATAAGAAAGTGGCGATGTTCTGTACCGGTGGTATCCGCTGTGAGAAATCAACTGCTTACATGAAAGAACAGGGCTTTGATGAGGTCTACCACTTAGAAGGCGGCATTCTTAAATATCTTGAAGAAGTTCCTCAAGAAGAGAGCATGTGGGAAGGTGACTGCTACGTTTTCGATGGCCGTGTTGCAGTAAACCACCAGCTAGAAAAAGCAGATTACGATTTATGTAACGCTTGTCGTCTACCGATCACTGAAGAAGACAAACAGTCAGAATTGTTCGAGCAAGGCGTGAGCTGCCCGAAATGTCACGGCACACACTCAGAAGAACAAATTGCTCGATTCCGCGAACGTGAAAAACAAATTGTTCTTGCAGAACAACGAGGCGAGCAGCATGTTGGTGGCGAAAGTGCCAAGCAAAGAGAAGCTCGACGTGCCGCTAAGTACGCACAAAAAGAAGCTCAGCGTAAACAAGACTAAGCTCGACTCTAATTCTATTTTAAGCGAGCTGCCGTAAGGTGGCTCGCTTTTACTATGCACCAACACTCCTTCAATACAATTTTGTATCCCTCACCAAAACCTCTAGTTGATTGTCTCTTTTGCCTTCGGGTAGCCCCACCATCTCATCATAAGCACTTTTATGTACTAAAACCTGCTTATTTGCTTTGATATTCTTGCACTTCTTTTGCATCTCGATAAGGGAATGAGCCCTCAAAAAGATACCGTTGTCATCAGTGATTAATTGCGCTTTCCCATCAACTACGACAGATGCTTGATACAATGCGAGATCAAGCGAGTGAATGATCAATTTATCTACGTAGAAGAACTTTTCTAACTTACTCAGTGGTATCGACATATCTCACCTCCTTGTGAGCAACCTCTACGTTTTAATGAACAAAACCGATCATTAGGTGAGATCTCTTCGGATCATTTGCGTACAACATCGGAAACAAAGAGGATTCCGATGCAAACAATCAATGTCGTGTGGTTAAAACGAGATTTAAGACTGACTGACCACCAGCCCTTAACACAAGCACTGTCGTCAAAGCACCCAACGGTACTTTTATATATTGTTGAACCGTTGCTGTTAAACAACCCTCACTATTCTGAGCGTCACTGGCGATTTGTTTGGCAATCATTGCAAGACATGAATGAGACGCTCAAAGCCTACAGACACCACATCACAGTTTTGTTTGGCAATGCCTTAGCATGTTTTCAATCAATTCAAATGCAATATCAAATCAACGCTGTGTTTTCTCATCAGGAAATAGGGCTCAATTGCACCTTTGAGCGCGATAAGCAAATTGCCGCTTGGCTGTATGAGCAAAACATCGACTGGTTTGAGTTCGAGCACGGTGCTGTTATTAGAGGAGCAAAAGACCGGCAGGGTTGGGACAAACATTGGGATTTGGTCATGAGAGCCTCCATAAGCCCTCTTGAGCTGCAAACCAACTTGTTGCATTCATTGGATGCAGAATCACTCGGCTGCGCGTTTTCGCCACCTTCATCCTGGCTATCAAAATGCAAAGGAATGCAAACGGGAGGAAGCCAACTCGCTTGGAAAACACTGGAGGACTTTTTCAATCGTCGAGGTCGTGATTACTATCGAAGCATTTCTAGTCCCACAGCCTCACGTACAGCCTGTACTCGCCTTTCTCCATACCTCGCTTGGGGTAATATATCCTTGCGTGAAGTTTATCAGTACCTATTGAAACACTGGCAAGTTGTTGGGTTTCGTCGCAGCTTAATTGCGTTGTCTTCACGGCTGCATTGGCACTGCCATTTCATACAGAAATTCGACATGGAGTTTTACTGTGTTAACCGGGCTTACGAATCGTTGATTAAACAAAGTAGCACTTTCGATGAAGAAAAGTTAGCAGCATGGAAATCTGGATATACTGGCATACCTTTGATCGATGCCTGTATGCGCTGTTTGCATCAGACTGGCTATATAAACTTTCGCATGCGCGCCATGCTGGTTAGTTTTCTCACTCATCACATGAACATGGATTGGCGAACTGGCGTGACGCATTTAGCGCAACTATTCCTCGACTTTGAGCCTGGTATTCATTACCCACAATTCCAAATGCAAGCCGGGATAACTGGGACCAATACAATCCGGATTTACAACCCGGTTAAGCAAGCCCAAGAACATGACCCTGATGGCGCGTTCATCTATAAATGGGTGCCTGAATTGCAAATGGTCCCCACCCCACTATTGTTCGAGCCCTGGACAATGACACAGATGGAAACCGTCATGTACCACTTGAAACCGGATAGCCGTTACCTAGCGCCTATTGTCGACCTAAACAGCGCAGCTAAAGACGCAAGGGAGCGTCTATGGGCATGGCGGAAACGGGCCGATGTAAAACAAGAAGGCAAACGGATTTTAACGCGACACGTGAGGCCATCGAAAGAAAGCAGGGCTCGTTGATCATCTTTTCATTTAGATGCGTACAAACGAAGACATTCTCTAGGGAAACCGTTGTACCCCCAACTCGTAAGGAACACATTATGTTTAAACGTATCTTGGTTATCACGGCTACATTGATGGCGACTTTATCTTTTATGCTTCCCGTCAAGGCTCATGAGCATGGCATGATGAAGGCTGATATTGTCGACGTTGCCACTGAAAACGGCTCTTTCAATACACTTGTCGCTGCAGTGAAAGCGGCTGATCTAGTCGATACACTCAAAGGAGAAGGCCCATTTACTGTTTTTGCACCAACGGATGACGCTTTTGCAAAACTGCCTGACGGTACAGTCGATATGCTCTTAATGCCGGAAAACAAAGACAAGTTAGTATCCATTTTGACTTATCACGTAGTTCCAGGGAAAGTGATGGCTGCCGATGTTGTTAAGCTGGACAAAGCAGCTACGGTTCAGGGGCAAGACGTGATGATTAAAACCATGGGTGATAAAGTCATGGTCAACGATGCAAATGTAATGGCAACCGATGTGAAAGCTAAAAACGGCGTCATTCATGTTATTGATACCGTCATTATGCCTAATTAAATGATTCAGAGGGCGGTATATTCCGCCCTTTAAACGGTGCTTCTTCTATCCTTAATACTGCCCCTTCCCACCTTCAACCCAACAACTAGCAACCCATTCACTCTAACTATAAAAAAGACAAAAAAAACATTAAAACCAATACCTTAGAAGCAAAATAGCACAATATCAATGAGGCTGGCGTACCGTTACCTTTCAATTTGAGAACATGATTCCATGTCAGTGTCGTTTACTTTTCCACATGTAAATTCTTGAGCTAAATTTTGGCTGCTCAATCACATTTCGGCAAACCACTCGAAAGGGTGGGACGCAAAGCTTCCGGTCTGTCAGCATTCCATCATCAAAAGTAATGCTCATGATAGCGGGGTTGCCATGTTGCAACACTACATTATCCAAAGTATGGATTCATGCAGCGTTGCTTCATGCTCAGCATGCGCCGAGGTGTGACATTAATTTGTCAGCCATAACAGAGGACATGTGATGAAATCCTTCCCAACCAAATCCGTACTTGCATTAGCACTTGCAAGCATTAGCTCAAGTGCTGCGGCTCACGGCTACGTATCAGAAACCAATGATGGTGTCGCTGCAAGTCGCGCGGCACTATGTAAGTATCCAACACCTGATACTAACGAAAAAAATAATAACTGCGGTGCCATTCAATACGAGCCACAAAGTGTTGAAGGTCCTGATGGTTTTCCACAAACAGGGCCTCGCGATGGAAAAATAGCAAGTGCCGAAACCGCTCTAGCTGCCGCTCTTGATGAACAAACTGCCGACCGCTGGGTTAAACGTCCTATTCAATCAGGTACACAGACTTTTGAATGGACATTTACCGCTAACCATGTGACGCGTGACTGGAAATATTACATCACCAAACCTGATTGGAACCCAAATGCCTCACTATCACGCGACTCGTTTGATCTGACTCCTTTCTGTGTAGTCGACGGCAATATGGTTCAACCTCCAAAACAGGTGAGCCATCAATGTAATGTGCCTACGCGAGAGGGATATCACGTCATTCTGGCGGTATGGGATGTTGGCGACACAGCGGCTTCATTTTATAACGTGATCGATGTGAAATTTGATGGTGACAGTCCAGTCATTCCAGATTGGACGCAAGGCGGTCAAATTATTCCGACGATGGATTTAAATGTTGGAGATTCGGTTTATACACGCGTATTTGATCAGGCGGGTGAAAACATAGCTTATCGAACCGAGCTAGAAATTACCGATGCAGTCATGGGCAAAGCGAAAAATTGGTCTTACGCTCTAGCAACGAAGATCAACCAAGAGCAAACTAAACTGCAAGCTGGACAGTATGCCGAGGATAAATTCACTCCTGTTTATGGTACTAATCCGGTGTATCTGCAAGCTAATAGCAGCCTTGAGCGTGTAGAAGTCGGCTACAAGATAGAAACTCCCGTTCCAGAGTACTCACTCACAGTAGATGGCTTAGCAGACGAGTATATCATTGAGTCAACACCGACAACGTTGGATCTGACACTAACTGCTGAAGGCGATTTAAACGCAGAACTCACCGTGTACAATCACCACCGTGAGCCACTTGCAAGCTGGGCAGACGAAATGAAAGACGGCTCGGTGGAGGCAGTATCGCTCGCTTTAAGCAAATCAGAGCCTGGTCACCATATGCTCGTGACTCGTATTAAAGACAAAGATGGCAACTTGGTGGATCAGCAAACGCTCGACTTTCACTTAAAAGAAGAGTCAGTAACGCCACCACCATCTGGCGAGTACGATTTTGTCTTCCCTGAAGGGCTATCTAGCTACACAGCGGGCACAAAAGTGCTTGCAAGCGACGGTGCCATTTACCAATGTAAACCCTTCCCATACTCTGGTTACTGTGTACAGTGGAAAGAAAGCGCAAACCAATACGAACCAGGAACAGGTTCACACTGGGAAATGGCTTGGGACAAAGTCAACTAAATCGCCCTTTGAACGTTAAGTAAAAAGAGCCTCGCTATGAGGCTCTTTCATTATCAAACGCAAAAATGGCAGTTTTCCCGATCTAAACCATGAACACCTGACAAATTAGCCAAATGAGCCCGCCCTTCAATCAGCCCCATTTCATAACCTTCCAATAGAACGTTTTGTCGCATTGATAAGCGCTGAACAGGAAAATTATCTGGTGGTGCAATCACTCTGACATGCGTTCCCGGTGGAGGGTTACGAATAAATTCCAACGATTGATTGTAGTTATCTGCACGCCTTAACATCGCGTCCGCCATTTTAGGATGTTCGGCAAATAACTTCTTCATCAGCCATGTGGTTTTTACTGGCTTCTTGGCATAATTTAGCGGGTGAGAAAGCACAACGGTTATGTCGCGAGCCCCGCGACGATAAGCCTCACGCACCGGGATAGAATCTGCAACCCCACCATCGGTATAGCAGCCTCCAGAAAAGCAAGGGGTGTGCTTGTATGCAATGGGTAACGCTGTTGTCGCTTCAATCGCATGATGAAAATTATCACGCGTCACGCGATAATAGTCTGCCTGTCCTGTATCTACATTCGTCGTCGCTGCCAGAAAAGGAATACCATTAAACAGTTTATTTTCATCGACGGGATACAAACGATTAGACTCTTCAAACAGCCACTTCACATCAATGAGATCCCCACCTTTAACGAATCGAGTCGGATCAAAAAAGCGTTTACTCGTTGCCAGCTTAGTAATGACATTAATGCTGCGATGTGGATAGTCGGTCAAATAACCAATCAAGTTTGATGCGCCAGCAGATACACCAATGGCAAAATCAAACGGTTTATAACTCTGCTCTAAAAACGCATCTAGCACTCCGCTTGCGAAGACACCTCGCATCGCGCCACCTTCCACTACAATTGCTTTTGTTGCCATATTTCCCCCATTATTCTTGCCAAAAGAGTAATGAAATTCGTGCAATCAAAACAATTGAATATTCTTATTATTGAAATAGGTGAAGTCTATTTATTTCTTTCTTAGAAAGTGAAAACTAAAGTTCAAAAAATCCACACCAGCTAGAAATGTAGGTGTGGATTTAGACGAGATGGAGACGCCTATGAGAAAACAGTTTTATAGGCTTCGCCCGCGCCATCAATAAACATTTGAGTACCGATAACCGCTAAGATTAAGCCCATCATTTTCGTCACGACGTTCAGAGCACTCGGTCCAACTGCTTTGACCAATTTGTCTCCAAATAAAAACAATATATAGGTAATAACACACAACACAGCAAAAGAAACGATGGTAATAATGGTTTGATCAAAACCACCCGCCGTAGCAAAGTTCATCGCGGTAGCAATCGTTCCAGGCCCTGCTAATATCGGCATCGCAAGTGGAGAAACGGCAATGCTCAACGCCGCCTGCTGCTGCGCTGGAGAATACGCTTTCTCTTTAGTTTTCTGATGCGTCGAATCACCTTGAAGCATATTAAAACCGATCAAAAACACCAAGATACCGCCCGTTATTCGCAAGGCGTACAGCGTGATACCAAACAAATCAAAAATTAATTTACCGGCGATCGAAAATATCGCAATGATGACAAATGCAATAAAAACAGAACGAAGTGCCATGGAACGCACGGTTTCTTTATCCTCATCTGCCGTTAAACTCAAAAAGATAGGAATATTGGCGATGGGGTTCATGATCGCAAAGAAGCCCATAAACACCGTGACTGTATGAACGATGAGTTCTTTCATATTTTCCGCTGCAGTTAAACTGTTGATTCTAAAAACAGTATATACGCTCTCAAGCAGAACGAGTGATGTATTCTCTATTCATCTTCACACTTATGCGCTAAGCATTGTTTTTCTTTTGAGATAGTTTACCGACTCATCAAATATCGCTAAGGTGAGGCTTCAGCCTTTACATGTAACAGGGGATGTTAAGTCACCATGAACAGTACGATACAAACAATTCTCAATCACCGCTCAATTCGAAAGTTCACCTCACAACCTATTGAGAGCGAACAATTAGAAACGATTCTACAAGCTGGCCTTGCGGCGTCTTCATCAAGTATGTTGCAAGTCGTCTCAATTATCCGCGCTACCGATAAGGAAAAGCGTACGCTATTGGCACAATATGCGGGGAATCAAGGGTACGTTGAAAGCGCTGCTGAGTTTTTGGTGTTTTGCATTGATTACCAGCGCCACGCAAGTATCAATCCTGATGTGCAAGCTGATTTCACCGAGTTAACACTTATCGGTGCTGTTGATTCTGGCATCATGGCACAAAACTGCTTACTTGCAGCAGAGTCTATGGGACTAGGAGGCGTGTATATTGGTGGCTTACGAAACAATGCTCAAAAAGTCGACGAGTTATTAGGCTTACCTAAAAATACAGCCATTTTATTTGGTATGTGTCTTGGTCATCCAGATCAAGCCCCTGAAGTTAAGCCACGTCTACCTGCTCATGTCGTGGTGCATGAGAATCAATATCAAGACCTGAATTTGGATGATATTCAGGCTTATGACCAAACCATGCAAAACTACTATGCAAACCGTTCGAGCAATCAAAAACAAAGCACTTGGTCACAAGAAGTCACCAGTAAACTAGCTGGCGAATCACGTCCGCACATCCTGCCTTACTTAAACAGTAAAGGGCTCACTAAAAGGTGATGACCACAGTACGATAGGATCAAAAAAGGCCTCTGAAGAGGCCTTTAGAATTTATCAGCAAAAACTCGCTTAGTTACCGCCTGAACCACCTGATGGCGGATCAACAGGATCAACTGGTTTGCCTGGCTTCGCATCTGGAATCGATGGCACTACCGGTTTGAAATCATCTACAGGTTTTCCTGCTTCGATCTCTTTTTCAACCTGGTTAACAACATCTTTAGTATCTTCTTCAGATATCTCTACGTAGATAACGTCACCAGAATCATTTTTAGGGTAATTTGGGTTCTTCTTAATTACCTCTTCAGTTACAGCTTTAGCTGCTACTGAAATTGCTTTCGGAGAAGCCGTAGGGTTCGCTTTAATGACATCTGAAACTACATTCGCTGTAGCAACCAGTTTAGTCGCTAATGCTTTTGTTGCAGCATCACCACTCTCATCTAACTGCTTAACTACACTTTCAGTATTGCGAAGCAAATCATTAACTGAAACGCCCATCGCATTGACATCAAGACCTAAGTCAGCAAACACTTGCTCTGCAACCTCGGGCGTGTAAATTGCACCTTCTTCCAAAGTATCCGTTACTAGAGTAGTAAACGGTGAACCTGTTACAGGTGCATCTGCTTGCGCTAGACCTTTTGGAATTTTGTAATCAGTTGTAATACGTTTACCATTAGATGCATCTACACTCTTATCAGTGTGCTTTAATGTGAAAGTACACTCACTAGGAGCACTAACTACATCTATGTGACTAATGCGCGCATAGCCAACCATACCTTTGTAGTTTGTTGTCAGTTCATCAGCCTTACCTTTTAAATCTCCACCACAGTCGTAAGAGACTTCCATGCCGATAACAGCTGGATCATAAGCCTGTACTGAGTATGTTTTTACCTCAGGATCGCTGTCACTACCACAACCTGCTAGTAGGACTGCAGCCACACTTGCCGTTAAAAGTTTGATTTTCAAAATTAGCTCCAATATTTGTTGTTATATCCGACCGCAACAGGAAGCATAACGGCAGTTGCATATGGTGTAAATAGGATGCATACAACTTTGGCATGAGTTTTTTCACATTCCTGCCTGTTTACATGTGCAAAATCATGCATTCATCTCAATAACGCTAAATAGACATAATTTTGTCATGTATTCGTAAGTATTTTTTAAGTATGTAGTTGCCTTTATTGCAACCAGATGGATAATGGTTGACTATTTTTGTGGGGTAGATTTTTCACCTTCATAAATGAAACTAAGAGCTCTAAGTCGCTAGCAGCCATTTGGAGTGTTTATTACACAAATAATTCTGAATGGACTCGCTTTCTAAAGGCTTAAAACTGCAGTAAATCGTCAACATTGATGAAATGCAGTTCAATTAGAATGAATCAATTTCAGTCGGCAAACTTTCTTTCGGTAGTTATAAACCAATGAACACATTTAATAAATTTTTGGGGATATCAGTACTTCCTATCCTTCTTACAGGGTGTACTCTGCCTGGTAGCCATCTTTCGGTCAGTGACAAAACAGTAATGAGCACTGAATCGAGTGATATAGAATCGCAGGTTACGGTTTATCCTTTAACTTTGGAGCGAGTGACCTCTTTAAATTCAATAGATCCTTTTTCAAAGCCAAATCCAGAGTTAGATATTGAAATCGCCAAGTATGAATACGAAGTAGGACCTGGTGATATCTTAAATATTACTATTTGGGACCACCCAGAGCTCACGATCCCAGCTGGCTCATATCGTAGTTCAGCCGAAGCAGGTAACTGGGTGCATTCGGATGGCACGATCTTCTACCCTTACATTGGCGTTGTACACGTTGAAGGTAAAAACGTTCGCCAAATTCGTGCAGACATTGCCAACCGTCTTGCAAAATACATTGAGAGCCCGCAAGTCGATGTAAGCGTTGCAGCATTTCGCTCTAAAAAGACTTATGTGACTGGCGAAGTGAACAAGCCAGGGCAACAACCAATCACAAACATTCCTCTTACACTTCTTGATGCCGTGAATAGAGCAGGCGGACTGGCAGCCGAAGCCGATTGGCGTAATGCAACACTGACGCGAAACGGTGTGGTTGAAAATGTCTCTTTGTATGCTCTGATGCAACAAGGCGACTTAACTCAAAACCGTCTTCTAAAGCCAGGTGATATTGTTCATATTCCCCGTAACGATGCACAAAAAGTATTTGTTATGGGCGAAGTTAACGATCCAAAACTACTCAAAATTGATCGCAGCGGTATGAGCCTTACTGAAGCTCTAAGTAGCGTTGGTGGTATTAATGAAATCTCCGCCGATGCTACTGGCGTTTTCGTCATCAGACGTTCAAAAGAAGAAGCTAAAATGGCGGACATTTATCAGTTGGATGTTTCTGATGCTTCTGCTTTGGTGATTGGAACAGAGTTTGATCTCAACCCATACGACATAGTCTATGTAACAGCCGCGCCTGTTAGCCGTTGGAACCGCGTTATTGCTCAACTTGTTCCAACCATTTCCGGCTTTAACGAATTAACCGAAGGTGTACTACGAGTACGCACTTGGCCGTAAAAACGACGTGCCGCAAGAAAGTTATCTCTTGCGGCATGCATTCAATAGTTACGTAGCTCAATTGTGCAATATAAAGAAGCAAGCAATTCAGTTGGGATCATAGGCATACAATTTAAAATAGGGTAAGCATTTGTTTTCTAATATTCTTGTCGTCTGTGTAGGTAATATTTGCCGCTCTCCAACAGGAGAGCGGCTTTTGCAGTCTTTACTACCAAACAAACATGTCGCGTCAGCGGGAATCGCGGTGGATAAAAGTCATTTAACAGGAAAAGCTGCTGATGATATGGCAACCACCATCGCGAACGAACATGACGTAAGCTTAGATGGACACGAAGCACGACAATTAACACCTGAGCTTTGCGCTCAATACGATCTGATATTGGTTATGGAAAAAGGTCATTTAGAAGCCTTAACCAAAATCGCTCCTGAGGCACGAGGCAAAACGATGCTGTTTGGACAATGGATAAATGAAAAAAACATCCCTGATCCATACAGACAAAGTAGAGAAGCCTTCGAACATGCTTATACGCTTATAGAAAAAGCAGCAAAAGCGTGGTCTCAAAAACTATAAGCCGCAAGGCTAAATAAACGCCAATGGCAAGGTATTTAAGAAGTTAAAGTAATGACAACACAAACTATTAAGCAATCACGTCAAGCAGACGATGAGATCGATTTGGGAAAGTTATTTGGGATCATTCTTGATGCCAAATGGCTCATTCTATGTACCGTAGTCCTATTTTCAATTATAGGCGTCGGCGTTGCCATTCTATCAACACCTATCTACAAAGCTGACGCTCTTATCCAAATTGAAAGTAAGAGCTCCGGTGGTATTTCAGCGATGGTTGGTGATATGGGAGAGCTGTTTTCAGCAGAGTCATCAGCGACAACAGAAATTGAGATCATTAAATCTCGTATGATTTTGGGTGGTACAGTTGATAAGTTCAACTTAACCACGGTCGTCTCTCCGAATTACATACCTATCGTCGGTAAGGGCTTAGCTCGACTGCAAGGCGAACAAATCAGTCTGAGCGTTTCAAGATTTAATACCCCTTCTTACGCAGTTGGAATTCCTCTAACTCTCGAAGTTATTGATGCTGAAAAACAGACGTTCAGACTTATAGAAGATGACAATAACGTCATTTTAGAAGGTAAGGTTGGCGAGCTCATTGAAAAGAACGGCTATCAATTCTTAGCTACAGAAATGATAGCGCAAGACGGCGCATCGTTTACCGTGAGTAAAGTCAGCAAATTAGATGCAATCAATGCACTGCAACAAAACTTATCGATTAGCGAACGTGGTAAGCAAACCGGGATTATTTCTTTAAGCTTCTCTGGTGAAGATCGCGCTAAGATTCAAGCTATCTTGAACGACATTAGCCAGAACTACTTCTTGCAAAACGTTCAAAGAAACTCAGCAGAGGCAGAGCAAAGTCTCGAGTTCTTGAAAGGCCACCTTCCAGACATCAAAACAAAACTGACCGCTTCTGAAGACGTTTTAAATCGATTCCGTCAAGAAAATGAATCTATCGACTTAGGCCTTGAAGCTCAATCAACGCTGAAAGTGATGGTTGAATTAGAAGCGCAGTTAAATGAGCTTACATTCAAAGAGAGTGAAATCAGCCAGCGCTTTACACAAGATCACCCGGCTTATAAGTCTCTGCTTGATAAACGTGAGACGCTACTCAAAGAGAAAGAGCGTCTTAATAAACAAGTTCAAAAGTTACCGAAAACACAGCGTGAAGTTCTACGCATGACGCGCGATGTAGAAGTAAACCAACAAATCTACATCCAGCTATTGAACAAGGTTCAAGAGCTCAACATCATTAAAGCAGGAACCGTTGGCAACGTTCGAATCTTAGATAACGCTCAATCGTTCTCTAAGCCAATCAAGCCGAAAAAGGCGCTTATCGTTGTGCTAGCCACACTGCTTGGCGGCATGGCAGGCGTGGCTTTCGTATTAATTCGTGCGGCATTCCACCGTGGTGTAGAAACACCAGATCAAATTGAGCAGATTGGTATGCCTGTTTACGCTAGCGTTCCAAAATCTATTCAACAACTGGAATTTGCAAACAAGCTTAAACGAAACAAAGGCAGCAACGATGAGCTAGTCCTTCTTGCTGAAGCTAACCCGGCCGATCTTTCCATCGAGGCCCTGCGTAGTCTTCGTACTAGCCTGCACTTTGCGATGATGGAAGCGAAGAACAATGTTCTTATGATTTCAGGTCCAGCACCATCTATCGGTAAAACGTTCGTATCGACAAACTTTGCAGCCGTCGCTGCGAAAACAGGTCAGAAAGTACTGCTTATCGATGCAGATATGCGTAAAGGTTATTTGCAGCAATGTTTTGGTTTACGTTGGGATAACGGCCTTTCTGATTATTTGAGCGGCAAGACATCCCATAGCAATATCATTAAATCAACATCCATCGACAATCTAGATGTGGTTACTCGTGGCCAAGTACCACCAAACCCGTCAGAGCTTTTGATGCATCCTCGCTTTAAGAGCTTTGTTGACGAAATGTCGGCGCAGTACGATCTTGTGATCATCGATACGCCGCCTGTACTCGCGGTTACCGACCCAAGCATTGTTGGTGCAATCGCTGGAACAACACTGATGGTAGCTCGTTTTGATCAAACGACTTTGAAGGAAATTGAAGTCGCACAAGGTCGCTTTGAACAATCCGGCGTGGAAGTAAAAGGCGTAATTCTAAACGCCGTAGAGAAGAAAGCGTCAAACTCATACGGATATGGTTACGGTTACTATAACTACGCTTACAAGAGCGAGTAATTAATATCTACATGTATTACAAAGCCCTGCTAGACCTAGCAGGGCTTTTTTATTACTGGATCCTGTAATGCATATCTACTAGAAAACGGATGGTTGTTAGCATCTACATAGGCATTGGCTGTCAAACTATTCAGCACTTCTTTAATGGGGCTGATATTTTGTGATGCGGTTCTCTCATGAATAGTTGCATGATGGATTGTGAAACTCTACTATCAGTCTGCTCACGCCTAAAGCCCCCAACACTCGCGGAAAGAACTTGGTTCACGGCAACTCTTCCACCCTGCTCTGTATAGCAGGAACAATCTGTTTTTACCTTCTTTTTAGCTTCTATTTAGGCGAGTGTGGAAGAGATAAGAAAGGTGAAGAATGAACTCTACAAATAGCTTCTTAATCAACATTAACCAACAAAAGTCCGTTGCAAAAAAAAGGCTCAAAGCTATACGTCAACACGATGATGAGATGTTGGATCGAGTTAAGCGATTTCACTCCAAACCAGAATCATTAGCTCCCAATACAATTCAATTAGCTGACGTTCAACATTCGCTAGCCAGAGAATTAGGTTTACCAAGTTGGAGTAAATTAAAAGCGCATGTCGAAGAGTTAGAAGCTCACAAAGACGCCATCAAAAAACACTTCCCTCCTCTTGATAGCGAGCTAAAAACGCTCCATGTCCGCTGTGGGCATGATATTCAGCAACGGCTTAAAGACAGCGGATTCGAGGGAACGTTTTTAGCCCTAATAGATCCGCTTTGTATTGGCCCCATACCAGCAACACCACAAAACTTCCTTGCCATTCGTGCCCAATATGTCGTAGAGACTCTGCTGCCCGTGATGAAGCGTGAAGATTCAGTGCAAGATATTGTCAAATTTGAGCAAGCTAATATTGATACGCTGCTCAGTGATACATTTGAACGAATCGTCTTTTGGGTCGAACATGACAGCTATGACCAATTAATGCTGCTTCGAGCCCTAACGTTGTTAGAGAATGTAGAAAACAAGGTGATAGAGATCATTGAGTTGAACCAGTTCCCTGGCACTGAGCGATTCATCGGTTTAGGGCAGTTGCCTAAAGAGGCTATTCGCGCATGTTGGCAATACCGTAAACCCGTGACAGCCAAATTATTCAGTCAGGCTAAACATTCCTGGCACGCTGTCACATCACCGGCACCCATCTCTATGGTTAATTTGATCGAGCAGCATGATCTAGATTGCTTACCTAACATGCTCAACGTGCTAATACGCCATATGCAAGAGTTACCTCATTCACAAACAGGATTAAGCTTGACTCAGCAGATTGCATTAGAGGTCCTAAGTTCTCAAAATCGTTCAATTCTCATCAAAGATTGGTTTGAGCAATATCAACAACGTGAACCTCTACCTTACCTGGGCGATGTGATGTTTTACGCCTTACTCCTCCCTCTAGCACAATGTCAAACGCCTTTAATCACGATTGAGTCACGTGAAAGGGACTGGTGGGAACAGAGCGTCCATATCACTGAGGCTGGTCTACATTGTTTGGAAGGCTTTATACGAGCGAAGCAATACTATTGGATTGGGGGCATTGGCAATACCCCTCAGAATAATTGGAGTTGGAATCACCTCCAATTATCTACATTGGCCAACCATCATTAATCAGCGGATAGGTAACATAAGCAGGGGCATAGACGGCTCGTTAGTTCCTTATGTTCAGCCCAATACAAAAACAATCAAAAAGAGACGGCTTCTAGCCTGAATAAAATCTAGATAGTTATGCAAGAGCAACATTCCTTAGAGATAATATGCACTCCATTTACTACTAAAAATAAATGTAAATACTCTTTCTTATCGGTTGTATGTTCGATAAAAGTGTTAAAATACAAACTTTTCGACCAGTCAAATAGTTAATATTTGGTTAAAACTCTATTTTTATTAGTGATAAAGTTCACATCTATTAACCATTTAGAGGATTATTCTTTCGTATTTTCTCACTCCACTGCTACTCTGCTCGCCGCTTTGAAGTGAACTCAAGGTGCATAACTATAAGGAGTGTTCTCATGAATACCAAGAAACCGATGTCGCTAACCAGCCGCGTAATTTTGGGTATGGTAGCGGGTATCTTGACAGGATTTGCAATTCGCACACTTTTTGCCGGCAACGGATTTGTCGACGCATACATTGTTAATGGATTATTTGAAGTTGGTGGACAGATCTTCGTCGCCAGCTTAAAAATGCTCGTAGTACCTCTAGTGTTTGTTTCACTAGTTTGTGGTACTAGCTCCCTCAAAGACCTTTCTACACTGGGTCGCATGGGTGGTAAAACCCTCGCTTTCTACGTTACAACAACGGCTATCGCGATTACGCTTGCTCTAACTATGGGTACTCTGTTCCAGCCAGGTGCTGGCGCTGACCTAACCGCAGCAAGTTCATTCAAATCAGCAGAAGCACCATCTTTGGGTCAGGTGATCATCGATATGTTCCCAACCAACCCTATCAGTGCGATGGCTGAAGGTAAAACCCTGCAAGTTATTGTGTTCGCAGTGCTATTTGGTATCGCGATCAGCGCAGCAGGCAAACCTGGTGAACGTATTGCAGCGTTCTTCTCTGATCTGAATGAAGTGATCATGAAACTGGTTGCGATTTTGATGAACTTGGCGCCTTATGGTGTGTTCTTCTTAATGGCGAAGCTATTTACTGGTCTTGGTCTGGGCGCAATCGTCAATCTGGCGGAGTACTTCTTAGTACTGGCGGGGACGCTTGTCCTGCACGGCCTAGTCACTTACAGCTTAATGTTAAAAGGTTTCACTGGTCTAAATCCAATTACGTTCCTACGTAAGATGGAAGACGCGATCATGTTTGCTTTCTCGACCGCATCATCAAACGCGACGATTCCAGTGACAATGGAAACGGCTAAGCACCGTATGGGGGTTGAGAACCGCGTATCATCGTTCACAGTACCACTTGGTGCAACCGTGAACATGGACGGTACGGCGATCATGCAAGGTGTAGCAACCGCCTTTATTGCTCAAGCCTTCAATATTGATTTAACTATGGGCGATTACCTCATGGTAATCATGACAGCTACATTGGCATCTATCGGTACTGCGGGTGTTCCTGGTGTTGGTCTTGTAATGCTAGCCATGGTATTGAATCAAGTTGGTCTGCCTCTTGAAGGTATCGCGCTCATCATGGGTGTTGACCGTCTTCTTGATATGATTCGTACCGCGGTAAACATCACTGGTGACAGTGCAGTAACCGTCATTGTCGCAAAATCAGAAGGCGCATTGGATGAAGCTCGCTTCAACGATCCAATGGCAGGCGTAGCCGAAGAAGAAGTGCATCTTAAACGCGCTGACGCCTAAATCGTTTTACGACTAAGTTATCCTGTCTAAGAAAAAACCACCTTATTCTAAGGTGGTTTTTTGTTTCCATGTGTTGTCCTGAAATGTATTTACACATTGAGGACAAATTATGACTACTGCACATAACCCCTACGTTAAGCGAACCCCGCGTGAAAGCACACTATGCTTTAAATTACAGGTCGTCGATGCTATTGAAAAAGGCTACATGAATTACAAACAAGCCCAAGCAACCTATGTTATTCAAGGGCGTTCAACGGTTTTAACCTGACTAAGAAAATATGGAAAAATGGATTGGATACATAACCCAAGGAAGAACACCATGCATAAAAAACGAAACCGAAAGAGTTTCCGGCTAAAAAAATCCAACGACTTGAAAGAGAATTGGAAGATGAACGGGTGAAGAGCCTCTCCTTTAACGAGTTAATTGATATTCTCGACTCTGAACATGGGACGAATCTCATAAAAAAGTATCTCGCCTACTGTCCTTTGCTTCTCACCATAGAACACCTGCCTTCATACTTTGGTGCAAAAACTACATGATATTTATAATTCCATCGCGTGTGCGCTAAGCTCTTTTTGTATCCATTGGGACCCCTTTCAATTCTTAATTAACTCTGCAATTGCCAGACCACAAAACGTTTTTATCAAATTGAAAGGGGTTATATAACTGACTTATAGCTGTAAGCTTTACGGGAAATCCAGCCTAACTGGAGGCCTCTATACAAAAAGCCAACAGCTAACGAAGTTGGCTTAGTGTAAAAAATGTCAACGCATTTTAATACGAGATGCCCCCGCTAAAGGTGCTAATGTACAGATATAATTGCTTCTAGACTTTTCTTAGTTACGAATCGGTAAGTAGCTAGGTTATGATAATAATTCTTCTGAAGAATTAGAGTTTTACTAGTCTATGTTTATCATTTTGAAAATGACATAAGGGACATTTTCATCATATAGAGATACAAATTCCATTATTAAATTAAAGATCAAAACCAAATCGCGATAGGTAGTAGTCTGATAATTAATTTGGTACTAAGATACATACATCATAAATTCATGTTTAAAAATAGTCTTTTTTTATTCAGTTTCTCATTTCCAATACTTGCATTAGGTTTCAACGAAAGTATGTTCGGTTTTTTTAAGAAATTTAAATACACATTAAGCCCAGAGATAAAAGGTACTTTAGTTCTTGAGCAAAGACCTCTAGAAAATGTAACCGTTTACTTAGAAGCTAATTTTTTAAAGAATACTTACAAAAGGAGTTCAAGTACTAATGAGTTAGGTGAATTTCACTTTAAACCAGTCATACATTCTCAAAGGTTCAAAGAATCAGCTTTGAATCAAACATATTCATATATCGGAATATATACCTATATAAATGAAGAAAAGAAGTACATTTGGGAGTCCCAGTTAAACTACGTTTCACCGCCTATATTTATAAAAGATAACTTAAATAATCTTTACTGTGAGCTTAAAAATAAAGAATTCCGATATTTTTTCAAAAATATCAATCTAGATAATGCTCGAGATCTAATGGTTATTAGCAATTGCAATTTAAATGGATTTTTATATAAAACAGAGTTTACGGAGGATACATAATGCCGTCTTTAACACCAAAACTTGCATCAGAGATCGCGAATATACCGTATGGAGTATATCAGGGGCAAGGGAGACTAGCGTTCAAGGGACAAGGAGGTTTTGAAAAACACTTTGCATTTTCGCAGCAAGATGTTTTTAGTGGCCGAACTGGAGGTATCACAGGATTAGATCGTATACCATTGTTTAGAAAAGTGATACCTGGTGTAATGAGAACATCTGAAGCGTTTGCGGTAATTGGTGTTGGGAAAGGAAAATATAAGGGAGATTTAGTAATTTCCATTAGAGGGACGCAAAACGCCAATGATTGGGTAACCAACCTAAATGTAGGCCTTAAAGGCTCTCCAAATGGCTCTATTGCTCATGCTGGATTTATTAATTCATTTTCAAGTATCAAACCAAGTATAAAACAATATTTACAGCAATTCCAAAGTTTACCTAACCGAATTCATTGTGTTGGGCATAGTTTAGGAGGGGCTCTAGCTTCATTATGTTCTGATTGGCTGAGAGAAGAGTATTCATTAAGAGTGAATTTATATACTTTTGGCGCACCTAGAGTTGGTTTAGAACAATATTCCCGTAAATCTAGTAAAAGCAACGACAAAGTATACCGCTGTACTCACGGCGCAGATCCTGTACCTAAAGTACCTGTCTGGCCATTTATTCATGCGCCACATAATGGCGATGAGTACCGCTTAGACGCTAGTACTGGCTTTAATTTAAGTGCTCATAGTATGTCTAGCGAAACAAGTTTAGGGTATTTAGATAATGCTAACTCCGAAACGTGGGGAGCAATAAAAGTCAGATCTAACAAGTACTTGTATACTCCTACTAGATTTAAGTTTGAGCACAGAAACCAAGCATCATTTACAGAGTATTGGTCAGAAAGAATTCAAGCAGCATTAATAACATTATTAAAAGATACTGGCTTGTATTCAGCAATAGCAGCCCAAGCCACAGTATCTACTGGAATGACATTTTATGACATACTCGCTAGAAATATAGAAAAAGTAGCTAAAGCATCTAAAGTAAGAGAATTACAAGTCAAAGGGCTTTTAGGCCATATGCTGGTGTTTATTGGAAAACCAGTAACAGCAATTGAAGATATGTCTGCAAAATTTATTAGAAATGTTTTTCTTATGGTATTTGGAAAACTTTATCGAGCAGCACAAATGGCTATTAGCGCTGTACAATAAATTTTCAACTTAATCCGCCATCGAATTCAATTTTTCTCTGGCTCGTTCTTCGTGTTCTTTAGTGATGGCATTGCCGACAGAGTTAGCGGCTAACGTAAGCGCTGCCATGTCATCGGTAAAGCCGACGCCTGCTAACACATCTGGCACCATATCGGTTGGTAATACAAAGTAAGCCAACGCGCCACCTAAAATCGCCTTATGGCGAACGGCGGTGTTGGAATCTGTCATCGCGAGCCATGATTTGATACCCATAACGGCAATTTCTTCACCCGCTTTCTTAACCGACCCTTTCATTTTGCGCCAGAAGGTTTTCTCATCTGGCGCTTGCATCGTTTGATCTTTGGCGTCTTTCGGCGCCGATTTTACAGACATTGTTGTGGTCATCGTTGCCTCCGAAATTTATGACTGTGGCCAACATATTAATAAATCGAACCTGAACGCAAGATTAATAACAAGAAATGATAGTAAAGTGAAACAAAAACACAGATAGAAAAATCCCCAAACCGAAGTCTGGGGATCGTGATGTTGAGAACCAAGCTTTAGAAGGAGAATGCCTTATTGAGCAATCTTCTCCAGTACACGCATCAGCATTTTGATTCGTGGCTCGATAGACTCAAGCAATAAATACTCTTGATCGCTATGGAAACCTGCACCGATAGGTCCTAGACCATCCAAAGTTGGAACGCCAAGGATTGCCGTATTGTTTGCATCAGAGCCGCCACCCACTTCTTTCCAGTTGATGTCGATAGACAGTTCACTTGCTGCGTCTTCAACTAATGCCATCAGGCTTTCGGTTTGCGCGCTTGGCACCATAGAAGGTTTGTAAGCTTCACGAACCAACTCGATGCTAACGCCATCAACGAATGGTGTTTCCAGCATGCCGTTTAGCTTGCTATCGACATCATCGTATTCTTCATTACTCCAGAAACGCACATCCACGATCGCTTCAGCGTGCTCAGGGACGATGTTTGCGCTGTTACCGCCAGACACAATACCCACGTTTAATGTGGTGCCAGATTCGAAGTTCGTCATAGCATTGATTGCGAGAATCCAGTTCGCCATCTCGGTAATTGCACTGCGGCCATTTTCTGGCTCGTTGCCCGCGTGGGCTGCAATGCCATTAAACGTGATTTTGTAACGCGCCATGCCTTTGCGCGCTTTGACTAAACCGCCGTCTGCGCGTGCTGCTTCTGCCACCAATACGTTTTTCGCGTTTTTTGCAACAGATTGAATCCAGTCGACCGAATCTAACGATCCGGTTTCTTCGTCTGGGTTCATGCAGATACAAATCGACAGTTTATCCAACACCGCTTGGTCGAGGTTACGCATCGCGTACACAATATTCAGCAAGCCAGATTTCATGTCCGAGACACCCGGACCATACGCTTTGTCAGCGTCTTGAGACATAGGACGTAATCCAGCGGTACCGACAGGGAACACGGTATCCATGTGACCAATCAGCATCACGTCAACTTGCTCAGCCTCAGGCTTGTTTCGAACTTCAAGACCGATGCCCGCTCTGCCACAGTCGATGCGTTTTACGCTCCAACCTGACATCGCTTGGTACTTCCCTTCAAATTGAGAAGCGATGAACTCAATGCCATCAGTGGTGTACGTGCCACAATCGACATTGATGAGAGGACGAAGTTCTTCGAGATATTCATTGAGAGAAAACTGCATGATTGCCCCCTAAACAAACAAGTTCATGACTAGCATTGCGCCAAATGCGTTCAATACGGAAATCGCAATCATAATTGGGATATAACGACCTTCAGTACCGATAGGTCCCATAATTCGCCCCATGTACTGAACCTGTGAGCCCATTAGGTAAATTGCAGGCGCAAGAATCGCAATGTGCGTTCCGTTCAAGATGCCTTGGTCAAACAATGTGATAACCACGCCAACTGCGCCGCCCATCGACATCCAAGCACCAATCAGCACCGCAGCCGCTTCACCTGGCAAACCAAAAACTGCCATTACTGGAGAAAATACCGAGCCCATCAAATCCAACGCGCCAGTAATCTGCAACGCTTTAATGATGACAAACGCCATAAGAACGTTAGGCACAGTTGATGTTGTCGCAATAACCCAGCCTTTTTTAGCGCCTTCAACGAAAATATCTGTCACCATCGGCTTACTTACTTTTACGTCACTCATTACGCCGTCTCCTCTTTTAAGTTCTCAGATTTGTTTTGATCTTGCTTGTCTTCTTTACCTTCTGTGATGTTTAGGTAGATACGGAATAAGTTCGCGCCCACAATTTTAAACAAGAACATCACCACAACCGCCAAACCAATAGAAGACGTTACGGCAAGCGAACCATCCGCCATCGTCAGCGTAAACAGCACCGCCCCTGAGGAAAAAAAGTTAACAATGGTGGCACCAGCGGTGAACTGGAACATAGTGAACACATCGGTTTCGCGTTTGGTAAGATGGCCTTCATCTTTAAGCTGACGAGTCATCGCCGCACCTGCATCGGTACTTTGCAGCGAAGCGATAAGAGCCAAACCAGAGTTACCCGGAATACCCATAATTGGACGAAGAAGCGGCGTTAACAGTTTGCGTGCTGCTTCTAGTGCGCCATAGTGCTCAAGTACATTGATCATACCCAGTGCGAACATAACGGTAGGAATCAAAGTAAGTGCAAAAATGAAACCGTCACGTGCACCGCTACCACCAGTACCACGAAGCGACGTTGTTGCAACTTGCACACCGTCAGCCGTTTCGGTGACACCATAAGCCACCTTGCCGAAAGAGCCATTCAACGTGGTGAAATCAAATACGCCATACCATTCGTTCGATTGCATGAGACCAGAAAAGAAGACGACCGCAAACGCCAGTGCAACGTAGCCCCCCAGCGTAACCTTGCGCTCGGTTTGAACAGGATTTTTCATAACATTACCTACACATGTGGGACAGGACACATATGTTCACTCGAATAATGTGCTAGAGAGATGATCAAAATCAATCCGCCTGCCGAACATTCTAGCGACTCAGTTATGAAGTTTTGTTTTATGATTTTAATCACATTTGAAAGATAATAAAAATTTGTGCTAACAATTAGGTATATTAATCTATATCGATACCTCTGGACTTCTTCATCAATCAGACCAATGATTCCAACGAATATTGCTTTCTACAACATTCATGACGTACTTCATACTTTGGCATTGAGGCGATATCGATTAACTCGAAAGTAACATTCCATAATGAAATTTAGGTTAGGATTGTCCGGTCATATTCAAACGGCATAAACCAGAATCAACAGGACTAGGCAGCCCATTGTTACGCTCACAACCTAAAATAGCCAAGTGGACACTCGCCCTCGTGTTTTGGGTGGTGATGGTATGTTTAAGCCAAAATTCCGGCTTCTCGAAAAGCTGCCCTAAGGCTCACCAAATACAGAGTCAGCAAGATGAAAGTGTGAATTTATCACCATCTTGCGACCTTTCAGAGAAGCTAGTTCAAGCGTACCAACACCAGTTGGACCATATTCTTATTCCATTTTTTCTGTTTGCTTTGATTGTGGCGCTGCCGATGGCATCCACAGCAATTCATTATCTGGAATACACAGAACCGATACCGGAAAAGTATCGGGTTCACCTAAAACTTTGCGTGTTTAGAGAATAAACCTAGCAAGGCGAAAGATCTTCTCGCCTGACTTTTGTACGTATTTTATTCACTTCACATAACAAACAACGAAATCTAAAAGTTTTAGGAAATATTATGACATTCACTCGTACACTTTTGACGTTAACGATGGCTATCGTACCTGCCGTATCTTTCGCATCAGAAAAGACCGCAGAACAAAAGCTAGGGGAAGTTACTCAGATACTAAAAGAGAATCCTCAAATTCTTGATTCATTGCACCAAAACCTTCAAGAGTACATTGCGTATCAACAGTCATTTGGCGACACCTTGAAGGAGGTTCGTCACTATCTAAGTGATGGCAAACATTCCTCTTTTGGAGCTGAAAACCCTGAGTTAACCATTATTAACGTAACGGACTACAGTTGCCCTTTTTGTAAACGTTTAGAAGGAGAACTGGTCAAAGTTGGCAAAGAATATCCGCAGATAAAAGTGCTTAACCTCAATGTCTCTTTTAAAGAACAATACGAGAAAAACGGCTACAACTCGGCAAGTTACGCATTAAATGTTTGGCAAAACCAGCGAGATAAGTACGAACAAGTGCATGAGTTACTGGTGAAAAAACCGGGCGCACATGATGCACGTTCGTTAAAACAAATCGCGAAAAAAACGGGGACAGAAGCGCAGCTTGTCGACGACAAAGAGACCAAAGCACTGCTTGATAAGAACTATCAGTATTTCACGCAACTTGGTTTACGCGGCACGCCTGCGTTGATCATTAATGATCAAGTTATTCCTGGCTATGTGCCGTTTGACGAGCTAGAAAAAGTCATCGACCAAGAACTGGCGAACTAAAACAACAAAGCCCTTCCTTGATAACTCAAGGAAGGGCTTTTTATTTATCGACATAAAGAGCGTTTAGTTACTTATCACGTCCTACAAACGCCACGACGACTTTGTCATTGCCAAGCGAACGAGAGAAAACGTACGCACCTTCCTGTTCAATCACTCGATGCTGACCTGCGCCAATGGCAGGGTGTGCTTGACGGAACTGACCAAGGCTTTGCCAATGTTTGAGCAGCGCTTGCTTCTCATCCGATAGTTTCCAAACCATGTCTGAACGTGTGCCTTGGTGGAAATCATCCGCGTAAGGACCAATGTTACGACCTACTTCATCACCATAATAAACCTGAACCGCACCTGGGCTCAGAAGCAGTGCATTCGCGGCGTTACGCTGCATGCCGTAGTCTTTGAAGCGAGAGAAGAACAACTCCGTATCGTGAGAAGACATGTAACTGACTGGGTTGAAGTCTTTCTCGTTCGCGATAGTTTCCGCATAGCTTTGGTAAGTGTCTGCCATTTGGCTAAAGCACGCCGCGCCTTTGTCTAGCTTCTTCTGCATATCGAAGTTGATCAACGCGTCAAAACCATCATCGAAATAAGGGCTGCGATACGCGGTGTGTCCCCAGACTTCGCCCATCATCCAGAACGGCTGACCTGATTTGCCATTTTCTTTACGCCACTGCTCTAAGCTGTTCGATGCTTCTTCTTTTAGACGCTTCCAAACTTCACCTTCGACGTGTTTCACCGTATCGACGCGATAACCATCAATGCCGAAGCGTTTCACCCAGTCAGTTTGCCACTCAATCAAGTAATCCGAGACGGTGTAATTGTCACGAGCTTCTACGCGAGTGCCAGGGTTATTCAACAACCATTGCGGCGGCGTGACTGCTTTATTGGATTCAGTAATGAAATCTGGCAAGCCAGCAAGAGACATCGTAATGTCGCTACTGCCCGGAGCTGGGTAACCTGGCAAGCCGGTTCTTACCCAATCGCCGCCCCACCATTTAGCCCAGTTCGGACTCTGATAATCAATATTCTGGTGATAGCTATGCCAATTTTCACCCGCTTTTGGTTGCCAGTCGCCCCATTTCTTGGGCAGATCGGCATTAGGCTTTAACACCTCAATACCGTCAAATTGCAAATCGGCTAACGTTGAGTAACCAGTGTGGTTGATTACTGCATCCATCAAGACTTTGAGGCCACGTTTGTGCGCCTCTTCCACCAGCGTTTTCAAATCTTCTTCGTTACCGAAGTTCTCATCAATCTTGGTGAAATCGCGCGTCCAGTAGCCGTGGTAAGCATAAAACGGGAATGAGCCACTATCGCCACCACCGACAAAGCCGTGCACTTGTTCAACGATTGGCGACAACCAAATCGCGTCTGTACCTAGGCTCTTAATGTAATCCAGTTTCTCAATCACGCCTTTAAGGTCACCGCCGTGGAAAGTACCGATCTCTTCTTTGCCGTCTTTTTTGCGACCATAGCTGTTGTCATTGCTCGTATCAGCATTGTTGAAACGGTCAACCATCACGAAGTAAATGTTCGCGTTTCGGTAATCAAATGGCACCGCCTCTTTGGTTTTCTGCACAGGCTCTAGCAGCACTAGGCCGCCAGAGTCTTTACTTGGCGTCAGTGATACTTTCTGTTCTTTCACTTCAACCATTTGACCTGAATAAGCATCTCGTAACTTGGTGCCTTCAGGAAAGCTATCCCCCAGATCGATCGTCACTTCACCGCCTTGGTAAACCTCACATTGCACTTGTGGGATTGGGCGTTTGAATTCAGTTTTGGCGGCTTTCTTAGGTTCACGCTTAAAACGCAATGTTTTGGCTTCTGCATCAAAAGCAAAAGAGTAATCGCCGGTAAAGCGGATTTTTAACGGCAGTTCCGTTGGTTTTCCGCAGTTCAGCGCAAGAGGTTTGTTGAACTTCACTTTCTGACCATCGGGTGCAACGCAATCACCTTCAACGCCCGTGATTTTAAGCGTGTATCCGTCTTTGGTTAGAGGCACAACCAAAGACTGCTCTGCACTTAGCGGGAAGTCACGGCTGTTGGTCGTGGTAGAAATGGTGATGTTAGGCTCGGCGATGGCACTTGCCGACGCAAGCAGTAAAGTAGTGGTAATCAGGTTCAGTTTCATCGTTCAGTCCATTGGCAGCACATGGTAACCATGCACATTTATTAGTTTTATTCACACTAATTGTGCCTAGATAAGAAACTGAACACATCATTCTAACTGCCTACGCCCCAAAGGTCGTGACGCTTCACATTTTATTGATATAGGGGCGTAGTTCTATTTAAGCGCAATAGATTGAGGGAGTTAAAGTTGCACGCTGCCAAGATTGCTCATTTGATTCATCGCCCATCTTGTGCGGCGAGCAGTGTAATCACTTTGTGGATAGACTTTGATTCGATATGGGTTTGGCAACACCACGGCTAAACGCGCTGCTTGCCACTTCGAGAGTTGCTTTGCACTGACACCAAAATAATTCTGCGCCGCCGCTTCAGCACCGTAAATACCGGGACCAAATTCAACCACATTTAGATACACTTCGAGAATACGCTCTTTACTCCACATCAGCTCCATCAGCAAAGCAAAGTAAAGCTCGTAAGCCTTGCGAGCGTAGGAGTGAGAAGGAAACAAAAACACATTTTTCGCGGCTTGTTGGGTAATCGTGCTCGCGCCTCTCGACGGGCCATTGTCACCTGCCTCGGCAATCACGTCGAATAGCGATTCGAAGTCCAATCCATAGTGATGAGGGAATTTTTGGTCTTCGGTCGCAATCACCGCTAACTGCATATTTTTTGAAATACGCGAGAAGGGTACCCATTCGTGTTGGCTGCTGTCTGGATAGTTCTTTGGTGGCACAACAATGCGGCTTAACTTCCATCCCCATATTGGCGGATCGACATATTTCACCACACCAACCAAAACGACTGGGGCGATCAGTAATATCAACACCATTTTAAATAGAAATGACTTAAGCCTTTTCAACATGTGTGGCTCCCCAATGCATTAGCGATTGATGATAAACAAACCAGCGAGCTTGCCTGATTCAATCAGGAACAACAAGTTTTCGAGGTAAAAAATAGGTCAAAAAAAAGCCCGATTTACATTGTAAAACGGGCTTAGAATTTGATTAAGTTGAATTATTTGTTCAGCTTGTAGAACACGGTTGAAAGTGGTGGTAAACGAAGCTCAAGTGATTGAGGCAGTGATTCACTTTCGACTTTTTCCGTTTTCACACTGGTCTGCACTTTAAAATCGCTGCCGCCGTATTTGCTGTCGTCCGTGTTCAGCAGTAATTCGTATTGACCTGCATTTGGAACGCCTAAACGAAAACGCTCGTGTGGTACGGGCGTAAAGTTGGTGATGATCAGAATGCGCTCACCATCTTTACTGATACGCTCGTGCGCTAGGATGCTCGCATCCGCTTCGTCTTGTAGACGCCACTCAAAACCAGCAGGAACACAATCTTGATCGTGCATCGCCGCTTCATTGCGGTACAAGTGGTTCAAATCGCGCATCAGCTTTTGAACGCCTTGATGACGTTCGTATTCCAGCAAGAACCATTGCAACTGATCATCGTGATTCCACTCCGCCGTTTGGCCGATTTCCGCGCCCATGAAGTTCAGCTTTTTGCCCGGTTGACCATACATGTAACCGTAGTAAGCACGTAGGTTTGCGGTTTGCTGCCATTCATCGCCCGGCATCTTGTTATGGATAGAACCTTTGCCGTACACCACCTCGTCGTGAGAGAGAGACAAGACGTAGTTTTCGCTGTGCGCATAAACCAGCGGGAAGGTGATAGTATTGTGGTGGTATTTGCGGTGAACAGGATCTTCTTTGATGTATGAAAGACTGTCGTGCATCCACCCCATATTCCACTTGAAGCCAAAGCCTAAACCACCCATAAAAGTTGGCGCAGACACGCCCGGAAACGCCGTTGACTCTTCCGCAATCGTCATCGCATTCGGGAAGTGCTTGTACACTTCTTCGTTCATCCATTTTAAGGTTGCGATTGCGTCGTAGTTTTCGTTACCACCGTCGACGTTTGGTACCCACTGATCGTGGCTACGTGAGTAGTCGAGGTAAAGCATCGATGCGACTGCGTCCACGCGAATGCCATCAATATGGAATTGTTCAAACCAATACAGCGCATTCGATACAAGGAAGCGACGCACATGTTCACGGCCTAAATCGTAGATGTATGAGTTCCAATCTTGGTGCCAACCGCGACGCGGATCCGGGTCGTGGAACAGAGGCGTACCATCAAAGTTCGCTAAACCGTGATCATCCGATGGGAAATGCGCCGGAACCCAATCCAGCACTACACCGATACCAGCTTGGTGACACGCATCCACGAAGAATTTGAAATCATCAGGTGAGCCAAAACGGCTGGTTGGCGCAAACAAGCCAACGGGTTGATAGCCCCATGAACCGTAGAATGGATGCTCAGACACAGGCATCAGCTCAACGTGGGTGTAGCCCATATCCACAAGGTATGGCACCAACTGCTCCGCGAGTTCGCGGTAGTTGAGGAAATCGCCTTTCTCGTTGCGCTTCCATGACCCTGCATGCAGCTCATAAAATGATAACGCTTCATCACGCTTTTGCGTCACTGCGCGATTTTGCCATTTCGCATCTTGCCATTGGTAACGCTTGTGATCGTAAGTAATGGACGCGAACGATGGGTACTGCTCAGAGTAAAAACCCCAAGGGTCTTGTTTGTGTGGCAGCCCTTCCCCATTTGGCCCTTTGAGCTCAAATTTGTACTGAACGCCTTCTTCTAAGCCAGGAATGAACAAGCCCCAAATGCCATAATCTAAACGTTGCATTGGGTGACGACGACCGTCCCATTGGTTGAAGCAACCCACAAGGCTAACAGCCGATGCATGCGGTGCGTAGACAAGGAAGCGAACACCGGAGATGTTTTCACCGCCACGTTCTAGCGTGACAAAGTGTGCGCCCATATAGTGATACATGTCTTTGGGCGTATGCAGATGCTCGTACTCTTGGTAAATATTGTGGTACTGGTACGGGTCATCAATAATTTGTTCAACACCATTCCAATCGACCGCCAAACGGTAGTGGGTCAGGTGTAAATCGAGTTGTTCTTTTAAGATAAAACCGCTGTCACCATCACGCTCAAGCGCCACGCGAGGTTCGCCATTAACAAGCAGTTCAACCTTGTTTGCGCCCGGCATCCACACTCGCAGCGATCCTTCGCCATCATCAATGAATGGCCCCAACGCCGAAAATGGGTCTGAGTAAGCCGCCTCAGCAAGCAGTTCATATGCGCGTTCGTGTTGTTTCTTTATTTTCTTGGTTTTGGTGGTTTTCAAATCTTTCTCCCTAGAGCCAATATCCTTTTCAAGACCAGAAATCTGAATCAAACATCGGTTTCTCCACAGCCAACGTTGTGAACTCACAAAAGACTTCGCTTAAAACATGTATGCATCAAGCGATGTCAAAAACAAAAAATGCCCGCTATTGTCGCGGGCATAATAACGGTACTTCATCCTAACGGATTGTGTTTTCGGAATGAGTGACCTAGACGGAACTTTCGTACCTCTGAGCTAACAAAATTGGTAATCCGCTCATTCATCTACGTCACTCTACGCATCTTATTTGCTCGCCTGTGCGCGAACTTCAGTGAGGCGTTTGGAAATGCGATTCACATCTTCACGGCTGAAGATTTCATCTAGGTTCATCGACAACTTACGACGCCAGTTTGGATACTCATCCACCGTGCCAGGAATGTTGACCGGTTGATCCATTTCTAGCCAGTCTTCAAGCTGAACGCTAAGCAGTGCAGAGTCACCCGCAGCTACGTGCAGTTGCAGCGCTTCGCTTAGGTACGAGTCCATCGGTACGTACTGAGCATCATGACCAATGCCTTCTGGCAAATAGCCGTGCCAGCGAACGCTGTCTAAGATACCTTGCTTGCACTTCAAGCGATCAGCAAATAAGCCTTCCAACTGTTTTTCATCTGGGTACAGGCCAATCTCACGACCCATTTTCAAATCATCGCAGTGCCAGAAACCACGCAGGGTTGGCATGTCATGCGTACACAGTGCCGCCATCGATTGCTCTGCGTAGTGCTTCGGAGAAATGAACCCACCGTCTTCTTTCGAAGTTTCGAAGAAGAATACTTTGTATGAGTGCACACCTGCATCGCGTAGGATATCGACGATTTCATCTGGCACAGTACCTAAGTCTTCACCAATCACAGAACACTGATGACGGTGCGACTCAAGCGCTAAGATTGCTAGCATGTCTTCCACTGGGTAGTACAGATACGCACCTTCTGTCGCCTTCTCGCCTTTTGGAATCCACCAAAGGCGAAGCAGACCAAGTACGTGGTCGATACGCAATGCACCACAGTGCTTCATGTTGGCACGTAACAACTTGATGTACGCGTCGTAACCCGTCGCTTCTAAAACTTGAGGGTTAAGCGGAGGCAGACCCCAGTTTTGACCCAGAGGACCAAGTACATCCGGCGGCGCACCGATGCTTGCGTCTAACACTAAGTTACCGTCGTCGGCCCAAGTTTCACTACCTGAGTCGGCAACACCGACAGCAAGGTCACGGTACAAGCCCACAGCCATGCCTTTTTCTTCTGCCAGTGACTGCGCTTCTTTGATTTGATCGTCTGCGATCCACTGAAGGTACATGTACAAGTGAACGCGGTCTTGATTGTCTTTGATGTATTTCTGAGTGCCGGCTGCGTCGAATGTGCGGTATTTCTCAGGGAATACAGGCCAACCCCACATGTTTGAATCTTCTGCGTGTAAATCCGCATGAAGCGCATCGAATGCAGCTTGGTGTAACAAGCTATCGCCGCCTTTTTCTACAAAATCCAAGAATGCACGAGCGCGGTCGGTGTTTTTGTCTAAATGGCGAGCTTTAAACTCACTAAACAGCAGCGGAAGAACGCTCATTTTCAGTTGCGAAACTTCTGTGTAGTTCACCCAATGAGAGTCACGTGCTTTTTGTAGACGCTGTTGAAACTCTGCACTGCCAACACGTTGCTGAGCTTCAGCACTCAGTGCGAATTCAGGTACAGAACTTACGTCGATGTACATGATATTCAACCAACGACGAGAAGACGGGCTGTATGGGCTCGCGCCTTCTGGGTTCGCTGGGAACAGTGAGTGAATCGGGTTCAAACCAATGAAGTCACCGCCACGAGAAGCGATATCGCTCACCAACTGTTTTAGGTCACCAAAATCACCGATACCCCAGTTGTGCTGAGTACGCAATGTGTAAAGCTGGATACTAGGACCCCATAGCTTTTTATGTTGGTTTAGATCGTCTTGTTTGAAACACGCTTTCGGCGTGATGATCAATGACATCTCGTAAGGCGTTTTACGACGCTTACGGCTGACAATCAATTTGTGATAACCCCAAGCCAAGTTCTTTGGCAATGCAAACACTAGAGGGCCACCCTCAGCACGCTCATCACGAACAATTTGGGACTGAAGATAGCCTTCAAGTACCTCTCCTTGTTCTGTTTCTAAACGCCAGCTGAATTCACTCTCACGAGCACTCGTACCTAGGTTTAGTTCCACTTCGACTGGTTCGCCGTCGCGTAAAACAAGAACAGGGGCTAGTACGTCTTTTTTATGTTTCTTTTCAGCAGAAGCCAATAGTTTTTCATCGCTGCTAGTATCGTAGCCAAGCGAAGCGAGCAAGCGGCGTAGCGTCTCCTCAGACACTTTTGCCTCATCTCCCCAAGCACTGACATAGCTATCAGCCAATCTCGCCATTTCCGCGACTTTCTTTAATGCTGTTTGTTCTTTCATCGCTTTCTCCGAAGGTAATACCAACACCTTCCATGTAGGGTTTTATTGTTATCAATAACTTCTTTTGGAAAATGACCAAAGGTAGCGCTTGGCTACCTTGGTCTTAACTCTGTTCTATTAACGGTGAACCGCTTTTAGTTTCCAGATGTTGTTCACATAGTCGCGAATTGAGCGATCTGAGGTGAACTTGCCGACGAGGGCGGTATTAAGAATGGCTTTCTTCGCCCAGCCAGCTTGGTCTTTGTATTGTTCGCTCATGTCTTCGTGCGCTTTCACGTAAGATGCGAAGTCCGCAAGACATAAGTACGGATCACCACCATCTAGTAGGCTGTCGTACGTTGCACGCAGTAAGCCTGGTTGACCTGGAGTGAATTCTTCACCCAGTAGTAGGTCCATAGACGCTTTGAGTAGGTGATCCGCATTGTAGTAATCAAATGGGTTGTAACCTTGAGCTTTCAGCGCTTTCACACCTTCAACGTCTAGACCGAAGATGTAGATGTTCTCATCGCCTACTTCTTCACGAATCTCAACGTTAGCACCATCCATCGTACCGATCGTTAGGGCACCGTTAAGCGCCATCTTCATGTTACCAGTACCTGATGCTTCTTTACCCGCAAGTGAAATTTGTTGTGATACGTCCGCCGCAGGAATAATAATTTCAGCCATGCTCACGCGGTAATCAGGAATGAAGACCACTTTCAGCTTGTTGCCGATGCGAGGGTCGCTGTTCACTTTCTCAGCAATTTTGTTAATAGCGAAAATGATTTCTTTCGCTAGGTGGTAACCCGGTGCCGCTTTCGCTGCGAAGAACACAACGCGAGGCACACATTCGAAGTCTGGTTCGTTAATAATGCGATGGTACAGAGACAGTACGTGTAGAAGGTCTAAGTGCTGACGCTTGTACTCGTGCAGACGCTTGATTTGAACATCGAAGATCGCATTAGTATCGAGTTCGATACCCATGTTCTCTTTCACCCAGTTAGCTAGGCGTTCTTTGTTCTCTTTCTTCACTGCCATGAATTCTTTCTGGAATTTCTCGTCAGTGGCGTACTTAGCGATGCCTTCTAGTTGCTCTAGTTTCGCTGGCCATTCTGGACCGACTTTCTCTGTGATTAGCTTAGAAAGACCTGGGTTACAGAACTTCAACCAACGACGTGGCGTAATACCGTTCGTTACGTTGTGTAGACGTGTTGGGTACATTTCGTGGAACTCTGGGAATAGGTCTTTCTTAACCAATTCAGAGTGAAGTGCCGCTACACCGTTTACTGCGTAAGAGCCAATTACACATAGGTTTGCCATGCGAACCATGCGGTGGAAACCTTCTTCGATGATAGAAAGCTTCTGTTGTTTTGCGACATCACCCGGCCACATTGCACGTACGTCTTGTAGGAAGCGGTGGTTGATCTCGTAAATGATCTCCATGTGACGTGGTAGTAGGTGCTGAATTAGCGACTCCGGCCATGTCTCTAGTGCTTCTGGAAGTAGCGTGTGGTTTGTGTACGCGAAGGTTTGAGAGCTGATTTCCCAAGCCGCTTCCCAAGTTAGACCTTTTTCGTCCATCAGGATGCGCATTAGCTCAGGAATCGCAATCGTTGGGTGAGTATCGTTAAGCTGGATAGTCTCTTGCTTCGGTAGATCCGCTAGCGAGTAGCCAGCTGCTTCGTGGCGACGTAGGATGTCACGTACAGACGCAGCTGAGTGGAAGTACTGTTGCATTAGACGCAGTGTTTTACCTTTCTCGTGGTTGTCGTTCGGGTAAAGCACTTTAGTGATGTTGCCCGCGTCGATCAGTGCGTGCTGCGCTTCGAAGTAGTCACCGTTGTTAAAACTTGCTAGCGAGAATGGTGCAATTGCCTGACATTCCCAAAGACGTAGCGGGTAAACCGTGTCTGATTCGTAACCTACGATTGGTAGATCCCAAGGCATTGCTCTTACAGACATGCCAGGAACCCATTTGCGAACTTCTTTACCGTTCTCGTTAACTACTTCAACGTGACCGTAGAAACCGATCTCTTGAGCAAGTTCTGGACGAGCAATTTCCCAAGGGTAACCTTCTACACCACGCCATGCGTCAGGTGCTTCTTGCTGGCGACCATCTTTAAAAGACTGTTTGAACAAACCGTATTCGTAGTGCAAGCCGTAACCGACGGTTGGGAATTCTTGCGCCGCACATGAATCCATGAAACATGCCGCTAGACGACCAAGACCACCGTTACCCAATGATGGGTCACGTTCTTCTTCTAGCAGGTCAGTTAGGTTGTAACCCAGTTCAGCCATTGCTTCTGTTACTTGTTCGTACAGACCCATGCTGATTAGGTTGTTACCCGTCAAACGACCGATAAGGAACTCTAGAGAAAGGTAGTTAACGCTCTTCGCACTTTTAATGCGTGGATCTTCTTCAGTAGCAAGCAAATCTAAAGTAGTGAACTCAGCCAGTGCATGACCCATTGCTAGGTACCAAGCGCGGCTGTCTGCGTTTTCAATCGTGTGAGCGTAAGTTACAGATAGGTGTTTCTTTACGCTTTCTTGGAACGACTTCTTGTCAAATTGTTTTTGTTGAGTAGGTTTCATTACGAAATTCTCACGTCTTTTGGTAATTCATCTGCCATACATCGTGCATTTACCTCTGTGAATAAACATCCTCCTAATTCTCCTCCTTTGAAGGAGGAGGGCTGAGGGCGTAGAGGGGGTACCATTGCTAGGTTAGTGATCCAAATCTCAACAAAGTGAACTTTGCTCTAGTTCTTAGTGATTTTGATCACAATGGAATATGAGAAAGGTTAAAACCCGTTCATGACGCTTTTTATAGCCCACTCATCTGATGATGTGAAAATTGCAATATTGGTCACATTAACTTGGTTAACATGGAAAGATTTTTCATAATCGATGTGCAACGAGATCTTAATACACTCGACACAAAAGATATTTAAGTGACAATAATCACAAATAAAGGGCGTAGTTGATGGTAAATCCATCAACCCTTGAGAATTAGGAAGTGGATCAAAGTAACGGACATTTCTGATGTCGTAACATCCCACACGGCTCACAGGATTGTACGCTTTTTATACAAACTAGAATTAGGCGGTGTGAGTTATTTCTAGTTTTCGCTAGCTTTTATATCTAAGTGACCGTATGGAATGGTTTTTCAGACGGATGCAAGCCCCAACAAGAGGCGACATTAATCGCATTCAAGCAGTTTTTGATGCTGATGGCATCATTCAGTAAGACGAAGCTTTCGAGGGGGCCTTACTGAAATGATCACGTCGCAATCACTTGGGTATACATAAATAAGGACATAATTACTAATGTGGATTCCATCTAAGCTTACTCGACCAGGACGCCTGCACAATGCCATCGTGCGCCCACGAGTGTTGGACTTACTACAGCAAGCGCCTTACTACAAATTGGTTTTATTCCGCTCCCCAGCAGGTTACGGAAAAACCACCATGGCAGCGCAGTGGCTATCCGATAAACCAAACGTCGGTTGGTACAGCATTGATGACAGCGATAACGACGGCTTTCGCTTTGTAAATTACCTGCTTCAAGCATTAAACAAAGCCACCAACTTCAGTTGCTCTAACGCACAAAAACTGGCGGAAAAACGCCAGATCTCTTCTCTACGTTCTTTATTCAGCGAAGTATTCGCGGAAATGGCTGATTTTCATCAAGAGTGCTATGTGGTGCTAGATGACTATCACTTGATCACCAACGATGAAATCCATGAATCCATGCGTTTCTTCTTAAAACACATGCCAGACAACCTCACCGTTGTGGTAACAAGTCGTGCAGCGCCGCCTCTGGGTACTGCAAACTTACGTGTTCGTGATTTAATGATCGAAATCGGCAACGAGATGTTGGCGTTCGATACCGAAGAAACAACTCGCTTCTTTAATCAGCGTATTGCCGATGGCATCGACGAAGACATGGCAAACAGCCTCAGAACCTATGTGGAAGGTTGGCCATCGGCGATGCAGTTGATCGCGTTACAAGCGCAACATCAAAACCGTACATTGGCACAAACCGTAGAGTCGGTATCGCAGTTCAATCACGCGCATTTGTGGGATTATCTAGTCGAAGAAGTATTCGACTTGCTCGATCACGAAACTCGTCATTTCTTGATGCAAGTTTCCGTGCTTGACCACTTCAATGATGAGTTGGTGTTTGCCCTCACCCAACGCGAAGATGCGCTTGGTTTGATCGAATCATTAAACCGCTACGGCTTATTCATCTACCCACTTGAAGGGGAGCAAAACTGGTTCCGATTCCATAACTTATTTGGCGAGTTTTTGTCTCATGAGCGCCAAGCGCGTATTCCCCAGCAAGAAAAAGACCTCCACCGCAATGCAGCTGTTGCCTGGTTACAACAAAAAGCACCGCACCAAGCGATTCACCATGCACAAAAGTCGAACGATAAAGATTTGGTGGTAGAAATTCTAAACGAATTCGGCTGGAAGATGTTTAACCAAGGCGAGCTCAGCACGCTGGAGAGCTCAATTAATAAGTTGGATGCTGAGCTTCTGTTCAGCCACCCAAAACTTACGATGCTCCGAGCTTGGTTGGCTCAAAGTCAGCACCGTTATAACCAAGTAGGCCACCTGCTTGAAGAAGCGGAAGAAGAGCATAAAAAGCGTAACATTGAGTTAGATATTCATTATCAAGGTCAAGCAAACGCGCTGCTTGCTCAAGTGGCTATCAACAGCAACCAGCCAGAGAAAGCACTCGAATTAGCGGAGCTAGCACTTAGCCAACTTGATAACACGATTTACCGTAGCCGCATTGTGGCAACTTCGGTTGTTGGCGAAGTTAACCACGTGCTAGGTAAACTCGACCGCGCGTTACCGATGATGCAACAAACCGAGAAGCTGGCTCGTCAGTACCAAGTTTACCACCAAGCGTTATGGGCGATTTTACAACAAAGCGAGATTTTGATTGCGCAAGGTTACGTACAAGCCGCCTTTGAGCTGCAAGATTCCGCATTCCGTTTGATTGAAGATCAGCAACTTCAACATGTTCCTCTGCACGAGTTTTTGCTGCGTATTCGTGCGCAAGTGCTTTGGTGCTGGAACCGACTTGATGAAGCAGAGGAGTGTGCCTACCGAGGTCTACAAATTCTCGAAAACCATTCGCCAAGTAAGCACTTACACAGCTACTCGATGCTGGCGCGTATTGCGGTTGGCCGTGGCGAGCTAGACAAAGCCGGTAAATTCATTGAGCACATTCAACATTTGATGAAGCAGTCGACTTACCACGTAGATTGGACAGCAAACGCTTCACTATCGTTGATCCTATTTTGGCAAGCGCGCGGTAACACCGATGCAATGCAAGAATGGCTCAACACTGCGGTTCGTCCTGAATCGGCATGCAACCACTTTTCACAATTGCAATGGCGTAACATTGCACGCGCACACATCAACTTAGGTCAATATACCGAAGCGCGCGCAGCATTGGATTTCCTCCAAAGTGAAGCTCGTCGAACCAACCTGATCACAGATACTAATCGCAACTTAGTGGTCGAAGCGGTGTTTGCTGCTCGTCAAAAAGACGAAGAGCAAGCAAAAGCTTTGCTAAAAGAAGCGTTAGTGATGACAAACCAGACGGGGATGGTAGGTAATTTCCTCATTGATGGCGCCACCATTGGCGGGCTACTGGAGAAGTTAAGCCTACGCCATGAGCTAGGCGATCTAGAACGTCACCGCGCTCAACAATTGATGAAGGATATTTCGTCCAATCAGCGCAGCCGCTCTATTCACTTTGATGAAGACTTCATTGAGAAGCTGGTAAACCACCCTAACGTACCGGAACTGGTTCGCACAAGCCCACTAACTCAACGTGAGTGGCAGGTGCTTGGTTTGATTTATTCTGGTTTCAGTAATGAGCAAATCGCGCAAGAGCTTGATGTGGCAGGCACCACGATTAAAACCCACATTCGCAACTTGTACCAAAAGCTCAATATCGCCAATCGTAAAGAGGCCATTGTGACAGCTGAAAATTTACTCCAGTTGATGGGGTACTGATCAGCTCAAGAAAACAGATTAAAACCTAAAGTGAAATACAAGGGCTTGGCGTGATGCGTCAGCCCTTTTTTTATGAGTCTAGAACGAGGGAAGTGCAATTTGCAAAGCACGTAAGTAACGTTGTTCATATAAAAAAATAGCCAACCGCAATAATCGCGATTGGCTTATATTTAGTGTGAACAAATTGTATTCACTAACAACGTCAGTTGGCTAGGTGACCCTCGGCTTAAGAAGGGTCGAGCAGTATTATGCATTAATCATGCCAAAATGCAAAGACTTATTTTTGGGCACAGGATCTCATATAAAGTGAATTTGTCTATATAAAATATAGCAAAACGCAAATTCAATTATCAAATTGCATTTGCATAATGCAATAAACGTAGCCATTGATAGTACAGTTAATCATCTCAATAATGTAAACCAAATATTAAGATATCGTTGTATTTGCATCACCTCATAACCTGTAACAAAAATAAGCAATTACTTGGATATAAAACCCAGTAGCTACAGCACTATTTCATACTTTTTTCGTCGCAATGTTTGTATACTCTGTGCCATCGAAACGACTTAGCATTAGAGCAATGAACTACTTAATTACTTTCTTCAAAGGAATCGCCATGGGAGCAGCAGATGTTGTTCCTGGCGTATCAGGCGGCACCATCGCGTTTATCACCGGCATTTACGATACGCTGCTTGAGAGCATTCGACGCATTAACCCATCACTTTTCTCTATTTGGCGAAAAAAAGGGGTTAAAGCCGCCTTTAATCACATCAACGGTTTCTTCCTTCTCGCTCTGTTTGCCGGTATTTTCACCAGCATTGCTACGCTAGCAAAGTTGATCACTTGGCTTCTTGACACACACCCCATCCCACTTTGGTCATTTTTCTTTGGTCTGATTTTGGTATCGGTCTATCACATTATTCGTCAGGTTGAACAACGTGATCTTATCCGCTTCGTGACTTTACTTGTTGGTGTCGGGTTTGCTTACAGCATCACCGTGCTTAAACCTCTGCACATGGAACCAACGGCTATTAACACATTGTTCGCTGGTGCTATCGCGATTTGCGCGATGATCTTACCGGGCATCTCTGGCAGCTTTATCTTGTTATTGATTGGGATGTATGCGCCAGTATTAGCCGCCGTGAAAGGTTTCCAAGTCGATACATTGGCGCTGTTTTTGTCAGGTTGTGTGATTGGTTTGCTGTCCTTTTCGCATCTATTGTCGTGGTTACTACGCAAGTTCCGCGATTTCACTCTGATGTTTTTGACTGGATTAATGATTGGTACGTTGCCAAAGATTTGGCCTTGGAAAGAAACCATCACTTGGCGCACCAATTCAAAGGGTGAGCAAGTGCCCTTGCTACAGCACAACCTATCACCATTTGAATTTGAACACGTAACATCACAACCTTCTCAGTTAGTGCTTGCCGTTGTGATGATGCTTGCTGCCATTGCGCTGGTTTTGAGCCTCGAAAAATTTGCAGATTCAGACAAGTAACTGCGGTATCAAATCAATACGGAATCAACAAACAAGAACGGAGCCAATTGGCTTCGTTTTTGTTTGTTGGCTAAGAGAAAATCATCGCAATTGAAAATCTTTATGGGCTTGATTCAACAACCCCTACACCGCGCGGTTATTTTGATCTCTGGCATCGAGGCACAACGCACAATTTATCTAGGCCACGAGTTGGCGAATGACGCTTCTGTGCTACGATGCAGGTAATGTTAAGTGATAAATGCTGAACCTTAATGAAAGTGTTACAAATCGCCGTTGTTTCAGCCGCACTGGTTGCGGGATTTTATGCCCCAACTTTACTAAAAAGCTTTTCTTCATCCACTCCGATCAAACCGATAGATGAGTATTGCGTTCTCTCTACTGCCTCGTGCGTTCAAGAGAATGTTACGATGACGCTCAACGCAGATACTGCTCAACCCTTGGTCCCTACTACTCTGAATGTTGAGTGGCACACAAGCGATGCTGAGCAACTCGTCCTAAGCCTTTCAGGAAGAGAAATGGAGATGGGAGAACCCAAGTTTTTACTGAAGCAAGTCACTCCCGGTCAATATCAAGGTGACATCATTCTGCCGGTTTGCACTCAAGACGCCATGACCTGGGTTGGTGAACTCAGTGATGGAGAGAATACCGTTTACCCTGCTATAAAAATGCAAAGATAAGGAATCGTTATGAGCCGCAATTGGTCCCTATTTCTCGTAGTTGCTTTCGCCCTCGGGTTTGGCGTAAAAAGCTATTTAGATAATCAGAAAACGAAGCCAGAGCAAGTGGATAGTTCCACCTCTCAACAAACGGTATTGTTTGGGGAAAATAACCAAGCCGTCAATATCTTCGATGTGAATGACCCTCGCATTCGAGTCGTCTATTTTGGTTTTACTCGCTGCCCAGATGTTTGCCCAACTTCGCTTGCTATGCTGGCAGGAGCCCTGAATCAAATCGATGAAGCGCAAAAAGCACAACTGCGCCCAATGTTCATTTCTTTAGATCCAGAGCGTGATGAGGCCGATGCCTCGGCGAAATATGCCCATTACTTCCATCCAATGATTGAAGGCCTATCGGCACCGCTTGATGTAACCACACCTTTGGCACACAACTATGGTGTTATTTTCCGAAAAACCGAATTGGAAGGCTCGGAGCTCAAATACACGCTTGATCACAGCTCTTACTTTTACTTCTTGAAGCCGGATGGCACGTTAATCACCAAGGTACCGCATACACTCTCGCCGGCACCGATTGTTGAAGCCATTTCAAAACTGACGACTGAAGGCTCCTCAAATGACAGTTAAGTCAGTGCTGAAACAGTTTTTCATTTTCCTAACTCAAACCAACCCCAATGTCGAACAAGACGTCGATACGATCATTGACGCCATTGGGGGGATAGAAAACCTGCTAGAAACTGGAGCATGCGCGACTCGGCTGCGTCTTACCCTCAGAACGACGTCCATCATAGATAAAAATGCACTCAAAAATCATGGCGCACATGGCGTCGTGATACTGGATGAGCGTCATGTCCAAATCATATACGGCTTAAAAGCCAACACGTATTCGCAGATAATGGAAGAGCGCATCAACAAACAAAGCTAATATTTTCGCAGTATAGCTACCCTCTAAGAAAAAGGGCGGCTATACTCTCTTGGCTTAATTAATTCACTTATTTATTAACCAACGAAGAGGACACATGATGATTGTATTGAATAACACTAACTGGGCATCGCAAGGGTAACCCTAACCGCACCAATTACGTGGCATAGCCACGACTCCCCTTCTCTGCCCGGTCTTCACCGGGGTCAACTCTATCCGAATTAGACCCTAATGCGATTTGTATTAAGGCGCTTTTTTGCGTCTGGGATAATTCAACAATGAATCAAACACATACTTTTTGTGACACATTAATTTCAACTTCAAACCCACTAAAACGATTGGGTTGGAAACCATTTTTTCAGCAACAACTGACACTAGACGATTACGACGACACTATCTTTGCACGTGTGATTGCGCATCACCGAAGTGGTTACCTATTGGCGACAGAAACGGGGCAAGTCCACCTCAATGCCCACCACTCTCTACCCAATATGACCGTCGGAGACTGGGTTATCTTAAATGACGATCAGCAATTTGTTCGCTTACTGGATCGCTTGAGCCTCTTTAGCCGCAAAGCAGCGGGCAGCAAAGTGGCAGAGCAACTCATCGCCGCAAATGTGGATACCGTTTTTATCGTCTGTTCCCTTAACGACGACTTCAATTTAAGTCGTATTGAACGCTATCTCGCCTTGGCTCATGAAGCCGAAGTCGAACCCGTCATCGTCCTTTCCAAAGCCGATTTGTGTGACGACGTCAATGAACTCAAAAGCCAAGTACAGAAGCTAGACCCTCTGCTAGTCATTGAGACGGTCAACGGCTTAGATGCAGAAAGTACTTCTAAGCTCATGAGTTGGTGTAATGAGGGGCAAACCGTCGCTTTTATCGGTTCTTCAGGCGTTGGCAAATCAACTCTTGTGAATGCATTACTCGGGCAGCAAGAACAGGCGACTGGGCATATTCGTGAAGACGATAGCAAAGGGCGACATACAACCACATCGCGCTCTATCCATCTATTACCTGATGGCGGCATCTTGATTGATACTCCGGGAATGCGCGAGCTTCAACTAGCAGACTGCGAAGTGGGCGTCAGTGAGGCATTTTCTGACATTGAGGTTCTCGCTCAGCGTTGTCGCTTTGGTGATTGCCAGCATCAAACTGAGCCGGGTTGCGCAGTTCAAGCTGCGATTGAAAATGGCAAACTGGAGGTTCGTCGTTTCAATAACTATCAAAAACTATTGCGAGAACAAGCCTTTAACGGCGCGACTTTGACAGAACAACGAGCTCAAAGTCGACAGTTCGGGAAACTCACTCGAAATGCCATGAGTGATAAGCGCAGGCGCCAACAAAGTTATTGATTTGTTACGTTTGAGTTGTCAATAAAATCAAAGGAGACGAAAGTCTCCTTTTTAACAACTTTATTAAAAACCATTACTCATAACTAATGATAATTTTCAACATAAAAATCCTATTTAAATAACATTGAGCAAACATTTAATCCAAAAACAAACTAAAACTAGACACAAAATATTACCAAGCTAAGATATGTGATATTCAGCAAGAAAATGGCTGAATTTATAAAAACAGGATAATTGATAATCATGTGTCTTAGTGACCAGAAGCAATGCTCACCCCTTGCAATACAAGGGCATTATCGCCGTGTAATGATGGACTATTGCCCTGCTCGCTCTGGCATAAAATTGCAGGAATGATGTATGCAACACAACAGCCTCGTTGCCCGATTTGCTCGTGGTAACCTCGTCGTCCAGATCCTTGTCGGTATTGTCTTTGGTATTTTGCTCGCCACAATTTCCCCAAGCCATGCCGAAAGTGCAGGATTAATTGGTAGCCTTTTTGTTGGTGCTCTTAAAGCGATCGCGCCAATCCTTGTGTTTATTTTGGTTGCCGCTTCAATTGCGAACCAAAAGAAAAACCAGCACACGTACATGCGTCCAATCGTTGTACTGTACCTGATGGGTACGTTCTTCGCGGCGCTATCAGCAGTGGTTCTAAGCTTCCTTTTCCCGACCAATTTAACGCTTGTCACCGGCGCTGAAGGTGCAACGCCGCCTCAAGGTATTGCTGAAATTCTGCGCACACTGTTGTTTAAACTGGTCGACAACCCAGTAAATGCACTAGTAGAAGCAAACTACATTGGCATTCTTGCTTGGGGTGTGGGTCTGGGTCTTGCGCTACACCACGCATCTGCAACAACGAAAGCCGTGTTTGAAGATCTCAGCCACAGCGTGTCTCACATTGTTCGCTTTATCATTCGTCTTGCACCATTTGGTATCTTTGGTCTGGTTGCTTCAACGTTCGCAACAACAGGCTTTAGCGCACTAGCAAGCTACGCACACCTTCTGGCGGTTCTTCTTGGCGCAATGATGATCATCGCACTCGTTGTAAACCCGGCGATCGTGTTCGTTAAAACTAAGCAAAACCCTTACCCACTTGTATTCCGTTGCCTACGTGAAAGTGGTGTAACCGCGTTCTTCACTCGTTCAAGTGCGGCGAATATCCCAGTAAACATGGCATTATGTGAGAAGCTAAAACTGGACGAAGATACGTACTCAGTATCTATCCCACTAGGTGCGACCATTAACATGGCTGGTGCTGCAATCACTATCACAACGCTAACGCTTGCAGCTGTGCACACTATGGGTATTGAAGTTGATCTACTGACTGCGCTACTGCTCAGTATTGTGGCTGCGGTTTCTGCATGTGGCGCATCAGGTGTTGCAGGTGGCTCGCTACTACTTATCCCACTTGCGTGTGGTCTGTTTGGTATCTCAAACGACGTAGCAATGCAGGTTGTAGCGGTTGGCTTCATCATCGGCGTGATCCAAGACTCTGCTGAAACTGCACTAAACAGTTCAACAGACGTTGTCTTCACAGCAGCAGTTTGTAAATCAGAACAGCAAAAAGCTCAGTAAGACTGACAGAATAAATAGAAAGGGGAGCCGATGATGGCTCCCCTTTTTTATATACTAATTATTTGCGCTCAATTACGCGGTGGCCAGAGCAACCTCTTCAATTGAGAAATGCTTACTTGGCTCAACAAACTCTTGCTGTGCCGCGATAGTTTGCAGCTCCCACTCCCCTGCATGGTAAGTGGCGCTTAATACCCCGTAACACGCGTCATGGCAGTGTTGGAAAGCTTGTTTAGGAGACCAACCCTTCAATAATCCAGCGGTGAAGATCGCCGAAATAAGGTCGCCTACACCCACAGGTTGTTTGACAAACTCAAACTGAGGGCGCTTCGCTAAGTAAATGCCTTCTTGCGTTGCCAGTAACATGTTGAAGCTGCCATTCTCTAGGCAGTAAAGGTGCTTCACTAGCACTATTTTTGGACCTTTCGCTAGTGCACGTTGGCATGCCGTGATCGCATCGTCTAACGAGTGGATTTCCATCTCTGCAAATTGGCTTAGCTCGAACTGGTTAGGCACGATCACATCTGCCATTGGCATCAGACGGTTTAACAAGTTTTCTGCAATACCCGGCGCCACAATACAGCCTTTGTCTGGCGCGCCCATCACAGGGTCGCAAACATAAAGTGCGTTCGGGTTCGCTTGCTTCACCTTCGTCACGGTTTCTTCAACAGCAAGGCACTGCTCTGCGCTGCCTTGGTAGCCCGTCAACACCGCTTGGCATTTTTCCAATGCACCGATGTTTCCAAGACCACGAACTAACTCGCTGATGTCTTCAGCCGCAAACGCTCGCCCAGTCCAGCCTTCTTGATACTGCGTGTGGTTAGAAAATTGAACGGTATGAATCGGCCATACTTCGAAGCCCATGCGTTGCATTGGGAAAACGGCACTGCTGTTACCAGCATGACCAAAAGAAACATGAGATTGTATAGAGAGGATACCTTGCATAGTACCTTACCTCTTATTGTTGTTATCGATAGTTCAAAGACAGCGGCAAGCGCCAGTTTTGCGAAACCAGTAGTGTATCCGACAAACCAAGATTCTCTAACTCAATTCTCGTTAACTTCTTCAGAGTAAGTTGGAGCGCTGGTTTTCAACACCATCTTCTTGATTTCCATTTTGTCTTTATTCAGTGCGATTTCTAGGGTATCTCCTTCCCTTATCCCGAGTTGAGTCAGGATTACGCTTGGAATGACTACGGCGGTATCGTCACCGATTTTAACAGGTTGACTTATCATCTTTCGTCCTCCAAATGTCGAAAATGAGTTTTCACATCATTGGATATTTATTCCCAAGAGCCTTGTTCTGACTTGGGCTTGGCATAAGCGCCTAAAAACAAAGAGCCTTCCACACCGCGTTTGGGAAGGCTCTTTCATTATTATTTTTTAATTTGCTAAAGGCTCATGCTTGGCAGCAATCAGACCGTAAGCACTCCAGCCTAGGAAGGTGACGATTGAGCCCCACATCATCGCTTCGTAGCCAGAACCATATAGCGCGTAGAAGCTGTATAGGGAACCAATCAGAGCGATAATGTTGGTGGTTTTCATCTCGCGCTCTGGCACGTGCGCCACTTGCTGCATGATGAAAATTGCGCCCATACATAGGATGTAAGGAATAACGTTCGTTACTACCGCTAGGTTAACCAGCGCTTCGAACTGCTCGTTCAGCGTTGGAGAAATAGTCATTAAAGACAGCACCGATTGGATAACCGTGATGGCCACCATACCTTTGATTGGCGTACCACGTTTGTCCACTTGAGAGAACAATTTAGGGAAGAAGCCCGCATCAGAAGATGATTTGAACACTGACGCGATAGTGAACTGCCAACCTAATAGAGAACCCGCACAAGCCAATACCGCCATACCAGCAACCGCTTTACCTGCTGCTGAGCCAAGCATCACAGACCATACGGTTGAGAATGGTGCGGTAGAAGCGGCAAGCTCAGAGTTTGCAACGATACCAGAACAGATGTTTGTCGATACAATGTAAACCACCGCAGCAATCAACGTACCGCCCAATACTGCGATTGGTACGTTCTTCTCTGGGTTTTCTACCGCTTCTGAGTTCGCACATGCCGATTCAAGACCAAGAAACGCCCATAGTGTCATGGCAATAGAAGCACTCACAGCTTCACCAAATGGTAGGTGGTGTGGGTTCCAAGCTTCTATGTACATGGTTGGGTTAAACCAGAACCAACCAACAATACCTAGCGAACATACCGGTAGGATCACCCCCCATACCGTGAAGGTACCGATTTGACCTGTGATTTTCGCACCACCGAAGTTAGCGAAAGTACAAATCCAAAGAATGGCGATGGTATACAAACAGGTTTCGACCGGAGATAGGGTCACTTCAAAAAATGCGGAGCCGTAACCCACACAGGTAATCGCGATCGCAATATTCGCAATAAGGAGCGACAAACCGTAAGTCCAGCCCGCCATAAACGCACCCGATTTACCGAATGCGTAAGACGCGTAACCGTTCATACCGCCGTCACGTTTACTAAAGCGACCACATTTTGCAAACACATAAGCCAACGCCAAAGAGCCCGCTGCCGTGATCAGCCAAGACAACACAGAAATGGTGCCCACTTGCGCCAGTTTACTTGGCAGCATGATAATACCGGAGCCAGCCATATTGATGAACGTCAGAATGGTTAACTGCACCACCGACATTTTTTTAGTTTCAGTACTCATAAATTATTCTCCACGAATAAGCGGTTCGCACCGACGCCGGAGCGTGGTGCGAACGGGTAGATTAATCTTTTAGGACATAGCAATGTGCGGTAGTGCGACCGTCGACATCTTCAAGGTACACACCTTGAATTTCTGGCGCGAAGCCTGGGAATCGGTTGATGCCTTCTTCTAGAGATAAGAAGTAATCCACCACCTGTTGAGTCCAGATTTCACCAGTGATCACACAGATAATGCCTGGAGGGTAAGGCAGTGCACCTTCGGCGGCTACGCGGCCGACGGCCTCTTTAAGTGGTAGGTAATCGCATTCACCGCGGAAGTATTTACGTGTTGCCACGTCTGGTTTGTGAACCATTTGTGGGAAGTATTCACTGCGGAACATCGCTTTTTGTAGCTGTTTCACGTTCAGCTCTTTGTACATGTCATGCATTTCCTGACATAGCTGACGGATGGTGTAACCACGGTAGCGCTCTTTGTTCGCTTCGTAGACGCCTGGTAGCACGATACTGAGAGGTGCATCATCACGAATGAATTTTTCAAATCGGTTGATTTGCGCGACAAGGTGACGGATCTTACCCATATCTTCGGCAGGAGTGAGTAGGAACAAGATGGAGTTCAAGTCGCACTTCTCAGGGATGATGCCGTTTTCTCGAAGGAAGTTCGCCAACAGCGTTGCCGGAATACCGAAATCTGCGTAGCTGCCGTCTTCGGCAATGCCTGCCGTGGTTAGCAACAATTTACATGGGTCAACAAAGTATTGACCTTCGCCATAACCTTCAAACTTGTGCCAGTTTGCATCTGGCTCGAACATAAAGAACTTCTTGTTGGTCGCGATCACATCCGTGTCGTAACTGCCCCAAGGTTGACCTTCAATTTCATTTGGAATGAACGGACGAATTAACTCACAACTTTTGAGAATTTCTTTACGCGCTTCGATACCTGTCTTAACTGCGTCGCTCCATAAACGTAAGCCTGCTTCACCATCGTGGATCTTCGCGTTCACATCCAATGCAGCAAACAACGCATAGAAAGGAGATGTCGATGCGTGCATCATAAACGCGTTGTTAAAGCGTTTGTGATTGCAGTAACGAGCTTGGCCTTTGATATGGCGGTCTTTTTTGTGGATTTGCGACGTTTGAGAGAAACCAGCTTGTTGCTTGTGAACAGACTGGGTCACGATCACACCCGCATCTTCTGGTTTCAGATCCAGTAGCAGTGGCGAACAATCTTTCATCATAGGGATGAACTGCTCATAGCCTACCCATGCCGAGTCAAACAAGATGTAGTCACAAAGGTGGCCAATCTTATCCATGACGTAACGAGCGTTATAAATTGTACCGTCGTAAGTACCCAACTGGATGATGGCCAGGCGGAACGGACGCTCATCTCGTGCACGCTCTGGAGATACTTTCGCGATTTGAGCACGAATATACTCTTCATCGAAACAGTGCTCATCCATACCACCAATGAAGCCCCAAGGGTTACGCGCTGTTTCTAGATAAACTGGCATACCACCCGCTTGGATTAACGCGCCGTGGTGATTCGACTTGTGGTTATTGCGGTCGAACAATACCAAATCACCTTCAGTTACTAGCGCATTACACACCACTTTATTTGAAGCAGAAGTACCATTAAGTACGAAGTAAGTTTTGTCAGCGTTAAATACTTTTGCAGCGTGTGCTTGCGCTTGGTGTGCAGAACCTTCGTGGATCAGTAAGTCACCTAAGTCCACGTCCGCGTTACACAAGTCGCTACGGAATAGGTTTTCGCCAAAGAAATCGTAGAATTGTTTACCAGCAGGGTGTTTTTTGAAGAACTGACCACCTTGGTGCCCTGGACAGTCAAACGCCGAGTTACCCATCTCAACGTAGTGCGTTAATTGCTTGAAGAAAGGAGGGAGCAGACGACACTCATATTTAGTCACGGCTTCATTAATTTGACGGCAGTAGTAATCGATAGATTGTCTTTCTAAATCAATAACCCCCGTTAACCAAACGTAATCTTCTGCCGAAACTGGAGTTTCATCGGTCACTAAGAAAACAGGAATTCCGTACCCTGTTTCCGAAATCATTCTATGCAGACCCGCTTTAATGTCTGCTGACGTAATAATAGCTGCACCAACGTCGGTTAATTCAACTTGTTCTAAAGGCAGTAAGTGACGATTAAATTGTTCATCTAAAGATTCAGCTAATAAGCTAAAGTCTTCAGGCATGTAATTACTAACACCTATAATTAAACGTTTCATTTGAAATATCTCTTTTTTGTTCTTTAAAAATGACAAGGACAGATATTACAAACGAAATATTTATTTAAAATTCAAATTACAAATTTCGTGATTAAATTTTCATATTTAAAAGACTTATTTTATCGAATTAAAATTTAGAGACTTTCATCACTTTCCAATTTCTATCTCAATGATATTGAAACGCACCTAAAAGGAAAGATCCTTCAATAATTATGTGACAACGCCCATTATTAAAAAGAAGGTTATTATAAGAAAATAAAGTTTTGAGATTTCCATCACTATATAATAAGTTAAATTATATTATTGCAGTTTAAAACACTCCACTTTTAACCAAATTTAAACACATAATAAAAGAGCCATCAACACATGTATTGATGGCTCTTTACTTTGGATATAAAGAAAAAACAACTTAATTGAATAAATGACTATCTAGCTTGACTCCACCATTCGACCATTGTTGATAACGCTTTACAGACATGCCTGACGAGTACATGGTATGTTTACAATCCATACACTCAACAAAATACAACCCACTCATTCCTGCCATAACGTGCAGCCTTCGGCTATCGCAGCGCTTGCAGGACAGGCGCTTTACTTTGGTGTTGACGTCAATACGCCGAGCAAAGTTTAACGTTTCGTGAGAGCATAAAGCGTCAACAGCACTATCTTTAAAAGGATGCTCACTAAGTAAATAATTAATGGCGTAATCGTACACCGGGGGAATTGAAGATTTTCCACTTTCAATATTACTTATCTTAGCAATGGAAACGCCTAATAAAGAAGCGAACTCAGCCTTACTGTACTCTAAGATAAATCTTGAAGAGATGAATTTATCTGCACTAATGATTCTCAACATACACAAATCTCTAATAGAAATAAAAACAGAGCAAACTAATTCGCTCCATTTCTGCTGAAACATGTAATGAAAAAGTTACTTCCTAGTGTAATTCTGCATATTATCTATGCTATTTTATTTTGTATGTCATCTTGCGCCTAATTAATTATAAAATCAATAATCCATGCCTAAATATAAAAACACAATTTAAGATTTATAATACAATTTTTAATTTACATTATTAGATAAAGTAATGAATACTATTCACCTATTACTCTGGGCATCAAGTATTGCTCTTCAATCATTATTACTATCAATTGAAGAGACTTGATTTGAGCCCAACAGGAGAAGTAGATAAAGAGGGAAATCCCTCTATTTGAAGATAAACATATCCCGCCTTAGCGAAGTACTAAAAATGTGTTGAAATATCGAATAAATAGTATGCAATCCAGTAAATAAATCGCTTAGATAAGTTTACAGTCTGTAATTGTGATCGACAGAGATACTGAGACAGAAAGGCAAAAGAAAAGCCTCAATTATGAGGCTTATGGATAAGATAAATTATGGTTGAAGGAAATTCTGCGTGAAATCGAGCGCCTCTTTAGAGAGCTTTTTTTCGGTGGACGATGTGGTTGTCTGTCCCTCCGTCGTTGCGGTCGTCATGTCAGGCTGGAAGTTCGGCGCCGATGCTTCATCCCATGCGTTAGCATCGTCTTTATTTTCGTCACTCAACACCGCGTTAAGCTCCTCCTCTGCAGGAAAATACGCTTCGCGTTTGTACACCTTGTTCAGCGCACGAATAATGGAATGCTTTCTCACCATCCCTGACGCAAGCTTTCTTTGCAACGGTTTCGCTATGGATTGCAATCCAACGACGACATCAACACCAATATTGGTTGCCACTTCGTCACGCAACGTACGCGCTGGCTGATACCCCATATTGGCAGCAAGAAACAACCAAACATAAGCAATCGCATTGCCTGTTTTACCTTTGTCCTTCCACGCTTCGCCAGCATGATACATCGCCTCGGCGCTACCACCTTCTGCGGCTCTTTCAAGCCAATAGCAGCCTTTGACCATGCTTTTTTCTGTACCAACACCATTTAGGTAACATAAGCCAACTTGGATTTTTCCGTCCGCACTGTCTTTTTCAGCCGCTTTCATAAACCAATAAAGCGCATCTGCACTGCGTCCTGCACTATTGTCTGGTGAAAGTTGCCATTCACCCATGTAAAGCATGGCATCAATGCAGCCTTCTTCGGCTGCAGTTTCAATCAGTTGGTTACCTTTGGGAATATTTTTTTCCGTTCCGCGACCAAAAACCAACGCTTTGCCTGTCGCAAATTTCGCTTCGGTATCCCCTTCCATTCCGGCAATGGCGGTACGCCAAAAGTTTGCCTGCTCTTTTAAAATCACATCTTCACGCATGCGCTCACTCAAGCGAACAATACCGTACATTCCCGTCACATTGTCCAACTTAGCGGCTTTATCATACCAATACAGCGCTTGACGAATGTTGTCCTTCTCAGCTTCTTTCGCTAGAAATAAAATGGTGGGGATATGTCCGGTTTCTGCTTTGAACTCACGCTCTTTACGCTCTTGCTCTCGCGCTTTTTGCATCGCCTTTCGATAAGCGGCTTCGCGAGCTTTCCTCTCTGCCTCGAGTCTCTGTTTCCGCATCGACAACGAGATCATCCACACAAATATCAGGACGAGTGAAAGGCCAGTTGCCGCAATGGCAATGCCCATACTACTCATAAATAGCCTCTTTTGGTTTCAGGGCCCAATTCATCTCCCTCTCAGGGAAATCTTAAGATTACGCGCCGACATAACGCCGACTACCTTCATTATATAACGACCACTTAGCGAAAATCTGAAGCTTGCCAAGACTTAATGGCGCTATTTTATTCAATATAACTGCAACTTATTTTTAATTAAAAAATATCACTGCAAATTTTATAGAACTTAATCACGGTTTTGGGGCTGAGATATTCTCCTCCCCTATCATCCCCCCTTGCTCCTCCTATAAAAATTTACATTTTAATGATGTGCAGAAGCTCTCACTATGCGTCTGTTTTATTATTTAATTTGTGAACAAAATCGACTGTGACAGAAAATTTTCACTTGTAAAAAACTTAACTGCCTGCTCTCACATTTTGCTGATGATTCAGTGTATTAGCATCTGGTTGAACATTTCCTTTTTCGGCATCTGCCTTTCTAGCGTGTGCGAAACCTTCTTGATGACTGAGTCAGCGAAGGCAGCGCGCAGCTCAATATCAATTCAATAACAATGGATTTGTAAACGTGGACAATAAGACATTTAAATTATCAACAATTGCCAAAACCGTACTGCCTTTGATTTCCGTCGCAGTCATCAGCGGTTGTGGTAGTGACAGCACGAACGAAGATACGACGAACCCAGGCTCAGGCTTGTACCCTGCGGGAGAGAACGAGGTCATCATTTATTACAAACGCGATGTGGCGTCCGCTTCAACGGCCAACGACTATGAAGGTTGGGGCTTGCACCTGTGGAACGGTGAAGGCTGTACCAGCACAGATTTAGACGCAATGGGCATTCCTAGCACAGGAACGGATTGGTCGGAACCGCATCCATTCGATGGCATCAACGACACCTACGGTGCTTACTACGTACTGAAAGTGAACCCAGATGCCTCTGACCCACACGAATGCATGAACTTCATTCTGCACAAAGGTGATGAGAAAGCATTCGGCAGTGCAAACTCAAAAGTGGAGCTGACGAAAATCGGCGAATCTAAAGGGTTGTTTGGCTTCCACGGCAGCAGTGAGCTTTACTACGAGCCAATCGAAGAACGCCCTGTTGATATTGATGGTCAAAAAGCGCATTGGCTAGATGCCAACACCATCGCGTGGGAAGCGGCGGCCAATGCGGATTCCATGAAGCTGTTCTACAGCCTCAGCAACGACATTAAAATGGATGAAGACAAGCAAATCTCCGGTGGCACGGCGGTTGAGTTGACGAAAGCAGGTGATTTATCTGATGGTCTGAAATCACGCTTCCGTCACCTTGCTAGCCTCCAAGCTGCAGGCATTGATGTCGATGACGCGACCCTACGCACGATCCTGAAGTCACAAATCGTTATGGTAGCTTACAACGCAAATGGTGACGTCATTTCTGCAACTGAAGTGCAAAAGCCGGGGGTTCTTGATGCAGTATTTGCCGATTCCAAGGCAGGTAACGCGATTGGTCAAGAGCTCGGCGCGATTGTGGAAGGCGGTGCTGCAACCTTCAAGCTATGGGCACCAACTGCTCAAGATGTTGATCTTATTATCTACGATGAAAACTTAGCGGAAGAAGCTACCGTTGCAATGACAGAAGATCCAGCAACAGGTATCTGGGCTTCTGAGGCACAAAGCAATGTTGTTAACAAATACTATCGCTACCAAGTTAAGGTGTACCACCCTACAACTGGGGTCGTTGAAACGCGTTTGGTAACAGACCCATATTCAATGAGCTTGTCTAAAAACTCGCGATACTCGCAAGTGGTTGATTTAGATGACCCAAGCTTAATGCCTCAAGATTGGAATAACTACGCGCGCCCAACGGTTAAAAAAGACGAAGACCATGTCCTTTACGAGTCACACATTCGTGATTTCAGCTTTAATGACAGCAAAGGCACGCCAAGTCTTGATGGCAAATATCTTGCCCTTACAGAACCTGAGCGTGAGTCTGTTTCTCACTTACAAGCCTTAAAAGATGCAGGCCTAACAACGCTGCATATCCTACCAGCATTTGATATTGCAACCGTGGATGAAGACGCCGACAAACGAATCGATATCACCGACACCGTGGGTAAACTTTGTGGCATCAAGCCAGAAGCGTCCATCTGTGAGACCGAAGACGACGGCAAAGTGATTGAAGAGGTATTAAACAGCTACGACCCAACAACGGGCAAAGCACAAGCGTTGATGAACGATCTTCGCATGCTAGACAGCTTCAACTGGGGTTACGACCCATACCACTACACCGTGCCAGAAGGCAGTTATGCGACCGATCCTAACGGTTCTAAACGTATCCTTGAGTTCCGCGAAATGGTTCAAGCGACGCATAAAATGGATCTGAAACTGGTCATGGACGTGGTGTACAACCACACGAATGCATCCGGTGTGAACGAAAAATCAGTACTGGATAAAATTGTCCCTGGGTACTACCACCGCCTAAACGTCAACACTGGCGGCGTAGAAAACTCAACCTGTTGTGATAACACCGCAACCGAGAACCTAATGATGGGTAAACTGATGGTTGACTCATTGATGGTGTGGGCGGATGACTATAAAGTCGATGGTTTCCGTTTTGACCTTATGGGCCACCAGCCGAAAGATGTCATGGTCTACGCACTTGAAAAAGTCCGTGAAATTGATCCGAATACTTTGTTCTACGGCGAAGGCTGGGACTTCGGTGAAGTTGCGCAAAACGCTCGCTTCGATCAAGCGACACAAGTCAACATGGCGGGGACAGAAATCGGTACTTTCTCTGATCGTCTGCGTGACGCAGTTCGTGGCGGAAGCCCGTTTGATGGCGGTGTAGATTCTGAAGGTAAGCACCCACTTCGCTTCAACCAAGGCTTTGGTAACGCCGCTTACCCGAACGAAGAAACTAAAACTGATGCAGAATCTGTGAATGGCCGCCTACACAACCAAGATCTGGTTCGTCTAGGTATGGCTGGTAACTTAGCTGACTACGTCCTTCTGGATTACAAAGGCGAAACCAAACTTGGTAAGAATGTTGATTACAATGGTGCTCCAGCAGGCTACACAAAAGTGCCATCAGAGAACATTTCCTACGTGTCTAAGCACGATAACCAAACGCTGTGGGACAACAACGCTTACAAGATTGCGACAGGCACTTCATCTGCTGAGCGAGCACGAATGCAGTCTGTATCACTATCAACGGTGATGCTAGGTCAAGGTATTCCGTTCATTCACATGGGTTCTGAGCTATTGCGATCTAAGTCAATGCAGCGTGACTCGTACGATTCTGGTGACTGGTTCAACCGTGTATTCTTCGATGGAAGCGACAATAACTGGAACGTTGGTCTACCACGTGAAGACAAAGACGGTGCAAACTGGGAGTTGATCAAAACCATCGTCGGTGACAGCACGGCGAAACCAGACTCAACGGACATCGAGCTGACGAAGCAACAATTCCTAGAGCTACTAAAAATCCGCAGTACAAGCGAACTGTTCCGCTTAGACACCGCGCAAGAAGTGATGAATCGTGTTGATTTCCGCAACGTGGGCCAAGACCAAGTGGAAGGCTTGATTGTGATGTCTATCGACGATGGTACATCAGCGGGTGCCGATTTAGATTCGAACTACGATGCTGTCGTGGCCGTTGTGAACTCAACATCAACTGAGAAATCTTTCAAAGTTGCTGGCGCAACTGGTTTCGAGCTGCATGAAGTTCAACAAAACTCTGCGGATGACATCGTGAAAGGTGCAAGCTTCGCCAATGAAACGTTCACAGTACCAGCACTGACAACAGCGGTATTCGTACAGCCACAAGACGGCGCGCAAGGTGCAGGCCTACCAGTAAACACGGACAATAAAGACGTATCGAGCATTCCTCCTTACGGCGAAACTGTGGTTTACGTCAAAGGCACCATGAACGAGTGGTCAGATAGCAGTGACTGGGCGATGACCTTTATTGGCAATGGCATGTACTCTGTAACTGGCGTTCTTGAAGCTGGTGAACACGAGTTCAAATTTGCGGATTCAGGATGGGCAAATCCAAACATCGGTTGTGATGCTGCGGATTTGGCTTCTGGCTCACTAGACTTAGGCTCTGCGGGGAACTGTACGTTGTCTGTCGCTGAAACTGGTAAGTACAACTTCACTCTGAACGCGTTACATGTTCAAGATGAAAGCGTAGAAAAACCTGTCGTTTCAGTGACGAAGTCAGCAGATGCACCAACATTCGGTGAAACAGCACTTTACCTACGTGGCACTATCACCACATGGGATACTCCAGCGCAAGACTCAACTGCGAAGTTCAGCTATGTAGCAAATGACGTTTACTCGCTAGACATTGACCTAGCGGCGGGCAACTACGAGATGAAAGTTGCGAGCGCAGACTGGGCAGCAGACACCAACTTCGGTGGAGAAGGCAGTGTTGAGCTTGGTAAAGCGCTAACGATGGAAGTCGGTGGCGGTAGTGCAAACCTCAAAATTGCGATTGCAGAAGCGGGAAATTACAACTTCCACTTCAACGCGGCTGACAAGTCGGCGCCAATCGTGACGGTAACGAAAAACTAGTTTCATTTAAAAACATCCGTAATGAAAAAGGGGAAGCATCGCGCTTCCCCTTTGTTTTGTTGGCATCACTAAATGGTGGATACCAAAATCAAGAAGGTGTTAGTTTCCCCAAATCTGTTCAACAAACTCTGGGTGATCAACGAATGGATTGCGATTGCCCTGAAACTCAAACACTTGTTGATTGCGGTTTTGTTCTTTTTCACTAACGGGATCATTTTTGTGCCAACGCTTCAGCATGTTTAACATCCAAGGTTCAAAAACTGTTGAACTTGAACCATCAAGGACAGCATCCGCATTGCTTGAATTGCCTTCCCAGTTACCTACAACATTTTCATAGCGGGTTGCTATGTAGAAATAGGCACGAGCAAAGTCGCCTTTGAACTCATCGATCGGCTCAAACACCGTACCGGAATAACCTAGGCTAGTACTTGCTTGACCAAGTTTAGAACCATTACTAGACACGTACGTCGCGGTGCCCACTTCACCAAATGGCCAGTTACTGCGCTTCGCATTCACATAGCCATCGGTCGCAAACAAATGGTGACCATCTGAGTTCATCGGTTCAACTTTACCGCCAAACCAGCTTTTCGGGAACGAGTGTTCACGGTTGTAGCAATCCCCTTCTTGGCTATATTGACCACATTGGTCTGTCACTTTCGTGAAGCTGATAGCATCACTGCCCGCAGGTTTCTCTGAATACATATCGAGAATAGAGCCATCATTTTCGTAATAGCGATCAATATCAGCATCTTTTACCAAGGTCCACACCGCAGAATAACCTCGGCTAGTGTGGTTGTTGATGATGTTAAACAGCGCCGTTTTTAGAGCGTAGCCCGTCTTGCCAGACGCCGCTTGGTAGTAACCATCAACTACTGGTGGGGTCGTGGTTGAGTCACCTAACGTAAAGTCGGTGGTTTCGCTTTTCGCAAATTCAGCGCCAGAGGCAAGTGTATTATCCCCCACCTTCAACGCGTAAGACCCCGAACCATTGCCACAGCAAATGCCGTCGCCATAGCTGTCTTGAATCGTAAATTGGTAGTTACCATCGGCTAAACACATGGTCTTTTCAATAGTGGTTGACGACTCATACCCCTGACCAGAGAAAAGCACTTGCGCTTGGCTATTTTTCAACTCCCAGCTAGTTTCTGAGCCATAGTTGTCCGTCGTGAGTGTAAGAACCACTTCATGATCGCTACAATTTTCTACAGGAGGTTGTGTACTTGTCTCGGTCGGTTGAAAATTATCGACGTAGACAACTTCTGAGCCATCAAACCCGGCCTCATCATAAAAACGCAACCCGACATTGATGGTCTTGTTCGAACTCGCAGTATAGTTATGCGCCAGCTCTTGCCACTGGTTTACCTGCTGCGGATCTGAGTAATTGTGATAACCATCAACCACCAGACGTGCTTTTACATTTCCTTCGGTGTGATAAACCGAGACAGAAAACGGATAGGTTTTCCCTTGCTCCACATTAATGGTTTGCAAAAGGTCAGTGTTGCTTTGGGTACCTGTATTCACGACGACTTGAGCAGCCAGGCCGCCCGATTTGATTTGTTCGCTGCTTGGCGACACCGCGATGCCAGCGTCAATCACTGACCACTGCGTAGGCGCACTGCCATTCCACTGTTCAAAGTCACCATTGAGAATTTGGCTATATGCAAGCGGAGAGCTAATAACAGCAAGAAGACAGAGGGGTTTCGTTATGGATTTCATTATACTTTTCCATTAGTTATGTAAATCCCAAACACGATAAACATATTAGTAAGGCATAAGTAATCCTTCGGTCACACTTTTACGCTGCACAAGTGTTAATTTACTTTTTAATGTGCAGCTTATCTCACAAATATCTACCTGCCGAAAACAAACGCCAATGCAAAAAGCGAAGCAACCTGTTGGCTACATCGTTGGAAAACCATTAAGGGAAAAGTAAAACGGACGGAAAAAAGCCAAGTGTGCGCCTATGGGGGTCAGCAACAACACTTGGCTTGTGTATGAGAAAAGCTTCTGGTCAGCTCAACTGATGAGCGGTGATTCTGGATACTTCCTAGGGTGTAACCGCAAAGAATCGACCTTGTAATGGCGACATCGGAATTTGATATTGACCATTGCTTGGCGTAATTTTTTCATTCGTGAGCAGATCCACCAACTCACCAGTACTAACACTTTCCTGATTAAGAATAATTGTTCTCGCGCTTTTCGAAGTGTTTAGCGCAAACAGTACTTTGTCTGTACCAGATTGTTTCAAGTCCACATAACTGCCGTTACTCGCAACTAAATTCGTGCGTGACCCCTGATACAATGCTGGGTGCGCACTGCGCATCGTCATCAGCGATTTCACGTAAGCTTTGAGATCGGCTTGGTTTGCGTCAAGTGTCGCCGTCACACCTTCAATTTTTGCACTGCTGCGCGCAACGTGATCATCGCACAAACCTTGAATGGCGCAGGTGTTGTTGTCTTCTTTTGCGGCAAAACCATCCACTTGATCCCCGATTTCATCGCCGTAGTACAGCGTGATTGGCCCAGTGTAGGCAGCTTGGAAGGCAAACGCAGCTTTATGGCGTAACCAATATTCTGCATCATTCACATCCGCCAAGTTTCCGCGCTGTAACAAGTCACCAAAGCGCACTAAATCATGGTTGCCGATCATCAAATTCGGTTGCGCATGCGTTGGATATTGGTTGTGTGTGCTGTAGCCGTTGTCTAGCCAATCCACACCGCGACCACCCACGCCACTCTCATTCACGGCCAAAGTTTCTACGATGCGATAGCGCATCGGGAAGTCAAATGCAGAGCACAATGCTGGATCGCTGTTCGATCCATACGCCTCATTCGCGATCTCAGACTCCCCTTTCCAAATCTCTGCCACCATGTAACCCAACGGATTCACTTGTTCGCCTTTGCTATTGGTGTACGTGACACCTTGCGAGGCTTCATCGACAGCTTTACGAAGTTGTGTCCAAGCGTCTGTCGGAACTTGATAGGCTTGATCTAAACGCCAGCCGTCAATCTTGAGTTCTTTGATCCAATACGTTGCTACCTCTTTGTAGAAGTCGAGACTGGCCGGGTAATCAACGGGGTTACTCGATCCCGTTGGCAACAAGCCGGAGGGAGATGGTTTGATCAAACCATCTTTGTGATGACCAAATACGCCATCAAAAAACACGTATAAACCGCGCTTGTGTGCTTCTTCGACTAGAGTTTTCGCGGTCGCTAAATCACCAAATTTTGGGTCGATCTTAAAGTAATCTGTCGCAAAATAGCCCGTGGCGTCCAAACGATCGGCCCAGTGATCTTGTCCTGCTATCGCTTCAGACTCAAAAACTGGCGTCAACCAAATCGCGTTCATCCCTAAATCTTGGATGTAATCGAGTGAATCAATCACCCCTTGCAAATCGCCATTATGATGACTGGTGCCATAGCCCGTACCGTGACCAATGCTCGCATCGCCATCCACAAAACTCTCGACCATGATTTGATAAGTACGAAGTTGGTTACTTTGCGCCATGACATTGGCTTGGCAAGCATAACTGGTATCCGGTAGCGGAGTGCTGCTATTAGTATCGCCACCACCAGAAGAATTACACGCAGATAAAGCACCAATCACACTTAACGCAAGCAGCGATCGATACAGGCGATGGTTACGTCGGACGTTACGCATTTTACTCTCCCTAACTTACTCAAATTAAGTAAAAACATTTGAGTAATAAAATTAACCCCAACATGCCTCCCATGTAGGGGTTAATAAATAAAAACAGATTTTAAATAACTGAATGGAATATTATTGACACTTATTTACCATAACATGAAGAGGTTTGCCTTTTCCTTCAAATTGAAGGCTCCAGACATATTTCCCGTCTTCTTTAATATCAACTGAAGTATCTGTACCGTAACCACCAAATGTTAATGGTGTTAATTCTCCAACGTTCATTCGATTGCCTTTTGCGGTAAATTGTGGGAACCACAATTCGGTCGCATACTGCATTTTGTAGGAACCTACTTTTTCCTGAACCACAGCTTGGTAGAAGTTATTTCCTTTGTAGGTGTATTGACGTTGAGGCACGTGTTTCCAGTCGGAATCCGCAAACGTACCCACCACAAACAATGGTTTAGAAATTGGTCCTTTCGCCGTGCTATCTGGGTTGTCACACGCTTTCATAAAAGCAACCACTTCGTCTTGAGACATATTCACAACAGGCTCTGCGGCCGCTTCTGGTTCTGCTGTCGATTGACAACCAACTAAGGCAACAAGTAGGGCAGCAGCAAGAGAGGTCTTCATCATGTTCATTTCACGTAATTCCTTTTTAGTATATCCAAAGCAAAATAAACTCAACGTTTAAAAGAAATATTAATCGTTATTAAAATGGAAATATCAAACGCTAAATAAATAGCGTCGGATTGCGAATTTAAATTACTTCGAGAAGTTCATTTATTTCCTAAGTACAAAAAATAAGTTAGGAACTGTCAATAATTATTGATCTAACCAATATAAAAAACAAAACAATAAAAATAATTATGTGAATAAGATAACTCTATGTAGGGGTATTTTTATTGGTTTATATTCTATGAAAAAAGGCCAGCATTTTGCTGGCCTTTTATATTCAATTATTTTTTATTTACGGCTTTCACAAACACTTGTTGCGCACCTTCAATACCCAGTTCTTTTGCTTCATCGAGCAAGGTGAGTGCTTTCGGAATATCGTTCGCTGCGACTGCCGCTTCAATTGAGCTGTGATAGTAGCTAGTGAGATCCGTACCTTGAGGAATGTTGTCGTTTTTCGCAACAATCTTGGTATTCACGATATCATTTGCGGATACCGACAAACGGAACTGACCCAGTGGGCTGTGTTTCGCTAAAGGGTCTGCAATATCTGGCGGCTGAGTGTGGCGCGCCATGGCGAAGGCTTTTGCAGGATGCAGAACTTGCGTACTGCCTTTTAGATCAGCGGAAGTCGTGTACACCAATACATGCAGATCGTTACCTGTCATGTCTGGAATCACATTGAGATCAAGTACGAATTTATCGTTGTCCAACAGTTTTGCTGGTTCGTACTTAAACTTTGAGAAATCTGCTTGGTAAATGGTTTCTCCTGCCGAGTTCATCACTGCGACATTAGGAGCATAAAATTGAAGTTCTTTACTTACGAATGTCTCTAATTTGATATCGAGACTGCCACGGTTGCCCGGAAGAGCAAACGCTGCAATAGCGCCAGCACTGTTACCATCCAACAGCATTTGGCTTTTATCAGTCAAAGCGAATTCAGTAACCACAGGTACATCAACCGTTACCCATTGAATATCACCCGATTGAGTGATCACTTGTTGCTGACCTTTTGGACTCATCTCTACTTGTTCTACGGACGCACAACCAGTAGCCAACATGCCCAGCAGTACGGGAGCAAGCCATTTTTTCATTACTGTCTACCTCGACTCTTTATTGTTTTTTAAATAAATACAGCCAGATAAGTTCTGGCTGTATCATTCTAGGACAATTTAGGACTTAGTGGTTAGATGATTACCACCAAGCTTCAGCTTGTACACCGAATTGGAACGTATCGTCTGAACGACCGTTGTCAAATGTGTTAGAGTTGTCTTCTTTGTCAGCCGTTAGGTAAGAAGCGTAAACACGGATTTCAGGACGAGCCCAGAAGCTAGAACCAGCAGACCATGCTTGAGCAACAGTTAGCTTACCGTATTTGTTTTCGTCGCCGTCGTTATCGTCGATAGCGTAACCAGCTTCGAAGATAGTTTTGTGGTTGTCATCCCATTTGTACATTGGACGAACTACAACAGACATTGTTTCCCACTTGTCTTGGCCAGCCCACATGTCTTCACCAACACCGTAAACTAACTGGTGACCCATTTCCCAGCTGTCACCCATGCCGATTACACCCCAGTTGATTAGGCGGTAACCAGATGCACCGTTATCAGCTTCTGCGCCGTACCAGCTACCGTCGCCGTAGAATGCCATTGTTTTTGAGTAGCCTTCAGTACCGTACTGAAGCACTGTTTTGTTGAAACCAGCGTCTAGACCTTGAGTCAATTCTGCTGTGAACATTACGCCGTTTTTCGCATCTTTAGTGCCGTTTGGCGCAGCGTCAGTTTCGTTAAGGATTGCGTAGTTCAAGCCCATTTCTAGAGAACCGTTGTCCCATAGAGGAAGACCTGCATAACGTACGTCTAGAGTGTTAACGTTTGTATCGCCGCCATCGTTACCTGGATCTGCGATATCGCCACGGTCGTTACGAACCCAAGCGAAAGAAACTTTACCTGGACCAGCTTCGATACCTTCAACACCAGCGCCCGCGCCAGAGATGTTCCAGTAGTAGAAGTCAGAGATATGAATGTCGTGACGTTGGTAGTAGCGCTTACCAGCCCAAAGTGTTGCTTCTGGAGCAAAGTTTAGTAGGCCTTTAGCTTGAACGTTGAATTGACGTAGTGCGAATTGTGCATCGTCAACACATTTCACTTCGCCGTTATCCAAACCACAGTTAGCAGAAGTGCTTTCCCAGTCGTTTGAACCATTAGAAGTCATTGCAACCATAGAGTCTACGTAGAACGTTTTGCCGTTGTTGTTGTAAACTTCTTTACCTAGTTGAATCTCGCCGTAGATATCGCTTTCATTACCTAGACGACCGATCTTGTTCTTTTCGAATGTTAATTGTTGACCACCGTCAGCGTTCACGCCAACGCCAGCACGCATGTAACCGTGGAAATCCACTGCGAACGCAGAACCAGCAGCTAAAGTTGCAGCCACAGCAGCAGCAATTGCACTTACTTTTTTCATTCTTAACTCCATTAAGGGTATTTATAATTCTGTCTTCCCTGCTCACTCTTTTAGGTGAATATAGGCAGTAAAAACACACCTAAAGAAAGAGAGGTAAGATGGGAACGAATCCCCGTTTGTTTCAACAGTTATGAGATTACCCGAGGCGTACAAGGATGACTTCCTCCGCCCCAAACTAATTTAGGGGGGATGAGAAGGGAGTAGAAAATTTACCGAATGGTGTTTTTTCGAGTCAGATCACCAATCTAGGGAGGAATTAGTAAGTTTATTCGGTTTTGAGCCGCTACAAAGTGATAGCCATTTCATATTTTTGACTCTAAGCCGTCACATAAAGTAATTAAATTACATGAATATTTTTATATTTAGGGTGGTTGACCTTAGTAAGACAAAGTTTTTAACTTATAGTTTCCTAAAGGTAGCAATAAATATTAAATAAAGTATCTCCGATGACACGACTTCTCTCTCGCCCTTACCCCTTGGGTGCAACTGTAAATAAAGAAGGTTGTAACTTCTCTATTCACGCTCCGGGGAATAAAGACATAAAACTCGCCCTGTTTGCAGACGATGGCAGTTACGCGCTTCATGATTTACCGAATGAATACGCTGGCATACGTCATACTTTTATTCCGGATATTAAGCCGGGGCAAAAATACGGTTACCTTGTCTCCCACAAGGAAGAGCCACTATTAGTTTCTGACCCTTACGCAAAGTCAATTGATAAAGCCCTCCACTACCACCCTCCCTACTCTCCAGCCAAAAGTTTCGATATGCCGAAGTGCATCGTTATCGAAGATAATTTTGACTGGCAAGATACGGATCATCCGCGTATACCCAGAGAAGAGATGGTGTTGTTTGAGACACACGTCAAAGGGCTTACCCAACTTCACCCAGAAGTTGAGGACAAGCTGAAGGGGCGCTATTTAGGTCTTGCATCACCTAAAATGCTGGCCTTTTATGAACAGCAAAACATCAACACGCTGCAATTGCTACCTGTCGCAGCGTGTATGCATGAGCCTCACCTACTAGAGATGGAAAAGGTCAATTATTGGGGATACAACCCTTATCTCTTTATGGTGCCCGATCCGCGCTACGCAGAAAAAGACGCCGTCACAGAGCTCAAAACAACGATTCGAGAACTGCACAAAAACGGCATCGAAGTGATTCTCGACGTAGTTTACAACCACACCGCAGAGGGGGGGGAAGGGCCTACAATTTTCAACCTGAAAGCGCTCGATTCCCGTTTTTACATCAAACATGGCAACCACTTCGCAAATTACACTGGTTGTGGCAACACGGTCGATCTCACCTATCAACCCGCTTTAAACCTTGTGATGGATACATTGCGCTACTGGGTTAGCGAATTTAAAGTCGATGGTTTTCGTTTCGACTTAGCCGCAACGTTAGGGCGTCAAGGCGATGATTACAACCCAGAAGCAGCTTTCTTTAAAGCCGTTGCGCAAGACCCTATTTTGCGTGAAACCAAATTGATTGCCGAACCTTGGGATATTGGTCCAAATGGCTACCAAGTGGGTAACTTTCCATTTGGTTGGAACGAATGTAATGACAAACTGCGTGATATTTCCCGCAGTTTTTGGCGCGGTGATCAAGGCTATTTAAAAGAGTTTGCCACTCGATTAATGGGCTCTCGTGATATTTATAGTGCAGCGAACTGGCCATACAAACTCACGGTGAATTACATCACGTATCACGATGGCTTCACACTGCAAGATTTAGTGTCTTACAAGCACAAACACAATGAAGCTAATGGCGAAGAAAATCGCGACGGCCACGGTGACAATCGCTCAGAAAACTACGGTGTCGAAGGCGAGACAGAAAATCTGATGATCATCGCCACGCGTGAGAAGCAAAAACGCAACCTTATTGCCAGCTTGCTGTTTGCTTTTGGAATCCCACACATCCTCACTGCTGACGTGCTGTCTCACACCCAAGGCGGTAACAATAATGCCTATTGCCAAGATAACGAAACCAGTTGGCTTAACTGGGGAGAAACGGAGCGTAAGCAACATTTCAAAACGTGGATGTCGCAAATGGTCGCCAACCGAAATCAATACATGGTGCCATTTATCCGAGCTTTCAGTGGCGAAAACCGCAATAACAACCGCATTTTCTGGCGCCGAACAGACGGTCGCTTAATGGAGCATGATGATTGGAACCGTTTAAGCTCTGTCGCACTTCACCTTGGCATCGGTAAAGAAGGACAAGAGCTGGTCTATCTCATCAACCAAACTAACGCTACAGCGCGCTTTAAGCTCCCCAATGAGCGAAAGCAAGAATGGGTAACGATCTGCGACACAAACGTACGTAACCTTAACCCAGGGCATGCTGAAGGCGAGGTTTTGCTATCACCTACTTCGATGGTAATTTTGCACTACCAACCAAACCAAAGCACACCAAAAGGTGAGCAACCGCATAGCTAAGTTATAAACGTTCCAAAAAAGCAAAGCCGATGCATCTCTGTGCTTCGGCTTTTTTATTGGTTAGATTTACTTAACTCATTATTCGCAAGGTGGCGCTAGGTGAATCAGAGCCAATCCACCCAGTGACGTCTCGCGGTATTTCTTGTTCATGTCTTTGCCCGTTTGGTACATGGTTTCAATCACCTTATCCAACGAGATCAAACATTTACTATTACGCTTTAATGCCATGCGAGAAGCATTGATCGCTTTCATTGCACCCATCGCATTACGCTCAATACACGGCACTTGCACTAAGCCACCAATTGGGTCACAAGTCATGCCTAGTGAGTGCTCCATGGCAATCTCGGCCGCAATACAAATTTGCTCATTGCTGCCACCACGTAGCGCGGTTAAGCCAGCAGCCGCCATAGAAGAAGAAACACCGACTTCGCCCTGACACCCCACTTCGGCACCCGAGATAGACGCATTGGTTTTGTACAAGATGCCAATCGCACCGGATACAGCAAGGAAGTCTTTAAGCTGTTTGGTATCGAGCTCTTTGATGAAGCGATGGTAGTACATCAATACCGCCGGAATCACACCCGCCGCACCATTAGTTGGCGACGTTACGACTTGTCCACCAGCCGCGTTTTCTTCACTCACAGCAAAGGCAAACAGGTTAATCCAATCCATGATTTCCATTGGATCGTTTTCGATTGCTGCATTTGCTTCAAGCTTCTTCAACAAGTTAGGCGCACGGCGGGTCACGTTCAAGCCACCATCCAAGATACCTTCTGTCTCAAAACCGCGCTCCATGCAACGCGTCATCACACGCCAGATCTGTTCTGCGCGTTGATTGATGGCTTCCATATCCTGAAACGCTTGTTCGTTTTTCAGAATCATGCCGCCGAGGCTCATGCCGTTCTTCTCAGCCTGTGCCAACATTTCGTCCGCGCTGGAGAATGGGAACTGAACGTCTACGGGTGCAGTCGCACTGCCATTTTGCAATTCATCCGCCGTTGCGATGAAACCACCACCGATAGAGTAGTAAGTTTCAAACCCAACCTGATTGCCGTGCGCATCTAACGCAGTAATCGTCATACCATTCTCATGCAGAGGAAGGTTCTCTTCATGGAACAACATGTCCGTTTTGTAGTTGAATTCGATTTCATGACGGCCATCGACAGACATCATGCCCTCTTCAATCGCCTTGCGCATCGCTTTGTTCGCAGAAGCGATTTTGATGGTATCTGGTTTGTTACCTAACAGACCCAAAATCGTTGCACGGTCAGTATGGTGACCAATCCCCGTTAACGAGAGTGAGCCGTATAAATCGACTTGAATACGAACCACTTTTGCCAAGTTCGATTCAATCAAACGAGTGAAGTGGTAACCCGCGATCATTGGACCATTGGTGTGAGAGCTAGAAGGGCCCACACCAATCTTGTAAATATCAAAGATGGACAGCATAAACTTACCTATTACGACAATGCAGCATAAAGCCAATCTGGGAGAACCATACAAGCGGCGATGGTCGCCACAGCGAACCCCAACAGCCCGTAATGGCTTGCGGTTGGCTTTGCAAAAAGATGTTTTTGATTATTGATAAAGACTTGTTGCTCGGCAGTCACAGCGCCCCAACGACGGCTCACTAACACACCAAACAAAAGGAAGACGAACGTACCAATTGGCGCGAACCACGGCCAAGCCACGTCGAGATACATCGCAGTAAACACCGCAATCACACTCATGATACTGCCAACGATCACGCCTTTCTCATTAGCTTTCGCCCAGAATAAACCAAGCACGAATGACCCCAAGCGGATACCAACAAAAATAGAAGTCAGACTAGCGATGGTTTTGAGTACCGATTCATTCGATACCGCCAGAAGAGCTGGCACTACCACCATGGCTGCCGCGAGCAAACTCATCTTCCTTGCGACTTTTTCGTAGTGCTCATCATCGGCACTTTTGCGAACGAAACGCTTGTAGATATCAAACGTCGCGACGGTCGCCATCGAGTTGTAGGTCGAATCTAAGGTCGACATTGCAGCCGCTGCCAATGCGGAAATGATCAAACCAACCACAATTGGGTTAGTGTGGTTGAAGACGAAATCCAAAATCACTTCGTTGCTGTTTTCAAACGATTGATCTTGATAGAAAACACTCAGAAGGACACCGAGTACCGCAAAGAATAAGTACACAAAAAACGCACCGTAACCACACAACAGCATCGACTTCTGCGCCGTCTTTTCACACTTCGTCGCTAGCGTGCGTTGGATGATCAGTTGGTTGGTGCCATACACACTCAGATGCAAAAAGCTCACTGCAACCACGCCTGCCCAAAGTGTGGTATCTACGCCTAAATCAAAGTCTAAGTTGATGATATTCAGGTGATCACGAGAAAGGTAATCTGCCGCATTTATCTCTGTCACTAACATAGCAAAGATGGCGATGCTGCCCGCAACTAATACTGCGGATTGCAACATATCGGTCCAGATCACCGTGGAAATCCCGCCAGCATAGGTATAGCAAGCAGTAAAAATACTAATGTAGATAATAGCTTCAGAAATACTGATGGGCAGAACTTGCACTAAGATCAGCGCCACGGCATACAAAATCACACCCGCAGAAATGCATTGCACCACAATAAACACTATCGAGTTGATGGTTCTTGCATACACCCCAAACCGGTGCTCAAGGTATTCATAAATCGAAGTCAGACCCAGCTTATAAAAGACAGGTACAAAGAAGATAACAGTGAAAAAGATAACGATGGGATAGTTAAGGTGAATACTCATCGCTTCCATGCCAGAGCTATAAACCCAACCAGGCATCCCTACAAACGTCATCGCACTAATGTAAGTCGCAAGTATCGAAACACCCGCCGTAAACCAGCCAAATTGCTTTCCACCCGTTGAAAAGTCGCCACCATTGCTGTAGCGCTTATTCACTAAATAGCTGATTAGTATGGTAATTGATACATATAAAGCAATCACCACAAAACTTGAGTACGTAACCATTTTGAGGTTTTCCTAATTCTGGGTAGCTAATTATTATGCCCAGATATTACTTTAAAAAGGCACTTTCAAACGATAAACCCACTGTAAGTGTGATTATTATCACTAATATAGGCGAAAATGTATTCAATATCGCCAAAAACACCAATTAGTGAGATCCTTATCACTAAAAACCAAATAATGGGTACGCATTCATTTTAAAATTGATTTTGATCACGGATCTAATAACCTTAAAAAAACTATGATTCACACCGACACGAAATCGAAGATGATCCAAATAAGATCGTGTTCATTAAGTTTGAATAGCAACAAATCCTAAGTGAAATAGAGGTTTATCGGTCATGAATGCCAAAAGACACATGAGCGAAGTTCCTATGATTCAAAGGGTAGCTGCCTATCTAGCGATACTGGTTGGTTACTTTTTCTATTGTTATAACTTTGTAATTATTGACTACGTACGCCCATACATCGTTGAAGCGTATGATGGTATTAGCCTGTCAGACACTGCCCAGTTCTATACATGGCAGTCGGTTGGTGCACTTATCGGTGCATTGAGCTGTGCTTGGTTCGCAACAAAATTTGGTAAGAAATCCACTCTTATTACCATCACAGCCCTAAACGGTGGCGCAACGATCATCAATATGATGTTCACCGACTACACAACATGGGCAGCAATGCGTTTCATCATTGGTTTGTCACTGGGTGGTTACTTCACCGTAGCAGTGAGCCTGATGATCGGCCTATTTACGCCAACGGTACGTGGTAAGTTGACGGCATTCGCGTCTTCTATGTTCTCTGTGGCACTGATGGTAATGGGTGCGTATGCAGCATTTATTGCAAGCATCGATGCACCATGGGAAAGCCTAATGCTTGTTGGTGGTATCCCACCATTGGCAGCCGCTGTGGTCATGATCTTTGTGCTACCTAGCGACAGCAAAGTGATCGCTTACGGTGAAGAAGAACAAGCAAAAGCGGAAGAATCAGACGCACCAGCGAAAACAGGCTCTTGGGGCGAAATGCTAAGCAAACCTTACCGTAAGATCACATTAACGTGTCTATTGCTGGCTGGCCTTAACTTCTACGGTTTCCAGTTCTTTGGTGGCTTCGTAACGACTTACCTACGTGATGTACGTATGTTCGACGGTGCAACCATCGGTCTCATCTTCTCTATCTCAGCGTTTGGCTCACTGTTTGGTGCGTGGTTCTGGGGTTGGGCGGCTGACAAATTCGGTCGTAAGGTGAACGCATTTGGCTTCATCCTCGCGGGCATCATGGTTTCAATCTTCTTTGTTGCACCTGGCGACATGGTGATTGGCGGCCTAAACATGCTGGCTCTACTTGGTCTGATTTACAACTTCGGTCTGTCTTCTTCAGCGGTATGGGGTGGTTACTTCTCAGAACTGTTCCCAGCACACCTACGTAGCTACGGCGCGGCGCTATTCCACGGCGGTCGTATCCTCGGTATGTGGGCACCAATGGTACTTATCTTCATCCAAGAGCGTACCGACCTACAAACCGCAATGTGGGGTTCACCAATCGTATGGATCATTGCTGGTCTTCTATGGCTATCACTGCCAGAGACACTAAAAGGCGGCGTGTTCGATAAGAGCAAAAAAGCCGAAGCAGCAAAAGCGTAACTGAATTTAAAAAACTCCGGCTGGCTCCCCGGCCGGATGAAAAAACTTAATTTCGAGTCCTGTTCCCAAAGCCGACTCGACAGCAAATAAGAGAGTTTATTATGTCTAAATATCAAGAAGCGAAACGCGTTGTACGTGAATACTTCAGCGCAATGGAAAACGCAACTCACGAGAACGTGGCAGAAGTACTAAAAGCACACACTTCAGAAGATTACCTATGGCGTGGTGTTTACCCATTCCGTGAGCAACAAGGCGCTCAAGCAGCGGCTGACGTTTTCTGGGCTCCTTTGATGAAATCAATGACTCGCATGCAGCGTCGTCAAGACATCTTCATCGGTGGTGAGAACGAAGTAACATCAGGTGAAATCTGGGTAATGAGCATGGGTCACTTCATGGGTCTATTCGACGCTGAATACCTAGGTATGCGCCCAACTGGCAAGATCATGAACATCCGTTACGCAGAATTTAACTGTGTTGAAAACGGTAAGATCACTAAGACTGGCCTATTCCTAGACCTTCTAGGCGCGATGGACCAAGCGGGTTGTTACCCACTACCACCATCAACAGGTAAGCACTTTGTATACCCTGGTCCTCGTAACCACGACGGTCTACTGTTCGAAGACGCAGCACCAGAAGAAGGCGTAGCAACACTAGCACTAGTGAACAAGATGGTTGATGACCTATCCGCACTAAACGACAGCGGCGCAATGGGTTGCCCACCAGAAGTTCTTGAGAAGAGCTGGTCTAAAGACATGATCTGGTACGGTCCATGTGGTATCGGTGCGTCTTACACAATCCCTCGTTACCAACAGCAGCACCAATTGCCGTTCCGTAACAACCTAAAAGACAAGAAGTTTAACGGCCACGTATGTCGTTTCGCAGAAGGTAACTTCTCTTGTTTCTTCGGCTGGCCAAACCTATCTAACACACCAATCGGTGGTTTCCTAGGTATGACAGGTGGTGAAGTACGTGCAGACATGCAAGTGGTTGACGTTTACTACCGTGACGGCGACAAGCTATCTGAGAACTGGGTACTGATCGACCTTCCTTACTGGCTAAAACAGCAAGGTCTAGACGTATTCGAGCGTACTCAGCAGATCCTAAACCCTTCTCTATAAGAAGTACTAGGGGCGGATTGTCAACCCGCCTTTATGTTGCCTGAATCCCCCTCTCGGTTCAGGCAACATGCTCCCAACTCGTGCCTCAAGGATGGGGCACAACCTCAAGATAGAACCCTTATTCACAACGGGCACGAACGCACGGTGGCTTTCTGCGCCCTAAATAACGAGATTGATGATGAAAAAGTCGACCCTTTCTGCAGTGATTTTAGCAGCGCTTACTTCTAGCTCAGCCTTTGCTGCACACACTTTTGTTAATGACGCTGGCGACAGCCTAACCATCGATGGCCGTTTCGATCTTCGCTACCAAGACCGTGGCGGTGATGACAACGGCGAATGGAACAGCGGCAGCTCACGTTTCGGTTTGAAAGGCCAAATGGGTCTGGATAACGGCTGGACTGGTTTCGGTCACGCGGAATGGGGCTACAACTCTGGCGCGAACGGCGACAACATTTACGACCGCTTGCTATACGCAGGTGTTGATCACGAAAAATACGGCAAGATTGCTGCGGGTACTAAGCAGTGGTCTACCTTCTACGACGTAGCATGGTACACCGATTTAGGTCGTGTATTCGGTACTCGTGGCTCAGGTGTTTACAACTTAGCTGACTGGGGTATCGCATCCGGTGCTGGTCGTGCGGAAAACTCAATTACGTACCGTAATTCCATCAATGAAAAAGTGAGCTACGGCTTTACTTACCAAACCACGCGTGAAGATGTTGCTCTAGCAAGCAATGCGACAGCCTCACTGAAAAACGGCATGGGTGCATCGATCACTTACAAACCGGTTGATGGCGTAACACTGGGTGCGGCTTACCATCAAAATGAAGTTGCGGATCTAGACGCAAGCGTAGTTGGCGTAGAAAACGGCGACAACATGCGCATCATGCTATTGGGCGCAAACTACAGCAACGGTGGCTTCTACGCAGGTGCGACTTTCCACGTTGGCGAAAACTGGGAAGCAGTGAGCCAAGGCGGTACGGACGTAATGTTCGATACCCTAGGTGGCGAAATCTACACTTACTACCACTTCGACAACGGCCTACGCCCAACGTTGAACTACAACTACATGGAAGATCGTGGTGACGAGACACAAGGTTACGAGCGTAACTTGCTGATCCCTGGTCTTGAATACCACTTCCAGAAGAACAAATTCCTAGTTTGGACTGAATACCAGTTCGACCTAGGTAAAGATCAGTACGATAGCAGCAAATTCGAAAACCGTGATGATCAATTCGCGGCAGGTATTCGCTACTACTTCTGATAACCACGAGATAAGTTATTCCGGTTACGTAACTTATTCGATTTAGTGGAAATGAGAAATAAGAGCAAGCCTTACCTTTTTGGGGTAAGGCTTTTTTCGTATGCAAAACATGAAATGTGACTTGGGTACTACCCAAATTGCGCCACCAAAGACAATCTAACCCTTTATTTAACTAAATCTTGCTTATTTCTCTTTATGACTACGTACCTATTTGTGTTAACCTAGTCACAGTTAAACTGACTTATGAATCCACTCACATGAATCCTGCAAAACAAACCGTAACATCGAAGGACGTTGCCAAACTGGCTGGCGTTTCTCAATCTACTGTATCGCGTGTGTTTGTTCCGGGCAGCTCAGTGTCAGAGAAGACCAAGCAAAAGGTCTTTGAAGCTGCGAAAGCCCTAAACTACCGTCCAAATGCTTTTGCACGTAGCTTGACCACCAACGAATCTAAGTTGATCGGTTTGGTATTCCCCGATGCGGATTACCCTATCCACATGAAAACACTCCAATTGATTTCAAGTGAATTGCAGAAGCAAGGCTACTCAGCAGTGTTGATTCCATGGCAAGTGGATGATGAAGACAACCACTCAATCCCGAACATCTTCCAATACCGTGTAGATGGTGTCATTGCCGCTTCCGCTACCTTCAACAAATCACTGTATGAAGAGTGTGAAGAGTTCAATATCCCTATCGTTCAGTATGCACGCGTCGTAGAAGGCACTAAGAGCAGTTACGTTATCAGTGACAACTACGAAGCTGGCCAACAAGCCGCGCAACTTCTGCACAAAAGTGGCGTGAAGAATGCGGTTTACCTGACGGGTGAAGTGCCAACCTTTACCAACGACGAGCGCCAAAGCGGCTTCTGCTCTGAATTTGAAGACCTAACTAGTAATACGCCACGCATCGTTGAAGCCACTTATGATTACGCTAGCTCACTCGACAAAATCCGCGAAATACTCGCTGATAAAAACCGACCAGAAGCCGTGTTCTGTGCGACCGACAACCTTGCAATGGCTGTTATGGATATTGCGCGTATCGAATGCGGATTGAGTATCCCGCAAGACTTACAAGTCATTGGTTTCGACAATATTCCGCAGACAGAGTGGTTGAGTTATCAGTTAACCACATTCCGCCAAGATTTTCGTCGTCTCGCTCGCGAATGCGTGAAGATCATTGTTGACCAAATCAATACTAAAAACGGTAGCTTGGTCAAAATGATGGTACCAGTGAAACTAATCGAGCGGCAGACAACGAAAGCTTGAATGACTAAAGCCAACCATTCGGTTGGCTTTTTTATTTGCTTTTGCTCAACCTCAATGGTCCATTTAGTGTTGTAAGCATTAATGAACCTCTGTACATTTATGAGCTATTACAGTATGTGAACCAAATTAAAAAGGCGTATAGTCCATATGGCTACTTATCTTTACACACGTTACTCGCCAAAGAATCGAGCTTATCAAGAGCACCTCGGTGTCCTAAAAGCGTTCGTGCCTGATGCCCAACATTTTGAGGATAAGGTTCGCGGTTGCATGCCTCCAGCAGAACGAGAAGCTTTCCAACAGCTACTCAATATCGTCAAAGCAGGTGATACGATTGTGCTCTGGTGGCTAACGGCATTTGGTCGAGATTTTAGTCAGGCGTTAAATACAATCAAAGTGTTACTAGCAAAAGGGGTCACACTGAAAACCGTTTGTGAGCCACTCACATTTGAACCGGATTCTGTGCAAACTCAAACGCTACTCACCGTGTTATCTGGATATGGAAAAGTGCAGACTGAACATCGCCTGTTTGCCGCAGAGCAAGGACGGCAAGCCATTAAAGATCAACCAGATTTGTGGAAACAGAAATTTCGCGGACGCCCAGCAGACAAAACTAAACACCAACAGATCGCAACGTTGCTGTTAGAAGGCTATACGTTGAAGAGTGTTTCGGAGCAGTGTGATGTCAGCCTATCTACCGTAAAACGCGTCAAATCTAAGTTAAATGAAGTGGATGATGAAGGCTGCCTCAGAACACGAAAGCAAAGAGGTTATTCTGATGGTGATCCATCATGAGTCGCCCAATCAACTTTCGCACTATCTTACTCGCCTGTCTTATTATCAGTGTTGGCCAATTGAGCATGGGGCTTGTTATGCCCTCTTTGCCATGGATCGCAAAAGACTTTTCTATCTCCCTTGATCAAGCCCAACTGCTCGTGAGTATTTACTTACTCGGTTTTGGTCCCTCTCAGTTCATTTACGGTCCGGTATCGGATGCTTTGGGTCGAAAAAAAGTGCTGCTGACGGGCTTGCTCATCGCGATGTCTGGTCTATTAATGATCATTTTCCTCAGTGACACCTTCACAGGCATGGTGATGGGGCGTTTTCTACAAGGCTTAGGAACTGGGTGCTGCGCGGTACTTGCGAGAGCATCGACTCGAGATAGATTTAGCGGTGATGAGCTCCCTGTCGCCATGTCTTATATCGCTATGGCAGCTTCGATCACGCCACTCATTGCGCCTGTGATTGGCGGCTTTATCAACTTCCACTTTGGTTGGAGTATGGTGTTCATTTCACTGTTAGGTTATGTCTCACTCGCTTGGGTAATCATCGCCTTTAAGTTTACAGAAACCATTGCAAAACGATCTGTTATTCCGTCACCACGCAACATGCTTTTCCAGTATCGAGACTTGGTGACGTCACGTTACTTTATGAGTTTTGCCAGCATCAGTTGGTTAAACTTCAGCCTGATGATAACGACCGTGTCCGTGATGCCATTTATCATGCAAGACCAAATTGGCATGACATCCGATCAATACGCAATGTGGGCACTCATTCCCGCTTTAGGTATGTTAGGCGGTACCACGATTTGTAACCGAGTAAGGCCAATTATCGGCAACAAAAGAATGCTACTTTGTAGTCCATTCTTGCATCTCAGTGCTGCAATATGGTTGTTCTTCTGCCCGGTAGAACCGCTGTATTTAATGTTGGGGCAACTATTAATGATCTTAGGTAACGGCATTGCTCTACCTTGCGCGCAAGCCATGGTAATGCAACCCTACAAAAAGCAGGCTGGTGCTGCAGCAGCCATGTCTGGAGGTGGACAAATGATCGTATCCTCATTGGTCAGCTTAACATTGGTACAGCTTGGTTTAAGCCAAGCCTGGCATCTATCAATCGTTATTGTGGTGTTTGCAGCAATAACGCTCACCAACATTCTACGAGGTTTTGGAGCAGAGCAACCTTCAGAACAGTAACGAAAAGACTTACTATTGTCCTTATAATTAAGAACACATCGTATAAGCTTTAACTAAGGATAAGTTGGCGGGTACTAACATGATGTTGCATTTACGAATTGGCGCGCTACTAGTCGCCACTTTTATATCCGCTGGCACCGCCGCGAAAGCCAACGAGTACTGGCAATTTGATAGTGACGATAACGGAATCACTATCTACTCTCGAGAGCATACCGGCGGTTTAGTTGAGATTCGTGCTCGGATGTTCACACCCACCAGCTATGGCGCATTTTTAACGCTATTAGAAGATAGTGACAATATCCCGAACTGGATTGACAATGCCAGTCATAGCCGGGTTTTAAATCAAATATCAGCCACCGAAAACATCGTTTATACCCAATTTACGGCGCCATGGCCTACAAAAAATCGTGATATGCTCACCTACTCTAAATATTGGGTCGATGAACTTGGGTTCACGATAAAAATCAAAAGCGCACCAGACTCATATCTTGCTGAACAAAAGGGCTATGTTCGCATTCGTTCGGTTGATGCAACTTGGGAATTACAAAAGCTCACTAATGGCACGACACTCATTGACTACAAAGCGTTTGCTGACCCCGGAGGCCTTTTGCCAATCTGGCTAATCAACAAACTATCAAAACAAAGTGCACGAGCAACATTTAGTAACCTAAGAAAAGAGTTACCAAAATATCAGCAATACTCCCATCCTCAGATAAAGGAGTAAACTTCACGTTTGCTCTTTAATTACGATTACGGTGTTTGAAAAAAGTGCCCACAAAAGAGGCGAAGGCTAACCCCAAAAAGAGCCAAAACAAAGGGATAAACCCAAATGACTCTACTAATAAGCCATTTTCATCTACGTAAGAGCCCTGAGCGTGGTACGCAATTAAACATGCCACACCACTCAAAAACAAAACTATGCTCAGTTTATATTTACGAATAAACCCCATCTAAACCTCAAGCAATCAATTGATATGTCTTCGACATATTGCCACCGTATATAGTTCACTCAAAAAACATAGTGTCTCTATGTTTGCTCCAATCTTTATTAGAGGTCTTTTAGTCAGAGACAAGATAAAAACCCAAACATAAAGAATAAAAAGTCAAATTTAACTCAAAATATTATATGCGTTCTCAGAACTATCTTGACCTTTTTTCTCACATATACAGTGTAATTGTTATCATTTTGTTTGCTCAATGCTGCCAAAAATCGTTCACATCTCTCCCAAAGTAATTAGTGTTCTAAATATTTTTATTGCTCTATACAAAAACAAATCAAACAACAAAAGACCTTTAAAATCAAAACTTAAGATTCATAAATCAATTGTAAAACAATAATAGAAACGAGTTGACCTCTTCATTTCTTTCGCTTTTTTAATTGAACGTCTAATCAAGTTAACGCACAATGCCATCGACAACTCACATAATAAATCATGAAAAAAAGGAAGTGTCTTCATGCATAATTTTTCAAAAAGTGCAGTGGCAACTTTAATCTCTGGCCTTTTGCTTGGAACTTCAGCGAATGCGGGAGTGAGTATCACACAAGGAAAGACCACGATCCCCGATGGCGAAGCTACACACGCTCAAGACATTACCGTTCAAAACGAACATGTCGCCTTCGCTCTCGCTGTTGAATCAGCACCACCATGGGGAGTACCGCGAGGAACATTGGTCGATTTGGCAGCAGTAAAGAATGGCAAAGTAGACCTTGACCGTGTTGCCTTTGCTGACTTCATTCCTAACAGCTGGTCCGCATGGCCGAATGATCGCAAATCCATTGAAATTATCGAAGACAGCGACAATAAAGCGGTCATTAAAGTGAGCCGCAACTTCGATAACGTTGATATCACAACATGGTATACACTCGCGTCTGGATCTGACTCAATTGCGCTTAAAACGGTCATGACCAACCAAGGTAAAAAAGATCTCGCGTTAGAATCAGGGCACACCATTTGGCCAGACACTGGCTACCAATTTGCCGTGCCGGGATTGGAAGGGAAAGAAGAATCCATGGCCGACAATGCCCTCGCCGATCGCATGGTCGCTTATGATCGAGACTGGGCCTTTGCACTTCATGCTCCTTATTTTGATCGCGTCAAATACAATGGTCGTGACATGTACCTAGGGCATACCTTGAAAGCAGGTGAAAGCCGCACTTTCCAATCCCGATTACAAGTGGTTCCAAATGGAGACATGGCCCCCATTGTCAAGGCAGAAGCTGACCGACTAGGACAAGCGACAGGCACCATCAACGGCCAATTACGCGCAGATAATGGTCGTGTTCCTGAAGATGCTATCGTGATGATCGAAAAAGAAGGACAACCCTATGCCTGGACATTGGCCAAAGATGGCCAGTACAGCATGGCGCTGCCTGAGGGTGAGTACCAAATCTACGGCACAGCGACTGGTCACGCAAACAGCGAGCTGCAATCGATTCAAGTGGCGAGAAATAGCGACCAAACACTCGATTTTACGTCTCTAAAACGCCCTGCAACTCTCTCACTTCAAGTTGAAGAGGCCACATCAGGTCTGGCCAAAGATGCGAGAATCACCATCCTTGAAGGTCAAGCGCCACCGGTTGAATTTTTGGGTAAACGCACCTTCTTTACCGATCTGCTGCCTGCAGGTCATGCGGAGCTAAAACTGGCACCCGGTCAATACAAATTAGGTATCAACTCTGGTGGAGGCTTTACAGCTAAAACCCAAACATTAGACGTAACCCTAACATCCGGTAAAACGACGAAGCAACGAGTAGAAGTGCCTCAAGTGACGTTTCCTAACCGTCAGCATTGGTATGGCGCAGATTTACACCATCATGGCAACGTGTTGGAAGGCGTTACTCCGCCAGAAATTGTTGTGCGCGCTCAGTTGGCAACGGATCTTGACCTGACTTTCATTAGCGATCATGACTCAACCATTAACCACCAGAAGTTTGCAGAACTATCTGCGAAACGTGGCGTGCCTTTCATCCCGTCGATCGAAGTTTCGCCATCATGGGGACATATGAACCCATTTCCTATCGATAATGGCGCCGAGCTAAAGGTCGATCCTGGCACTGCTGACGTTCACACGTTACTTAACGCCGTACATGAGATGGGGGCTGAAGTCGTACCGATGAACCATCCATACAACGATTATGGCTACTTTACGAATATCGCTAAAAATGCAGTCCCTGGTGGTAAAACGGATCGCTTCGACCTTATGGAGCTTAATGCGCGCGTAGACAATGAACCAACGTTGAAGAAAGCGCATAAACTCTGGGACCTGGGTGAAGCAATGTACTTTACGGCGGGAACCGACACCCACGATGCGTGGAACCAACTCACGGGGCAGATTCGAATGATGGCAAGAGTCGATGGAGAGCTAACGCCGTCGAAGTTTGCGCAAGCACTTAAAGCCGGCCATGGCTACGCAACACAAGGCCCTATTCTTTATCCGCAAAACATTATGTTTGGTGAAACAGCAACAGCTGGCGATACGTGGGACATCCACGTCGTTGCAGCCGATGGTCTAAAAGAAATTCGATTGATCGGTAAAGGCGGCAACGTGCTGAATACCCTGACGATTAACCCGAAAGTTTATACTCAACGCATAGAGTTGTCGCTACCTATACCTAGCGACGCAGAGGGATGGATAAGTTTAGAAGTCGAAGATAAAGACGGCAGCACAGCCTGGAGTAACCCTGTTTGGTTGCAGTCATAATCTTGATGGAAGTCCGACTCGATGGTAAACAAACCTGAGTTCGACGATGAAATAAAGGCGGCACTGCGCCGCCTTTTTTCTACTCGATGTTTTACTGCTGTGCAACCGTCACGGGTTTGGTCGCACCACGGTAATCAAACTCAAAACCAATACCTTGATCTGTTACATCCATCGTCATACCACCAACAAGCTCGCCTTGTAAGCTTTTCATAACATCATCAGGTAACGGCTCACCAGTCACGGCTGATGCACTTTCCAGCACTTCCAAAATGCGTTCTGAATCGAAGTCAAAACTGAACAAGCCATTTGGAGAAAGTGGTTGTGCCATCACTTCTTTGCTCGCGTCTTCGGCATTCTCACCACTGTAGAGCGTAAAATGGTTTTCGTTTAAGCGAGCAAACACATCCATCTTCAAGCCTGTGTGCATTTCGAGCAGGTCACTAACATTAACAGGCTGGTTATCCGGCTGAATTTGTAATTGAGCAAGCTCAGGGACAAACATTTGCGCGGTTTGAATAAGCATCATTGGATCATTGGCAGATAGAGACAACATACCATCTAGCTGGCTAAATACTTCACCGTGCTGAGCATTAGTGTCAACGTGGATATCAAACATTTGCAGGCTTAATCCTTTCAGGCCGTTAACCATGCCGGAGCCCATGCTCACAGCTGCGGCTGGGTTTTGGCCACCCATCTCTTGCTGCATTTGTGTCAATAAAGAACATTGGTACTGAGGCTGAGTCAAGTCGCTCCAAATCTGACCAATCGATGGCGCTAGCGTATTAATGTCTAAACCAAGCGCCATGCTAAAGAAGCTCTTATCATTGTTCGATTCTGCCAAAACGCCACGAATCGACTTAAGCGCACCTAGAATCACTTTATTTTTCGATTCAACAACAAAAGCACCTTTAATGAATGCCTGCTCGCCTTTCAACTTGTATTCCGCAAATGCGACGGATTGAGGCCAGTTTTCTGCAACTTGAGTAAGTTCAGTATGACAGGCTGGTGAGCGCATCTCCTGAATAGTCGGCTCAGGGTCAACGGCATCCAGCATGCTGACTTGACGCGCAAAGATATTGCCATCTTTCGTCGTCAAACCTTTAACCAATTCACGGTGATCAAAGTAACCGAAAGAGTTATTGTTTTCGCCGTATTTAGCCTGCAACGCCGCTAGGCGTCCACTCTCCGCAATGCTTTGACTTGGCGACTCAAGTCCCAATGCCATTTTAAGCGGGTTTTGAACACCCAATTGCGGAATATCAACCGTTAACGTAAGTACGTTGTCAACCACGGCAACAACCAAGCCAATGCCATCTTGCGGGTCAACCGAATCTGTCATCTCGTAACGACGAAACTCAACTTCACCGAGTTTAACCAGCTCGTGCTTAGCACCGCTCATCTGCTCTTCGTGATCCAATGTTTTCCATAACGCGGCAGGGTCTTCAATCTTCAATTTGTACACTGGTACCATACCGATTGTGTACAACACAGGATTAATGTTTTCTCCGGTACCTAAGTAGGCTTTTAACGTTTCTGGCGATGCAGCGCTCTCCAGATATCCATCAAACAAGTTAACGGCAAACTGTTGCTGTGGAGAAAGTGGTTCATCGGCAAAAAGTTCAGCAATCGAGCCTTGGTTAGCCGTGCCAAATGCATTCATGTATTTATAATGATTAAAAGGTTCCGTCTGATACGTCACCATGAGCGAATCCGCAGGAACTTGCGAAAGTAGTGATACTGAATCACTCGGGGTAGTATTGTTTTGGTACAGGTAGCCAGCGCCCCCTGCAGCTGCGACCACTGCTGTAGCCAATAGTAGTTTTTTCACGACCAACTCCGTTGTCATAGTTATGTGTTCCTAAGCGAAATATCACGCTTAGGTTTAAAGCCTTTGAATAGCACTTTTATATCGACCGCTATCATAAACAAGTTATCGATATAATGAATGTCGGTTTGATAAATTATCCAACATTTATAAGGTAAACCGTGAAGTAAGTTGAATTGCGTGAGGATGCTATTGGCAATATTCACAATCTAATTTCTCGGATAACCACCTTATAAATCAAAATCTTCAGTTCAATAAAGCGATTTGGAGTAACTACGACCAAAAGCACCAGGATATTAAATCTTTATTGAGTCTTTTATCTAATATCTGAAAACGCCTCACGGCCTGACACTTCTTTCCAATTTGCCTCTAGCGGTCCCCGTTTGTTTTCCTTACATTCCCATTAACTCAGTGACGAGACGTATACCAGATACGAGCAGTAGAAGACGATGAAAGACCAGTTGACGATCTCTATATCAACCATCAATGGCTCCAGACATTGGTACTTCAGTAAAAGGATGCAACGCAATCTAAAAACGTTTTTATGCTTTTTTGTCATTGCTCTGGCCGCAACCGCGATCTTAATTCATCACTTGTACACTCGCGTCGATAATGCCGCGTTAAAACAAGCTGAACTGACAGAACATTCGCGCACTATGGGTGAAGAGCTCAGCACACTGAAAGCATTAAAATCCGAGCTGGAAAGTGATCTCTCAGAGCGAGAAGAGCGAGTACAACTTGTTTCGGAGCGTTTGGGAGAGTTAGAGAAAGTCCTTGGAGTTGGAGAACATACTACCACGGATAATTTGGATGCCCGACTTGATGCGGCGGCGATTACGTCGAACGTTCGCATGGTGTTGTTAAACCAAATACCAAGCGGGTCTCCGGTCGGTAAAGCGCGGCTCTCTTCTCGCTTCGGTAAGCGCATTCATCCGGTGACAAAAGTCGCTAAGATGCATCGCGGGCTCGATTTTGCCGTGAATACCGGTACTAAGGTTTATGCCCCAGCAGATGGGGTTGTGGAAGTCACCCGCCGCAGCAATAAAGGCTCTGGTAACTTCCTCAGGCTGCAACATTCTTTCGGTTTTTCGAGTTCTTATTCGCACTTGAAAAAGTTCAAAGTAAAAAGCGGTCAGTTCGTCAAAAAAGGGCAACTGATTGCTATTTCCGGCAACAGTGGGCTCTCTTCTGGCCCTCACCTTCACTACGAGGTGCGTTTTGTTGGGCGAGCACTGAATCCGAAGCCATTTGTCGATTGGAGCCTCAATGATTTCGAAGACATTTTTACTAAGGAGCGAAGAATACGATGGGAATCTTTAATCAAAACCGTGGAACAACGAGTAGCTCAGCAGCTTCAACTCTCATCGCCAAAGGCTGTGCTGTTAGCGGAGAACTCAAAGTAGAAAACGATGTCCAGATTGATGGCATCGTCGATGGTCAAATTAATGTAGAAGGCACTCTCGTCGTTGCAGAAAGCGGCCGAGTAAACGGTGAGATCTACGCTAAGCAACTGATCATCAATGGTATGATGGATGGTAACTGTCACGCAGAACACATTCAAGTACTTGCCAAGGGACGTGTAAGTGGGAGGATCTGGAGTAATAACCTCAGCATCGAACCTGGTGGTAAATTCTTTGGTGAAGCGGCCGAATTACCTGAAAAAGAAGTGGTGACACTGAAAGGGAAGACTCAAGAGAACGCCAGCACGAAAGAAAACAATACCAACAATGAAAAGCGACCTGCGCGTAAATCAGCGTAAACTCTTTGGTTAAAGTGCATAAAAAAGACGGCTTTCACGCCGTCTTTTTTATTACTAGAGACACAAGCTTCGTCAGAAGCTACAGTGATTATTCGGCCGGGTTTAAAATCATCACCGAGCGCTTTGCTTGCGGACCAAAGGCCGCTTTCGCATGCGCTTTCACTTCTTCTAATGTCACACTCTTAGCCGCTTTCTCAACGTCAAGCAACACATCGACGCCGTAATCATGCACTAAGTAGCGAGTATACGACCATGCGCGCTGAGCAGGGTTATCATCTAATCCTTGCATCGCTACCGCCAATTGCTTCGCTGCCGTATCCACCTCTTTTTGCGTGATGTTCGAAGCTAGGTCATCAAACATTTTGCCTAACTTGCTATCTAAAGCAGCCACGTCTTCGGGCTCAACTTGAGATTCCAAGAGCCAATCAGAGATTGGTTCGCGATCTTGCGTCACGGTGTAAATATTTGGGCTGTAATCGAGACTAGACTCTTCTCGCACAATATCCAAAACACGCGCATTACTGATACGTTGCAAAATGTCTTCGATAACCGTGTCCCTTGCCGTACGTTGGTAATCGTTCGTGTTAGTCAAACGCATTACGTACAACGATGAAGGTTCATGACCATCCGCAACGACTGTTCGCGCCGGCACGTCGGTGTTGAACGCAACATGGTAATCAATCGAACGACCCGGTTTCATCTCGATGGAGGCCACATACTTACGCAAGAGTGGCGTAATTTCTTCCGGCTCGACATTTGCCACAATAACCATTTTAAAACCATCATTGGTTTTGAAAAGTTGCTCATGCACCGCCAATATTTGCTCGGAAGTCACTTGCTCTACATCGTCACTGGACACTATACGATGACGACTACCCGGCAAATAAGAATTACCGTTTGCTTTCTGAATCAGTTTTCCCATCGGCGATTCAAAAAAAGCGCCACTCTGCTGTTTAAACTCTTGCTTTGCTGCCGCCATCTGGCGCTCGTCAACTTTGATCTCCGTCGCTAGGTTGTACAACCCATTCAACGCGTAAGTTAAATGCGTTGTTGGCGCGGTAATTTGTGAACCGTGACTGGTCGCATCAAGAATCGCGCTAAGCGCAATGTTATTTTTGCGTAAGTAACTGTCTAACTCTGAACCAGAAAATGCCCCTAACCCACTGCGTATCGCCGTCGTTGCAGCGATTTCATACGCAGCATATAACGCTGGATCAACGGCGGCTTTACCACCTTGGCTCGCATAGTAAATATAAGCTCGACCACCCGCTTTGGCATCTTTTTGGAACCACACTTCGACACCGTTTGATAGCGTATAAACTTGAAAGCCACCCGCTTCCTGACGCATGCTGGTGATGGTACCTTCTTGAGTAGGCTGTAAGAATCCATCCACTTTGTCATACATCTCTAACGGTTTTTCGCCAGTTTGGAGGTAGGCACTGTATAGATCGGTAAATACATCATTGAACTGAGCTGACGTTTCACTTTTCCCCAACCCAATCACAAAGATTGGTTGCTCAGACAACAAGGCATTCAATTGCGTGTTAATGCTCTCTAGATTCTCGTTGTTGATGAATTCAGACAAACTCTGGGCGTAACTCTCTTTTGATTGACTCACACTGCCTTGGTCAATTTGGAAAACGCGCGCTTCTGCGTAACTGTTTGGCTTACGCTGGTCCCAGTCTGAATCAATATTTGCGAGCTCACCTTGCCAATTTGACATGATGCTCTCTAACTCAGATTGAGTCGCACCATAATCTCTCAGTGACGCCAACGTGCTGATGAAAGTTTGATGCATTTGTTCACGACGCTCAGGCGCAAACGAAATACCTGCCGACATCATGCGCTGGTAGTTGGAGTAGTAAGGCTGGGCATAAGCATACTGAAAAGGTTCAGCGGCATCATTAAGTACACGAATCAGACGTTGTTGAATTAGCTGTGTTGCGACTTCATCACGCCACACTTGATGCTGCTGTTCAATCGTAGTGCTGCCACTTAGACCACGCTCAATCACTAAATGAAGGCTTGGTGATTCCATCGTGTTACTTGGCAAGATTCGGTTTTGGTTATTCACTCGAATATCGCGGCGCTTCTCTATTACGGTATCCGAGGTGCTTTCCCAGTTCGAGAATTTGTTTTTGATAATATTGGACAGTGAATCCACGTCGATATTACCGGTCACAACCAACTCGGCATTTTGTGGTTGGTACCACTTGTCGTAAAACGCTTTTAGCTTGCTTGATGAGGCATTTTGAATCGCTTCGCGAGTACCAATTGGGTCGTGTTCACCATACATAGTGCCTTCAATCGACACTTGATAAGCATGCATAGAAAAGGACTTATCATCCGGGTTAGCACGTCGCCATTCACCAAGGATCACCCCTTTTTCTTTCTCTACTTGTTCAGGAGCAAACTGAAGTCCGTTTCCGATATCTCTCATCCACTTCAGGGCATCTTCCAGCTTTGTATTATTGGCAAGATCAAGTTGGTAAGAAGTTTGCTGATAAGTGGTAAAGGCGTTGATATCGGCACCAAAGCTACCACCAGATTGCTCGAAAAGTTTAACAACGTCGTTGCCGGTAAAATGCGTGCTGCCATTAAATGCCATGTGCTCAACGAAGTGAGCGTAGCCTTTTTGATTGGCTTCTTCTTGGAACGAACCAATGTGCATCACCAAACGAACCGAAACTTCTTGGTCTTGAGTTGGATAGATGTGGTATTTCATTCCATTGGATAGCTGATTAACGTGCCAGTTGGCATCAGGCTGAATCGGCGTGGATTGTTGTGTCAGAGCACACCCTGACAACAATAACGCGGGGACTAACAATATACTGCGCATAACTATTGCCCATAACAATGATTAAGCCGAACAATATAATCCTCGTTCCATGACCTTCACATTTTTAATGGATTATTTACTACTCAAACGTGACGTAAATCACCTTTTAATGAAATCAATTATCATTTACAAAAATAGACAAATCCTTACTTTACAAATAGATAAATAATAAAGCTTAAAAGCCTTTTTCTTATTTGATGTAAAACTCAAATTCGCGACATGGAGTCAGTATTTATTTTGAGCAATAAAATATAATTATTGAACAGATTCGAATCTGACTTTCTGCTGCATATTCAACGGCTCGGTGAGTCCTGATGAGAATAAAAACACAACAACTATTATTCAAAGATCTATTATTCGCTTTATGTTCAAAAATCTATCATTAAAAAACAAACTGGCAATCTCTGCCAGTGCTGCCATCATTCTCGGGGGAGTGCTGGTAGAAGGGCTGTCTTTTCGAGATTCATTAAACAGACTGGATGTCGAAGTCGCGCAACGACTAGAAAGCACCAGCGCATCTTACAATCAATACGTAAAGGACTGGTTACTCTCAAAAGAGCGTGCACTGACGTCACTCTCTTCCGATTCAGAAAAGCGTTCTCTGGTTACGCACTTGAAACAAGTCCGAGACTCTGGCGCGTTTGATAACGTCTTTCTCGCTTACCCAGACGGCTCACAAGACAACGCCAATGGGGTGGTTTTGCCACCAGGTAATAACGACCCACGCAAATGGGGTTGGTACACCAACGCCATTGCCAATCCATCGAAAGTCTTTATGGATAACCCAACCGTCGCAGCGGCCACGGGGGCCAACGTCGTGTCGCTTGGTAAAGCCCTGCAACTACATGGTCAAACCGTCGTTCTGGGTGCTGACGTCGAGATCGGTGATATTCTAAACAGCCTCAACCAAGTGATCCTGCCGGGTGAAGGCTATATGTTTATTGCCAACGATCAGGGCAATATTTTCACCCATAACGACGGTAAGCTGCTGAATCAACCTGTTAGCAAGCTGGGCCTAAACAACAGCGATATTACCTCTGCCGCACGTTCCGGCACAGAGCGTCGTGTCTCGATTAACAACACCGAATATGTGGTTTACGCGCGCCATATTGAGGGCACCAAACTCACAACGGTCACAGTGTTAGATCAAAACTCGTTGGTTGCCCCACTTTACGATGCTGTTTGGGATCAAATCATCGCAACCACTATCGTCGTCGTTATCTGTGTAGCTTTGTTTAATCTGCTATGTAACATCTTGTTCCGTCCGCTCTACAACGTTTCGAATGCGCTCGCACAAATCGCAAACGGCAGCGGCGACCTAACTCAACGCATCAAAGTAGAAAACCGTGACGAAGTTGGTGAGCTGGCTGAAAACTTCAACCAGTTCGTTGAAAGTTTGCAGCAACTTATTGGTCACATTCGTCACCAAGCGGAAGAACTGAGCCAACAATCGGAGCTGAGCACGAATCGCGCGAATCAATCGGTTTCCGATCTGAACCATCAGCAACAAGAAATCACTATGGTGGCGACCGCTGTGACTGAAATGGCATCGGCAACGCAAGAGATTGCAGCACATGCAGAGCAGACGGCTAAAGCCGCTCAAGACTCTTCAGCAAGCACACAAAACGGTCATGAGTTGGTGATCAACTCCAAATCGTCCATCAATAATTTGTCTTCTGAAGTCAACCAAGCGAGCGTTGTCATCGGCGAGCTCAACCAGCACGCGCAAGACATCTCTACAGTACTATCAACGATTCGAGACATCGCAGAGCAAACCAACTTACTAGCTCTGAATGCGGCGATTGAAGCGGCGCGTGCAGGTGAGCAAGGTCGCGGTTTTGCCGTTGTTGCAGACGAGGTGCGCGTGCTATCACAACGCACACACACCTCAACCGAAGAGATTCGCTCGACGATCGAGACTTTGCAACAGACCACACAACGCGCTGTGACCATCATGGATACAAGCTCTCAACTTGCCCAAGGATCAGTGGAAGATGCCGATCGCGCAGCACTGGCTCTGGATGAAATCAACGCGGCCGTTGCGTTGATCAGCGATATGGCAACGCAAATCGCGACCGCAGCCGAAGAGCAAACGCACGTAACCAATGAAATCACACAAAACGTCACGTCCATTAAAGATGTGACCGATCACTTGGTGATTGGTGCCGAAGAATCGATGAATCAATCTGCTGAGCTGAAATCGCAAGCCGAGGATCTCAACTCGAAAGTGGCAACGTTTAAACTGGCTTAAGCGCCACGTTAGGAACGCTCTTAAAAACAACAAACCCCGCTAGTAACTGAGTTGCTAACGGGGTTTGTTTTTATGGCTCAGCGTTTTAACTGCAGATAGCTTTCGAAAGACGTAAGACCTACACCGCCACACACATCGGCGTGCCTGAGATTGGGTCGTTAAATACTCTCGCTTGTAAATCAAACACCGATGCCAACATGCCTTCTGTCAGTACCTCTTGCGGTGTTCCCTGCGTGACTAACTGACCTTTTTCCAACACCACCAAATGATCACAGTAACGGCAAGCTTGGTTTAGATCGTGCAGCACTACCACTACAGTTTTGCCTTTGTCGTTCATATGCCTCATGAGTTTCATCAGCTCAACTTGGTGAGAGAGATCCAAGTAAGTGGTTGGTTCATCAAGCATCACTACGTCAGTATCTTGCGCCATTACCATCGCAATCCACGCCCTTTGTCTTTGACCACCAGACAACGATTCAACTGGCTTGTCAGCAAACTCTATCACGCCAGTATCTTGCATTGCTTGCTCGACTAAGGCTTTGTCTTGTTGACTTAACCTGCCCCAATGAGAGAGGTAAGGCGAGCGGCCATATTCGACCAGTTTTCTGACGGTAATACCTTCAGGACTGACAAGAATCTGCGGCAGCAAAGACAACGAGCGTGCCAAGCGTTTATCACCGTAGCTGCTTAGTGGTTTGTCGTCATACAACACTTGGCCGGACGCTGGTTTATTGATGCGTACCAAGGTTTTTAATAGTGTCGACTTACCGCAACCATTTGGACCAACAAGCGCGGTAATTTTACCTTGAGGAATCAACAAAGAGAGATCTGGAATGATGGTCTGTTTGCCGTATGCGACGGATAAGTTCTGCGTTCGTAACATGCTTACCAACCTCGATAACGATACAAAAGAAAAATGAAATATGGTGCGCCAATAACAGAAGTCAACACACCCGCTGGTAGCTCAATTGGCGGCTGTAAGCCTCTCGCTAAACCATCGGCGCAAATCACCAACAAAGCGCCAAGGGTTGCAGCGGCAGGAATCAACAACTTGTGATTGTGGCCAAACAGCAAACGCGCAAGATGCGGCGCAAGCAGGCCAACAAAGCTTATTGTACCTGCCACAGACACGCTGATGCTCGCCAGCAGTACCGCAGCAATCAGCGCAAGAATTTGGATCTGTCTTGGTTTCGTGCCAAGCGTAGTGGCGCTTTCTTCTCCCAGTCCCATCACATCTAGCCGCCAAGCCAGCCAAAACGCCAATGGCAGTAGCAGCAATAAAGCACTCCAAATAAACGGCACTTGTTGCCAGTTTCGTCCCCACAAACTGCCGGTTAGCCATACCATTGCCGTGTTGATTTCGATAGGGTGCACAATCAGAAGAAAGTCGATACCGCTGGCTAAAAATGCGCTGACAGCAACACCAATCAGCGCCAAACGTGCTGGTGTTGGTTTCGACCAGTAAGCCAGCACAGCAATAAAGCCAGCAGCAAGCAAGCCTCCCGCCATGGCGACCATCGGCAACATTGCCACTGGCGCATTCGGATACAGCACCAAACAAGCGGTAGCCGCCAGTCCTGCTCCTGCGCTTATCCCCATTAAATCTGGTGAGGCAAGTGGATTACGGATGACGCCTTGCACTAAAACGCCTGACAGCCCCAACCCAGCGCCCACGCCAATGGCGAGCAACATTCTCGGTAATCGATATTGGTGAATCACAAAGTCCGAGTCAGGGAAAGAAAACAGTAATGCAAAAACCTGTTGAGCCGACATGTTCGCCGCGCCAACAAACAGCGTGAGAGAAGACGCAATCAGCAAAAATCCAACTAATGCAAACAGTTTGGTTTGATTCATCATGATGATTTCCTCATTGCAATCACGATAAAACAAGGTGTGCCCAACAGTGCGGTAATCACGCCCACCGGCGTTTCGGCCGGAAAGGCAATCGCGCGTGACAAAGCATCTGCCCACGTCACCAATGCCGCGCCACACAAAGCGGAAACCGGAATGAGAATGTGATAGTTGTGACCAACAATCGGGCGTACCAAGTGCGGCACTAACAACCCGACAAAGCCAATTGGCCCAGCAATCGCCACGCTAGTACCCGCCAACAGCACAACCGCTAAACCACTGATTAATCGCGTAAGACGAATGTTACCACCCAACCCGACAGCAACTTCGTCCCCCAACGCGAGTAAATTTAAGTTTCGCGCTAATCCCATGGCGAGCACAAAACCTAAAGTCGCAAAAGGCCACAGTTGCTGCCACTGCTGAGAATCTACCGCAGAGAGTGAACCCGTTAACCAATGCAACACGCTGTAAGCCATGTCATCCGCCAAAATTACCGACGCACGAGTTAACCCTATCAGCAGCGCACTGATGGCAATGCCTGCCAGCACCAAACGCAATGGGTGAGAACGCGCGGAGAAAAAACCACCCAACAACATGACCGCACCACCACTTAGTAGCGCGCCGAATACCGCGTTGATGATTGGGTTCAATTGACTAAAGAATGGTACGCCGATGGACGCCAAGGCCATAAAACACGCCGCACCAGCATTAATGCCGAGAACGGATGGCGACGCCAAAGGGTTGCGAGTTAACCCTTGCATCAGCACGCCAGATACCGCAAGCGAAGCACCAATCAATAACCCCGCATAGGCGCGAGGAGCGCGCAACGTCGCAAGAATTTGATGCAGCATATTGCCCTCATCAAATGCAAACCAATAGCTTGTCAGATCATTAACGCTCAAAGAAAAGTTGGACCAGCCAATCATTGAGGCTGCATAGCCTGAGAGCGTACACAACGCCATAGCACAGACAAACAAGCTCGCTTTCCAATGCGATTTGCTAACCGAAGACGCGCTTTCCGAGCTTATCGCCGAACTCATGAGCGCTCCAATAACGCTTCAAGATTGCGGGCAATTTCTTCCGCAGCCAACATGCCGCGATTTAACGACCACAGTTCAGGAGAGACCTCAACAAGTTGCTGTTTTTTCGCAGCGGTTAGCAACTTAAACAATGGATTTTTGCGCCACTCATCCACAATATTTGGTTGAGAGTAAAGTCCAACTAACAACCAATCAGGGTTGGTTTTTAGTAAAAGTTCGAAACTGGTTGGGATATACGCTTTTTGCTCAGATGGAGCCAGCGGGCTTTGGATGCCTAGTGTACTCAAAACGCCGCCAGCGTAAGAAACCGGACTATGCAGCCACATCCCTTTGTCGGAAACCACACCAAACTGAATGGTTTCTTGTGTCGCAAAATGCTGTTTGAACTCCGCCATGGTCTGTTTGTGCTGCTCAATGCGTTGTGTCATTTGCGCTTGCTTGCCAATTGCCACTCCGATTTTCTGTGCGGATTCGAGGTTTTCTTGATATGTCTCACCACGGCTTTTTAACAGCAAGGTTGGCGCAATTCGCTGCAAATCTTGATAAATCGCGCGGTGACGTTCTGCATCAGCAATGATCAAATCCGGCTTGAGCACCGCAATCGCCTCTAAACTCGGTTGTGAGCGCATGCCGACCGATTGCCAAGGCTCAATCTTGGCACGAACAGCAGGAATGACTCGTGTGGCATCGTTGTCATCGGCAACGCCTACCGGAGAGACATCGACGGCCGCCAGAGCGTCCACAAACGAAAACTCCAAAACCACAATACGTTGAGGTATCGCTTCTAGCTCAAAAGTGCCTTGCTCATCTTGCACGCTACGCACCTGAGCACTTGCGGAAAATGACATAAAAACTGAGCTCAACAGCATCAGTAAAACGGTTGAAAAGTGTTTGATCGTAAATTGTTTTTTATTTTTCATCTTGCTTTTTTCCAGTGCTAGAGTTTTCCAGTACCTAAGATCGGCAAAGTCGCCAAGGTAAATTGGCGACTTTTCTTTTCAAACTCGGTGAACGAAACGCTTAAAACTGATAGTTCAGATCCAGTGTGTAAGAGCGTCCCGGAGCTGGGTATCGACCAACTGGGCTGGTATCAATCCCACGGAAGTAATACTCCTCGTCAAACAAGTTGTTTACTGCAACATTCATCCGCAACTTGCCTTTGTCGTCTTTGTATAAATCCGTACCTAAGTTGAAGTTCCACACCATGTAAGACGGCACTTTGCCCGTTTCACCTATTGCGTCTTCGGCACTGGTGTTGGCGTTATCAGTATACGAATCACTGAAGTAGAAGCCCGATAGCGTGGTGTCCATGCCGTAAAATGCGTAGGTTGCATCCCAACCAAGCTGATGCTTAGAGGTGTAAGGCAGTTGATTACCTTTATTCTCACCTTCTTCTTCAAGCGTAGCGTCTAGATAGTTATAGCTTGCGCCTAAACTCAGTGCAGGTAGCGCTTCAGGCACATAACGAGCAGAAAGCTCTAAACCTTGGTGAAGGGTTCTACCTATATTTTCAGACGTATTTGTCGCACTCCGCCACTGCAACTGATCCTTAAAGTCAATGCGATACAAAGCTGCATTGAAGCTTGTTGAATCTTGAACATATCGAACGCCAAGTTCGTAGTTCCAAGCCAACTCACTGCTTTCCTCACCGACCCCTCGAACATTAACAAGCTGAGGAACGCGAAGAGATTTCTGCGCATTGGCATAGCTCAGCCATTGTTCATTCCAGTTATATGCGATCGTCACACCAGGCAATAATTCAGTCACCTTGTTTCCAGATTCTTGCCCGCTGCCCAAATCTTTATAGGACATATCAACAAATTCATAACGAAGTCCGGGCGTGACTTTTAACGCACCATTAAACAACCCGACTTCGTTGCTCACATATCCTGCGTACGCATCGGTATCAAGGTGCCAGTTTCGCGGTACATTTGTGGCTCCGCCTGACACTGGTGTTTGTGTCACTTTATATTGAATGTCTTCATTAATGTAACGAGTCCCTATAATCCAGTTTTGCGTAATGGCACCTCCATCAACAAAAACAGCAAGCTTAGGTTCGATACCATAAACACGGAACTCTCGTGGTGAAGTACTTACTTTCGTAGAAGGCAAAGCCGGATCTGCCCAATGGCCACCCGCGCTGTTAAAGCCCCACTTGAAAAGACGCTCTGACTTATGACCAAACGTTAGCACTTCTAGCTCGGCACTGTCGGCAAATGGCAAATCGTGAATGTACTTAACACTCCAGCGCGTCGACTTACCTTCATAATCATCGTAAGGACGTTTCGATTGGTGACGATCTTGCTCGTAATCTTGTGGCGAAAGTGCGCCCGGCATTTGCGTTTCAGCATCGTAACGTTGCAGGAATGCTTGAATCTCTTGAGTGTCACTCAATAGCCACTGTGCTTTAGCTTGAAAGTTCTTCACGTCCGTATCGGAATGCTCACGGAAGCTTTCGCCTTTTAGGAAGTTACCCTCCAACTGCAGCGCGAATGTGTCGCTTAACCAGCCGCCCGTGCGCAGGTAAAAATCATTCAGTGGCGCATCACCGCCATCAAACACGGTAAGGCGGTTACTGATTTCAGTTTGCCAAGTGTGTGGAATCGGTTTGGTTACTAGGTTGATCACACCACCGACGTTGTTTGGGCCGTACTGCACTGCGGCACCACCGCGTACAATGTCAATACGATCAAGCATCGACAGCGTTGCTGGGAAGATAGACTGACCAGTATGGCCGTATGGCGCGAGCGTTAGCGGCACACCATCCATCAAGAACTGAGCATGACCACTGCGGCTTGCTTTCAAACCACGTACGGAAATGTTAGGCAATACGCCTGTTCCGCTTTCATCCTGAACTTTAATACCCGGCACGCGCTGTAGCGCATTATCAATCGAACCCGCTGCGGTTTTCTCGATTTGATCGCGGGGAATGACGGTACGAGCACCTGGGTACTCTTTGACATCTTCAATTTCAGAGTTACCAATCACGCTACCAGTGACAACGACGGTTTCCATCGCGGTAGTTTGTTCTTTTTTAGCAGGAGCGGCAACCGCGCTCATGGATGTGGCAGAAGCGATTGCAATCGCAAGCACACTGTAAGTGGTAGACAAACCAGCACGTACACGCACTTTACCATCCAAATTCTGGTAAGACATTAAGATCTCCTTTGCGAGAAATTGAGCCTCGGGCAGAATACATCCCGTAGGCTCTCGGGGCTAAACATCCTCAATATGAGGTAAAAATTGGCTAACAGGCGCTAACTACGCACAAAAAGCCTAGAACTGATATCCGTAGCTGAGCATGAACTCGGCTGGTGCGCCGTAGCCAATCTGGTTTAAGCCAGACGTGCCGTTTGTTGCGCCAAGAATGTATTTCTCATCCAAAATGTTGTAAGCGTTCGCTTGGATTTTGTGACGACCAGTTGTGTACGCCGCCATCAAATCCACCGTTGTGTAATCGCCAAGTGCGACTGCTTCGTCGTTACCTGCGTAACGATCGCCCACGTACTTCACACCACCGCCTAAACGCCAGTTGTCATCCAATTGGTAAGTGCTCCAAAGAGAGAACAAGTGGTCTGATACATCGTTCGGCTTTTTGCCTGTGGCTTTGTCTTCCGCATCCAAATAGCTGTAACCCACAGAGATGTCCCACTGTTTGGTGATTTGACCGCGAGCCTCTAATTCAATGCCTTGGTGACGCACTTCAATTTTATCGATCACATCGCCGTCCACGTTGGTTTGTGGTTGCTCTTGATCAATCTGGAACAGTGCCGCATTCAACATTAATGCGTTATCCAAAAGGTACGCTTTTGCACCCACCTCTTTTAAGTCGGTGTGGAAGAATTCCGCCAATTTTGGATTGATGTAGATACCAGCGTACGGTAACTGCCAAGAGCGCGCTAAACTGGCGTATACGGATGTGTCGGAATTGATACGGTATACCAAACCAGCACGGTAGCTGACTTTGTCATCATCCAACTTTTCCTTATCTGAGCCCGATTTTTGTTGTTCGAGCTCCATCGAGTCGTAACGCACGTTACCGATCAAAGAAAGGTCGCCCCACGTATAGACGTCTTGCACATACAAACCTGTCGTGGTGGTGGTATTGTCACGAAATGGCTTAAAGCCCGGATCAGTCGTTGGACCAACGACTGGGTCGTAGATATTTTGCGGAGGAAGCGTTTTATCACTTGCCAACGTTAGGTCGATATCGATCTGGTTGAAATCTGCACCCACCATCAATTGATTGTCCCTGGTTTCCCAAACCAACTCAGATTGCAAAGTGGTCGTAGTACGTGGATCGTAACCAAAGTTGTTAACGGTTTGAGACACTTCATTACCCGTCACTTTGCCCTGACGCGTGCCTTTTTGCTCAAGTTCGATATGGTTGAACGCCGCTCGGTTGTTCCATACCCATTGATCATTCAGACGCCATTCGTAATCCACCGCAATACGGAGACTGTCTGACTCCTGATAGTCGTTTGTGCCGCCAAAGTAAGTGCTTACTGGCAAATCAACTGGCTTGCCATTTTTTGATGGCACACCACGATATGGCACTAGTTCTTGATGGGCGTATTCCACGTCAATATCAATGGTGTGACCATCCGCTGGTAACACACGAATGGTCGGTGCAATGAAGAAATCGTTTGAATCAACATGATCAACGTACGAGTCGGCTTGACGGTATTCCAAGTTAATACGCCCGTTGACCTTATCTGTGAACGCCATTGAGCTGTCGACCTGACCGACATACTGGTTGTTGCTACCTACACTGCCGTTTACGTGAGTAAAATTCTCACCGTTAGCGCGTTTCGTCACCAAATTGATGATGCCCCCAGCCGAGCCACGGCCATACAAAGCGCCCGCAGGGCCTTTCACAATTTCAACGCGTTCAACATTCGCTAAGCTGCGGTAAGACTGCAACGTACCGTCATCTCGCAAGCCATCACGGTACATATCGTTGAGTGAATCAAAACCGCGAATCATGAACTGGTCACGGCTGCCTTCGCCCAAGGTGTTATTGACCCCGGCTACCCCATCTAGCGCATCCACTAAACGCACCGCGCCTCGGTCTTGCATTTCTGTTTTCGTTACTACGGATACTGCTTGTGGCACATCAAGCCATTCCACATCGGTTTTGGTTCCTGATTGAGGCATGTGTTCAGCATAACCTTCGTACTGATGCCCGAAAACTTGAATCGTTTCAGTTGCTGATGAGGTTGAGTTCGTCTCTTCTGAAGCCACTGCGCTTGGTGCTACTAGTGAAGAACCAATCGCGACCGCCAAGGGGGTCAGGGTCAATAATTTATTCATTCCATAATTCCGTTTAGTTGTTATAAAGTCAACGGATGGAAATAAGAACAAATATTATTTCTATTTGCAATATTAATTTTATGCTCTATATTTATTTACCCTAAAAACACAACTAACAACAAAAAAAACCAAACATAATAACAATAAACACTAAAAATTCTGCCCTCCGTCTCGCGAGAGGCACATTGGAAGACGACCGTGAGCGACTTTATCAACGTTAGAAGAAAATGTTAGAAAATTAGGAAAGCTCATGAAATCTACGATGATTATCGTAAGTCATGTCGTTAACGATGCAGTCACTCACGGCTTCGTGCCTGCAGCTAAAGCGATGGACCTTCACGTCGTTCTTATCACCGACCATAAGCTCAGCCATTTAGAGCTGGCGAGTCGTGATAGTCACTTTAATCCGGATACCATTCTAGAATGTGATGTCTTCAACCCATTAGAACTCATCGAAACCATCACGGAGCATGAATTAAAGCCAGACGCTATTTTCAGCAATAGTGATCACTTACAAACTTCCACCGCCATCTGCGCACAATTTTTTGGTCTACCGGCCAAAGATTGGTCTGTCACGTTAAAGGCCAAAAACAAACACTTAACTCGACAAGTGTTGAATGAAAAAGCCCTACCCAACACACAAAGCTGTTTGTTGCACCGCCATTCGAATGTGGCATTAGGCATAGACTTTCCTGTCGTGGCAAAACCCAAAGAAGGCGTGGCAAGTTTAGATGTGCAGCGCTGTGACTCCCAAAGCGAGCTCGACGCATACTGCGATGCGTTTTGGCAAAAACACCCAAACGCCGCCATTCTGGTGGAGCAATTCCTTCAAGGGCCGTTGGTTACGCTAGAAACTTTAGGAGATGGTGAGCGCCTTATCGCCGTGGGCGGTTTTGATGTGTCGCTCTCAGAGCCGCCTTACTTTATCGAAACCGCCGCAGACTGGAACGGACCAAACGGCATTGCTCACCGAGAAGCTTGCTTGGCTCAACTGAAAGCGTTCGGCGTTGGTTTTGGAGTTTGCCACAGCGAATTTATCATTACGGAAAATGGCCTGGTTCTGGTGGAAATTAACTACCGCAGTATTGGAGATGGCCGCGAATTCTTGCTCAACAATCTCGCTCACTTCGGCTGGTTTAGCACGATTTTGGGTCTGCATCTGGGTCGAAGATTGGACGGCGATTACCAAATTCATGGGTCAGCGCACGTGCACTACGTAGTTGCGGAGCACAGCGGTGTGATTGATGGAGATTCGACCTCCTTCATCCAAAACGATGACGATATCATCACCCAGCAACAGGTACTAAAAACCGCTGGAGAACACTTCCAACAGAGTTATTCCAATAAGGATTATCTCGCCCGAATTTCGATTGTCTCACCATCAGGGCGAAACCTCGACCAAGCGCTGCAGAACGCGCTTAGCAATTTCGATCTAGCTCCGACTCGCGAGGTGGCAGCATGAATCACAACGCTTTATACCTAACCCAACGATTGATCGATACTTGCCTGCGCGAAGACATGTTTGGCATTTTATCGAACGCCAAGTTCAGTAGCGCCGCACCAAAAGGGGTTATTGTTCCTCAAAGCGAGCAAGTCTGGCTGACCTTTGATAATCCGGATTTCACGCTCTATTTACCTGTTGTGCCAACGTATTACATGCAGCATTGGTGTTACGGCCAAACCAATGGCGAAGCGCCGCTAGGTTGGTGGGTGGAGAGGAATGGCCAAGTCGAGCATCAGCAGCATTATCAAGAGTGGATTGCGCTACTAACGACACTGGCGCATGAGAGCTCTCACGAATTATTAGCGGGATATCTTCAAGAACTGGAATGCGCAGAGAAACACAAAGCACTCTGTGACCAAGCGTTTCGTCACCACGCCGACCACATTTCTCAACCAATATCCGAGCTTGGTTCTTGGCATCAAAAACTGCTGCTTGCCGACCAGATCGCTTCTTACCTTGACCACCCGTACTACCCAACTGCGCGGGCGAAGTTTGGTCTGAGCGATGAAGACCTTGCTAAGTACGCGCCCGAGTTCGCACAAAGCTTTGCTCTGCATTGGATTGCGATTGAAAAATCACTGGTGACATTAACCAGCGAACAACCTGATTGCTGGCCAACAATGGAGCAAGTTGGGCTTCCTGCTGATTTTGCACTGAGCCACGTACTGTTCCCTGCGCATCCGCTCACCCTTCGCTCTTTAGAAGCCTTACCCGAAGGCATGATAGAAGCGCCGTTTACGTACCTAAACGTGACGCCAACGCTTTCCGTTCGTACTGTGGTCGTCAACGACGCGCCGCACATTCACATCAAAGTTCCGCTGATCATGCGATCGCTAGGCACGAAAAACATTCGCTTAATCAAGCCTTCAACACTGTATGACGGCCACTGGTTTGAACGCCTACTCAGCCACCTTGAACAAACGGACGCAGACTTAAGCACTCGCTTGTTCCATTGCAACGAAAAACACGGTGGACACGTCGGCGAGGATAAAACCTTCGCGTACATCGTACGTGAGTACCCACTTACTCATTGCGAAGACAAAGCGTTAGTTCCGGTTGCCGCACTGGCAAGCCCAATGCCTGACGACCGCTTGTTCTTAGAACATTTGGCAGAGCAGTACTATCAACAAGATACGCTGGCGTGGTTCAAAGATTACGTCGACCTATTATGCCAAGTACACCTTACCTTGTGGCTTCGTTATGGCATTGCATTGGAGTCCAACCAGCAAAACGCCATCGTTGCATTTGATCAACAGGGCAAAATGACGCTCGCGATGAAAGACAACGACGCAGCGCGAATTTGGCCAGAGCGCTTCCACTTTGCAACAGAGCATGCCGCCCAAAAACAGGGCGCAGGAACAATTCCAGTGGATTGCGATGAACTGCTCGACCAACGCATCAAAGTCGACAATGAATTGGCGCTCGGTCAGATGTTTACCACCATCACATTACAACTGGATATCGCAGCGATTGTAGAAGCCATGGCTACAAAGGGCATTGCCTCTTCAGCATCGCTTTACGCCATCGTGGCCAAAAGCATTGCTGAGCAACTCAACCGATTGGAAGGCGAAGGGTTAGAAACAAAACTGGCACGCGAGTTACTGCAAGAGGCGCCTGATTTGTACGCCAAGTACTTGTTGAGCTCTGGCAGTTTGCTCTCGAAAGAAGCCTCCGGCGCGAGTGACATCAATAAGTTCTATGGTTTGTCGGCCCCGAACTTCTTACTGCTTTCTAGCGAAGAAGCGCAGCGCGCCTACTTAGAAGCCATCAAAAAAAGCGTACGTTAAACGATTATGACCAAACTCATCTACAGTGTGTTGTTGTGCCACTTTATCGCTGCGTTTGCCGCGTTAGGTATGCCGCTATTTCTACCCGTCGTGTTGCCAACATTAGGCGCAAGCATTGATGCGGACTGGGCAGGGGTATTGTTTATCCTACCTACGTTTTGTACTGCGTTGGCGGCGCGATTTTGGGGCAACTTTGCCGATCGCTACGGTCGCCGCCGCTCACTCTTGCGTGCGCAACTTGGCCTTGCAGCAGGTTTTGCGCTGTGCGGCTTGGCAGACAACCTCGCCATGTTTGTGTTTGGTCTTATTGTTCAAGGAACCTTTGGCGGCACCATGGCCGCCTCGAACAGCTACTTATCTAGTCAACTTAAAGAAGCCAAAACGCTCGGCAAGTCACTCAATAAAACCCAACTATCTGCTCGCTTGGCGCTGATCGTTGCGCCCATTGGGCTCGGCTGGAGCTTGTCCGAAACCAACCCACTCAACGCGTACCTGTGGTTATGCGTTTTGCCTTTAATTGCTATGGGCATCACGCTAACACTGCCTGCGGATAAACCCGCCGAACGAAACCTCGAAAAGCCAAACTCAGAATCTCAGCAAGAAAAACCGGTTGCACAGAAAAACGCAATGCATGCCATTCGCTGGATCTTCTTTGCTCAGTTCGGGTTTGCGTTTTCCATGGTGGTGACCTTTCCTTATTTCTCGCCGTTTGTGCAGCAATATGGCATCACTCACCACGCATGGATCGGTTTTTTGTACGCACTGCCGCATGGCGTCTATCTGTTGCTGGCAGGCAAAATCCACGTGTTGTCAGATGGGCTGAATCGCCATCAACCGCTGCGCACGTTGTGGCTCGGGTTTGCATTGCTTGCCGTGAGCTCTGCCTTGCATTTGATTGCGTCCGAAATCGCACTCATTGCTGCGAGAATTATCTTCGGCATCGCGATGGTGTGTTGTTATCACGGATTGCATCAGCATCTTGCGTGCAATCTGGATCGCAAACTCAGTGGCAAAGTATTTTCTCGCTTTGATGCCATGTCCAAATGGGGTGGCGTGGCGGCGGGATTTTGCGCTTCTTTCATTTCTAGCTTGGGGCTACTTGAGGTTCCTTTCCTACTTTCTGCGATAGTCAGCGTAATCACCTTGATCGCGCTGGTTCTCCATTCAAAATTTGGAAATCAACATGTTACAAACTCAATCCTCTCAGACTAGCGAGTTGCGCGCGCATGATGTGCAGCTCAATCGGGAGAAGGCCCAACTCAACACGATAATGGGTGTTCTTAATTGTTACTTACGTGAATTTGCGCTACCGAATCAACAAGTGGAATGGCGCTACCAATCGACATCGCTACCCCAAACGTTAAAACGCAACTATTCCGCCAAGCAACGGGTAGCCGTTCATCTGTCTCAACAAAATGGCGTGCTGGTTTTGCCGATTCACTACGCGAGCAAACTGGGCAAAATCAAATTGGCAGAACTGCCTTGGGCGAAAATGCCGGGATCTGGTTGGGCAAAATTGGATGCCACGCAAACTCTTACGCTTTTGCTTAACTATCTCAAGCAGGTATTGGCGATCCCGTTTAACCATGAGCTGATCGAACAACTGGAAAATAGCGTGCTGGTTACCGAGCAGTTTCTCAACGTCGCGCCCAAATCGCATCACAACGAATTTATCGCTTCGGAACAGTCTCTGATTTGGGGTCATACTTTCCATCCGACCCCAAAAAGTCGTTCGGGCGTCACCATGGATGATCTCTTGGCGTTTTCTCCAGAAGTCGGCGCGCAAGTCCCGCTGTACTGGTTTGAAGTGGATACGTCCTTACTTGATGTGCTGAGTTCCGACGGAGAAGCTAACCCTGCGCAGCGCATGCTACAACAGCTCGCGCCACAACACACCACCAGCAATGGGAAGACACTCTACCCTTGCCATCCTTGGGAAAGCTACACCATTTTGAGCAACCCAAGCGTGAAGCGTGCCATTGAACAAGGCAAGATCACGCCACTGGGTTTAGGTGGTGAAAAGATGCAGCCGACCTCTTCAGTTCGTACCCTCTACCACCCAGATATGGATTGGTTTGCGAAATTCTCCATCAACGTACGATTAACCAATTGCGTGCGAAAAAACGCGTGGTACGAACTCGACAGCGCCGTGCAGCTCACGTCGATTCTTAAACCAATTAGAGAAAACGAACAGCTGCACAACCCCGTATTTAAAGTGATGACAGAGCCTTACGCCACCACGTTGAATCTAGAAAGCGTCGCTGAGCGTAATTGGGACGACAACACCAAAGCGCGCGAATCGTTTGGGATTTTGTATCGCGAAAATTTCTCGCTGAGCGAAGTCGATATCTTAAAACCAACCCTCGCTGGCGCTCTGTTTGCTTACGACAAAAACGGCAACAGTTGCATTGCTCAACGCCTTAAAAACAAAGCGCGTACTACGCAAAATCGCTATTCCGACATCGCGACACTGTGGTTTGAACGCTATTTGCATTGCCTAATTCCGGGTGTGTTTAACTACTACTTCAAACACGGGGTGGCGTTTGAGCCGCATTTGCAAAACACCTTGATTGGCTTTGAGCAAGAGGTGCCGTGTTGTGTTTGGATTCGTGATTTGGAAGGCACTAAATTACTGCCGGAGTTCTGGCCAGCAGAAACATTAGCTGACTTGTCTGAACGCGCGCGACAATCGGTTTACTACAGTCGCGAACAAGGCTGGAATCGCATCGGATACTGCACCTTTATCAACAACATCAGCGAAGCGATTTTCTTCATCGCAGAAGGTGATGAACCACTAGAGCAAACGCTGTGGAATGCGGTGCAAAGTGCCATTGTGCGTTGGCAATCCGTGAATGGAAAACAGCCGGAACTAGAAGCGTTGCTGAATGGCGGTCACTTCCCAAGCAAAAATAATTTCACCACGCGCTTGATGCAAAAAGCCGATAAAGAGTCGGGCTATACCCAAGTTGCCACGCCTTGGCAGCAACACGAAAAAGGAGCGCAACATGCCTAATTCCCTCTCTCTACCGACACGCGTTAGCCAGCAAATTCACACGCTCGCACAGCAGCAAAATCAACCCTTGTGCGCGTACTTGTATGACCTAAACGCCTTAGAAGAACACATCAAACAACTGCGTCACGTTTTGCCGAAAAATGTCGAGCTATTTTACGCGGCCAAAGCCAATCCATCGGGCCCGATTCTCAAAACGCTCGCGCCGTATGTCGATGGTTTTGAAGCGGCATCTGGTGGGGAATTGGCACACCTCCACCAGCAACAACTCGATAAGCCATTGATCTTCGGCGGCCCAGGAAAAATGCCAAATAAATTGCAACAAGCGATTGAACTTGATGTCGATGCAATTCATGTCGAAAGCCTCACCGAGCTGCAACGCATTGGAGCACTAACCGAGCGCCTCAACCGCCCGACTTCGATCTTTTTGCGTATGAACATAGATATCGGCGACATCACGCTCAGCAAGTTGGCGATGGGCGGCAAGCCGACTCCTTTTGGTTTGGACGAGTCCGAACTGAGTAATGCTTTGATGTTGCTGCGCGATTTCCCGCAAGTGTCACTCAAAGGCTTCCATTTTCACTTGATGTCGCATCAGCTCGATGTTGAACGTCACTTAGCGTTAATGCAGCGCTATTTCCAAGTCGTGAAGGCGTGGCAACAAGAGTTTGAACTCGGTGAGCTGATGATCAACTTGGGTGGAGGCATGGGGATTAACTACCAAAACCCTGAGCAACACTTTCCGTGGATGGAGTTTTGCGACAAGTTGGAATTCCTCATCGCCAAAGAGCAAGTGCAAGACTGGACACTGCGTTTTGAATGCGGACGTTTCATCACGGCGGCATGTGGTTATTACGTGATGGAAGTACTGGATATTAAGCAAAATCTTGGCGAAAACTTTGTCATCGCACGCGGGGGAACTCACCACTTCCGCACGCCAGCAGCGCAGAGCCATGATCATCCATTCGTCATCCTGAAAAGCGAGCAACACCATGAGATTTCTCACTCAATTCAGCATGCACAAGCGACCTTTGTCGGCCAGCTTTGTACGCCCAAAGATGTGCTGGCACGCAATCAACACGTCGCCCACGTCGATATTGGTGATTACGTTGTGTTTACCTTAGCGGGCGCCTATGCGTGGAACATCTCCCATCAAAACTTCTTGATGCATGAACCGCCGATCTTCCACTATTTTTAAACGGCATACTTCGCTTCATTCAAGCCCCAATCATTGGGGCTTTTTTATTCCACTCGGCACAAATTCATTGCCATTAACCGCTTTGCGAAATAGCAATAATGCGTTTTATCAGCTCGTCGGGTTCCATCTTGGGATTGCGGTAAAAACGGAAGATTTCCGAGTTTATCGCTTGCTGGGCAACCGGATTGACCGCCATCGAATCAATCATACTCGGCACAGCGAGGTTGTGTTTAACGCCGTAGTGAAAGTCTTGATATGACTGGACCTGACACGGATTAAAATCGCTGATGTCGATATCGGTACGTACCGGAATCGAGCCTTTTACCTTATTGAACTTAGCTTGAAACTCGACGTCTGCCAGCGCGCTTGCGGTTTGCTGAGCAGCCTCGGAAGAAAACGACTTGCTCGACATAAACACCAAGCTGTCCATGTTGTAGAGGAATACACCATCGCTGTCCGGCGTTGGGTAACAGCCGACCTCTTGCGGAACCGAGACTTGATTGGCGAGCAGCTCGCCCAAAATCCAATCACCGCCGATTTGAAACAGCGCCTGACCGTCGGCTAGCGCTTGGGTCGCCGTATCCCACTTACTGTCGGGTAATTGGTTGTCGATCAACAAACTCAGGCGACGAAATTGCGTCAGCGCTTGGCGCAGTGTATCGCTGTCGATGCTGTCTCGCTCAAGTTTAACCATCGCATTGGTGTAGAACTCAACACCGCCAGTGGAGATCACTAAGTTCTCGAAAAGTTGGGCGACTTGCCACGGCTGCTCACCGACCGCGATCGGCACGATGCCATTTTGCTTAGCAAGCTCCATGGCAGCGAACATCTCTTGCCAGTTTTTCGGCGCGGAGAGATTCAGTTGTTTAAGCAGCTTGTGGTTGACCCACAGCCAGTTTAAGCGGTGCAGCGTAAGTGGCAGGGCGATATAGCCGTTTTGTGTTTTATTGATTTCGATAGACAGCGGGTAGAGCACCTCGTCCCAGCGCTGCTCATCCGCTACCGCATTGACGTTGTGCAAAATACCGATGGCATCCCACGCCTTAATACTTGGCCCTTCGATTTGCGCGAAGCTGGGTGGATTGCCCGCCAGCGCGCGAGCTTGCAGTACCGTCATCGCGCTGTCGCCACCACCGCCTAACACCGGGCTTTGCAGCAGATCAATATCGTGCTGTTTTAGCTGAGCTTTAAGTGTTTGCAGCGCTTGCTGCTCGCCGTCAGAAGTCCACCAATGTAAAAACTCTACCCCTTGTGGCGACTCAGCGTGAGCGACGCAAGGGGCGAGCAACAGTGGGAACAAGAATGCCAGTTTGTTCATAGTCAGTCTCTCGGGAAAGTCAGCGTGGCGCAGAGGCCGCCAAACTGAGAATGGCTCAGCAACAAGTTGCCGCCATGAGCCTTTGCAATACTCTGTGAAATGGTTAACCCCAGCCCACTGCCTTCTTTATCGTTGCTAGCGCGGAAGTATGGCTGGCAGAGCTTTTCAAGTAATAAATCGTCAACACCATCACCGTGATCTTCAATTTCAATCTGGATCGACTCTGGGCTTTCACTCAGCGTAATGTCCGCTTGATGGCCGTATTTGAGCGCGTTATCGACCAGATTCTGAATGCAGCGCTTAATCGCTAACGGTTTACCAGCAAAGTGGGTGCGGATTTCGCCGTGGATGCGAATCGCGTCCGGCGCATCGGCGATATTGGCGGAAATGTGCTGAATCAGTTGGGTGAAATTGATCGGCTCGATTTCCTCGTGGATATCGGTCTCTTTAATGCATTGCAATGCGCCTTTGACCATCAAATCTAGGTCGTTACTCAGGCGGATAAAGCGTTCTCGCTCGGCGTCGTCATCCAGCATTTCCGCCCTCAGTTTTAGGCAGGCTATCGGCGTTTTCAGATCGTGGGAGATGGCGCTGAACAGCATCTCGCGGTCTTTAATGTGGCTGTCGATGCGTCGGTTCATTTTGTTAAACGCACGTACCGCCGCTTTCAGTTCGTTACTGCCTCGCTCAGAGACTTCGGGCACGTCTAATCGGCTCGACATCAGGGTTGCGGCTTTTGCCAGCTCTCGAATGGGTTGAATTTCTTTGCGAACGATAAACCAGGTACACAGCAACAGCATTAGCGCGGACACCAATAGCGTCAGCCATTGGCGCAACTCAAAATAGTTAGTCTCTAGGTTGATGTAAGGCGCGGGTAGCACCGCCGCGAGATAAAACCATTCGTTCTGCGCGACTTCGACCTGCATCACCAAAATGGGTGGATTGAGGTCACCAAACGAAAGCGAATAATGCGCCCACAATAGTGGCAGTTCATCGATAGGTAGCTCGTTGTTGAACACTTTGAGTTTGTCGCGCTGGGTGAACTCCACCTCGATATTAGGAATGCCGCTCAGCTCGCTTTCTAATACCTCGCGAACTTGGTTGATGACCAACGTTTTGCGCTCGCTCTCTGGCAGTGGGTCGACATCAATCTGGTGATTGTTGAGTGAGACGAAAAAGCGCGTACCACCCATGTTGCGCAGTTGATTGAGCACCAAGTGGCGATATTCAGAAGGGAGGGTTTGAAAGAAAGCGATGGTGGAAGAAGCGCTCAGTGCTAAGCTTTTGACTGTGGTGGTCAGGCCCTCTTTATCGCGTTCGCTGGCGTGTTGATACCAGATAATCCCGGATAATACCTGCGCCAGAATGATCACCAGCAACAGGAACACACTGGTGCGAACGACCAGTGATCCCGTCCAGCGTTTAATTCTCATAATGCACGTCCGTGGTCAGCATGTAGCCTTTGTTGCGCACCGTTAGGATCAGCGAGCGGTCTTTATCTTCAAGGTGATGACGCAAGCGGCTGATCTGCACGTCGATGCCGCGTTCAAATGGGTCGGCATCGCGTCCCCAGATCTCGCGCGCAATGTCATCGCGAGACAATATTGATTGCGCGTGGTTGACGAACAAACCGAGCAGCGACAAATCCGCGCCACTCAGTTGCTTAACTTCGCGGCTAGCGACGTGGGTCAGTTGCCGGGTTACGGTATCTAACAACCAATCATCAAAACGCACTTTACGCGTCAGTTTGCTATTGGCGGTCGATTGGCTGCGTCTCAGAATCGTTTTGATGCGCGCGAGCAGTTCGCGCGGACTGAATGATTTGGTGATGTAGTCGTCAGCGCCCATTTCTAGCCCTGCGACTCGGTCGGCTTCTTCAGTGACGGCGGTCAGCATGATGATCGGGATATCGGAGTTTTTGCGCAGTTTCTGGCACAGGGTAAAGCCGTCTTCACCGGGCATCATAATATCGAGGATGATCAAATCAGGATGGTGATCGTTGAGCAGTTGCCACATCACGCCGCCGTTTTCTGCGCAAAGCACTTCAAACCCTGCGCGACCAAGGTAATCTGACAACGCTTCGCGAAGGTCGAGGTTGTCATCGACGACCAGTATCTGCTTGTTTTCCATCCTACTTTCCCTGTGTCCGTCCCTGTGCCTGCCCCTGAGTTTGGCGCTGGCCAATATGATGCATTCTTAAAGGCCCATACACAATCGAGCCGATTGCAATTTTCACTTCTCGGTGTAAGAGATTTGTAAGCGGCCACTTACAAACTGATTGCCTTTTGTAACCTTAGGCGCCGCCTTGCTCGCTATGATCATCCTGACCTTACGTGAAACAACATGACCTGAAGGAATCAGGTCCTACAACACTGGCATTCGTCAGGAGGAAACCATGTTTGCAAGTATATTTGGACAACTACAAAAAATAGGGCGGTCGTTGATGCTGCCTGTGGCGGTGTTACCGGTGGCCGGCTTGATGCTGGGTATTGGTAACGCGGGTTTTACGTTTATTCCAGACGCGGTCAACAAAGTGATGCTCGCCGCCGGTGAAGGCGTGTTCGGCAACATGCAGTTGATGTTTGCGGTCGGTGTGGCGCTCGGGTTATCAAAAGGCAATGACGGTGCCGCTGCGCTCGCAGGCTTAGTTGGCCTAATTATTATGAACGCATCGCTCGGTATCGTGACTGGCCTGCGCGGCCTAGAAACTGACGCCACCATCATGGGCGTTGAGACGCTGCAAACCGGGGTGTTTGGCGGCATCTTTATCGGTGCGGTCGCGGCAATCATGTACAACCGCTTCTACAACATCAAACTGCCGGAATATTTGGGCTTCTTCGCGGGTAAGCGATTTGTGCCCATTGTCACCGGTTTATCGGCGATCGTCGTTGGTGCGATTCTCGCGTTTGCATGGCCACCTATCGGACAACTTCTTGATGCATTCTCTCATTGGGCAGCGTACCAAAACCCTGTACTCGCGTGGGCGGTTTACGGAGCGGGCGAACGTTCATTACTCCCGGTGGGTTTGCACCACATCTGGAATGCGCCGTTCTTCTTTGAAGTCGGCAGTTACATAGACCCAGAAACAGGTAAAGAGTTTACCGGTGAGCTCACTCGCTTCTTCGCGGGCGATAAAACCGCAGGTTATCTGTCTGGTGGCTTTATGTACTCCATGTGGGCGCTACCAGCAGCGGCACTGGCGATTTACCACTGCGCGTCTCCAGAGCGTAAGAAAATCGTCGGTGGTTTGATGATGTCTGCGGCGTTGACCTCTTGGTTAACTGGTATCACAGAGCCAATCGAATTTACCTTCCTATTCGTCGCGCCAGTGCTGTACGTGATCCATATTTTCCTTACCGGTATTGCGTTTGCGATCACCGCATTTTTGGAAATCAAACACAGTACTGACTTTGCGCACGGCGCGATCCAGTTCTTCCTTTACTACCCAATGTCGACCAACGCGTGGATGTTCATCATCATAGGTCCAATCTGGGCGACGCTGTACTACGGCTTGTTCCGCTTCCTAATTGTGAAGTTGGATCTGAAAACGCCGGGCCGTGAAACCGACATTGCAGAAGTGAAGATTGCCGGACAACCTGATGAAATTGCGGTGGATGTAGTAGCTGCATTGGGCGGCAAAGCCAATATTAAGTCAGTCGATGCGTGTATCACCCGTCTGCGTGTCTCGGTAAAAGACATTGCCAACGTTGATGTTGCTAAGCTAAAAGCGCTCGGCGCGCGAGATGTGTTAGTGATTGGCGACAGTTTACAAGCGATTTTCGGTACGCAGTCTGACTCAATTAAGTCAGAAGTGCACAGCGTACTCGCCACCTCCTGATCTTACCTCCCCCAATCTAGGTAAGATTTGCCAACCTCCCAGCGAGGTTGGCTTTTTCGTTTTCGGAGTAAAAAAAGCGAAGCCAATAACCAGCCCTACTTCGCCGCCGCGTGGGTTAAATTGCCCAGCACGCCGCTGATTTTGTTCAATACCTCGTCACAGCCTTCAATATGATGGCGCTGCTTTAAATACATAGGATCGTTGTAAGCTAACCACGTTTTGCCTTCAGCATCTTCATACACCAACACTTTTTGGGGTAAATCGAGCGCCACTTCCTGCGCACAGATCATCAGTGGCGTGCCCACTTTAGGGTTCCCAAACACGATAACTTCGGTTGGTCGCAACGTCATATCGACTTTCGTGGCGTTCTCTTGATGGTTAATGCGCGCAAAGACGTTCAACCCTTTTTCTTGCGCGATAGCGACAAATTTATCCGCCGTATCTTTTGCTGAATGCGTGCTCGCAACGGTTACCACCCCCTCCCCAGCCAATGCACTCAATGACGCCAACGCCACGACCAACACGATGATTACTTTTTTCATTTGTCGTCCCTTCCTCTCTACCTGAGTCGAAAACTGTAAATATAGAAAAACCAAGTGTAGGAAAACTATAGAAGTCAGATTCCGCTATCGCGAATTGCACTCTACCCACTCAAGAGTCGACCGTGTAACACGGATTAATTGATTCAGATTAATAAAGCGTTAACTAGCTGAGCATCAAAAGCGTGAAATACGTAACATTTGCAGCCTATTTTAGTAAGAAAGAGAAAAGTAGTGACACGCGATCAATTTGAGTTATTAGCACCCGGTGGTGATTTAGATTCCATCAAAGCCGCCATTGCCGCTGGCGCCGATGCAATTTACTGTGGGCTCGACCGCTTCAATGCTCGTAACCGAGCGACCAACCTCACCTTAGATAACTTAAATGGCGTGTTAACGTTGGCCCATCAGCACAGCTGTAAGATTTTCCTAACGTTGAATGTGCTGATTTTAGAAAGTGAAATTCCAGCGATTGTTCGCTTGCTCAGCCAACTGAACACCACCAAAATCGATGGCGTGATCGTGCAAGATCTCGGTCTGGCCTACATTCTCAAACATCACTTTCCCGATTTGGATGTGCACGCTTCAACGCAACTGAACACGCATAACGAAGGCCAGATCCTCTTTCTCAACCAGCTCACCGCAAGCCGAGTAAACTTATCTCGCGAACTTAACATCGATGAAATAAAACATCTGGCGCAATTTGGTCGCGAGCACAACGTAATGATGGAAGTGTTTGTCCACGGCTCATACTGCATCGGATTCTCCGGAATTTGCTACATAAGTTCCGCTCGCAATGGTGCATCAGGTAACCGTGGACGCTGCAGCCAACCTTGTCGCGAACAGTACGAAACGACCAAAACAGGCAACAACTATCCACTCAATATGAAAGACAACTCCGCCTTTGGGGACTTGGAAGCGCTTGCCGATGCTGGCGTGTATTCCTTAAAAGTGGAAGGACGAATCAAGAAATCGCACTACGTCTATACCGTGGTCGATAATTGGCGTCAGCAAATCGATCGCTTGTGCGAGGGTTTGGAACTCTCTGAAGACACCACCGAGTTATACACGGTGTTCAACCGCAATTTCTCCAACGCATTTTTGCAAGGTGATTTCGGCAAGGCGATGTACATCGACAACCCGCGCGACCACGCTGTAAAGCATTTTTCGAAGGTTTATCAATGCCAGTCTGCTGATGATGTGCAAGCGGTGAAAAAGAAACTCTACGACGACAAAACCGCGATCATTGAGAAAGTGGCAGAGCAAACTAAGTCGTTCGATGTCACTTCAACACAAGTATCCGGCAGCAGCTTGAAAGGGTCGATTGATGTGCCAACTCTGCCAGCGCTACCTCAACCAGACCCTCGCCAAGGTGCGCCAAAATTATCGGTTCTGATCTCGTCAGCACAAGAAGCCATGCTGTGCGAATACCACGACATTGATGTTTACTATCAATTGCCAATGGGATTGTCTGGCGAACTGAGCGCGATGATTGAGTTGTTCCAAGCCAACCCAATGCTCAAACCTTGGTTCCCAGCCATTTTGATTGGCGAAGACTACCACGCCGCGCGCGTATTTTTGGAAACCATCCAACCTGAGTTGTTGATCACCAACAACTCAGGCGTCGGCATGATCGCAAAAGAGCTCGGCTTAGGCTGGGTGGCAGGCCCACAAATGAACACGGTGAACTCATACGCGTTTAAATGCCTTCAAGACGAGTTCGCGGCAAGTGGCGCGTTTGTTTCTAACGAGCTGAATATGAAGCAGATGCGCCATATCAAGCGTCCGAAAAACATGCGCAGCTTCTACAGCATTTATAATCCAAATACCCTACTCACGAGCCGCCAATGTTTGTTCCAACAAACCGAAGGATGCCGTAAGGTGAAGGTCAACAAAGGTTGTTTGAAACGCTGTGATAAACGCACGTCTATCATCAACTTAAAAGACAATCCTTACGTGGTGCAAAAACAGAAAGGCAGCCACAATTCGATCTACAGCGAACACAACGTCTTAAACCTGCAAGTGCTGCACGATCTGCCTCAATTATTTACCGATGTGTTGATCGATCTGCGTGATATCCAGACCGAAACGAAAGTCTCAGCAAGCAAACCTGAGTTGATTGACGCGTTCTTAGCTCTACTTGAAGAACACAGCGAACAAACCGTCCAAACGCTGAATGCCATGATTCAACCAACAGCCAACGCGCAGTATTTAAAGGGGTTGTAGAATTTTTCTAACGAGGCAAACAAAACAATAAATTATCCTACACTCTACTAGAGGGAAGCGTAACGCTTTGTAAGTCAGATGGTTGGCTGAAGAACATAGTTCATCAATAGAAGAACTTCCTGGCCATTTGAGATAATTTATTTGAGTACGCCATGAAAATATCTAAAGGTATCGAAGAGCAGGGGATCCCTGTCGGAAACTATTACGACAAATACAATACTCAGAACCCCATCGCCAGAAAAATGATGAGCAATTTCGATCATCATTTATCGCAACTGGTTGATATGGTCACACCAAAGTCGATACACGAAATCGGCTGCGGAGAAGGAGTCTGGGCACTTAAATGGCATCAACAAGGGATCCGTGTGAAAGGGAGTGACTTCTCCCAACAAGTGATTCAACTAGCAAGAGACAATGCCCAAGCACACAACTTGGAAGACATTTTGTTTGAACAAAAAAGTGTGTATGACGTTGCTAGAAAGACTGATTCTGCTGACCTTGTTGTTTGTTGTGAGGTCTTGGAACACCTAGAGCATCCCGAGCAAGCACTAGCAACATTGCAAGATCTCGATACTGACTATTACATTTTTAGTGTGCCAAGAGAGCCGTTGTGGTGTGCGTTAAACATGGCAAGAGGTAAATATTTAAACAGTTGGGGCAATACTCCCGGACATATCCAACACTGGTCCAAGAATGCCTTTCTGACTTTGCTCAATCAACACTTTGAGATTCTCGAAGTACGCTCTCCCATTCCTTGGACCATGGTTTTATGCCAGCGTGTGAATCATGAAACATAATAAGAGTAAATTCATATTAAGTTGGGTTGGGCGAATCATTACTATTTTTTCCATCGCCTTTGTATTAATCAAGCTCTCTACATACTCGCAGCAACTGAATATTCAGGATATTCCCTCTTACTCCTATCTGGTATTTATTTTTTGCATAGGCCTCTACGCCTTTGGCAATTATGTTCTTTCTATGGCGTGGCGACTTTTAGTCGCGAACAGTGAATATACTTTGTCTGCATCAACTGCCATTTGGGTGTTTGGCGGATCTCAAATTGCTAAGTATCTACCTGGAAACATTTTCCAATTCGCTAGCCGACAAGTAATTGGCGTACAACACGGAATTAAGAATAATGTATTACTGAAATCGACCTTATGGGAAATAGGGTTGATGGGTATTGCGGCTGGTTCGTTTGGCGTCTTTCTGCTGAATGAGTACTTCCCTAGTTTAATGGGGTACGAGATGACTTTATTCGCTGGACTTATCGTGATCACCGGATCAATATTAAGCTTGATAGCCAGTCGCAATTACCTAAAAGCTTGTGGGCTTTATCTCTGCTTTTTTTTGGTATCGGGCGGCATTTTCTCACTCATATTTTTTACGCTAAACGACAGTCTAACTCCAACTTTAGAGACATTTTTACAAACATCTTGTTACTTCATCATCGCATGGTTAATAGGGTTTGCCACCCCAGGCTCTCCTGCGGGGTTGGGTGTCCGAGAGGCTGTTTTAATCACACTCCTAGATTCGCCGAGTATTGAAGATACACTCTTAGTTGCCGTCCTTATTTCCAGAATCGTCACGGTTCTAGGAGATATGTTGTTCTTCGCTATCTCGAGTCTATTTAGGCCTAAGCAAGCCGTATCAAATAACTCACTTCTTTAAAGTATCGAGGTAACTCGCTATTACTCTCCAGATCGTTTTCGCTTGGTTTCAAACTGATAAGTGGGCGACTTTTTCTGATGTTCCAGCTTTTCTTCCAGCACCTCAATTCGATGCAATACTTTTTCGGTCAGTTTTCGATTGAACCCTATTAGATCGGCCACCAACCCCATCAATAAAGTGATGAAACCCAAGATAAGTAGCGTTGACCCCAAGACCAATGACTGAATATGGCCATCTCCCGCTCCATTTAAAAAGAAATACAGGAATCGCATAATGGGAATCACACCGCAAATCATCGCCACAGAGCCAATAAACAAAAACACTTGCAGAGGTCGGTACATGGTATAAACCCTGACCAAAGTAGAGAGCGACATTTTTAGAAACTGCGGAATGCTCTTAAACAGACGGGACTCTCGCGTTTTTTCATTAGTTCGGATTGGCACCGAAACCACACCAATCCTTTTTGCACTTGCTTGAATCAACATTTCTATTGTGTAGCTAAAATCCGATACGATATTAAGTTGTTGTGCCGCTCTTCTCGATATTGCGCGAAAACCACTCACAGCATCTTTAACATCCAATCCCGTCGCTTTGGCAATAATAAAGCTCCCCGACACTTGTAAACATCGTTTAAATACAGAGAAATGTGTATTGCTATACCCTCCTCGGTCACCAACAACAATTTCTGCTTGGTGCTCGATAATAGGCTTAACCAAGTGCGGAATATCGGCCCCATTATATTGATTATCGCCATCGGTGTTCACAATGATATCAGCATGAAGACGAAGGCACTCCTCAATCCCTCTTCGAAATGAGTAAGCAAGCCCCTTATTGCCCTGGTTAGTAATAATATTCTCAACACCACACTTGCGTGCGACTTCTGAAGTACCATCCGTAGAACCATCATCGATGATTAGAATCTCTATCTTAGCGATACCATCAACGCGCTTTGGTATTGAGCGAATAACATCAGCAATATTGTCCGCTTCGTTAAAGCACGGAATTTGAACAATTAACTTCATGCTTGCTCCTCATGTTCTGAATCAACATTACTGTGCGTATTAGAAGCCGGTAAATAACCTCTGCTTCTCTTCAAGGTTGCGAGGTCGGTACAGGTTATCTCCCCAACGCAGAACGACTTTACCTGGCTCTTTCGACGCTAATTCATAGACACCCCGCGCCAAGTATCGAGCTTGACCTGCCAACCAAACCTTGCCATTAATCATAAGACTATTGCTAGCTTCAAGCGTATATAGGCCCTCGATGTTGACCATAACTTCCCGATTAAGAGAGTTGGGCGTCAATTCAAACGTCTTTCCTGCAACATACAGGTGCGACCAATGATGAATGTAGTTCTGCCTTAACGCTTGAATATCTAGCCTTAATAGCCCTTTATCGGTTTTGTCAGGGCCAAACACATCTAAATAGTGCGAATTAACCAGTACAAAAGCCGGATTGTCTTGCTCTATAGCATTGCGAATAACGGGGATGTTTCTCGCAATATAATCTTCGTAACCCCACGTACTCATGAAAAAACCTTGTTTTGAAAAAGTCGGAACCATGGAGCATCGATCAATATAAGCAACAGGCTGAGGAAAGATTTTATGTACTTCATCAAGAAACTGACGCTGGTAGGCCAAGTTGCTTTTTATCGGTAAAACAAAACCATTCACCACAATGGATACCGCAAACAAGCAAGGAACAATAAAATTAAAAAATTGTGCAACTCTTGCGTTAGTGAAATTCTGGATACCAACCCAAGCCACAGCAAATAAAGCACTCACTGGAGCAAGCATAAAAGCGTAATAGTATGGGAAAGCGTTGCGATAAAAGAGCAAAGTGAAGAGTAATAAACTTAGGCACAAAAACTTAATCGATGACTCCCGGCTTAATAGCTTTTGCGAAAAACACGCATAAACAGCAGTACCAATACCAATGAAAAGAGCTAACCAATACCATGAGTTCGTCGAAACTGAATGAACAAAGTAAAACAATCGAGGAAAAAGCTCGCGCTGGTTTAGTGTCTTATCCGCAGCACCGAACATCGTTCCTGCATCACCAACCGAACTCGCTCCATGTATAGAGAAGTAATGCCAACTGTATAGCATCGCAAAGGCAACCAGTATTGCGACTCCATACATGAGAACTTGCCTAAAATAACGCTTACGATTTCGCGACCAATAAAGCGAGGTTAAAACTATGCCTATAAAAGTCGGGATATACAGAGCGGTCTTTAAAGTGACGAGCAAGGCGACAGCCGTAAGGACACCAGCAAGAATGGATACACGCCAAGAAAATGTTGTACTAAACACATAATACAGCGCCGCCATGATCATACATGTCGCGATAGGATCAGTACGAAAACTGGCCCCCATACGAACATTATAAACAAAAGAAAAATAGGCAAGCACCGCAAAAAGTGCCGCCGATTTGCTGCAGTACAATCGACATAACTTGTATAGATAAAATCCCGTGAGTAATTGAAAGAAGACCATAACGACTCTCGCCACAATGATCTGGTCAACATCGTTATCTGATACACCACTCAGCCAAGTAAAGAAGTGAATGTGAAAGGTTTGGAAACTATTAATCACCTCGCCGTTAATAAACCGATGCACAAAAGATAGGTAATAAAACTCGTCCCAATTTACTTCGTAATTAAACGCAACAAAAAACCGAGCGATTACAGCCACTACGATTAGAATACAAAGAAAAATAGAAGTGCTAGAGGTAGTATCTCTATCCGATAAATGACGTTTATTAACCTGTTCAACAGTCTCCATTCACCCTTCCTTGTTAATCGTTTCTCGACTAGTGGCATGCTCTGAGACATTAAGTTGTATGAATAAGGTTAGAACTGCCAGTAATGAGTATAGTCATGATTCAAAACCAAATAAGGGGTGGCAGGAGAAGTTTCGAGAGCAAAACACCGTTGAGCAACGAGACCGTGTTTTTATTCCACACTTTGAAAGCGGGAAACTTTGCATTATTTCAAAAGGCTTTAGTATTAAGTCTCTCAACATATCTTGAACACTCACTGTGCACTGACTACAATGGCGCACTTTTTACGGAATTTAGGTCACAAACATGACAGATACAGCTAAACCAGCTCTACCAGATCGCCTAGCAGGTAACCCACGTAGCCCATTCTTCATCAAAGAATGTTTCGATCACCAAATCGGTATCCGTTTTAACGGCAAAGAGCGCACAGACGTAGAAGAATACTGCGTGAGCGAAGGTTGGGTGAAAATTGCTTCTCCTAAAGCAAAAGACCGTTTTGGTAACCCAATGCTGATCAAACTTAAAGGCGAAGTTGAAGCGTACTACGTATAAGCTGACCAAGCTGAATTTCTTTGAAAGCTCGAGTTTGACTCGGGCTTTTTTAATGCCTGTTATATCCCTTTCTCGATTAATCTATTCCCTCCTCTATTCAGTACAAGTTATTAAGAAATCGATGTAAATCGCTGTTTTTATCTGATTGTTGGCTAAAGTTTATATAGAACTTACTGTAATAACCATTGCCAAAAGAAACGACACCTTTTGAATACAGGGAGAGGAAATGGAAAGCCCACTTGTCACACTCAAACACGCCAGCAAAAGCTTTGTTGATGGCAAAGAGACACATCGCGTGTTGGAAGGAGTCGATTTCACCCTGAATTCAGGAGCGAGTGTCGCACTGACGGGGGCAAGTGGTAGCGGCAAAAGTACTTTACTCAATATCATCGCTGGCTTTGAACCACTTTCCGGTGGTGAGTTGTGGCTAGACGGCGACAACGCAGCGGCTTGGAAAGACCCAAAATGGAGCCGCTTCCGCCATCAAAAGCTCGGCGTTATCTTCCAGCAATTCAACCTCTTAACACCTCTTAACGTAAAGAAAAACATCGCCTTTCCTCTCAATTTGAATCAACAGAAATGGAATGACTGGTGCGATTATCTGGTCGAAACGTTAGGCATCAGCCAGCTTCTCGACAGGCATGTTTCTGCTCTTTCAGGCGGTCAACAACAACGCGTCGCGATTGCCCGTGCACTTGCCCACAAACCCAAACTTCTGCTTGCCGATGAACCCACAGGCAACCTTGACCAAAAAGCGGGCTTAGAAGTGATGAAACTACTCAGTGAAATCACCACCCAAGGCAATACCGCTGTGCTCTTGGTGACCCACAGCCCTGAGTGTGCCGAGTTCATGCAAACCCAATTACGTTTAAAAGATGGGCGTTTGAAGGATGGTCGTTTGCAAAGCGGACTGACGCAAAATCAGCGCGATGTAAATGAGCAACATCATGAAGCAAGCTAAGCAACCAAACACCAGATTCACTCATACGCGACTCGCCCTGAATCTGTTTGCGGCACATTATCGACAATCGCCGCTGCAAGCCGCTGCGATTCTGATCGGTATCGTACTGGCTGTGACCTTGTTTGTTGCGGTGCAAGCCATCAACCTCAATGCCAAGCGCAGTTATGCGGAGTCTACCGAGCAGCTTAGCGCACAAGCTCAGAACTTAATTATTCCACCAGCAGGGCAAAACTATCTGCCCGAATCGCTCTACTTCACCCTTAGACAAAACGGACTCAGTGCAACACTACCTGTAATTGAAGGGCGAGTGAGAGACGAACAAGGGCGTCGCTGGTCAGTACAAGGTAGCGAGTTGATTGCCGCCATCTCTTCACGTTCTCGCTATTCATCAGAAAACCAGCAGAACGTATCTTTGTTCGACAGTGCTTTACCTTTACCAGAGCTTTTAGCTGGCAAGCCGATCGTGATGATGAGCCAATCTCAACATCAAAACTTGGGAGAGCTGGAAACCCTAACTTTAGACGACATTCCAACCCAAGTGGTGGTGTTGCCTGACGAATGGCAGTTAGGTAGCCGAATGTTGATGGACATAGGCTTCGCCCAGCAACTGCTCAATAAACAAGGACAGCTCAGTTACATTGCGGTTTTCCATTCGGGTGATAAAGGGAATAAAGACACGCAAGCAAATTGGCAAAGCATCATTGGTGAGCAAGGACAATGGATTTCCAATAATCAAAGTACCGACCTTGGCTCGCTGACCGATAGTTTTCACCTCAATCTCACCGCAATGAGCTTACTCGCCTTTTTAGTCGGGCTGTTCATTGCTTACAACGGCGTCAAGTACAGCTTGCTGAAACGCAATCGGCTGTTAGTGCAGATTCAACAGGCGGGCGTTGCGCCGAGCATTGTGTTCTCTGCGCTGTTAGTTGAACTCACTATTCTCGTTACCATCGGCGCTTCCCTCGGTTTTGTATTGGGCATGCAGCTCAGCCATTGGTTGCATCCGACTGTAGCACTGACTTTAGAACAACTTTACAGCGCAACACTGTTGCCTGGCACTTGGCAGTGGCAATGGTGGGCGCAAGCACTGCTGCTCACGTTAGCCGCAACCCTGTTGGCTTGTTGGCAACACTTTAAACAGCGAGTGCGCCAGCCGCTTTCCTCTCATGGCGGATTTTATCAGGCACCTGAAGCTTCTAACGAAAACCAATTGTTCGTGATAGGTGCTGCGTTGACGGCTCTCGCACTCGCAGGGTTATGGCTGAGTGAGCATCACCGCTTCACCATGGCGTGGCTCGGCATACTTGTGGTGTCGATTCCTTTGTATCTACCTAAAACACTCAGCGTGTTAGCCAATTGGTGTGAAAAGCGCACCAGTTCTGGTTTGATGCAGTATCTGTTTGCTGAGCTGCGCGAGCTGATTTCTCCGCTTTCTCTCGCCATGATGGCACTGCTACTCGCCGTTACTGCCAATATGGGGATGAATACCTTAGTGGGCAGCTTCGAATCCACCCTAAAACAGTGGCTAGAACAGAGGCTACATGCCGATATTTACGTCAGCCCTGCGCAAGGGGAAATCGCAGATGTGGAGCGCGCGTTAGGGCAGTTCGACAAGGTTGAGACAGTCTACAAGCAATACTACGTCGACGATAACCTGCAAGGTTTACCGATTTTGCTTGGCACCAAAGACAAAGATACCTTAGAACAAACCATGGTGTTCAAATCGCATTTGGAGAACTTCTGGCAGCATTTTTACCAAGGTAAGTTAGTCGCCATCAGTGAACCAACCGCGATCAAACTGGGTTTATCACTGGGTAGCGAACTTAAGCTTGATGCCATTCCAAATAAGAACCTGCTTGTGGGTGCGATATTCCGCGATTACGGCTCACCCAATGGTGAAGTGTTATTAGCACCAAAGTTATGGAAAGAGAGCGGATTTACCGACCTGCCGACAAGCCTTGGCATAAAAGTCTCGGGGGACCCACAAATCGTCTACGAGCAACTGCGCGATCAATTGAATCTGCATCCAAGTCAGCTCTACGATCAGGTGCAAATCAAATCCATCGCGTTGGATATTTTCTCGCAGACCTTCGCCATTACGCGCGCACTCAACGGCGTGACTTTGATGGTCGCCGTGATTGGTTTGTTCAGTGCTTGCTTCATGTTGCTTGACGCGCGCAAAGCCGCCATTGCAAGACTGTATGCACTTGGCGTCAGCCGTCGTAAATTAATGACCATGGTGGTCGGACAGATCATTGCTTTGGTGAGTTTTACTCTGGTTATCGCCTTACCTCTAGGAGCTATGGTGGGTTATGTGCTGACAGATATCGTCACCTTGCGCGCTTTTGGTTGGAGCTTAAATTATCTGTGGAATTGGAGTGATGCCCTCAGCATTGCGGCAATCACCATCTTGGTGGCGGTGATTGCAACCTTGATTCCGCTGTGGCGATTGGTCAGTAAGCCTGTCGTGTCCAGTTTGCAAAGCGAGGTGTTGTGATGGTTCGGTTGGCAAGCAAACTTACTCTACTCATAAGCAGTCTGTTCCTATTTGGATGTGAAGATCCCCAACAAAAAAATATGGGCACGCAAAATATGGGCGCATTGCTGGGCAGTGGAGATATGCAAAGCGAGAGCAACCGATTCACACCCGTAGAAAAAGGTGTTGAACTCACCTTTCCTACCGATCATCAAGCGCACCCAAACTTTCGTCATGAATGGTGGTACTTAACCGCTAACTTAATTGATGAAGAAGGTAATCCTATCGGAATACAGTGGACTCAATTTCGCTTTGCTGCTGCGCCACCAATGGGCGAAGATGACGTGAAGAAAACCGAATGGCAAACTCAGCAAATCTACATGGCGCATAGCGCGGTTACAACGCAAGACAAACATTATGCTGATGAAAAATGGTCACGCGATCAAGCCTCTCTAGCTGGCGTCGACACCTCACCATTTCGGGTTTATCTCGATGATTGGCAGTGGACTTCTTCAACCAACGACCTCTTCCCTGCCACTTTGAAAGCGAACTCCGAACAGTTTGGCTATTCCCTGACGCTTACCAGCAGCGCACCGTATCAAAAGCAAGGCGAGCAAGGGTACAGCACCAAAAGCGCCGATGGTCAGGTGGCTTCCTATTATTACAGCCAACCGTTTATTGATGTCTCCGGTGAAGTCACTATCGACGGCGAAACCTATCAAGTGTCGGGCAAAGGTTGGATAGACCGAGAGTGGAGCTCGCAATTCTTACTCGACTCACAACAAGGCTGGGACTGGTTTGCCCTAAGATTGAGTGACGAGACCAGCTTGGTGGTGTTCCAATTGCGGGATTCCGAAACCGGAGCAGCCAGTTACTCCAGCGCAAGGCTGATGCAGCAAGATGGTTCTGGCATCGCTATCCCACAAAAAGACATTCAGTTAGAGGCGACCAAGCAAACAGAAATCCAAGGGCGAAAGTATCCAATCCAGTGGCAAGTGTCGATTCCAAATCAGCAAATTGAGCTTACCGTTTCTGCTCTCAACCCGAACGCGAAAATGCCTCTTTCTGTGCCTTATTGGGAAGGCCCAGTGCGTATTGAGGGCTCTCATTCTGGGACTGGTTATATGGAGCTGACGGGATATTAAGCGCTCTGAACGGATTTCAATTACCGTTGAGAAGCCATCTTAAGAACCATCTCCTACCCGCAACAGAATGCATCACAATCAGAAATAAATGACTACGACGCATTTATTCGATACTAGCCTTGAATCCTTGCTTCATTGCGGTACGCTTTGAGCAAATCAAACAAGGGTGGCCCCTCTCATGCGTGTCGATTATCACCAACGACTCGTTCCTGTTATTCGCTATCTGGAACAGCACTTTAACGATCCTCTCAATTTGCTCGAAGTGGCAGCGCTAGCCAACCTCTCTCCCTATCATTTTCACCGTACCTTTAAGGCGGTACAAGGCGAAACATTAGCCGACTTCATTCGACGTTTACGGCTAGAGGCGGCAGCAGACGACCTTTTCAAATCAAAGCAACCAGTGCTGAACATCGCGTTAGAGTACGGTTTTTCTAGTTCGCAAAGCCTAGCTAAGGCGTTTAAGCAGCATTATGGCGTAACACCAACCGCCTTTCGCGACTGTAAAAACTACCAGCAATTTTCTGAACTCGCGCGAAACAGCAAGATTGGACACGCACTGCGCAAGAATGGAAACGAACGAGCCCTAAGCGATTCATATACTGACTCTGAACTCACAACATGGAGCAACAATATGGAAACGCAAAACTTTGATAAAGCAAAACTGGCTTACATTCGCGTAAACGGCCCTTACGGCCAAGGCTATGAAGAGCCATCAGGTCGCTTGTATCAATGGGCAGGGATAAAAGGTTTAGCGGGTAATACCTGTATCTTCATTTATCACGATAACCCAGAAATCACGCCAGACGAGAAGTGTCGTACTGACATCTGTCTAATGGTGCCAGAAGATACCGAAGTACCAAAAGGCATTGAGCTGCAAGACTTCCCCGGCGGTCAATATGCGGTGATGCGCCAGCAAATTACCGAATTCAGCCAATACCCTAAAGCATGGGATGATTTGATGAGCAAAGTGGTTGAATCTGGTATTGAGAACGACTGTCGACCTTGCTTCGAACTTTATCATAGCTACGATCCACAAACGCACCATGCAGACGTCAGCTTCTGCACTGCCATCAAATAATCGAAAAAAGCCTGCACGTTCGCAGGCTTTCCTTCTATTAGAAATAATGTCTAAATCGATTAGATCGCTTCGCCGTTTACTGTAACAGCAACATCAATATTGCCACGAACGGCGTTTGAGTATGGGCAAACTTGGTGTGCAATGCGCGTTAGCTCTAATGCTTGTTCTTGTGGTAGATCTAACTCTGCCGCGAGGCTAACGGTCAACGCAAAGCCACCGTTTTCATTCGGACCAATACCCACTTCCGCTGTTACGGGTGCACTTTTCAGGTTTACTTTACCTTCACGTGCTACGTGCAGAATAGCGTTAGAAAAACATGCTGAATAGCCCGCTGCGAAAAGCTGCTCAGGGTTAGTTGCTGCACCTGTGCCGCCCATTTCCTTCGGGTATGACAGCTCTAGATCGAGAAGACCGTCATCTGTTTTTACTTGACCATTACGACCAGCCAAAGCAGTAGCTTGAGTTTTGTATAGAGTAGTCATGCGATTGTCCTTCTTAATTTAAGTTGTGCACAATTTAATTGTTTGCAATCTTATATCGAAGTAAAGATAGTTTGCAACTATATTGTGCACAATTTATTTTGTTACTCTCTTTCTCTGTGAGCAGGTAGGCAACGCCAATGAGCCAGTGTTACACCGACAACACCATGACCAACGACGATAAACTCTTACTCGAAAACCAAGTTTGCTTCCCGCTCTATAGTGCAGCAAATGCGGTGATCCGAGCTTACCGCCCTTTGCTGGACGAACTTGATCTGACTTATTCGCAATACTTAGTGATGATGGTGTTGTGGGAGAAAGACGGTGCCAGTGTTAAAGAACTGGGCTCGCAACTGCATTTGGATTCAGGCACGCTCACGCCGCTGCTTAAACGATTAGAAACAAAAGGCTATGTAGAACGTGGTCGTAGTGAAACCGATGAGCGCGTTCGCGTACTCAACCTAACCGAGCAAGGTCGTGACCTCAAAGAGCAAGCCAAGTCAGTGCCAAACGCCATGATGTGTAAAATCACGTTAGAGCTGGATGAAATGATCATGCTGAAGAAGTTGTGCGGCAAGGTGCTCGACAATCTGAACTAAAAAATAAAAGCATCAGCTTCCCCACTTCTTATTAGAAAGAGCCTGCCGAAATGCAGGTTCTTTCGATCTTAGCCGGACGATCTCTTAAAGGTCATCATCGGTATCTCTATTACCACTCGGCCTTCATCTTCAATAAAACCTATCAAAGCAAACTCACTTACATCGGGCTTCCCTATGAATAAAGATAGGAAATGACTATCAATAGGATAGTTACAAGCGATTTTCCTTAAACACAATCCAATGCGAATATACTTTCCGAAAGCAAGAACTGCTCACCCTAAAACATTCTGAGGAAAGTAAAAATGATTAATACAAAGATCAAACCATTTGCAGCTACAGCATACAAAAACGGCGAATTCGTTGAAGTAACAGAACAAGACGTTCTAGGCAAATGGGCTGTATTCTTCTTCTACCCAGCAGACTTCACATTCGTATGTCCGACAGAACTAGGTGACCTAGCAGACCACTACGAAGAGCTACAAAAACGCGGCGTTGAAGTGTACTCAGTATCAACAGACACACACTTCACTCACAAAGCTTGGCACGATAGCTCAGAAACCATCGGCAAGATCCAGTACTACATGCTTGGTGACCAAACAGGCAACATCACAAACAACTTCGGTGTGATGCGTGAAGGCCAAGGTCTTGCAGACCGTGCAACGTTCCTAATCGACCCAGAAGGTACTATCCAAGCAATGGAAATCACTGCTGAAGGTATCGGTCGTGACGCAGAAGACCTACTACGCAAAGTGAAAGCAGCTCAGTACGTAGCAGCACACCCAGGCGAAGTTTGCCCAGCAAAATGGAAAGAAGGTGAAGAGACACTAGCGCCATCACTAGACCTAGTTGGCAAAATCTAAGCCACTGATAGCACACGCTAAGCGCGCATTGAGTTCCTAGCTAGCTTAGCGTCTAAATTAGAGAGCATTCCAGGTTAGATACTTTGACGACCTTCGGCCTGGTTTGCTCTCCCCTTCGATTTATCCAGAGTAACCATTGAATTAAGGCGATAACAACTATGTTAGACCAAGCGATCCAACAACAACTCAAACAATATCTGGCTAACGTAAAACAAGAAGTACGTTTAGTGGTTAGCCTAGATGAAAGCAAAGCATCAAACGACATTCTCTCTCTAGCCAACCAAATTGCTGAGATGAGCGACCTCATCACCGTTGAACGTGACGACAACGCCAGCGCACGTAAACCGGTAATGGCCGTCACTAACCCAGAAAAAGGCACTGCACTGCGTTTTGCCGGTTTACCTATGGGCCACGAATTTACCTCTCTGGTATTGGCGCTGCTGCACTCTGGCGGTCACCCAATCAAACTAGAGCCAGAAGTGATTGAGCAAATCGCGGCACTAGACAAAGATCTAGACGTAGAAATCTTCATTTCACTGTCGTGTCAAAACTGTCCGGACGTGGTTCAAGCGTTCAACATGATGGCGGCGATCAACCCGAGAGTAAAAGCAACCATGATCGACGGTGGTTTGTTCCAAGATGAAGTGAAACAACGCGACATCATGGCCGTACCAAGCGTATTTGTGAACGGTGAGCTATTCGGTCAAGGTCGTATGTCGCTGACTGAAATCCTAAACAAAGTGGATGACGGCGCGAGCGAGAAAGCGGCGAAAGCACTGAGCGAAAAAGACCCATACGACGTACTTGTTGTCGGCGGTGGTCCTGGTGGTAGCGCAGCTGCTCTATATGCTGCTCGTAAAGGTATTCGCACTGGCGTTGTTGCTAAACGCTTTGGTGGTCAGGTGATGGACACCATGGCAATCGAGAACTTCATTTCGGTAAAACGCACTGAAGGTCCAAAACTGGCCACTGACCTAGCTGAGCACCTAAAAGAATACGACGTAGACGTAGTAACTGAGCAACAAGCTGACAAGCTAATGGGCGCAGCACACACAGAAGATGGTTTGATTCACATCCAACTTGAAAGCGGGGCAACGCTGAAGAGTAAGAGTGTCATCCTAAGCCCTGGTGCACGCTGGCGTGAAATGAACGTTCCGGGTGAGCAAGAATACCGAAACAAAGGCGTCGCGTACTGCCCACACTGTGACGGTCCACTGTTCAAAGGCAAGAAAACTGCGGTTATCGGTGGTGGTAACTCAGGCATCGAAGCCGCTATCGACCTTGCTGGTATCGTAGAACACGTAACGGTTCTTGAATTCGCAGACGTACTTCGTGCAGACCAAGTGCTTATCGACAAAGCGAACTCACTACCAAACGTAGACATCATCACAATGGCGCAAACAACAGAAGTAGTGGGCGACGGTACTCGCGTAACAAGCTTGAAGTACAAAGACCGCAACACAGATGAAATCAAAGAGATTGAACTGTCAGGTATCTTTGTTCAAATAGGTCTAGTACCAAACACAGAATGGCTAAAAGATTCAGAAGTAGCGCTATCTGAGCGCGGCGAGATTGAAGTCGGCAGCCGTGGTGAAACCTGCTTAGAAGGTGTTTTTGCAGCCGGTGACGCAACCACCGTTCCTTACAAACAGATCATCATTGCGATGGGTGAAGGTGCAAAAGCAAGCTTAGGCGCATTTGACTACCTAATCCGTAAGCAAGGTTAATCTCCAATTTCTTGAGCACAAAGCGCACGGTGCGGTGTTTTCTTCCCCGGAAAACCAATCGGGGCACCGTGACAGCGATGAGTAACAAGAAATAAAATCAAAAAAAACCTAGAAGCCCAAAGACTTTGCCAGCAGGTATTAACTGCTGGCTTTTTTGGTTTTTGGGGAGGGGTGTAAGTACATCCCCCAGCACTCCGAGTTCAAACTGGAGGGAATGGCTCTACAATCACGGATAATTCAATTCACACCACCAGCATCACAACGCGCTGCAAATAGATTCTGAATACTCGCTTAGGCTCCTTCAGAATGACGCTGTTCGTTTAGCGCTCTCTTCACGTCATTCCCGCGAACCTAGGTGAGACTGGGAATCTACCCACCGCAAGCTTGAACGAAAGAAATTCATACACATACACGTGACGCATCAACGGTTAGAGGGTTCTGAACATGATCCTCCTCTCAACGTCAAACCACCAACCCCACCTAACCTGCGCTTGTATCAAACTCTAAAGATCTCAGCACTCCGAGCTCAAGGTGGCAAGTTCTACAATCGCGGATAATTCAATTCACACCGCCAGCATCACAAAGCGCTGAGAATAGATTCTGAGTACTCGCTTAGGCTCATTCAGAATGACGCTGTTCGTTAAGCGCTCTCTTCGCGTCATTCCCGCGAACCTAGGTGAGACAGGGAATCTACTCACCACAAACTCGCTCGAAAATGATTAGCACGAACAAACAAAAGATGAAAGAGGGTTGCAAGCACCTAACCCAACTCGCAGATTCAAAGTACCACTCCACCGAATCTCTCCATGTACCAAGCTCCAAATATATCAACCCTAAAAAATTTTAAAAAAGCCCTTTACCTCGACTTAACTTGAGGTTTTAGCATGTTCATCGTTGGCTAGGAAATGACAAAAAGGAGCACATCATGATCCAACTAGAACATATTAATTTAGTCGTGAAAAACATCCCTGAAATGCTGAAGTTTTATCAAACTGCATTTCCACATTGGTACGTGCGTGATGAGGGGAAAGGCGAATGGAGTGGCAAGCCAAGAAACTGGCTACATTTTGGCGACGAGTATCAATATATTGCGATGAGTGACCACGGTGAAGGAGAGAACCGCGAGTTGGGCGGCCACCAAGTAGGGCTAGCGCATTTTGCTTATGTGACCAATAACGTCGAAGCCATCATACAAAGACTGACCGATGCAGGTTATCCGATTGCCCAACCTGGGGCTGATGAGCCATATCGCAAGAATGTGTATTTTGTTGACCCGGCAGGTTTTGAGATCGAATTCGTTGAATACCTGACGGATGATCCAAAACTTCGTAACCTGACAAGCTAAAAGAGACGTAAATAATAAAACGCCAGCAGATGGTTACTGCTGGCGTTTTAGTTTATCTATCAGGTTTCTTTATCGCATTAGCGCTGTTTGGCAAAAACCTGAGTCCAGTAATACCCGTAGCTTGCCGAGTGATTTTCGACAAGCGACGCGCCCATCTGATCAAAATCCGCACTCATGATATTGAGGCAGTGACCTTCGCTCGATAACCAAGCATTAACGACGGCGTTGATGGAACTTTGCCCTACGGCGACATTCTCACCAATGGCGCTCCAAGCATAGCCCGTTGCGTTGACTCGATCTGACATATTGCTGCCGTCAGAGCCTGTATGACTCATGAAATCGCTGTTCGCCATGTCGCTTGAGTGGCGATAAGCGGCGCTTTCCAAATCGTAGCTCCAAGTCAGGGCCCCAACAGGTGGCATGGTGGTTGCGCCACACTGTTGTGTAGTAGAGCGAGCGCTGTTGACCGCTTCGAGCATCTGCTCGGCAAATGTGCCTTGTGACGATGTGGAACCTGTGTTTTGAGAGCCGTTTTCTACAGGCGCTGACGACTCCCCATCGCCGCCACATGCGCTGAGAAGTAGGGCCAAAGCAGGCACTAAGATCTTAGTTGGCATTGTCTTTCCTTTATGAGTGACGAAGAGCAAACTGCGCTTGTCGATAATAACGCCCAATAACCTAACAAAAACCCATAAAAGCACCATATGGCTTGGAGTGTTTTAACCAAAGACTCACATGAAGTTTTCAATCACCTTGGTTCGGTTGGTAAATCGGCAACGTTTCAGCCCACGTATGGAATGGCGTTTCATCCATATCCTGTATCGCTTGGGTGATAAAATCGATGAACACCCTCACTCGAGCAGGCACATATTCCCGGTTGGCATAGAGAAGATACACGCCATTTCCTGCTTGGCGCATACTCGGAAATATCGGCACTAAACGCGCCGCTTTGAGCCAATCTCTCGCGATAAAGTGAGGAATCTGAGTTAACCCTATGCCTTCTGCGCAAAGCTCTGCCATGGATTCGCCGTCGTTTACAATAAAATTTCTCTCGGGGTTATACTCACTTGCACCGTCTGGTTCTGGCATCCGAATCGGCAACAGTTTCCCCGTTTGTTTAAAACGAAAACGAACCCAAGAATGGTCATTGAATACATCCGGGCCACTCGGAACACCATGCCGCGCTAAATAATCCTGACTGCCACAAATAATAAAATCGATAGGACTTAGCTGGCGCACAATCAACTGGCTGTCCTGAACGACACCAGATCTAATAGACACATCAATCCCTTGCTCAATAATATCAACGTAGGCGTCATCGTAATGAATATCGATAGTGATACTGGGGTAGCGGCGACAAAACTCTTTTAATAAAGGGCGAATGTAAAGGCGACCGTAAGAGACCGGCACATTAATCTTAAGCAGTCCTGAAAGCGCATCATTGTGGCTTTTCAATGAATCCTCACACGCCGTCAGTTCGTCCAGTACAAACCTAGCGGTATTTGCGTATCGACGACCGGCTTCTGTCAGACGGATCTGTCGCGTAGAACGCTGGAACAGCTGTATTCCCAAGTCGCTTTCAAGACGATGGATGGCCTTACTCACCGTAGAAGGATCTGTGCCATACGCTTTGGCGGCCGCAGCAAAACTGCCACCTTCTAAAGTGGCAATAAAAAATCGTAGGGACCGTATCTTATCCATAAAACTCGTGCATTCCATTCGTGAACTTTATTCACTTTAGTAAAGACAAAGTGGCTCTTCAATCACCAATCAGCCCAAATATAATGAATCTCAATAACTTGATGCTCTGTTAGCGAGGAAAAAACAATGGGTAAAAATGGATTAAAGAATGCACTACAACTATTGATAGCGACCTTAGTCCTATTCTTTGGGATGCTTCAAACGGCACATGCTGCGGATAAACGCATTGGCATTCTGGTTTACGACGGCGTACTGACCTCTGATGTTACTGCGCCTTTAGAGGTCTTTGGCGTCGCAAGTCGTCTGACTTGGTTTAGCGATTATGAAGTAGTCACTATTTCCGTCTCTGATCAGAAAACCATTATCACTGAAGAGGGATTAAAAATTGGTGTGGATGCTTGGATTGGCGATCAGCCGGAACTCGACGTGCTGGTTTTAACATCCAGCTACGACATGGATTCGCTAATCGAAAACAAGGATCTAATTCACTTTATTCAAACCACCTCAAAGGCGGCAGATTGGATGGCAAGTAATTGCTCTGGTGCGTATCTATTGGCCGAGGCTGGCCTTTTAAACGGTAAGAAAGCGACGACATGGGCAGGAGGTGAAAACGGATTACAAAAAGACTATCCAGCAGTTGATGTACAGGTCGACCAGAATTTTGTTGTTGATGAGGGCGTCATCACCTCAAACGGCAGCCTAGTTAGCTATCAAGCCGCCCTTAAATTGCTGCATCTCATGACTTCGGAATCTAAAGCTCAAGAAGTCGCAGACGCCCTTCAATACTCACGTTTTTCTACCCAGCCATTTTAAGCGGGCAAGAATGAAACCGCAGGTAACCTTTGAGCTTCAGAGGTTACCTTGCTACTCAGCTCTACACTTCTGATCTTAATGCTATGGAAAAACACAAACGATACGAAGCAATGACGAAGGAGCGATACCAAGATATCTATCGTCTCGCGTATTGGCTATGCAAAGATCATCACCTTGCTCAAGATTTGGCGCAAGAAACCTTTCTGAAAGCGTGGCGATTCTTTGATAACTTAAATGATCCCAATGCCGCGAAGCCTTGGCTCATCACCATTTTGCGTCGTGAGAATGCTCGGCGCTTTGATAAAAAGCAGTACGATTTTGTCGATATTGATGAGTGTGTAATACAGGCAAAAACCTACCCTGGCAGTGACCACGACATGGCACAAGATTGGCTTAAAAAACAAATGATGATTCTCGAACCCAAATACCGAGAGCCATTGGTCTTAAAACTCGTAGTCGGGTTTAATCATAATGAAATTGCTCAAGTCTTAGAGCTTAATCACAACACCGTGGCGACTCGATTATTCAGAGCACGCAATCAGATCATTGCGCAGAGGGAGGGCGATCAAGACACAAAAAAGTAGTCAATCATGTCAACTAACTGGCTATGCTCCGGTCTATTTCATAAGTCGTTACACAACTCGGCGCTTTAACGCTTTACATCAAGCGCGACTAGATGAACACTTCTCGTCAAAGTACAATAACAGCCGACATAGAGTAGAGTCAGTAAAACATTATGAGTAACACGACGGCGAAAAAGCCGAATCCCCTATTCGAGATTCTTTTTAACGTATTCATCCCTTCCTTTATCTTGATGAAGTTTAGCGGCGATGAACACCTAGGAACAGCAATGGCGCTGGTTGTCGCTTTGCTATTTCCTATCATTTACGGCGGTATGGACCTTGTCCGGAACAAGAAATTTAACTTTATTTCTGCACTTGGCTTTATCAGTGTTTTATTAACTGGCGGCATTGGCTTGTTAGAGCTCGATACACGTTGGTTAGCCTTGAAAGAAGCCCTGATCCCTGGCCTGATCGGTTTAGCGGTTTTGGGCTCAACGTTTACCCGCTACCCACTGATGCAGAAGTTAGTACTGAATGACACGGTATTGAATTTATCGCTGATTAACGAACGCTTGAAAGAGAACGGTCAATCAGAGGCATTTGAACGTTGTCTAATGTCATCAAACTATCTGTTTGCGAGTACTTTTGCGTTCTCATCCGCGATGAACTACTTCCTTGCGACTTGGATCGTGACCAGTCCTTCGGGCACGGCTGCCTTTAATGAAGAGTTGGGTAAGATGACGCTTTACAGTTACCCAATGATTGCCATCCCAAGTATGTTGATGATGTTCGGTATTTTTTATTACATTTGGCGTCAAGTACGTACGATGACATCGCTCGAGACAGAGCAAATTTTCCATCTAAAATAGTCCCATCATCACAAATAACCCATCAAAAAGGGAGGATTTTATCCTCCCTTTTCTCAACAGACTCACTGTAATTCATAGCGTCAAAATGATTTTTCCTGACACCGCCGATGAGCGTTGCTCAACCATTTCAATCGCAGTTTGAAAATCCTCTAGAGGCAGCTCAGACGCTACATTTAACTTTATATCGTTGGCAATAAAGTGGTCTAGCATTTCAGCGAATACCGCCTTTCTCCCGCCTTTACCTACCGATTCTTCCCAATACCGCAAAAAGAAGGTGCTAAAGTCGATGTTGTTGGTCTTCATCAATTTAAAAAACGCAGGCGTATAAGGCGCTAACGACAATGTTCCGTAGTTGATGTATTGGCCATTTTCTTTCAAGGTACGAATGAGATGCGTGCCAGCCTCACCACCTATCGCATCCAAAGCGGCCGTTGGTTGTGGCAGTTTGCGCGTTTGCAGTTGCGCATGTAAGTCTTGCTTCGCGTCCAACACTGGAATCGTATCGTACGGATACTCGTCTGGCTTTGAAGTGACAGCAATCAGTGTAAAACCCAGTGAATGGGCGAGCTGGGCAAATATCTTACCGATCGCTGACCCTGCCGCATTGATGATTACCACATCCTCTTTGTTCAACTTAGCCACTTTAGTGGTGATAACCCACGCGGTTAGCGCGTTGATGTACAACTGGCAGGCATAGCCGTTATCCAAACGTTCAGGTAGCGGAAAAAGATTCTCGGGCGAAGCATCGATGTAGTATTGCCAAGTACCACTCATCGCCACCAACACTTTTTGCCCAACCTGAAAGCCAGTGTGACCGACAGCACTGACTTCCACCACACGCCCAACCGCTTCAAATCCCGGCACGCGAGGTGGTACGTGAACGCGGCGGTATTGCCCAACACCATAAATGGAAAGCAAGTCACTTGGGTTAATGTTTGTAGCTTCGAGCCTCACCCGAATCTTGCCCTGAACAAGCGGTTTGAGGGGCTCTTTTTCCAACGACAGCGACGTTTTGGGCTGACCAAAACAGAATTGATTCACTCGAGTATTTATCGTTGGTGCCATTGTTATTCATACCATGTAATTGAAATTCAAAAAGGAAGTTTCGCGACTTCTACTCAAAAGCATTAAGTGAAGTCGAAGCTCTGTATTTCTACCTGCGCGATGCGCCGTTCACTCTAAACTGTTGTGGCGTCATATCAAAATAGGCTTTAAATGCTTTGATGTAGGATGAGTCGTTTTGATAACCCACTAGGTCTGCAATGGCTTGGATTGGCAACGATTCATCTAACAAAGAAAGCGAGTAAATCAGCCGAATTTGTTGCCGCCAAAGCAGAAATGAAGTGTTGAATTCCTTGGCGAACAACCGTGATAAAGTGCGCTCAGACGCCCCAATTTTCTCCCCCCACTCTTTTAGCGAACAGCTCAACGCGGGCTCGTCAGTCAGTTGCTCGAAAATCAGTTTGAGTCGTCTGTCTTGTGGCAGTAATAACTGAAATGTCTGCACGTTGCTTTTCAAAATTTGATCATGCAACACCGCCAGCAAATGCAGCACTTCTTCATGGCTTGCCTCATTTTCACACTGTCTGCGGATCTCTTGTAAAAGCTCATTTAAAAACGGCGTTAAAGCAATAGTTCTCACTTGTGGCTCGTACATTGCGCCAAACGCAGGGTTAAGGTAAATGCCAACAAAGATCGTGTTACTCAGAGCAATCGACTCGTGTTGAACACCCGCAGGAACAAATAACGCAGAAGTGTGCGGAACCAAATGCTGATAATGCTCCGTTTGCGTTTGTAATAACCCTTTGATAGGAAAGATGATTTGATGCCAAGTGTGTTGATGCAGCGCATCAATGTAACCTTTTGGCATGTCGATGGTTTTCACCAAAACAGGAGAATGGGGATTCGCGGCCATCATTTCATTGGAGGTCATGACGCCTGACTTCGAATCAATTTGGCGAGTTAGCATTGTTGATTGTCTTTTCATCCCTATTCCGACACAAGTTCACTAGGCTATCATGCTCCGCATCGCGAATGAAGGTAAACACTTTATCTCTCATTCATAATAAGGAGGTTACATGAAGAAAATCGGCGTCGTAAAAGCTGTACTAGCAGGGAAAACTGTCCCTTATGCTCATGGAGCGCAAAGCGCAATCAACAAACAAGTGTTGCCCGAGCGCCAGCACGCAACAGAGCTTGGTTTTACCAGTGATGAGCAAGGCGATCCGCGCTTTCATGGTGGGATTCAAAAAGCGCTTCATATTTACCCAAGCGAGCACTACCCAATCTGGCAACAACAATTAGGTGAAAGACCAATTTTCCAATCCGCCGGCGGCTTTGGCGAAAACATCAGCTCCGAAGGCGTCACCGAATCCACGATTTGCTTGAAAGATAAAATTCGCATCGGCTCAACACTACTGGAAGTATCGCAAGGTCGCATGCCTTGTTGGAAACTTAACGTACGCTTTGACCAACACGACATGGCGAGAAGACTGCAAGATACGCTTCGAACAGGCTGGTATTTCCGAGTGTTGGAGGAAGGCGATATCGGTGCAGGTGACAAGATTATTCTGTGTGAAAGACCTTATCCAGAATGGCCACTGGCTCGCATCATGGGGGCGGTTTTCACTGGCTGTTTAGATAGAAAAGAACTCACTCAGCTGTCTGAGCTGCCGTTAGTCGAGTCTTGGGGCAAGTTGGTCGAGCGCCGCCTAGAAACTGGCGAAGTCGAGGATTGGGAAATGCGCTTGGTTGGCCCAACAAGACAATAAAAAACGCAGAGTAAAAGCTCTGCGCTCGCTATAAAAACGTGGCCTTGGTTATTGCTGTCCTGCTGCATATTGACCATCGGTAACTTGCTCTTTCCAGATGACGTTTTCACCGTCTTTTGACGCCGTAACCACTAGGTGAGTCATTGGCGCATTTGGTGTTGCACCGTGCCAATGGTCGATACCAGGCGGACACCAGACACTATCACCAGCAGCAAATCGAATTACATGCCCATCACGCGTTCCTGTAAGTGCGGTACCAGAAGTGACGATCATGTGTTGTCCTGCAGGGTGAGTATGCCAAGCGGTTCGAGCTCCTGCATCAAAAGTGACATAGGCGGCGCTGTAGTTTGCAACTTCGTTTTCAGGAAACAACATCTCGACGTTAACTTTCCCGGTAAATAGGTTTTCAGGTCCTTGAAACGATTTCTGATCAGCAGAGCGATAAACTTGCTGCGAAGATGAGTTACCATCGGCTGCTTGAGCGATTGGAAGCATAAATCCCGTCGACAACAGCACAGACCAAATAAGCAATGATGATTTATTTTTCATAAAACGAATTCCTTTCTAATTGATATGATTAGCCAAATAATATTTATTTTTCCAAAACTGTTTTTAGGACCGATTGAGCATTGTTAGACACACTTTCACCACAGCACTCACTTAATACAACAATAAATTCCTCTAACTCTTGAATAGAAACATTGTTATTCATACTGATATTATAGTGAGCTGCTAATTGGCTATTAACACCGTTCATATTTGCTAATGCTGCAATCGTAGCAATTTCACGCTCTTTCCAAGTGAGCACATCGCGTTCAAAAATATCACCAAACAAATGTGCTTTTAGGTATTCATCAATTTGCGGAGAAAAATCGAATAGCGCGCCTTTTACTTCTGCACCAACAAGTTGTGTTTGGTTTTCAGCGCCAAATTCTAAGCTGGTTTTATCGTTAGGTAACGCGCTTGATTCTCGCCCTAAGGTATCAGTAATACCTTGGCTTTTACGTTCCTCCAACACCGTCATAAATGTTGCTAGTCCATTCAAACTGCGCGGAAATCCAGCATACGCATACAACTGAGCCAGCAGTTCTTTTATCTCGTTGACCGTTAGGCCTGCGTCTAACCCATCATTAAGGCTTTGTGTTAGTTTTTCTATTTCACCACTCGCAGTAAAAGCAGAAATAGGAATAATAGCTCGCTCTTTATCACTGAATATTTCTGATGCTGAAGCGATATTCGTTGTGCATAGCGTTGTCATAGTGAGCACCAATATTAATATTGATTTAACAGATTTGTTTAATGCTTTCATATCAAAATTCCATTATGTAACGGTGTTCTAATCCATAGAAGTTCTAGAAATATATTTATTAGCGTTCTGATTTCTACATTAATAATTCACATTGTTAACTGGGTCATTAATTTACTTTTTCGATCGTGACACGGTTTGTTTCTTTCGAAATAAAGCAATGAATCCCATCATCGATTTGACCTAATTTAATTAACCCAGACGCGTAACCAAAGTCTTTATAAAAGATAACTAAATTTCCCCAAGGGGCGTAATAAGAGATGTCACCCGCTTTTGATTGAGTTCCAGAAGGTGCGCCTTCGCGAGTTAACTTATTCGGTAAGTAAGCAATTTTCTCTGTATTTGCGTAGTCTTGTAGATCTAATGTTAGAGGCAATTGACGAACAAAATCGTCTGTACTCGCACTGCTCTTCAATGTGCCTAAAACACTGCAATCATCGAAAATAAAACGAATTTTCACTATATTTTCCTCCAATCCAGCGCTATTAACTTCTGCGTTTACAATGCAGGGGAACATCCAGGCACTACTCACCAAAACGCATCTCACCCACTGATTGAAACGGTATGCTTGTCTCATCGAGATTCCCTTTTCTCACTGAAAACTTGCTCGGGCTACTTTAGTTGCATGTACTCTTGATCAGAGACTGGTTCGCACCATTCATTACTTGCGCCTTCAGCCGGTATTTCTATTGCTACATGTGAGAACCAACTGTCTTTAGCTGCGCCATGCCAATGCTTAGTACCTGGCGCGATATGCACGACATCGCCAACATTCAACTCTTTTGCTGGTTGGCCAAATTCTTGATACCAACCTCGCCCTCCTGTCGCTAACAGAATCTGCCCACCTTCATGATGAATATGCCAAAAATTGCGACACCCTGGTTCAAACGTTACGTTCGCCACGATAAGACCAGGCTGATTGAGCAACGCCAGATAACTCGTACCGGTAAAGTAATCCGCATACGCTTCATTCTTTTCACCAAACTCGAAAATGCCTCGACCTTGAAATACACCGGCTTGCAGTACGTCAGGGATTTGAGTATTGCTTTTGTTATTCATCATGACTCCAAATAGTGTTCTTGAGTGCTTACAACTCACCAAACCATGGGTTCACTGTATTGCGCTTTGATAGATGACCGTTAGCCTATTCATTGCTAATACTTGCCCAATATTCCAAACCAATACAAAAGACAACCATACTTGAAACCGGTTAGAAAAAACGGAATAAAAACTCATCTATACATAAGTAGTTGACTATTAAATAATAAAATTCATGACAGACAATTAACCCGCTCAAAAACCAACCAGAAAGATCACTCTCTGATCGCTTAACCTCGAAATAGACACTTGCCCAATATTCTTTACTTAAAGAAATGAACTGTTATAACTATGCTTAATCAAGTCGCTTAGTTGACTCCGAAAAAGCGTTAACTACAAAGGCAGAAATCGCATGCCGTTAACCCCGAACCTGAGGCCAACCAGAGGAGAGCACTGACTTATGCAAGAGGTACCGTCAAACACTTCGTCAACCCTGGCCAGTGCAATAGAAAAGCTTGCCAAGCACATTGAGAAATGGGCAAATGGCGCGAACCAATATGACACAGAAATTCCAGGATTAAGGTTCAGTCGTTGGGCAACCCCAACACCACCGACAAGCTACACCCACAACCCAAGTATTTGCTTAATTGCTCAAGGGAGAAAGCGCGTGTTGTTGGGTGAAGATAGCTTTGTTTACGATGCTAACCACTTTTTGATCTCCTCTGTCGACTTGCCGATTATCGCCAATATCATTGAAGCCAGTGAAGATAAACCTTATTTAGGGGTGATTATGGAGCTGGATCTGACTGAAATATCTCAACTTATTGTCGATAGTGAGCTGACGTTTAATCAAAGCAAAGAAGCACAAAAAGGCATAGCGGTTGGAGAGTTGTCGGAGCCATTACTTGACGCCTTTCTGCGTTTAATAGAGCTGCTGGATGAAGGACAAAGCATCAAAATTTTAGCGCCGATTATTAAACGAGAGATTTTTTATCGACTGTTAATCACCGAACAGGGCGCTCGTCTTAATCAAATCGTAACTGCAGGAAGTCACAGCCATCAAATTGCAAAGGCCATTGATTGGTTGAAGAATAATTTCGTAAAGCCTTTAAGTGTCAGTGATTTAGCCGCCTACAGCGGCATGAGTAAATCGGCGTTTTATACCCACTTTCGCTCTATGACATCTATGACGCCACTGCAATTTCAAAAGAAATTAAGACTCAGCGAAGCTCGGCGTTTAATGCTGACAGAAAACCTCGATGCCATGGCGACTACGTTTAAAGTGGGTTACGAAAGCCCTTCTCAATTTAGCCGTGAATACAGCCGTTTATTTGGTGCGCCACCATCCAAAGACATCAAGTCTTTGCGCGAGAGTATGGGTCAAGCTCGGAATATCCTAGGAAGAAGCTAGCAAGTGAAACCGTCAGCCTCGTACTGCCTCGAGGCTAACGGTTTTATTATTTGGGAGAGAATGAACGTCACCTGCATTTGCAAGCAAAACTGCTCAATATTGCTTATAACACCGCTTGTCGACTAGGCAAAAAGACCTCACCCAACATACAGCGAACCGAGCCACCACCAATAGATTCTATGGTAGAAACATCGAATGGCAGCAATTTACCGTGCGTAGCAAGTTGATTTCTTTGTGCAGGAGAGAAAGCATCGTATGCCGATTGCGACATCGCAATGACTTTGTCTCCATTGATGGTTTCCAACTGAAGAATGTTGCCACAGAAGTGGTTCATTTGCTCAATCGAAATAGAGATCACTTGCTTATCTTTGGCGAGTGATTTCAGAACAAAACGACGCTCAAATTCTGGGATCACTTCGTCACAAATCACGCAAAACTGTTCGCCAACCGCCATCATCACATTAGTGTGATAAATCGGCGCACCAGATGGCAAACGGGTTTGGAAAGAAATCACTCGTTCATAGCCAATACGATCGGCGTAATCTTCTAAAACCAGACGATCACAACGTTGTGAAAGTGCGGCATAGACCGTTTTATTTAAGTGGTCAAAAACCATCACACCCGTGCTTTCTAAATACGCTTGCTCATCAAGATATTCAGTTAGGCTGCTACGTCGATGAACTTCTCGCCCAGCTTGCGCTAGTGCCGCCACAAGCGCATCGGGACGCACTTCTTTTTGACGGTTTTCACAGGCCATTGGAAAGGTGTACAACGTGCCATCTGGCGTAGTGCTAAACCAGTTGTTTGGAAATACCGCATCTGGCGTCGAAACATCTGAAGCTGGATAATCAAACTCAACAACTTGAACGCCCTCTTGACGCAGCGTTGCTACCATACTCGCGAACTCGGCCATCACTCTACGCGAGACTTCTTCTTGGCTGAGTGACACTTTATGTTGGAACTCATTATCTTGTGCGGTTTCTTCATTAAAACGAAACTCTTTCGGTGGCACCATCACTACGCAGTTTGCGGTTTGGCGCTGAGCACTTTGCGTGCTTTCTTCTTTCCCATTAGCAAATTGGGTCACTGATTCGTGTAATAGCATCCAATACATTCCTTATCACTAGAATGAGGAGATTGTAAATTTATTGTTAACTTCAGTTTTGCTGTTTTCACAATTAATTTAATTACCTAGAAGTAATTTTCACTGCACTTAGCTTATTTCTCCCGAAATTTTATTGTCACTATGCAGGTTTAAGGTTTTATGGCACCGTGATGAACATGCGAAGAATTCATCATAAGAATCAGAACCATAGACAACCACCCCCATAACCAACTAGTTACATTTAAAACACAATCGGTTAGACTATTTTTTCGCCCCTCTCGTCAATCCGTCTGCTTTATCGAGGAGCAGCCAAAACCCCTTATACACGCGACTTCGTCCAAAGCTGCGTGAATCGATGGATTTAGCCACCCCAAATGGCACTGTTTTAACTTTAGGATGAGTTATGTTTAAACGATTTGAAGGCTTTACAGAGCCGTTCCCCAAATCTACACCAGATCAGCCTCCTTCAGGGATGCTCGCTTTTTTACGTTATTACACCCGCGGCTACGAAAAGCCTTTGATCATCATGTCTTTGATGGCCACGATTGTTGCTGTCGTTGAAGTTATGTTGTTTGGCGCGATGGGACAATTGGTTGATTGGTTGTCTACCAGCAATCCAGAAACGTTCTTGCAAGACAATAAAGCAGATTTAATTTTCTACGGAACCTTATTGTTGGTTGTCATGCCCATTTTGGTGATCGTTTATTCGTTGCTCGTTCACCAAACATTATTGGGCAACTATCCAATGTCTATCCGCTGGCTTGCACACCGGTATTTGCTCAATCAAAGCTTAAACTTCTATCAAGATGATTTTGCAGGCCGAGTTGCAACTAAAGTCATGCAAACGTCACTAGCTGTGCGCGAAACCGTCATGAAAGCTATGGATGTGTTTGTTTATGTTACGGTTTACTTCACTAGCATGATCATTATGTTAGCAACGGCAGACTGGCGTTTGATGATCCCAATGATCGTCTGGCTGCTCGCTTACATCGCTATCCAAATCTATTTCGTTCCTAAGCTTAAAGACGTCGCTTCAGCGCAGGCCGATGCACGTTCGACAATGACAGGACGCATCGTCGACAGCTATACCAATATTCAAACGGTCAAACTGTTTTCTCATAGCCAGCGCGAAACCCAATATGCTGAGCAAGGCATGAAGGGATTTTTGAATACGGTCTATCGTCAAATGCGCCTAGTGACCGGCTTCGACGTTGCTGTAGAGATCTCAAACTATATTTTGGTGTTTTCCGTTGCTGCTTTATCGATTTACCTGTGGTTGGATAGTGCCATCAGCGTTGGCGCGATTGCGATTGCTGTTAGCCTTGCATTACGCGTAAATGGTATGTCGATGTGGATCATGTGGGAAGTTGGCTCCCTCTTTGAAAATATGGGAACCGTAGTCGATGGAATGAAAACGCTCTCTAAGCCTATTGATATTAAAGATAAACCAGACGCAAAAGACTTAGTTGTCACTGAAGGTGGCATTCACTTTGATAACGTCAGCTTCCATTACGGTGAGAACAAAGGCGTGATTAGCCACCTCGATCTCAACATCAAACCAGGAGAGAAAGTCGGCTTGGTTGGGCGCTCCGGCGCCGGAAAATCAACTCTGGTCAACTTGTTACTTCGTTTCCACGATGTCGAAGACGGCAGCATTAAGATCGATGGACAGAACATCTCTGAAGTCACACAAGACTCTTTGCGTTCAAAGATCGGTATGGTGACCCAAGATACTTCTCTGCTGCACCGCTCTATTCGCGACAATATTTTGTATGGCAACCCAGATGCGACAGAAGAAGATTTGCTGAAAGCCACCAAGCAAGCGCATGCCCATGAGTTTATTGAAACTCTGACCGACCCATTTGGCAACGTCGGATACGATGCGCAAGTTGGTGAACGTGGTGTGAAACTGTCTGGCGGCCAACGTCAGCGTATCGCAATATCTCGTGTGCTACTCAAAGATGCACCATTGCTGGTACTGGATGAAGCTACATCGGCTCTGGATTCAGAAGTCGAAGCAGCGATTCAGGAAAGCTTGAATGAATTAATGCAAGGAAAAACCGTTATTGCGATTGCGCACCGATTGTCGACCATCGCACAAATGGATCGCCTCATCGTGCTAGATAAAGGCAGTATTGTTGAGCAAGGTTCTCACCAAGAGCTCATCGCGAACAACGGTATTTATGCCCAGCTTTGGGCGCATCAAACTGGCGGATTTATCGCTGAAGAGTTAGAAAATCAACACGTTTCTTAATTAGCGAGAAACCCAATAAAAACGGCGCATGAAGCGCCGTTTTTCATTTTTATTGATAAACCTATACTCATATAGCCATTATAGTTTCTCATATATGAAACACCCTCCATGATAAAGCTCACATTTTTTCTGCTAATATACCGCCTCGTTGCGTATCCATTGCAATGAACACAATACAGAGTTTTGAGCCGTCTTCATTTGTCATTTCACTTTTTGAGAAACAGCTATACTCAATAGATGGCTTAGTTATTAGATTAACAATAAGGTAATTAGCTTATGTGTAAATGTGGTTCAATGCAGATCGTACAACTCAAACCAAGTTGGGCTGACAAGCTATTCGGCTACTCAGAAAGATGGAAATGCCAACTGTGTTGTAAGATCTACCGCATCTAAAATTAAAAATAGAATCTTAGTTTTTCTAAGAAAAAGCAGTGGCCCGACAGTAATTGTCGGGTTTTGTTTTTCTGCACATCCATTTTTATCCCTTCGCAACACGGTCACTCATCACGGCAAAACCTAGCATCTCAATGTGACTTAGGTATAGAATCAGGCCCACTTATTTATTCCGATATTCACATATAACTGGTCACTATGAACAAAAGTTTACTAACGAATGTCCTCGCTATCGCTTTGATGGCTGGAGGTCATCAATTACAAAACGACTACCTTTGGTATGCGGGGCTGTTTGCGTTCTCAGGCGCCATCACTAACTGGCTTGCCATCCACATGCTGTTTGAAAAAGTGCCTGGATTATACGGTTCTGGCGTGATCCCCGCGCGATTTGAAGAGTTTAAACTGGCTATCAAAAACTTGATGATGGAGCAGTTCTTTACCGAAGCGAACATCGATCGATTCTTGAACAAAGAAATGGCGGGCGGTGTAAACATCGATCTTCAACCTGTGATTGAGAAAGTGGATTTAAACCCAGCGTTTGACTCTTTGGTAGAAGTGATCGAAGGCTCTCAATTTGGCGGCATGCTAGCGATGTTTGGCGGCGCGGAGGCATTACAACCTATGCGGCAGCCTTTCGTCGAAAAGATGCAAGAATCCATTATTGAGTTGAGCAAGAGCGATAACATCAAAGAAGCACTGAAAGAGCAGTTCGAATCTCCTGCTATGATGGATGAGATAAAGCAAAACATTGAAGGCATCATTAATCAGCGCTTGAGCGAGTTAACACCCGCACTGGTCAAAGAAATGGTGCAAAAAATGATTAAAGAACACCTTGGCTGGCTAGTCGTTTGGGGTGGCGTATTTGGTGGTTTGATTGGTGTTATCAGCACCTTTATCGGCGCATAGTCGCTCACCGATTTATCAAAAAGGAGCTTCGGCTCCTTTTTTGATCTTGAAAAAGTAATATGCCAAGCCACGCTAAATAACGGGGCTCAACGCATAAGCGCTGCGGTCATAGACATCAGCCTCGCCTAACCAAGGAGCTCCGGGTTTACGCCAAATCCTGTTTTATGTTCTTCAATTACCACTTCACTGCGAGTCTGGATTACGCCTGGAAGCGTGCCTAACTTACTCGACATAAACTCCTGATACGCTTTCATGCTCTTAACACGAACCTTTATCATGGTATCGAAGTCCCCAGAGAGCGAATAACACTCTTCAATTTCCGGCATCAATTCGACGGCTTTCGCAAACTTTTCAAAAATGGAAAAACTGGTTTGGTCTAAGCGAATATGGATAAATACTTGCACATCCAACCCTAATTTTTCCGCATTCAGCTCAGCATGGTAGCCATTGATATACCCCTCTTTTTCTAGCCGCTTCACGCGGTCAGAACACGGCGAGGTCGTTAAGTTGATCTGCTTTGCGAGTTCAACAACTGGAATTCTGCCTCTTGAATGAAGCACTCTCAAAATGTGTAAATCAATCCGGTCCAATTGGTAACTCATTAACCACATCCTTGTAACCACTCAGGAAGCATCACATTAATCGTTGCTTAAACAATTGCAAACCATCAAATGCACAGCATGTGAAATTCAGCAGAGAATAATTCGAAAATAACTAAGGAAGGAAAGGGCTGCGATTACTGCCGCTCTCTCCATAACCGAGTATGAAGAACAAAAGTAATCTAGCGGCTCCCGTAGAGTCGCAAATTTGAAAGCGTGTGATACGCCTTTATAGATCTGGCGTGCGGGGCAAGCAAGCCGCCCTGTTTAGCTATTAATCATAGCTATTGCTCTGAATTAGAGAGCTGCCGACGTATGCCTGGTAGGATGAGGAATCACTTCTCCAATTGCACGATGATTACAGCATCGACAGTAATATTGTGGTTCCATCTCGTAGTAGTGTTCACCTGATACAAATTTCGCCATCAGCTGTGTAAAACTCACCACTTTACCTGTCAACGAATCAACGGGCTGTGGCTCGCAACGCTTCATGATCACTTTATGTTGCGTTGATTTTCTACAAGCTGCGCAATATATATCCGGCATTTCTCTTCTCCCTGTTTTTCAGTACTACTGACAATTGACATATTTTGTTCAAAATAATTCCACAATAAAAAAGCCCCTTTAATTTTTTGTGTCCTATCTTCAAAAAATTGGACGAAAGTATCAAAAAATTGAGACATTGGTCAGACCTCAACTTTTGTACCACTATTATGAACGAACGCGCTTATGTGTGTAATAATACGACACATCACACATAAGCAATTGTTGCTACTCGCTATTTCAATCTGCAATGATCAATTTTATGGCGTTTTAAATATGGCTTTCACTCACATTTTCGATTCAGGCATTACTTGGTTGTTTAAACATGCCTGATTTACAGTGTGAATCTGCAATTTCCACGATACTGACTCATCTCAAGGACGCACGATGACGCTTCAACCAACGCTCACGACACAAAGGCTTATTCTTCGCCCATTTCATCCGACAGACAGCGCAACAGTCGCACGACTCGCAGGAGACAAGAGCATTGCAGATATGACCGCAAACATTCCTCATCCCTATGAAGAGCCGATGGCACAAGTTTGGATTAAGAGCCATGTTGGCGTATATCACCAACGTAGTGGGGTCATATATGCCATTACTCAACGTCAAGACGAAGCGTTAATTGGTGCTGTTAGTCTGCTAAACATCTCCGAGGGAGTCGGCACATTAGGGTATTGGCTTGGCGTCGATTATTGGGGGAATGGGTTTGCTCAAGAAGCGTCAATGGCTTTAATTCAGTTTGCCAGACCACATTTTGAGTTATCGGGCCTAAAAGCGATGCACTTGGTCGAAAACAGACAATCCCAATCAGTCATTCAAAAGTTGGGCATGACGTATATCGACAATCACATCATCAAAATGCAGGGAAAAGAACGAGAAGTCTGCGTATACCAGCAAATATTTTCGCCTCAAGTAACCGTAGCAACCTCTCAAAATTAAGGCACTAAAAAACCAGCCTCTCAGCTGGTTTTATCTTTCACCTTGAAAGGCAAAAATACTAGTCTTGTGCGACTTTCACACGAATCTTGCTCTTATGTACTGAAGACAGGTTTAGTGCCTCCAACGCCGCAACGGCTTCGGCTTCATCCGGCATGATCACAAAACCAAACCCTTTTGATAAACCCGTCTCTTGATCAAGCACGACGGTGCAAAGCTCAACTTTGCCGTAGTTTGAGAACAGAGTACGGATGTCTTGCTCTGTCGTCTCACGAGCTAAGTTTCTTACTAGAAGTTTCATATTAAACCATTTTATGTTTATAACGCCTCAATTCTCTCAGCTTCTCCCTTACAAACCAAGTGAATAATGTTGTTGCGAAGGCTAGATGTCTCTAAGTGTTTCTGTTTAAATGATTTTTAGTGATAACGCTCTGAATCCTGCATTACGAAACGATTGGAGTATAAAAGCCTAGGAGATTCGACATGGAAACCAAACGTTTAAAGCTCATCCCAGCTTGCTTGGAACGTGCAGAAGAAGCACATCAGGCCGTTGTTCGTAGCCAAAAAACGCTTGAAGTTTACCTGCCATGGGTACCTCACGTGCTCACTTTAGAAGCGATGATTGCAGGGACAGAGAAAGCCATCGCAAACTTTGAAAACTTCGAAGAAGAGTTGCGCTACTACCTAATCGACAAGGAAAGCGATCGTTTACTCGGCGCCATTGGGTTAATGATCCATGATCAAGAGATACCGGCATTTGAGATTGGCTATTGGCTTGATGATCGCGCGGTAGGCTACGGTTATATCTCTGAGGCGGTAGCGGCGATTGAAAACTATGCATTCGAAGCGTTGGATGCGAAAAGAATCGCGATTTTAGCCGATGCGAATAACCGCAAAAGTCGTGCGGTTGCTGAGCGCTGTGGGTATGAGTTTGAAGGTGAGCTACGCAATGCTCGGCGTGCGCCTTCTGGCGAGCTGAGTAACACCGTCATTTACGCCAAAGTTCGTCGTGACTAACACACTCACAAAGAATAAAGCGACGTGACAGTCTGGCCTCAAGCAATCACCATTAACGTTTATTAAGTTCAGATAAAACAAAGCCCGCTGTATAAGCGGGCTTTGTGTTCGTAAAAGGAAGTAATTAGTCTAGTTCAACTAGTTTCTTCTCGTACGATTGATGTTGGTCTAATACGTCTTGCGCTGCACCGCCTGTCGCTTTGCTGATAACAACGATAGCAAGCGTAGAGAAGATGATGCCCGGTACGATTTCGTACACATCAAACCAACCGCCAGTTAGCTGCTTCCAAACTACGATAGTGATACCACCAACAAGGATACCTGCTAGTGCGCCGTTACGGTTCATACCGCTCCAGTAAAGGCTAAGTACAACCGCAGGACCAAATGCAGCACCGAAGCCAGCCCAAGCGTAAGAAACAAGACCAAGTACTGAACTATCTGGTGTCATTGCTAGGAATAGCGCAACAAGCGAAATCACGATAACGCCGATACGGCCAATCATTACGATTTCTTCAGAAGAGGCTTCTGGCTTGAACACTTGCTTGTAGAAATCTTCTGCAAGCGCTGAAGATGAAACAAGAAGCTGTGAGTCTGCTGTACTCATTACCGCCGCTAGAATTGCTGCTAACAACATACCCGCAACGACAGGGTGGAATACTGCGTTAACCAATAACATGAAGATCTTCTCGCCATCTTCTAGTTGAGTGCCCGGATGACCCGTAACCCAAACCAGACCGACAAGACCAACAAGCATTGCACCAACCATAGATAGTGCAGTCCAAATCACAGCGATACGACGTGCAGTCGTTAGATCTTTGTTTGAACGAGACGCTTTAAAACGCGCTAGGATGTGTGGCTGACCAAAATAACCAAGACCCCATGCCGCTAAAGAGATGATAGCAATCGCAGACAGTGGTTCGCCTTTGGCGTCATTCCATAACGTTGCAAGTTCTGGATTGATGTCATGCAGATCAGAAGTTAGCTGACCTAGACCACCGTCCATTACTGCAACAGGAACAATCATTAGCGCAGCCGCCATTAGCAGACCTTGCACTAAGTCAGTCCAAGATACCGCAAGGAAACCACCGAATAGTGTGTAAGAAACCACACACACCGTACCGATAATAACAGCGTAGGTGTAATCTAGACCGAATACCGTCTCAAACAGTTTGCCCCCTGCGACCAAACCTGAGCTGGTGTAGAAAAGGAAAAATAGAAGAATGAAAAACGCAGAGATTGTCTGGATCAGTTTCGACTTATCGTTGAAGCGACGTGACAGGAACTCTGGCAACGTTAACGCGTCAGTTTGGATACTGTAGGTACGTAGGCGTTTTGCACTGATGAGCCAGTTTGCCCATGTACCAAGAAGTAGACCGCCGGCTAACCAGAAGGCCTCGATACCCGCAGCGTACGCATAGCCAGGCAAGCCTAGCAGCAACCAGCCACTCATGTCTGAAGCACCTGCAGATAATGCAGCAGGCCACGGACCTAGGCTACGGCCACCTAGGAAGTAATCAGATGAATTGGAAGTCCTCTTATACGCGTAAACGCCAATAGCAACCATAATCAGTAAATACGCCACAAAAGTGGACGTGATAGCAAAGCTATTTTCTATCATTAGATAGTCCTCGTTATAATTATTTCCTTCCTTGCCTGCCCTGATATTTTACCGTCTCAGCAATACATCAGAGTATAAGAAACCAATCTGGACCGGCTCTCAGTCCAGTTACTCCAGATTGGTATCACAAGTCAGGTTAGTGAGTTTCGTTCCCCAACTCGAGTAGAGTCGCGTTACCACCCACCGCGGTAATATTTATCGTTCGAGTGCGCTCGGTAATGAAGCGCAACGAGAGATGAGGATCATGAGCCAATTTCGGTGACTCTAAATCCGTTTCAGAAACTAAGCCGACGATTGCACCGTCACGCTTAGCTAGTTGAAGATTGAGCGCATGCTCAACCTGTGAACGCCCAACATAACCCACACTACGTACATCGCTCTCAAGCAACGAAGCAGACGCATCGTACGCAACAACCTGGACTAAGTTAGATGGGAAGTTTGCCAACGCTACAGCTTGCTTAACCAGTTGGTTTAGCTCTGCATTGTCACTGCAAACGACCACACTGTTGCCTGCAATTAAGGCACAGGTGATCATCGCAAAAGCACTGTATAACGCATTATCAGCAGGCTCGATGTTGTTTTCACAAATCACCAAAGCCACACCGCGTCCTGCGGCATACAGTTCGTTAGTTTCCCCTGTAGGGCCAACTAACTGGTGAGTTTCTGCAAGAAGAGCTGATGCTTGTTGCAAGTGGTAAGAAACCACTTTGGCAACGGTAGACTGCTGCCCTTCTAATGCAGATTTAAATGCCAGAACATGCTCGCATTTGTAATCAAAATCAGTCAGATTCCACTGCTCCCACGCAGAGAATGCATCTTTAAAATAGGTGATCTGATGAACCATAATGCGACTCCTTATGCGTTTTCTGCTTGAGCAAGAAGATGTTGAGTAAAGCGGAATAGGTAGTGTGGACCACCAGCTTTCGGGCCAGTACCCGACAAGCCTTGACCACCAAACGGCTGTACGCCAACCACAGCACCAACTTGGTCTCGGTTGATGTAGCAGTTACCTACTCGAGCGTGTTTCTCAATCCAACGGTACGTGGTTTCGTTACGGCTATGGATACCCATCGTCAAGCCAAAACCCGTTTTGTTGATCTGCGCAACCACGTTCGGTAATTCAGACGCTTTAAAGCGAACAATGTGCAAGATTGGACCAAATTGTTCTTCTTTCAGCACATCGATGCCCGAGATTTCAAACGCACTTGGTGAGACAAAGTCACCATGCTGGCACGATTCATCCAGCTGTAGCTGAGCGACTTTAGTCTGTGTTTTGCTCATTTGCTCAAGGTGAGCAAGGAGTTTTTGTTTTGCATTGCTGTCGATAACCGGACCAACATCCGTTTTGTGTAGGTAAGGTAAACCAACATGCAGTTCATTCATCGCACCTTGAATCAGGTTGATCATACGGTCTGCTACATCTTCTTGTACAAATAGAACACGAAGGGCAGAACAACGCTGACCGGCAGATGCAAACGCCGAACGAATCACATCACGCACCACCTGCTCTGGCAATGCCGTACTGTCCACGATCATTGCGTTTTGACCACCTGTTTCCGCAATAAACGGAACCGGTTTCGCCCTGCGCTCCGCAAGCGTGACGTTAATGCGTTGCGCAGTTGCCGTTGAACCAGTGAATGCCACACCAGCAATGGCATCATGAGAAGTCAGTGCATGGCCGATCTCAGCGCCGCGACCAGTAAGTAACTGAATCACACCAGCAGGGAAACCCGCATCAAGCATTAATTCAATAGCGCGAGCGGCAATTAAGCTTGTTTGCTCAGCAGGTTTGGCAACCACTGTGTTACCCGCAATCAGTGCTGCCGTTACCTGACCAAGGAAGATAGCCAACGGGAAGTTCCAAGGGCTAATACATACAAACACACCAAGACCTTCACGGCTAGAAATGCGTTTCACACCGTCAAAACCTTCTAGCTCAAATGGCTGTAGGTTTTGCGCTTGTTTCGCGTAATAACGACAGAAATCCACTGCTTCACGAACTTCATCAATACTATCGTGAATCGTCTTGCCCGCTTCTTTGTGACAAATCGCCACCAGCTCAGCCAGATTTTCTTCCATTAAGTCAGCAAGCTTTTCTAAACAAGCCGCTTTTTGCTCAACAGGAACACCTTTCCAATCAGAGAAAGCAGTTTGCGCCGCATCAATTGCAGCGGAAACATGATCAAGAGTTGCAAATGCCACCTTGCCGACTTCAATTCGGCGATCGTACGGTGCGGTGATGATCTCAGCCGCATTTTCCTTGATCATGCTTTCGGCAAAACGCTCACCATTGATCATCGGGCCTGCAACCCACTGATTGTCCATGAAGCTTTCTACTTGCGCTTCAAATGGCTTCGCCTCACTGTCGATATCAATGTTGACGCCGTATGAGTTCTTACGCTCAGGGAAGATGTCGGCAGGTAATGGGATCTTGTCGTTGTGTAGCGTGTCAAAACCCGTCAACACATCAACAGGGTGATGAGTCAACTCGTAAATCGGACAACGCGCATCAACCAGACGGTGTACAAACGAGCTGTTTGCGCCATTTTCCAGCAGACGACGAACCAAGTACGGAAGAAGATCAGCATGGCTACCGACAGGAGCGTAAATACGTACTGGCTGACCATACATTTCCATAACATGGTTATACAGTGAATCACCCATACCATGTAGACGCTGGAACTCGTACTCTTTGTGCTCAGCCATAACGGCGATTGCCGTCACCGTGTGGGCATTGTGGCTTGCAAATTGCGGGTAGATATTACCGCGAACACCTTCGCTAAGTAGGAAACGAGCACAAGCTAGGTACGCAACGTCCGTCGCTTCTTTGCGAGTGTATACCGGGTAATTAGCGTAACCCGCTTGTTGAGACCACTTGATTTCGCTGTCCCAGTACGCGCCTTTAACCAAACGCAGCGGAATAAGGTCACCCTGCTCTTTTGCGAGTGCGTTTAGCCACACCAAGACTGGTAGAGCACGTTTTGAGTAGGCTTGAATAACCAAACCAAACTTGCCCCAACCTTTCACAAGATCGCTACGGTACACTTTCTCAAATAGCTTCAGAGAAAGCTCAAGGCGATCCGCTTCTTCTGCATCGATTGTGATTGCAACGTCGACTTCGATTGCACGTTTCAATAGCTGCATTAGTGAGTCATACAACTCTGTCATTACACGTTCTTCATTTGCGACTTCGTAGCGCGGGTGTAATGCAGAAAGCTTGATGGAAATCGAAGGCGCAGGACTGGTGTCATTGCCGTAAGTCTCTCGACCTACCGCTTCGATCGCCATTAGGTAATCTTTGAAGTACTTGTTCGCGTCCGCTGTGGTTAACGCCGCCTCACCTAACATATCGAATGAGTAGGTGAAACCTTTGTCGCGCATTGGGCGACCGTTCTTTTGCGCTTCTTCGATCGTACGACCACGAACAAACTGGTGACCCATGATCTTCATTGCCTGATACATGGCTTTACGAATCACAGGCTCAGAGAATTTATTTACCAGACGGTTTACAGCCTGACCTGGGCTCTGGGTGCCTTGCTCACCAAGACCAACCACTTTACCTGTTAGCATGAGGCCCCATGTTGATGCGTTAACAAACACAGAGTCAGAGTTTTTCAGGTGAGATTTCCAGTCTGCGACGCTCAACTTATCTTTAATCAAAGAATCTGCTGTCGCGGCATCTGGGATGCGCATTAATGCTTCTGCAAGACACATCAGCAAGATACCTTCTTGAGTATCTAAGCTGTATTCCAACAATAGGGCATCAATCATCTGGATTGACTTCTTATCGGCACGAATGGCTTCGATAAGTTGGGTCGTTTGGGTAGTGATCGCCGATTTTTCATCCTCTGTCGGCGTCGCTAGTGGCAATAGTTGCTCTAGCCATTGAGACTCGTCCACCATATACAATGGCGAGATCAGTGACCACAACTTATCAAGCGGCTGCCCGATAAATTCCGGTGTCAACACGTTCGTAGTTGTAAACATGTGTGTTCCTCAATCTCACTCCTCGAAAACCGCTTCGAGGATTATCAATGGCTGGCAGTGTATTTTGAGGCCGATAAGAATACTTGTCAAAAACTACGACATTTTTGCCAAAAACTCGCTTTTATAACAAAACATCCACATAGTCACATTCAAATAGGTAATATTTTGTGTTGTAAATTTTAATTTTTTCATTGCAATCACAACAAAATATCAAGAATATCAATAAGATTTTTGTGAAGCGTTCGTTCTAAGAGAAAATGTAGGATCAAGTGGCATATCAGTCACACCAAAGGACAGAGAATTTAACAAAACGAGAGATAGGTCACGTGAATAAAACACAAAAAAACCATGCATATTGCATGGCTTTGTTCTGATTGCTGATAATTTGACCTAAAAATACGCGTTGTTATCCAACTTGTTTTTTATAGCGGGATGGCGATATTCCCTGCAAGCGAGTAAAAGTATGAGTAAACGTACTCTGGCTTGAGAAACCAGTGAATTCGGCAATTTGCCCTAAAGAAAGGTGGCCTTGCTCGATTAATTCACGAGCCATATCGATACGCTTTCCGAGAACATATTGATGAGGTGTAATCCCCATCTGCTCCTTAAACAAGCAATGGAACTGACTTTCCCCAAGAAACACTCGTCCCGCTAACTGAGCCACACTGATTTTATGGCTAAGGTGCTGCTCGATGTAGCGATCAATCGCCTCCAAATCAAAGCGTGACTCTTTTCGGCTAGTCTCAAATGCCGAGATATGGCGCTGCATTAATGCAATCACGGTGTCGTTGCACGCGCGACTTAACAGCAGGTCGTCCGGATGGTTTCGCATTTCCTGAACCAACATCTGTATCAGCTTCTGAATTTGACCGTCTAACTGAAAGTAGACATGGTCTCTCTCCAGATTATTGATTTTCTGCAGCATTTCAGGATCATCATTTTTCGGTTTTGGCATATTCAACACCAAAATATCCGATTGATTAATAACGCCACCGAAAGCATGATCAGAGCATGCGGTTACCACACAACCTTGGCCAGGACCGACAAGATTACCTCGTCCACGCACTTCAAATTCGGCTTGTCCTTTTAAACCAATCACGATCTGAGTGTAAGAATGATCATGGCAATCCATATAAGACGGAAGTGTGATCAGTTCTGCTGGCTTAGGCAGCATAATCTCTTGATATGGCAGGGCTTTGGGGTTATCTGAATCACTCATTTTAAACAGTCGTCTTTACACGGTCAGCTTACGTCTTGGCATCATATACCTTCCTTGTTGGGTTGCAACTTTTCCCCAACTCAATCGCACAAGATCAAAACAGCATGATCAAGTTCGTTTACATGATCATAGTTCCGGAACGATGATCATGCGAGGTTAACTTACGGTCAATGAGCAACCAATTTTATTAACAAAAACGGATAGATAGAAGCACCTTACGTATACATAACCAATAAATATAAAGATCTTTGTTACCGAACAATCCGTTATTTGGTAGAACACTGCTGTTCAAAATAGATAAATCGCCTCATAAACAGATCAAAGCCACCTCTTGAAATCAACATAGAGGGATTTCCCCCCTTACTAATATGCTTCTGATTCAATACATTAGTCCTCGAGCTTTAAGATGCATACGATCTAAAGCTCTCGGTATCTCATTGATACCTCTAACTTACTTAGCAGACCCTCGCTAGGTAATTTAGAACCTCTTCTACACGTCGACAAGATTATATCTTGTGTTGCCAGCCCGTCTTCAGGCTGGCTTTTTTTTCGCTTCTCAACAATGAAAACAATGGCATAAGCTGATATTATAGCTTTCGTCTCACTGTCCCTCTCATATGACTTAGGCGCCGTTCTCTCTCTCGATGAGTGATATGAACGCCAACTAAATTACAACTGAGTTGTAGGAAGCATGATCAAGGACGATACGAGTTGTAAGCCGAACATCAGGCGGACATCCGTGAGCGCACATATCTGTAATGAAACAGACCATTTTCCCAATTAAATTCTTCGTTCAATTTCGTTGTTGTTTATCACTGTGTGACGAAAATATCGAACACCATGAACTTAATTGGATTGAGCGCCAATCAACGAACGTGTTCTAGCAACGTGACTGCCTACTTGGCAATGTCAATATTAACGACGCAACACGGACGTCTCTGTATTGGTAAAAGCAGTATGTAGTGAGTCCTTTTGTGAATATTTCAGTCGATACCATAGAACAATCCCTCCTTAAACAGCTACCAGGTTGTTGGGGATGCAAAGATAAAGATTCGGTATTCCGCTACGTAAATCAGGAATACGCAGAACTGTTGGGACACACGTCGCCCGAGGAGTGCGTCGGTAAAACTGATTTTGAGATGGCAAGCCCAACCACTGAATGTGCACAAGAATTTCAACGCCAAGATAAACACGTCATCGAAACTGGTGAGTCACTCAAAATTCTTGATATCCATCCTTATCCAGATGGCCGCTGGCGAGCGCATATCTTTACTAAAACACCGTGGCGAAATGACAATGGTAACATCGTAGGGACCATTTTCTACGGAAGAGAACTCACCGACACCGCCGTGATTGAAGTGGGGTATTGGGTTTGTCGTGCAATCAGCACCAACCCTAATCAGCAATCCATCTTCCGTTTCTCTGATTTACAACCAAAACCAGAGAAGCTCACATGTCGCGAGCAAGAAACGCTTTTCCTCCTGCTCTACGGCAAGAAGCCACAATTCATCTCTCAGGTCATGGGCATATCAACAAAAACCGTTGAAGGCCACGTCGCACGCTTACGTAATAAGTTTGCAGCGAACAGCAAGAACGAACTAATAGATAAAGCAATGGAAGCTGGCTACGGATCTGTTGTACCCAAAACGCTGCTTAAGCATCAATTATCGGTAGTGTTGAATGGAGAGCGATAATTCGCGCCACTTTCTACCTAAAAAAACACCGCCCAAGTGGGCGGTGTTTGTTTATTCATGAGGCACGAGAGTTTATGGCGCTAGACGGTCAATGTCCCAACTTCCGTCATGTTGGGAGAAAAGAAAGCGGTCATGAAGACGATGTTCACCACCCTGCCAAAACTCGATGCTCTGTGGTTTTACGCGAAAGCCACCCCAGAAGGTTGGAACCGGTATTTCACCCTTCGCAAATTTCTGTTTTAGCTCTAAAAACTTACCTTCTAGTACACCTCGAGCAGAAATACGGCTACTTTGCTTGCTCGCGATTGCGGCTAATTGGCTCTCTTTTGGACGAGAAGTAAAGTATTTCATATTTTCTACGGCGGTGAGCTTTTCCGCCACACCTGTAATATGAACCTGGCGCTCTAACGGATGCCAAGGGAAGTGCAAACTAATATTGCTGTTATGCTCAAGCTGCTGGGCCTTGCGACTGCCTAGGTTGGTGTAAAATACAAAGCCATTTTTGTCGACGTTTTTCAATAGAACAATGCGTTGAAACGGCATGCCATTTTCATCAACCGTTGCAACTGTCATCGCAGTCGGATCCGTTAAACCCGCTTCAACTGCTTGCTCTAGCCACAGATTAAATTGATCAATAGGATCAGCTTTCAAATCTTTACGACGTAGCCCACCTTTGGTGTACTCACGACGAATATCAGCAAGTTCCATCTTTACTCCTTCACTCGTTTTTGTCGATTGTGCTCCCGATACTGAGGAAATACAAGGACATCATTGTGCTTGTTATCGTTGCCGCTCACAGCATCACAGTGTGTCATTTGATACCATGACACAAAAAACCAGTGAGCTGATCGTGAACTTACTCAACCCTAAAGCCCTACGCCATTTTCTATTGCTACTGTGTGCCGTTGGCATTTCAGGGCTTGCGCTTACTCATCATTACGCAACTCAATACCAACATGATCAGTGGCAACAAAAGCTAGAGAGACAAGCAGCGCAAGTGTCGCAAGAAGTCGACTACGAGCTGGCAAAGTTTGAACAGATACCAAACCTATTAAGTCACGATCCGAGATTACTCAAAGCAGTAGAACGCGGAGCGCCCTCTCACGAGCTCAACCTATTGTTAGCAGATTGGTTGAAACAAAGTTTGGCCGATACGATTTACGTTCATGACCGCACAGGGTTGGTCATTGCCTCAAGTAACTTTCAGCAAGAAGATACGTTTGTTGGTTCCAGCTTTAGCTATCGTCCCTATTTTAAAAATGCGCGACGCGGTGAACCTGCTCAATATGTCGGGTTAGGCGTTCGTTCAAATAAACGTGGGTACTTCTTCTCATCTCCGCTTTGGGTAAATGATGAGGTCGTTGGCGTGATCACGGTAAAAGTGAATTTGGAGCAGTTGGAACAGCGTCTTTCGCAAACCACGACGGACGTACTCATCACGGATAAACACAATGTCGTGTTTATGAGCAATTTGCCTAACTGGCGCTATCGTGCACTTTTCCCGCTGTCACCGAGTGCGATAAACGAGCTTACCGAAACGCGTCAGTATGGCGATACCTTACCAGAGTATTTTGGTGAGCTTACCGCGCAAAGTGGCGTCAGCGAGTTTGCTGATAATCAATTGCTCCTCTCACCCAATTACCTCGCATACGCGACACATTTATTGGATAAAGGATTTCGCGTCGTTGCCTTGATAAACCACAACACCGTCCTTGCCGCCGTTTTACAGGCTGATATCGTCTTCCTGATTCTATATGCGCTCATTGCGCTGATTGCGTTGGCGTGGTTCCAAACACTCGTGAACAAGGCACGCCTAGCCGACCTTAATGTGAGCCTAGAAGAAAAAGTGGTGCAACGGACACTAGTGCTGAGTGAAGCCAACCAAAAGCTACAACAGACCATCCGCCAATATGAGCAAAGCCAGCAAGAGCTCAAACAAACGCAACAAGAGTTGACCCAAGCCGCGAAATTAGCATTATTGGGTGAGCTGTCTGCCAGTATTAATCATGAGATAAATCAGCCACTTTCCGCACTAAGAACCTATACCGAAAACTCGCAGCGTTTGTTGGCAATGGAAAAATACCCAATGGTCGCCGACAACTTGGGCAAAATGCTAACACTCAATGACACCATTTCGGAAGTGATCGCACGCTTAAAAGTCTTCACTCGGAAAGCCACGCACGATTCACACAATGAAATCGCGGTACTGCACGACGCAGTACATACTGCCACCAGCATTTTGAGCAACAAACTCATTAAACAAGGGGTGACATTAAAAGTCCCAGCCATCGATTATAATGTGAAGCTAGCAATTCACAGCGTTGAGTTAGAGCAAGTTCTGATCAATCTCTTCCACAACGCTGCACAAGCGATGGAAAACTACTGCATTGATCCGCAAATATCTATTGCCGTTCAGTGTCATGATGACAGCTGTGACATTCTTGTTTCCGACAACGGGCCCGGCATGTCGGACGAAGCCCTAGCAAAAGTCTTTGACCCATTTTTTACGACTAAGCCAGAGGGCTTAGGATTAGGTTTGACCATCTCCAAACGCATTTTAGAAAGCTATCATGGTTCACTCAGTGCTTATAAACATCAGAACACGGAACAACAAGCAGGAGGCATGACCTTTATCGTAACGCTGCCAATCGCTATCCAAAACCAACGCAACCCAGAAGTGGAAAACAACCATGAATAATCCCGTTTTCTTTGTTGATGATGAACCACATATTCGTGATGCCGTCGCTCAAGCACTGCTTATTGAAGGGATAGACGTCACCTGCTTACCAAACGCCGTGGAAGCCTTACGCGTTATCGACCCAAATACGCCAGCGATCATCATCACCGATATCCATATGCCCGTGATGGATGGATTGGAGTTCATGCGAACGTTGCGAAGTAAAAACGATCACTTTCAATTTATCGTACTTACCGGACATGGAGATGTGAAAACCGCGGTAGATGCGATGAAAAGCGGCGCGTACGACTTTCTCGAAAAGCCTTTTGCAACGGAACAACTTATGAAGTCGCTCAATAACGCTGGTGATAAGTTGAATCTATTGCAGGAAAACATCTGGCTTAAAAAAGAGCTCGACATGCAAACTCATGTTGGTCCGAAAATGATTGGTCACAGTAAAGCCATGGTGAGCATTCGTCGCGCTTTGATCAGCGCACCAACGAACCAGCCGATCATTTTTGTTGGTCAAGATGGCACAGGTCGCCGGCTCGCCGCACAATTTGCCCACGACATACATGCAACGCCAGACAACGAGTTAATCGCCGCTTCTGGTGAGGATCTATATGAGCTTTCATTAGAAGCCCTCGATAAAGCCATACATCGCTTGATTGAAGGAAAAAGCCATTGCAGCTTGTACTTACATAGTGCTGAGCATGTCTCATATGAACAATGGCAATGCTTGTTTAACCACCCGAAACTTGAGCGTGTTTTTGGTGCGACAACCCAAGTTGATCCGTCTATCAAAGCCCTGGCTACTCTAATTCACTTGCCGACACTCGATGAAAGAAAGGAAGATATAGGGCCTTTATATAAGCACTTTGTACGCCACGCTGCGAGTCGTTACCAGCTTCAACCGCCACACATCAGCTTAGAAGAAGTCAAACATCTGACCGATTTAGAATGGCCAGAAAATATTAAGCAGCTACGCCAATTTGCAGAACTTCGCGCGCTCAAGCCAGATACCTTCCGAATGGAAGATTGGAACAGTGAAAAAAGTATCGAAATTCAGAGTATGACTCAGCGCACAGAATACTTTGAATATTGCTTATTATTCGATGCACTACAAAGACACCGAGGCAGACTCAAAGAGGTTCAACTAGAATTACAGGTATCACGCAAAACCTTGTACGACAAACTAAAAAAACATCAGTTGGATAAAACCAAGTTCAAGGCGCAATAGCCATACTCTGACGGTATCTCCACTTTTCTTTTGCTAGAGAAGCATTGAAAACGCTCATTCGGAGAGAGAATGGTCTTCGTCTCATATTTTTATTCGCCGAGCATACTGACATGATCGGTTAATAATAATAAGATCAAAAAGATAATCAGCATTTATATAAGCAGGGACTGTGATGAGCCGAGATAACTACAACAAACTCAACAATGAAGAGTTGGATTTTGTTGACGACAAAACTGCAGCATTGCTCCTCAACACCCCCAACAGCGCACGTTTGATGCTCTGGGTGATGGTGTTGTTTTTTATTGCTGCAATAGGCTGGGCATCTTGGGCTGAAATCGACCAAGTCACTGTTGGTCAGGGAAAAGTCATTCCTTCTTCACAGATTCAAGTTGTCCAAAACTTAGAAGGTGGCTTAGTCAAAGAAATTTTAGTCAAAGAAGGTCAGTTGGTTGAAAAAGGTCAGCAGTTGCTTCTTATCGATGACACTCGCTTTCGCTCTGATTTTCGTGAGCGTGAACAACAAGTTGCCAACCTAACTGCGTCTGTGCTGCAACTCTCAGCTTCAATCAACAGTGTTGCCGTGAATCGTGATTTTGAAACGGAAAACTGGCGCCAAAGCGTAGTACTCGATTATGGCAAACTGACCTTTCCACCAACTTTAGAAGAAACTCAACCGAAACTCACTCAGCGCCAGAAAGCTGAATACCGCGAAGATTTAGACAATTTACGCAACCAACTTTCGGTGATTGACCAACAAGTTCAGCAAAAGCAGCAGGACTTAGTAGAGATTGAAGCGCGAGTAAGGAACTTACGTCAAAGCTATCAATATGCGAAGAAAGAATTAGACATCACCAAACCGTTGGCTGATGAAGGTGTTGTGCCTCGTATTGAATTACTCAAGTTACAACGCCAAGTCAACGACACCCGCCGCGAAATGACTTCCAGTGAGCTCAAAATCCCGGTATTAAAGTCAGCGATTCGAGAATCCATGCTTAATCGCATCGATGTTGCGCTCAAATTCCGCTCTGAACAGCAAGAGAAACTCAACAGCGCCCAAGACCAGTTATCTGCTTTGGTTGAATCAGCAGTGGGTTTAGAAGATAGAGTCAATCGAACCGTTGTGAACTCGCCAGTCACAGGCAAAATCAAAACGCTGAACATCAACACCGTTGGGGGTGTTATCCAGCCAGGCATGGATATCGTCGAAATTGTACCAACTGAAGATACGTTATTAGTAGAAGCGAAAATTGCGCCAAAAGACATTGCATTTTTGCGCCCAGACCTACACGCCATCGTGAAGTTTACGGCTTACGACTTCACTAAGTACGGCGGCTTAGAGGGTGAATTGGAACACATCAGCGCAGATACAACCCAAGATGAAGAAGGAAATAGCTTTTACATCGTTCGTGTCCGCACCGATAAAACGAATTTTGGTCAAGATGCAGATTTACCAATCATTCCAGGAATGACGGCATCGGTCGATATCATCACAGGGAAGCGAACCGTTTTGGAATATCTACTTAAACCGATTTTAAGTGCCAAAACGAACGCCTTGAAGGAGTAAATCACACCAAGGTACTCACAACGGCGAGTATTGAGCGATAAGTGATTAAATAAAAAGCACTTGTTTCTCACTGACGAACCCTTTAGAAGAGTATACTTGTGATATGAGTCGAATATGCGATCCAATTTGAAGCGTAAAGTTACATTATTAATCAGTTTAAGTTGTTTTTCGTTCCAAATTGGTGCGTTAAGCAGTAAAGAACAACAATGGGTCAATACGGTCACAGCGGTGTACGGCGAACGTGCGGGATTGCGCGTAAATACATGGCGAAAAAACCTCGACTTATTTAAACAATTAGAGACACATGAACAGCTCGCTGGCGTCAACGACTTTTTTAACCAGCTGTATTTTGTTGACGACATAAAACTGTGGGGAAAGACAGATTATTGGGCTACGCCACTCGAATTTTTAGGGAGTAATGCAGGGGATTGTGAGGATTTCACCATCGCCAAGTACTTCTCGTTACTCGAGCTAGGAATACCAGATTCTAAGATGCGTTTGATCTACGTAAAAGCCATCGAACTGAATCAGTTTCACATGGTATTAGCTTACTACCCAACCCCAAGCTCTGAGCCGCTCATTCTCGACAATATCAACCCTGATATTGTCCGAGCCTCTAAACGTAGCGACTTGCTACCGATATACAGTTTTAATGGTACAAACCTGTGGTTGATGAAGTCTTCTGCTAGCACTGGAGAGCTGGCAGGGAAAGCATCACGGTTGAGCCTTTGGAATGACTTACGCTCGCGCGAACGTAAGTTGCAGTTAAATAAACCTAAAATTAACTATGACGAGTGAGAAACATGACCCTATATAAGAAGCTTGTAGTGGGAATGGTTACGGTCTTTATACTCTTGTTGGCATCAGTATTCGTAATCCAATTCAACACGACTCGAGACAGCTTGGAACAACAGCAACGTTCAGAGGTCAACAACACCATTAACACCGTAGGTTTGGCATTGGCTCCTTACCTTAAAGACAAAGATAAAGTCGCGGTAGAATCCGTGATTAATGCTCTGTTTGACGGCAGCACCTATTCGGTTGTTCGCCTTACCGCTTTAGATTCTGACTACCAAATCGTGCGCACTTACCCGGTAAAACCAAGTACGGTGCCACAATGGTTTATCGACATGAATCTATTCAAAGCCATTCACGATAAGCGCGTAGTAACCAGTGGTTGGATGCAACTTGCTGAAGTGGAAATCATTAGCCACCCAGGAGCAGCTTACGAGCAGCTCTGGCAAGGCTTTATTGGTTTGTTATCTGCATTCAGTGTCATTTTCCTGGCTGGTTTAATTGCGATTTCGTACATCCTCCGTCGCTCACTAAAACCATTAGCGGCCATCGTGAAAAAAATGCATGAAATCGCTAATAACCAATTTGGTGAACCACTTGCTCGTCCAAGAACTAAAGATCTGATCGCGGTGGTAGATGGCATTAACATGATGTCTGCTCAAATTGAGCTGTCATTCAAAGAGCAAGCGAAAGAGGCACAACGACTGCGTGCTCAAGCTTACCTCGATCCTATCTCCAAACTGGGTAATCGCTCGTTCTACATCAACCAAATCGACCAATGGTTGGCAGAGCAAACGCAAGGGGGTATCGCGCTACTCCATGCAGAATACATTGGTGACATTTACGAGACAAAAGACTACCAACGCGCCGATGCCCACGTAAAAGAGCTGTCTCAACGTCTGAAAAACACCATTGATGTGCCGGGAGCTACCATTGCACGCCTATCTAGTGATGAATTTGGTCTGCTTTTCCCACACATGGATGAAAGCGAACTACGCATTTTGGCGGACAGCATCGTGAACTGCGTTAACGGGTTGAACACTGATCCAACAGGTCTAGCCAAACCAAAAGCAGCCTTAGGTGTTGCGCATAGTAAAGACCAAAAAACGCGCTCTGAAATCTTATCTATGGTGGATAATGCGCTCTCGAAAGCCAAAGCTCAACCAGACAAAGCTTACGGCTTTATCGGCAGTGACACACCTTCTAACTTAATGGGTAAACAGCAGTGGAAAGCGCTGGTTGAAGAAGCGATTCATAGCGATTGGGTTAAATTCCGCTTCCAAGCAGCGAAGAACACTTGGGGTAAAGTGTTCCATAACGAAGTGTTCTCAAGCATCGAAAAAGAGGGCGAAACGTTCCGTGCCAACCAATATTTATTCGCACTAGAGCAGCTAGACGCCACCAATATTTTCGACCAATACGTTATTGAGTCGATGATTAAGATGCTAGAAAGTGGCGAGCTAACCGATCCTGTCGCGATCAATATTGCGCAAAGTAGCTTGTCTCAGCCATCGTTCATTCGCTGGACCACCAGCATGTTGGAAAAACACGCAAAAGTGGCCTCTAAGCTACACTTTGAAATTCCAGAGGAGTGTTTTATTGATCAGCCTCACCACACGGCGCTGTTATGTAATGCCATTCGCCAATCCGGGGCTGAGTTTGGCGTAGATAACTATGGACGTAACTTCCAATCATTGGAGTACATCCAAGAGTTCCGCCCGAACTATGTGAAGCTCGATTACCTATTCACACACAACTTACACGACGAAAAACAGAAATTCACGCTAACGTCGATTTCTCGTACTGCCCATAACCTAGGCATTACGACTATCGCGTCGCGTATTGAAACTCAAATCCAGTTGGACTTCCTCACCGAGCATTTTGTTGAGGTATTCCAAGGATTCATCGTCGACAAGGAATAAAAAGGTTTACCACAGATGAAAGACCCTTTACTGAATTCGCTCATCTACGTTAGCCGTTACTATGGGTTAGCTAACTCGCCAGAAGCGCTGGTCAATGGCCTTCCGCTTTCAGACGGCAAGCTAACTCCATTTTTACTACCAAGAGCAGCGGAAAGGGCCGGATTGGTTGCCAAGGAAAACCGTGCAGAGCTGGAGAACATCTCCAGCCTGATTCTGCCGGCAATCTTAGTTCTTAAAGGCGGTGACTCATGCGTTCTCAACAGCATTAACGCGGAGACACGCGAAGCCGAAGTCACCACCTTAGAAAGTGGAATGGTGCCAATCTCCATTCCATTAGAAGACCTACTTGAGCAGTACACTGGTCGCTACTTTTTAGTTAAAAAGCAATTCCGTTTCGATGAGCGCTCTCCCGAAGTGCTCAAAACCAACGAAGGTCACTGGTTTTGGTCAACCTTGTGGCAGTCAAAACGTATCTACCGCGATGTTTTAATCGCCTCACTTCTCATCAACCTCTTTGCCGTTGCCGCCCCGCTGTTCACTCGTTTGGTGTACGACAAAGTGGTACCGAATCTCGCGTTTGAAACCTTATGGGTATTGGCAAGCGGCATCTTTGTTGTCTTTCTATTCGATTTCATACTCAAATCGTTGAGAAACTACTTTATTGATGTCGCAGGAAAGAAGTCTGACATTCTGATTTCCTCCAAGCTGTTCAGCAAAGTGATGGGCATCCGAATGGAGTCCAAGCCGCCTTCAGTCGGCGCATTCGCTCGCCATCTTCAAGAGTTTGAATCTATTCGAGAATTCTTCACGTCTGCAACCGTCAGTGCCCTAATTGACCTGCCTTTTGCCATTCTGTTCTTGGTGATTATATGGCTAATGGCTGGCGATCTTGTGTATGTTCCAATGGTCGGCGTGGTCATTTTGATTGTTCATTCACTACTGATTCAAGGACCGCTACGTCGCTCTATAGAGGAGGGGTCACGCTTAGCATCGCAAAAATACGCCAACTTAATTGAGAGTCTAGCGGGGCTAGAAACCGTAAAAATGCTCAGCGCGCAAAGCCAATTCCAATACCGTTGGGAAGAAGCGGTGGCGCACATGGCGAACTGGAACATCAAAAGCCGCCGCATTACCGACAGCATCCAGAACGCGGCTGGCTTCGTACAGCAAAGTAGTAACGTTGGGATGATCATTCTCGGTGTTTATCTGATTGCAGAAGGCGAACTCACCATGGGTGGCTTAATTGCCGCAACCATGTTGAGTGGTCGCGCCATAGGGCCTTTGGTTCAGTTGTCTTTGCTCTCAACGCGCTACAACCAGGCGAAGTCTTCTATGACGATTATCAATCAAGTCATGGAAATGCCGGATGAGCAAGAAGAAGGGAAACGCTACATCCATCGCCCAATCATCCAAGGTAAGATTGAAATTGATCGCGTAACGTTTCATTACCCAGACTCTCCTGTCGCGTCTATACGTAACATTTCTCTCACGATAAATCCTGGTGAAAAAGTCGCGATAATCGGTCGGATTGGTTCGGGTAAGACAACGTTAGAGCGCTTGATCATGGGCTTGTATAAGCCAACAGAGGGACACGTACGTATAGATGATACTGATATCGCACAGCTTCACCACGTTGATGTTCGACGTAACATCGGCTGTGTGCCTCAAGATTCGAATCTATTCTTCGGTTCGATTCGCGACAATATTACCTTGGGTCGTCCACTAACGGATGACCGAGACGTGCTTGATGCAGCAAACCGTGCAGGCGTGACCGCATTTACACAATCGGATCCAGCTGGTTTAGAACGTCAAGTTGGTGAAGGTGGTGCGATGCTTTCTGGTGGTCAACGTCAATCAGTCACGATCGCTCGTGCATTTTTGGGCCGTCCTCCCGTCCTACTCATGGATGAACCGACCAGCGCGATGGATAACCGCTCTGAAATGCATATTAAGCACCAGCTATCTCAGCTCAAACCGAGCGAAACATTGATACTGATTACGCATAAAACGTCGATGCTCGACATCGTTGATCGAGTAATTGTGATGGAGAAAGGCAGCATCATTGCTGATGGTCCTAAAGCGCAAGTGCTGAATGACCTAAAGCAAGGCAAAGTACGTGCGGTTAGCTAACCGAAATTAGCATTTAGAAAAGAGAAAGGCCCCGTTTGACTCATGTTTAACGGGGCTTATTTTATTGAGAATCCAAGATAGTTAAGCTCTTCAAGGGCTATCCAAACGAGCACTAGCCCCACAATCACGACCAACATCATAATCGCCTTTTCATCTTCTTCCATTTGATAGATATCCTAGCAAGCCATTTCACTCAACACGTCTTAGGTTATCAGGACAAAAATCATATTCAGCACGTTTATACGATCCTAGCCTCATACAATACCGGATATGAGATACAGCTCAAACATTAAACACTTTAAAACCGCATCAACTTTGGTTGAATATATGCGGGGAGCGCAAACAGAAGTAAAGCTCTGCACACTATTGATAAAACTCTACAACTCTCCGTAGGCTCTAGGGCTAAATTCCTAAGTAGAGAGACGAAAATGGAGAGAAAAAATTTGTGATTACTTACATCAGAAAATCAGCTATAACAGCGGTTTTCTTAATATCGTCGAGTTGAAGAAATGAATGATTGGATCCATCTAGATCAAGTGAGCCAGTATTTCACCGCTGGCTCTCTCGGGTACAAAGTCTTAATGGGCATTATTGTCCTGATTGCTTATCGCATTCTGAAGAGAATCGTCAATCGAGCCATTTTAAACTTAGCGACCTCAAAAGGTGTAAAAAAGGCCCGCCTGAGTTTTATTCAGCGTTGTTTTAACGTCGTGCTTTTATTTTTAACCGCTTCTGTTTTTGCCATTATCACCGGGATTGGCTATGGCGATGTGTCATTGTTCCTATCGTCCATTTTCGCCGTATTGGGTGTGGCGTTTATTGCGCAATGGTCAATTCTGAGCAACATCACTGCCAGCTTTTTGATCTTTTTTGTCTTCCCATACCGAGTGGGCGATCGCATTAAAGTCGTAGACAAAGACGAAGACATCAGCGGCGAGATTCAAGAAATCAGTATGTTTCACGTGTTAATTAAGCACGATAACGGTAACTTGATCACTTACCCAAACAACCAGATTTTGCAAAAAGCGGTACTAAAGCTGGCGAAAAACAAGCCAGAGCCAAGTAAAGCAAAATCTCGGATTTATACTCGCAGAAAGAAATAACCCACTAAAAAGCCGATGTAGATACATCGGCTTTTTAATATCACTTGGTAGTCACAAATAACCCAAAGTTAATGGAGAACAACAGTGAAGAGACAAAACGTATAAACTGAAAGGTCACCGCTGTATTCTTTCATGATAAACACATGACACATCGCCGAAACCAAAAGCGCCACTTTAACCAAAGTAAGCTTCTTCTTTACGAACCTTAAATAAATACAAAAAATAGAGATGGTGCAAGCAAAGAAAAAATCGTCACTAGTTCCATCTTCCTTAAAATACAAGGACATGATTTTAGTTAAGCTTATATTTTTAGCTTCATTATGAGCCACCCACTAATATTTAGCGAGATAAGGGCAGAAAAGAGGTAAAAAACAAGACTGACCGAAACAAAAAGTAGTGCATGCACTTTTTCTTCTAAGCTCTCTGGATGAACATTCATATCCACATCAAACACCCCCGCTATAAAGTGTGCAAATACCGTGGAAGAGGCTGTAGAAAGGCCTCCTACCATAATGATAATAATCCCTCGCCTTAAGAAACGATGAAATGTACTTTTCCCGCCTTGGATCAGGTCTGAGTTTACATATTTTAATCTATTTTTCCGCCTATTAATCATCACTAGTATCGGTACCTTTATCATTGTTTCCAAGAGAGTTTTCTACATTTTTAAGATCTTCCTTTAACGCTTTTATACACGATATTCATCGTCGTTGCATTCACTGTAGTTATGCCGTCGGCTTACCCTATAAGAAAGCTCTTTAGATACCAATTCGTACTTTATCTATCTCAAATCTCTTCTTGACCTCAACTTAGCTTGAGGTTTTAGCCTTAGTCGCACGATTCAAAATCAACAATGAAAAAGGAACCATTGTGTCCAAAATTGCGATTATTTATTTCTCTAAAACCGACGTTACTGGTCAGCTTGCTCGCGCGATTGCCGCAGGCGTTGAACAACAAGGCATTAAGCAGCAAGATGACTGTGAAATCCTCTCTCACCGAATTGAAGGCAGTGAGATTATTGAGGGACGTTTTGTGAACCCTAAACTAATGGATGAACTTGCTGAGTGTGATGCGATTATCTTTGGCTCACCGACCTATATGGGCGGTGTAGCAGCGCAGTTTAAAGCATTTGCAGATGCAAGCAGTGAATCTTGGTATTACCAAAAATGGGCGAGCAAAATCGCGGCTGGCTTTACCAGTGGTGGGGCAATGAATGGCGACCAATCTTGCACATTACAATATCTACAAACGCTCGCTAACCAACACGGCATGATGTGGGTCGGGTTGGATAAGATCAGCAATTCTGGGGAGCAAAACCTGAATCGTTATGGTGTACAAGGTGGTATTGTTGCACAAGGTGGTGAAGGTGGTCAGTTGCATGCTTCTGATGTTGCAACGGCGGAGTATCTTGGCAAACGAGTCGCAATGCTAGTGGACAAGCTCTCCGCTCGCTAACAATAAAAAGAAGCCCCGTAAGACACATCTTCGGGGCTTCATATTTATCGCTTGTTTTGAGCGCTACTTCTTGATGTAGAGATCTTTCGAGTAGATACGACCTTCTACGTTGTTCTTGGCAAAACCGCCAACCGTAGGACGAACCAAACGCGCTTGCATGTAATAATAGATTGGCGCAATGGGCATATCTGCCGCCAGCAACCGTTCAGCTTGGTCGTAAAATCCTTGGCGCGCTTTCTCATCGGTTGCAGCCAATGCACTGTTCATCGCGTTGTCGTACGCTGCATTGCTGTAACGTGCAAAGTTACCCGAAGAACCTGAGCGAAGTAAGCTCAGGAAAGTAGACGCTTCATTGTAATCACCGCACCAGGAAGCACGCATCACATCGAAATTGCCTTGTTTACGCGCCACTAAGTATGACTTCCACTCTTGGTTTTCTAACTCCACGTTTGCACCGAGATTTTTTTGTAGCATCGACGCTATCGCAACGGCGATAGATTTATTTGCCTCACTGGTATTGTACAGCAATTTGAAATCCAAAGATTTGCCATCACCGTATCCCGCTTCTTTCAGCAGTTCACGCGCTTTCTCATCACGTTGTTGTTGACTCCAGTTACTGTATTCTGGCGGCGTTGCATCAAACCCTGCGGTGTACTGATGCGCAAAAGTATAAGCAGGAAGGTTGCCCACTTGCGTGACACCATTTGTAATCACATCGCGCATGATGGAGTACGACACCGCTTGACGCACTCGCGCATCATCAAATGGCGGACGAGTGGTATTGAACGCGTAGTAATACGTGCACAGTAATGGCACCACCGTGTAAGCCTGCTTGTAATCTTGTTTAAGCTTCTGCGCCATATGAGTCGGCACATCTGACGTGATATCCAGCTCTCCTGCCGCATAACGATTGATCGACGCGTTTTGGTTTTCAAACGGAATGTAAGTCACTCTGTTTAAATGCGTATCTGCGCTGTCCCAGTAACTTGGATTCTTAACCAGTTCAATGCGCTCATTCACGACCCACTTATCCAATGTGAATGAACCATTGCCAACAAATTGGTCTGGATCGCTCCACGGCTTGTCGCGGTTTTCCACTGTCGCTTGATGCACTGGCATCATGGACGTGTGCCCAGTCATGGCAACAAAGTACGGCACTTGACTGTCCAACTCAAAACGTAGGGTGTATTTATCTACCGCCTTGATACCGAGCTCGTCCAAAGGCTTTTTGCCCTCTGCTACATCGGTGATGTTTTTGATCTTGGTGAGTTTGAGATACCAAACATTTGGAGAAGCGGTTTTCGGATCTACCGCTCGGCGCAGTGAATAGACAAAATCATCCGCCGTCACAGGCTCGCCATTCGACCATTTTGCGTCTTTGCGTAAGTGAAAAACAAAGGTTTGGTTGTCCTTGGTTTCCCATGATTCTGCCACACCGGGAATAATATTTCCGTCACGATCTTGAATCACAAGCCCTTCAAATAAGTCACGAATCACATGCATTTCTGGCAGACCTTCGGCTTTCGCTGGGTCAAGCGTCGCCGCCTCTGCGTCATTCGCACGTACTAAATGCTGTTCTGCGGCAAGTTGAATGCCTTTAGGTAAGGTCTCCGCAGCAACTGATGTAGCAAGAAAAGGGGTGAATAAAGAGGAAATCAGCAACGCCGTTGAATGTTTTTTAAAATCCATATCGTTTTTCGTTCTCCTAACGCGTCTTGTGAAGCAAGTGCCACAATTAACATTTCAACCGTTGACGAGTTTAAACGGTTCGGTTTAGCTAGGTTTAATTAGCTTAGATATTGATACTACTTCATCAATCAGGAGATTACGGTGAGTCTAATTCCAAGAACGGAAAGAGCGGCATTTTTAATTCGGCCAACAATATACGGTCAATCCGTGCTTGGTGCGCCATTACTGTATTTTCCGGCTCAAGTCGAAAGTGCTTCGCGAGGTTTGATTTTAGCAGGCACTCACGGGGATGAGACGGCCTCGATTGCAGGTTTGTCCTGCGCGCTAAGAAGCTTGCCTGCTGAAAACTTACGACATGATGTGATTCTGTCAATGAATCCTGACGGCAACCAGCTAGGCACACGCGCAAATGCAAACCAAGTGGACCTCAATCGCGCGTTTCCAACCCAAAATTGGACTGAGCATGGCACAGTGTATCGATGGAGTTCTCACACACCCGTTCGAGACGTAAAAGTGAAAACTGGCACTAAAAACCAGCTAGAGCCAGAAGTTAGCGCATTAATTAACTTGATTGAACTACGCAAGCCAAAGTTTGTTGTGTCGTTTCATGAACCGCTTGCGTTTGTAGATGATCCAAAACATTCCAACCTTGCCAAATGGCTCGGCGAGCAGTTCCAACTGCCAATCGTAGACGATGTCGACTACGAAACACCCGGCTCATTCGGCACTTGGTGTAGTGAACGTAATTTACCTTGCATCACGTTAGAGTTACCTGCGATTTCTGCCGATCTCACCATTGAAAAACATCTGTCCGCCTTTATTGCTTTGCTGAGGCACAATCCGGATCTTTAGTCCGCTGTTGGTTAAGCGATCATGTGAGGATCTGCTTGATGTCGGTACTGATATCGCTGATCAACTGACGGGCACTGTCGTCTCTTTGCTGAACCAAGATGATAAACAGCAAATCGGTGATCACGTTTTGCGCGGTGCGTGAAGCAATGGATGAGCTGCGATGTTCCGTTTCATTTGCAATCGTATCAAACGTAATATCGGCAATACCGCGCAAGCGACTTCTCCCAGGAGCAGATAACGCAATCACCTTCGCGCCCTGCTCTTTTGCCGCTTCTGCCGCGACGAGAATTTCTTTGCGTTCGCCCGAATACGAAATCGCAATCTGCACATCTTCTGAAGAGAGGGTACGAGCAACAGCAATCTGCACGTGGCTGTCTTGTTCAGAAAGCGCCGTAATACCGAGTTTAAGCAGTTTAAAGCTTAAATCCTTCGCGGTCAGGGCTGAGCCCCCAATCCCGACCACTTGCACTCGACGCGCTTCACTCAACCATTTCACCGCTTGGTGACACGCTTCGTAAGACAGCGTATTGGTGGTTTGAAACATAGCGTCGGTTTTCGCTTTCACCAGTTTCTGTGAAATAACCGCAATGGGGTCGTCAGCCAAAATATCACTGTGCAGCGGTGTCGACTGCATCGCATGCTTACGGCCAATCTCTTCATTCAGAGCTAATTTAAACTCGCTGTAACCTTTAAAGCCAATACGCTGAGTAAATTTCACAATGCTCGATTGACTCACTTTTACTTGCGCCGCAAGTTCTTGGCTAGTGAGCAGCGCCGCCTTTTCTGCGTTTTCAACAATCCAATCGCCGACCAAACGACCACTTTGCGAAAGCTGAGTACGCCTCGCGACTATCTTATTGACAACTGACACAACAAAAACCTCAAAAAATTTAAATAAATTATTCCAGAACAAAAATAATCGGAGTTTGATTTAACCCCATGATTACTCTAACCAAGCCAGTTTATACCGGATGTAATGGACGTATGTTTTCTCTCATTATTCCAAATTTCTCCTGCACAAAGAATAACCTCAAGTGTGATTTTTATCACCAAAACAGAATATTTTATTCCATAGAATCGCCCTCAGATTGAACATTACGAAGAGTGTAAAACATGAAAATTGATTTAAGCCGATTGGTGACAGAAAGCCGTAATCCAGCCAGTGCAGAGATTGATACGCTTTCGACCATCGAGATGCTGCAAGTCATTAATGAAGAGGATCAAAAAGTCGCGCTCGCGGTCAAAGCAGTGCTACCACAAATTGCAAAGACGGTTGATGCAATTACTGCAGCGTTCGCCAATGGTGGCCGTTTGGTTTACATGGGAGCTGGCACATCAGGCCGCTTAGGAATTCTTGATGCGAGCGAGTGTCCTCCTACCTACGGCACGCATCCAGATATGGTGATTGGCTTAATTGCTGGTGGACACCAAGCGATTTTGAAAGCGGTAGAAAACGCAGAAGACGACGCGAAAATGGGTCAAGACGACTTAAAAGCGCTTCACCTCACCAAACATGACGTGGTTGTAGGCATTGCAGCGAGTGGCCGTACACCTTATGTACTAGGTGGTTTGGAGTACGCTAAATCCATCGGTTCTACGACCGCATCTATCGCCTGTAATCCGGAATGTGCAATGGCAAAAGCGGCCGACATCGCGATTCTGCCGATTGTTGGCGCAGAGGTCGTTACTGGCTCTTCTCGCATGAAAGCCGGCACCGCACAAAAACTGGTGTTAAACATGCTCACGACAGGTGCAATGATTCGTAGCGGTAAGGTATTTGGCAACTTAATGGTGGATGTAGAGGCCACCAACGCCAAGCTCATCCAACGCCAAACCAACATTGTTGTAGAAGCAACTGGCGCATCAAAAGAAGAATCAGAGCGAGCATTAAATGCCTGCGATCGCCACTGCAAAACTGCCATCTTAATGATTTTGGCCGATTTGGATGCCGAACAAGCCAAATCACGCCTCGCCGCGCACAACGGTTTTATTCGCGCAGCACTAAATAATAACTAAATAATCCGAGTTCTGAAGGATAGACCCTATGGCAAAAATAACTTCAAACACAGTATCGCAGTTGCTGTCCGCAGTGGGTGGCAGCAGCAACGTAAGCAAATGTGGTAACTGTATGACGCGTTTGCGTTTATCGCTCGCCAACAATGGTTTGGCTGATCAGTCAGTTATCAAGCAAATTCCCGGCGTAATGGGTGTGGTAGAAAGCGACGAGCAATTCCAGATCATTCTTGGTCCCGGTAAAGCTCAGCAAGCTGCCGATATGATGAATAAGTTGATCGACAGCTTAATCTCTGGTGACAGTGAAGAACCAGATATGCCGCAACAAGATCTTTCTGCCGTCGCGGCCGAGCAGAAAAAACAGATGAAGAGCAAACAAACCAGTGCGGTTCAGCGTTTTTTAAGCAAGTTTGCCACCATCTTTACACCGCTGATTCCCGGCTTTATCGCTGCGGGCTTGCTGCTTGGTTTTGCCACGTTATTGGAACAAATCTTCGTGCTCGACCAAACGCCAAGCCAGTTTATGTTGGATTTGATTGCCTATATGAAGGTCTTTGGCAAAGGCTTGTTCGCTTTCTTAAGTATTTTGATTGGTTACAACGCTCAACAAGCTTTCGGTGGCTCAGGCGTCAATGGCGCCATACTCGCTTCCCTATTTGTGTTGGGTTACAACCCCGATGCAACGTCAGGCATTTATTCAGGAATGAATGAGTTCTTCGGTTTTGCGATTGATCCTCGTGGCAACATTATTGGCGTGTTGATGGCAGCGATCATTGGTGCTCAGGTCGAGAAAAAAGTGCGTCAGTATATGCCTGACGATCTGGACATGATCTTAACCTCAGTTGTCACGCTTTTGATCATGGGTGCTGTAACGTTTTTGATCATCATGCCAATCGGTGGTGAGCTATTCAAAGGCATGTCTTGGTTGTTCCTAAACTTGAATGACAACCCATTAGGCGCTGCAATCTTGGCAGGTTTGTTCTTAATTTCTGTGGTATTTGGCATCCACCAGGGTTTTGTTCCAGTGTACTTCGCATTGATGGAAGCACAGGGCTTTAACTCGCTATTCCCTATCCTAGCGATGGCTGGTGGCGGTCAGGTTGGCGCGTCAATGGCGCTGTATTTCAAAGCCAAAAAAGACGCTCTACTGCGCACTCAAGTTAAAGGCGCTATTATTCCTGGCCTTCTAGGTATTGGCGAACCATTGATTTACGGCGTGACATTACCACGCGTAAAACCATTCGTTACCGCTTGTATTGGTGGTGCTGCGGGCGGCTTCTTTATCGGCTTAGTTTCTTACCTTGGCTTGCCAGTTGGTCTTAATACGGTGTTTGGCCCGTCCGGTATCGTGGCGATTCCTCTCATGACATCAGAAAATGGCATCTTCCCGGGCATGATGGTGTTTGTTGCTGGCCTGCTTATCTCTTACATCGTCGGCTTCCTCGCGACTTACTTCTTTGGCTGCAAAGACGTCGATTTAAGCTAAATCATTCTTCCCCTATAGGAATGGACTAGCTCGCGCCCTTGGCAAACAAGGGTGCCCCCTCTCTCTACTTCACGACAATTTTTCTTATTCCGTTACTCGGAAGGGGCTTTGTCGTACCTAAAACAATAGAAATGAAAGGTCGTTAATCATGAAAAAGCACATTTTGACTCTACTTCTCCCTACGTTGATGGCATCAAACGCAATGGCAGCGCAGCTGTATCAAGCGGAAGATGGGTCAGTTTTAAATATTTACTCTCGTCTTGGTTTCAATGTCACCAGTAAAAATGACGAGCACGGTGATGCAAATGGCGAGTTTGATGGCCGTATTGGTTTAAACGGTTCACAAACCATCAACGAGTACGCGTCGATCATCGGCCAAGCGCAATACCAAGTGGGTGCCGCTGAATACGCAAACCAAGTAAACGACAAACCGTCTCTGACCGCACGTTATGTATGGGCGGGTGTTGATGCGAAAGATTATGGTCGCATTACTGGTGGTCGCGTGGCATCTGGATTGATTATGTTTACCGACATTGGTGATGTGTTCGCCTCTTCCGATGTTTCTATGGCGCGCCAAGCCAATAAAGTCGACAAAACCGCGACGCAAGTTTTCCGTCAAGATGGCACGCTGCAATATCAAAACAGCCTAGGTAATTTCGACTTTTCTGTCGCGTACATTTTAGGAAACAACACTTCTGAGCTCGACTACGGTTACAACGCTGCACTGCGTTATACGCTAGACATGGGGAATTTGGGTACCTTGGCGCCAGTGGTGGCGATGCAGAAAAATAAAGGTGATGCACGTGAAAGCAACGACACCGATTACACATTCTGGGGCGCAGGTACGCGTTACTACTTAGGTGATTTGATGTTGGGTGCGTTGTACTCGGAAGATGAACTAGAGGGCTATTACTCACAAACTAGTACCGACAAAGTGATGGAACTGACGGCGGTTTACAGTGTAAATGACAAATGGGCACTGCGTGCTGGTTATCGTTCTTTAGAAAACAGTGATGGTGACGAGCTAGAGCTGAAAGATACAACGCTAGAAATGCAATACAAACTGACGCCTCGTTCTTCTATCTACACAAACTACGTTGATCGTAACGGCTCGCGTGGCTACAGCAATGGACAAGAAGTCTCGTTTGGCGGTGCGCACGCAGACGAAAGCTACTACCACTTAGGTCTGCGTTACGAGCTGTAAGCACGATACTTAATGTAAGTTAGCTGAATCCATGAGCTTCTTCTATGTCCGGTCAGTAGTTATTGCCTTTAATGCTGATTTGAAGAAGCTCACCCTCACAATATGTTTTCTTCGTTACCTGTTTTGATCAACACGCCTGCATCAGGAAAGCTGGTGACAGTGTTTTCGCATTCCTTTGCTTCCTCAATTGTTGCTAAGTTTGTTGTCGCTATTCGCCGACAGAATATATGTTCCTAAAGTGATCAATGAACGCTCGCGTTCTTCTTGGTAAGTGCTTACGTTTTGGGTAAAGCAGATAAAGCGGCAAAATCGCATCCGTTTGCCAATCTGGCAGCAAACTCACGAGTTGTTCTTTTTGTGCAGGTTCGAGTTTAGCCAGTGCAAATTCATCTAACATGGCTACACCACAGCCAGCCAAAGTAGCATCCAACATGGACTGGACAAGATTAAAACTCAGCACACTTTCTAACTCAATGCTGCACTGTTGTTGAGTTTGCTTATGCCTAAACGTCCACTTATCTAACACTAAGTCGCGACTTTTATAGAGGATGTGCTCCAAGTCACCAAGCTTCTCTGGCGTACTTACATTTGGTTTATCAGCTAAATACGAGCGATGAGCGATCGGTTTACAGTGTAAAGTGCGTAGCTGATGGCCGACGTATCCCTCTGGAGGAGTATCGGTAAAGTAGAATGCGATATCAAACCCAGCCTCAATCAAGTCGAGAGGTGTCTCTGTGAAGATCACTTCGACGCTCACTTGTGGATGTTGCAATCGAAACTCGATCAATGTTTGGCTGAGTAACGCGGCTCCGAAAGAAGCAGACGCCGCTATTCTCAATTTTCCCGATACGATCTCGTTTGCCATGACTTGCTCATTGATCTGCTCAGCGCCTTCGCGCAGTTGCTTTACCTGCTGATAAAACCGCAAACCATCGTAGGTCAAATTAAACTGGCGCGTAGTTCGCTGAATAAGCTGCACCGACAATATCTCTTCAAGCTGTTTAAGTTGCCGACTTACATGCGCATTCGAACAATTCAGTCGCTTTGCTGCGCCAGCAATACTTCGCTCCTCGCACAAAGCAACATAAAGTGGTACGTAGCTGAGCCATTTTATTTCCATACAGTAATTCTGAATCTCTAAAATCAAACTACTGGAAATAATAGAAAGCATCTAAACTCTGTACAACCTAAATTTGAAAGGATGAGTTATGAGTGTTTTCGACACGTGGTTAAAAGGTCAAGTCATTAAAGATCACATCACTAATCCCAATATCATCGTTGGCGATTACAGCTATTACTCGGGCTTCTATCATCAAAAAAGCTTCGAAGAGCAAGCGGTACGCTACTTGTTGGGTGACCCCGTCACACTTCAAGAATGGCAAAGTAGAGAACCCGGTAGCATCGACAAATTAATCATTGGCAAGTTTTGTTCCATCGCTTCTGGAGCCACCTTTATGATGGCAGGAAACCAAGGTCATCGCATTGACTGGATTTCAACCTTCCCCTTCTCTCCTGAAGAATTTGGAGAGGGCGTACAAGACGGTTTCGAGCGTGCCGGAGACACGGTGGTGGGGAATGATGTTTGGATTGGCAGCGAGGCGATGATCATGCCCGGAGTAAACATCGGCGATGGAGCCGTCATCGGAGCACGCACCGTAGTGACGAAAGACGTCCAACCTTATTCGGTGGTGGTTGGAAACAACCAAGTCGTACGTCAACGATTTAGCGATAAAGAGATTGAAACTCTACTCAATATCCAATGGTGGAACTGGCCAATAGAACACATTAAACAAGCAATGAAAGTAATGTGTAGCAGCCAAGTCGGTGGGCTTGCGGACTACTATCAAGAGCACATTGTCGATTTGTATTGTAGATAAACAAAAGCCCACACATCTTGTTGCGGCGTGTGGGCTCAGTGAGTAAGAAAGCTTAAACCGCAGCGACGTCCTCTTCTTCCAAGTTCGCCGAGACTTTAATTTCGTATTGATTGAAACGGAACGAACAACCGCCATGAGTGCGCTTTGTCGTTACTTGTTCGTCGCCAAACTGCACCGTCACGCGAGTGAAGACACGCTCTTTGGCTTCGACAATATTTTCTTCTAACGCGACTTCAAAGTCATGTTCCGTTTGTTCTAGCTTTTGCTTTATCGCTTCAAGCTGCTCGTTGTTTTGTGTTTTCATCACATCAATCTGAGCTTGTTCTTCGTCGGTACGTTCGGCTTTAGGACGTTTCTTAAATTCGAGCTCTTTACGAATCACATCCATCGTTCCTTCTTGAGCGCGTTTGTATTGATCTTTGAGCTCTGCCAATCGCTCCTTAAATGCAGAATAGCGCGCGAACGCTTCTACCTTAGTGACGGTGTCGCCTTCTACGCCCAATTGTAAGCACACAACTTTGTCACCGACTTTTGCATCTCCGCCGCTGAGCGTGCCGTTCCTACCGTTCGCATCCAGCACCGTCAGATTGCGCCCACAAACAATATCGTTATTCATGCTGTGCACCGCCAACTCAATATCTTCGCCGGCTTGCAAATCACAATATTGGGCGTAGCTGGCACGAATCGAACCTTTGGCTTTGACGTGACAACTTTTTGGCTGGCCATCACTCACGGTGTGGCCAATGATACCTTTACCAACTTGAATGTCGTCTTGCGCTTGTACGTCAGCCGATTCAATGAAGCCGCCTACAGTAATAGAGCCCGTTGCTTTAACAATCATTCCGGATTCAATATTGCCACCGATAATCACATTCCCTTTAAATTTCACGTGACCTGTATTTACGCCAACGCTATTGAGGCAAAGTGCGTTATCAACTTCAATGGTTTTGTCTTTAATCAGAGGCGTACCGGATACCGATGCAATCAATAGGTTTGGGTCGTGCTTGCTTATCTCGGTGCCCTTGCCTGGCTTCATTGGGCTGTCTTTTCCAGCTTGTGGAGGAATCACTCGCCCTTGAACAGTAAAACCAGGCGTACCTTGGGTCGCAGGCGTGCGGCGCATCACCTCATCGCCTACGTCAACCGCGATAGTTTCACCGAGGTTACGTAAATCAATTTTGTCGCTAGCAGATTGGCCGTCTTTGGGTTTGAGGATGCGTTTGGTGATGTCTTTAACGAGAGGAGTAAAAAGAGCGTCTTTGCCTTTGATAGGTTGCTTACCTACCGCTACAGGTTGAGAAAAAGTTTCGCCGGGTTTGAGCTGAGTGCTGACAACCAACACTTTCTTCAAAGCCAGTTTGTTGATGCCTTTCGAAACTCGCGCTTGAGCAAGGGCTTGAACAATCTCGGGGCCACGTAAACCTCGGCCTCCGTACGCGCCGACAACGTTCATACTGGCGAGCATGTCATTATTCGATAATTCAACCTCAACTTGCGCGTTGCGCTTTTCCGCAATGACGATGCCTTCGTAAGCCTCGGCTTTACGTTCTTTGGCGCAGTTAATGAATCTCACGACTTCCCCCTCAACAACAAACATCTTTTCAGCGTTCACTGCGACGAGCTGCTCGTTTAATTCATTTTGATTTAGTTCACCACCGAGGTCCACTTCTCCCGGAAGACGGGCTATCACCTTGGTCTTATCTTCAGATAACTCAAGACACAGCTTCCACATACCCTTACCACTTTGCTTCCCATCAACACTTTCAGTCTACCCAAATCCGTTTTCTGAACAAACCTCGCATTTCTTATTATAGGGCTCACGTCACTAAAGAAAGTAATCCATCAATAACGGTTAAACAGATATTAAGAGAGCATTTCGATTTAACCTAAAGCTCAATCAAAATACACGCCGAAATAAAAAGGAGCTGGATTTACAGTGTAAAATCAGCTCCTAATAATTTCATTTACAGTGTAAATTTCCCTTTAGTGTTTACAGTGTAAATCGTTCCAAATGTGTCTTACTTCGTCCCTTAACTGCTGCTCAACTTGCCTTCTTCCAGGTAAACCAAATTGCTGAGCACATTCAGTCCAACTACGGTTAAGAAAAAGCTTACTGATCATCAAGTCGGAAGCGGAGTTCAAACCTAAGTTAAGTAACCACTGCTGAAGCCAAGCAGACACGGACTCATAACTGTTACCACCATCAGCATAGCATTCAATTAGTAATAACTTAGCGGGATGAAGTGGACTCATTCCCAAAGGTTGCGGTAATAGAGCTCGAAAAATTGAGGCTTCTAATTTTGGATAGACGTCAGCCACATTGTTAGACAACATTTCTTCAAATAGCGCCTGAGATTCATCGACCCAAGCCGTCTGTTGGGAATCACAAGGTTTGACCATCAAGACTGAATAACAACCGCTAGCAGCATCGCGCATTGACCCTAAGCGAATTGCACGGAAGTTCGATTGTCGCCAGAAATGGACCAACTCTTCCGTCGCACCGAAACTCGTGGATAAGTAAGCAATGTGTTTAGCCGCCATTTGATCAATTTGCTGCAACATTTTTTGACCGATGCCTCTTCCTTGCAATTCCGGATGAACAGCAATTCTCATGACTCGCAGCGTCGATAGCTTCGCAACATTGGGGAATCCAAGGTGGTTTGCAATCGTAACTGGGGCTAAGTGTCCTTTAGGACGACGCTTACCAAGCTGAATTTCTTCAACCAATTCGGCGTCAAGCCCACCCTCTTCGACCGCTAATATTACCCCCACAACCGCATTATCTTGCTTAGCAAAATAGAGCTGACTGTTGTCGTCTTGCAAAAGGTGAATCAAATCATTCGGCGAGGTCTGATAATGAGCATTAACCAAAAGAGCGAAGCACTCGCGCAGCAAACTAGGCTGCGATATCAAATCGTCCTTATCGGCTTTAGAAAGGGAAATTGAGTCGACCTGGTTAAGTTGATGGTGCGTAAACTCCGCATCCAACAAAAACGCGTCATAGAGCCATGATTCGAGCGCATCATTCATGCTCCAGCGGATGGGCTGTGTCATGTGCCATGTTTTCATTCGCGAACGCTGTTTCTGAAGCCAATCAACAAATTTAATCGTAAAGCCCCGGCCACAACCTTCATAACCGTGAATAGTCGTAGAAAAAACGAGTCGATGATAATGTTCGGTAATGCTTTTAAGCATAGGAACTGGAATTGCAGCCGCTTCATCGACAAGTAACAAATCACATTCAGGTCGGCTCGATAGAAGTTCGTCAGGAGCAATGAATTGAATGGCTCCCTGCCCTGATTCTAATCTGTCCTTCCTAATACGCTGCGCATTAGGAAGTAACCGCAAAGCATGTTGGTAAACAGGCTCAACAGCTTTTATAGATGGTGCCGTAATTAAGATTCTAAGTGGCTTCTGCTGTAATAAGTTCGCACACGCAATGCCGAGGGCACTTGTTTTTCCGCGCCCACGATCAGCGGTCAAAACTAACGGTCGCTTTCGATGTCCAGTTACCACCTTTTCAATTAGAGAAATGGCATGTTCTTGTTCCGTGTAGTGGCTTTCTTTTTCTGCTTGCTTGATGTCTGGAGACGTTGGCAATGCTTTGTCTTGCTCAATAACAACGAGCTTCTCCCATTGTTTGTGCATCCATTGCTGAGCAAAATTCGTAGGTTGTCGCGACTCAGTAATGACAATAAGAAGACCACCGCCAACCAATGAACCAAGCGCGGCGGTAAAGCTATTTGCGTCAAAACCATTTCGAGCATCAAACAATAGAACGTCACACTCTCTGCCTAACAACATGCGCCCTTGTTTAGGCGAAACACTGTATGCGTTTTCCAAACCAAAATCGCCGACACAAAACCAACGTTGATACATCTGTGTTTTATGGAACTCTGACACCAATGCATCTTGCCAAGAAGACTCGCCTTGAATGACGATGCCGAATCTTTGGAAAGATTGGTGAGCTTGTTGTTGAAGTGATGAAAGGAAATCAGATTGTGTCTGCATTTTGTCTATCCAACGTTGAACTGACGCAATGGTATCACATCTTTAATTTGACGCTTCGCAGATATAAAAAAACCGCCCGGAGGCGGTTGATTCAATCATCTTTTGTTATTGCAGCTTGTTTTGCACAAAGGCAAGAATCTCTTCCATCAAGCTGTCGTCAACTTTCTTCAAGTTCAACGCCAGACTGCTACCTTTTCGGCTGTAGCTTGCTCGACCTTTTACTAAGTCGACTTTTTCGGTCTTCTTGCCAGGTTTTGCTGGTGCAAGCTCAGCGATCCAGTTTTCGATGCTTTCCGTGACTTCTTTTGTCAGACGAGCAACGCCTTGAGCTGTGCTTCGCTGCCATAAAAACCCTTCGCTAGAGCGACATTTATCTAACAGCTCTTGCTGCTGCTCTGACGTTAGCGTTGAAAACTGTTTGTGCAGTTTCACGATTGTTGGGCGACCGAGATCGCCAACATTCGGATACGCTTGAAGCAGTTCTAACGGTAATGCTGCGGCTTTTAAAGCGCCACTTACTAACGCTTCACTGCACTGGAACATTTTCGCCAATGCTTTCTGATCTTCAGCTTCACCACTATCTAGTTTAGCCTGCATCTCTTTACCTTTTTCGTACAAAGAGAGCGGCTTGTGAGCATTTGCCACATCAGACAAAAACTTTGCATGGTCAGTATTGATGTTGTCAGCAACATAAACCAAAAAATCTTGCTCCGCGAGGATACAAGACATGCGACGACGGCTACCATCTAAAACTTCAATCTTGCCATCTTTAGTTCTACGACCCACCGCTGGATATTGTTGGCCACGCTCTTTGAGTGTGACTAAAACATCAGATAAAGCATGTTCGTTTAAGAACGATTGCTCACGAGCGTTATCAACAAACACCGTTGTTTCTGTCGCGACTTTCTCTGCAGGAATACGAACAAGTTCAAACTGAACAATGTTTTCACCTGCGACAGCTAGCTCAATCGTTTGAGCTTTTTCTTTTGCCGCGGTTTGCGCCTCTTGTGGAGTCACAACACGACGTTTATTCGTTTTGCCAAATAATTTCGCGTTTAATTCAGACGTTTTCAAAGCCATTTACTTATTACCCCTGATTCAATGACGGCCAATTAGAATGCAGCACACGCTCTAATTCCAGTGCGCTTTTATGAACAGCATCTTGTGCGGTGGCTAGCGTCTTCTTACCGCCTTCAAAATCGCTTACTGTCAGATCAAATACTGTGCTGTAGGTATCGGCACAGGTTTCAAACGCACGGCTACGAGGGATAGTAGCCATCATAACTTGGTCACCTAGAAGATAGTTCATTTCAGTTAAAACAGAAACTTGCTTCTTATTGTCGTCCTCAAACATGGTTGGCATCAAGCGAACAAACTCAAGACCATTCCAGTCTTCCGGAAACATTTCATATACCGTAGGCAAATGCTGGAAGAAGTTTACTGTTGAAGCCCAGTCCAGACGCTTAGCCGCACAAGGGATTAACAACGCATTTGATGCATACATCGCATTCCATACTAGTGGGTCAACGTGTGGGCCGGTATCAATCATGATGATATCGAAGTCATCAGCAATTTTATCAATCAGTTGCTCTTTTAGCAGACGAACGATATCGAGTGATGGATCTTCAGATAGCGTTTGCCATGCTTCAGCATTAAACATTGCGTCTTCTGGAAACGCTGAAATCGACTTTAAGTTCGGGTATTGCGTTGGCAGCAATACGTTTTTACGCAAAAATTCACTATCAATTTCTACACCATCAGGCACGTTACCCAACATAATGTCTACAGCAGAATAGATATTGTCATGCTCTGCCATGCTGATTTGTGGGTTGAGGAATAAACGTAGCGAGCCTTGTGGGTCTAAGTCGATTAAACAAATACGGTAGCGTTTATCCAAATTTAGCGCTAAACATGCCGCTAAATGGACCGCTGTCATTGATTTGCCTGTACCACCCTTCTGGTTCTGCACGTTAATAATCCAAGGTTTGTTACCTGAATTCTTCTTACGCTCATGAAATTTAGGCACTTCAGCCGCATCCATAAGCATATGTGCTTCTTCTAACGTAATTGAATAGTGATTCGCGTTATTTTTAGTAAATTGATGGCCAGCCGCTTCCATCTTACCAATCGCGTCATCGAGCTTACGACGAGTTAAACCTGAACGGGTTTCCATCATCGCCTTAGACATTGGTGGGAAGTAGTTATCGCTTCGCTCTTCTAAAACAATTTCAATACGGTCAGCTTGAACCTGCTGAGTCAGCTCCGCCAACTCAAGAAGGTTTTCAATCGTTTTTTCTCTTTTCATGCCAAATTCCGTTGGAAGGATTTATGCTTGCAATTGTACAGCAGTAAAGACCAAAAACAACAAAAAGGTGCACGAACATTTTGAATAACCATCACATAAAAAAACACTCAAATCGACGCTTTTATGATTTATGGTAAAAAACATAACTATTTTTAATTAAATAATCTTCGAATAAATGGACACCTTAAACTTAAAAATAAAAGTGTTACAGCGTCACTCATTTACAATGTAAATCAATTTTCTACCGGAACGATTATATTCTTAAGCTAAATTACGGATTATGTTAGGCCAACCTAATTTAAACAAAAAATAGAAAGCAATCTTTCAACATGAACGCTAATAACAACCTTGATCATGTATCCGAGCCAAAAAGGGCAGTTCAAGTGATGTTCCTATGGAAGTATGATCAAGGTATGCTTATGATCATGCTTCCATGATAAAACACAAATACGAAAGCATGATCATGGAAAAATAGAGTAGACGAGGGTGTAAACACGCGGATTAAATAAGATCCATCAATCGGAAATATGATCAAGCTATAGAATCTCTCGGAAGCATGAGTTTTTGTCTCTAATTTACGGTTGAATGCAGTCAGAATGGGGGATGGAGAAGAAATTAGTGGATAGAGAAGCCGGAACAATGAAATTGTTCAAGTGACTATGATAAATCTTACTCTCATGATCATGCTTCCTAAGAATAGTCCGAAACTAGGTTTTACTGCGGAATAAGAGCTACTTGGATGTATTTTCATCACATGCGTAATTTATCATCAATATTATCTCCAGAACGATAGCTATCTCAGCTCTTGATCATCGATCCGAGTATCAATAACATCGACAATGCTCAATAAAATCCTCATTAAGATCATTATTAAACACAGCATCTGTGGATAACCTGTAAAAACATCATGATCATCGTTTCAAGACTCTTTTGATCATCTTTTCATAAACTTAATGATCATGCTTACGAGCAAATGTGATCATGCTTTCAGGCTATTGTTGATCATAGTTTCAGAATTAACATGATCATAGTTCCGACACTCGTGAAAATAATCACTTTATAGAACATGCACTTAGCGGCAAAACGACAGCCAGATCATTAGATCATATAATCAATTAAGATCAGATTAATCAAAAAGATCAGTTATTTAAAAAACAATCTTTTTTCTTTATTTATGATCTGTTTTTCTTTATTCTTCGGAACCATAGCACAACTACGGCTAGTGTGATCTGGATCTAAAATGACGGCTGATGAAAAAATTCTGATTAAAGCACCTAGAAGCCATAAGGATGGCCATCTTTTTGAGGTACATGAATCCTCTGCAGATTGGGTAGAGCAGTACCAACATTTCAAAGGGGTGACCAAAAGCATCTTAGAGTTGCTTAATCTGATCTCATTGCGAGGTTTCAGCAGCAAAGATGGATTGGTTTCAACCACAGAGATTGTGGAAGCGACGGACGGACAACTCACTCGTGCAGCTCTGCAACAACGCTTACGTGCAGCAGTAAACATTGGTTTGTTTACTCAAACTCCAGTGCGGTTTGAAGAAGGACTTGCTGGTAAGACGATGTTACATAAGTTTGTTAATCCTAATCAGCTTATTTCAGTGTTGGGTGCAACAAGTCTTGTTACAGACAAAGTACGCCAAAACGAAAAGCAAAAACGTTCAAAAGCATTGGCTCAAACCCAAGTCAACAAGCGTTTGTTGAATGAACATGGGTTGAATACCCCTCCAACGATGAAAGATGAAGCCGATCAATTTGTCGTGTCTCCAACGAATTGGGCTGGGATCATTGACCAAGCACTTGCACCACCAAGAACTCGAAAAAGTTATCAGAAATCCATGGTGTCGATCTCTGGTACCAAAGCGGTTATTGAAACGCGATCATCCAAAAATATCATGACTGTGGATGATCTGATGACCTTGTTTGCTCTGTTCACGTTGACCGTGCAATACCATGATCATCACAAAGATCAGTATCAACTCGACGCAGCACACGTGCCGAACAAGACGCCGTTATACATTACTGATATTTTGTCGCTTCGAGGCAAAAAAGACAGTGGTCCAGCACGTGATTCTATTCGCGACAGCATTGATCGTATTGAGTTTACCGATTTCCAGCTGCATGAACTTACTGGTCGTTGGCTAAGTGAAAACATGCCAGAAGGATTCAAAAGTGATCGTTTTCGTTTTCTTGCTCGAACCATCACTGCGTCTGAAGAAGCGCCTGTAGAGGGAAGCGATGGTGAAATTCGTATCAAGCCAAACTTGTACATTTTGGTTTGGGAGCCTTCGTTTTATGAAGAACTATTAACACGTGATTATTTCTTCTTGTTCCCACCAGAGATCTTGAAGCAACATACTTTGGTATTCCAACTGTATTCTTTCTTCCGTAGCCGCATGGTGCGTCGTCATACTGACTGCATGCTGCTGAGTGAATTAAACCAGAAGCTGGCACGTAACATTGAATGGCGACGATTCTCGATGGATTTGATCCGAGAGCTGAAGCGTTTATCGGATGGTAAGGGAACGGATGAGCTGTTTGTCGTGAATTTGTGGGGTTATCACCTGACGATCGAAACTATGATCGAGAATGACAAAGTGATGGACTACCAGATCGATATAAAATGCGATGTGGAAGAAGTCTTACGTTATTCACGTGCGCGAACAACCAACGCAGGAAAGCGTAACATGGCGCCTACGCTGCCAAACCCACTTCGTAATGAGATGGTTACCCGACAACAGCTTGAAGAGCTCTCAGGCATCATAGACGGCGAATTTGAGCCTATCCAACGCAAAGCGCCATCTCCAAGAGGGAATTTAGGCCGCCGCGTGAAGCAAAGAAAACACCTGGTAGAGATCAATGCAGACGAGATCACCATTACTTTATCTAAATATACCTCACCAGAGGCTCTAGAACGCAGTATAACGGCTTTATCTGCGATGACAGGGCACTCGTATGCCTCAATCAAAGAAGAGTGCTCTGATTACATAGAGAAGCTTGATTGGCTAAGGGTAGGGGATGAGCCAATTCCTTATGAGACATTAAGCAAAACCGTCGAGCTGTTTAACACCCAAAATGATGTTAAGCACCTTACCATTGAGCGCTTGATTGCTGGATTAGCGGTACGTCGGAAAGTGTGCCGTCAAATCTTCGATGGCCATATGGATGAAATGGTATTCCGCGCTCTGGATGAAATGGCGATTTAAAAGCGTTGCTTGATGTGTATCAAGCAATAGGCGTGGCGTATTGATTTGAAATGTAACAATGTCTTTCGATGATAAAAAACAGACTTAACTCTAACAAATCACTGACATTAGGAGCCAAGCCTGAGACTACTATTTATCACGAATAGACAACCTTTTGTCCTTTCTGATGATTAATAGATTGGCTCATATTGTTACATTCATTCTGAATAGACTTCGCGAGTTTCTCCTCAGGAAACTCGCTTTTTTTTACCTCAAATTCCTCAAAGTAAGCCTTGATCATTTTTCCAGATTAATGAGATAAACCTTGATCATGCTTCTTGGCTTCATTCCAGTGTAAAGAACGCATCAAAGCAACATGCGACTCGATCAAGTTATGTGCTTGTTGTTGCCACTCATTTTGATCGCATTGCTGATTACAAAACTCTAACGCTAAAACGGTAAGGTGCTGAAGTCGCTTTAAACACCAATCTTTTATCAGAATATCGGTCGATACCTGACATGCCGCTTGCTCAAGCTTTGCGCTCGTGTAAAGCAAGGTTTGATACGCTTTTTGAGGATCTTGGTACCTAGCATGTTGAAACACACGTAAACAACCGTCTAGCCAGCAAGCAATCGCTTTGCTTTGAACTTCGTTCAGTTCTGGGCCAAACACGCCGTCGGGCGCTTGATATAAGATCGCTTCCAGGTTTTCAACTTGATCATGCTTCCGATGTTCATACCACATGGCGATCTGATCTTGCCAAGTCCTCAATTCCATTACGCAGCCTCAGTCCATTGTTTTACATAGTGATTGGGTCCTATTTGATCAAATTCGTCGACAATGATGCTGCTACGACTACGAATTTCATCGGCATCTATCGAATAGTTTGGCTCACTTTTCACTAAGTTACCAAAAGGAAGCTCTGGATCGGGAACGGCTGAAATCAATAGTTTGGTGTACGGGTGCTGCGGATTCTTCAGTATTGAGTGTGTATCACCCCATTCAACGATTTGCCCTTTGTACATCACAGCTGTTTCTTCCGCGATGTAGTGTGCGGTCGCCAAATCATGAGTAATGTACAAAAAGCCGATTCCTAGCTCTTGCTTCATGCGCTGCATTAGATTCAGTACCCCGAGGCGAATGGAGACATCCAGCATCGATGTTGGCTCATCCGCAAGAATGATTTGCGAACCGACGGCGAGAGCACGTGCTAAGTTTACTCGCTGACGTTGTCCACCACTAAGCTCGTGAGGAAACTTATTTAATGTCTCTTCAGGTAGTTCCACCAAATTTAAAAGCGCTTCCAAACGGGCAGGAATGTCACGCTCGCTTTTGATTTGCTTATGAATCTTTAAAGGGCGTGTGAGATGATGGCGAATGGTATGAGTTGGATTGAGTGAGCCAAACGGATCTTGAAACACCATTTGTACTTTACTGCGATACTCTTGGAGCGCTGAGCGTGACGTAATCTCATTGATATTAGTGCCATTGAAAAGGATCTCGCCTTCTGTTGCCGGATAGACTTTAGTGATCAAGCGAGCACACGTACTTTTACCGCAGCCTGATTCTCCAACCAAAGCCAGCGTTTTTCCTGCATACAGATCAAAGCTCACGCCTTGGAGCGCACGGAAGGTTTCCTCTTTCGCTAAACCACCGCCTACTCTGAATTCTTTAATCACGTTTTTCATTTGGATGATAGGCTGATTCATGATTGCGCTCCTAGTCGCTCTGGTTGTTTGTGGACGTCGTGGATGTTTGGGAAAGAAGCCCATAGCTTTTGTGTGTAGGGATGTTGAGGATTATTACGAATTTCGTATGCCTGATCGACTTCGACGATTTCTCCATGCCGCATGATGGCAATGCGATCACACAATTGGCTCATCAGCGCCAAGTCGTGCGTAATAAAGAGTACTGAGAAGCCAAATTCATCTCTAAGCTGATAGATTTGTTGTAAAATCTCCCTTTGTACCACCACATCTAAAGCGGTTGTGGGCTCATCCATAATGATCAGCTTAGGGTTCAAAGACAAAGCAATGGCAATCACCAAGCGCTGACGCATTCCACCTGAAAATTGGTGAGGGTATTCCGTTAACCGTTCTCGCGGAATATTGACCAAGTCCAATAGTTTTTCTGCTCGATCTTTCGCTTGAGCGTTGGTGAGTCCTTGGTGATGACGCAATACGTCTGCGAATTGCTCTTGGATCGTTAAGACAGGGTTGAGTGAGTTCATCGCGCTTTGAAACACCATGGCGATTTCACTCCACCTCAGAGCGGTTAGATCAGAATCTGAGAGGCTAAGAATGTCTTTGCCATCAAATAATATTTTACCGCCAGAAATGAACGCTGGCGGCTTATGGAGACGATTGATCGAGAATGCGATCGTGCTTTTGCCACATCCCGATTCACCAGCAAGCCCAAATACTTCCCCTTTGCCGATATCGAAGCTGACGGATTTTACCGCATTGAAATCACCATTATCGGTGATGTAATCGACGCATAAATCTCGGATCTGGATGACCGGATTATTGTGGTATGCATGATTTAAGTTAATACCATCCATATAAACACCTTACCAATGTAAAAGATAATTATTATCATTATCAGGTGTGATGGTTTTTAGAAAGTGGCAAGCGGTGAATCAGTGAAGTGACTCGAAAGTTAGGCGAAATAAAAAGTGGTATCCGGCGTTGTTAATGAAGTCAAGGAAGACGAGAATTGAGAGCTGGATCAGCACACTTTTCTTAGGGGGAATTATTCAAATCTAATCGTAAATTTGCCCCTTGGCAAAACTTAAATGATGGATCTATTAAGGAGTTAACGAAAGGGCGGGAGGGGTCACATTTCCCTACAGTTTTTCTTACCACCTCGTTCCTGTTTTGCTATAGATTACGCATCGAAAACATGGTGTGTTCGGAGGAAATATGTCCATTAATTCTATCGACCATGACGAGATGACCAACATCGCTCACAAATGGGAATTACCTGATGAAGAAGCCGTTGTGAAGCCTGAGAAAACAGTGAAATCAGCAGAAGCCAGAAGACGCATTGAAGCGCTACGTGAAATCCGTGAAAGTGGATTGACCATTGAAGAAGCAAGGGAGCTTGGCTTGATACACTGATTGCTCTAGTTTGGTATAGCAATCCATAGGGTAGTCGTCGGGCTGCCCTTTTTATTTTTCCTTCCATTTTAGCCATTGCGTCTCACCACAACATCTCACATCTCTTTATTTTTCTTATCCAAACGTTCTAATTCACCTCTATTTCACCTAAAAAGTTCTAGATCCAAACTCATTTTCATCTGTGTAGAAGTTTGACAATCTTACCTAGCGTTACTAAAAGATATATCAATAGCGATATGCTTTTTGTTGATTATCGCGACCACAAAGCAAGGAGCGCGAGTATGGTTGACCAAATCCTTTTTTATGAGCCCGATGAGCCCCACGGTTTTCTTTCCAATTTTTGCCATGCCCCAGTCAATATATCCTCCCAAACTTGGCCCACCAGCGAACATTATTATCAAGCCCAAAAGTTCCTCGATGCGCAGTTACAAAGCAAAATTCAACACGCGAGCACTCCCGATGAAGCATTCGCCTTAAGCCGAAAATACGAACATTTCGTCAGAAGTGACTGGGAGGATATGAAGTTGGCCGTTATGGCTTTCATCGTTAGAGAAAAGTTTCTGCAAAATCCACCTTTAGCGCAGCAGTTAATGAGAACGGGTAACGCTTGTCTCACAGAGCATTCTCACAAAGATGCCTTTTGGGGGGATGGGGGAGACGGTAAAGGAGAAAATCATTTAGGAGAAATTCTGATGAACGTTCGGGCTGAGCTGAGACATGTCGAGCCCTACAATCTCGTGAAGTTCATCGATAAAGCCAAATTGCCTACCCAATGGGGCACATTTATGATGTATGGCTTCGTTGAAACTGCCACGAACAAAGAGCATCTTGCCCTCGTGTATGGAGAGCCTGCAAGCAGCGCTGCACCGCTTATTCGGTTGCATTCGGAGTGCCTTACTGGCGATGCCTTGTTTAGTACGCGTTGCGACTGTGGTTTTCAGCTCAATAGGGCGCTACAAAATATTGTCGAAGAGGGATGTGGTGTACTGCTTTATTTGCGTCAAGAAGGACGTGGTATTGGCTTGATTAATAAAATTCGAGCTTATCACCTCCAGGACGATGGCGCCGATACTGTAGAAGCCAATGAACGTTTGGGCTTTGCTGCCGATATGCGTGATTACGCATTCTGTAAAGGGATGTTAGAGCATTTGGGCATTGATGCGGTGCGACTAATGACGAACAACCCACGTAAGCTGGCTGCGTTAAAAGCGGTTGATATCAACGTCATTGAGCGTGTGCCCTTGCAAGAAGGTAATAATCCAAGCAATCAACACTACTTGCAAACTAAGGCGAGTAAATTAGGGCACATGTTTGATCCTAAGTTTGTCAATCACACCAAGTAAAGCATCATCTATGTCTCAATAGATGAAAACGCCAACGATAGAATCGTTGGCGTTTTCATTCGTTAGGTCATTTATTGATACCTTTGAATGATCTCATCAATTTCACCCGATGTTTTTAACTCAGCCAAACGTGTATTAATGTAGTCCTGAGTTTCTGGCTGCATTTGGGGCGAAAAGGCCAAATAGATCGAGTAGTCAGGGATAACTGAGTCGAAAGATTGGATCTGAAAATCTTCTAGCGACAAATTGAGGCGTTTTAAGTTGTACATAACGCGTGATTCCATTTCGACGAAGGCTGTATCTCCTGGTGTTCGGGTTATCACTCGATATGCGGCATCATAATCTTTAACGCGTATTTCATTCACACTACCATCCTCAAAGAATGGGATTAAATTCGGATAATCAAAACCGAGTAGTAATACGATAGATCGGCCATGCATGGTGTCCATATTCTTGAACTCTAACGGTTTCTCACTACTCGATACCAATACATGTTTTACAGTGTAAATGGGCTCTTCAGATAAGTTTTCTGATTGCACCTTGCCCCAATTTGGGCTGCCGTAAGTTAGCCAGTTTGGTTCGCCACCTTCTTCTAATATGGAGATCATTCGTTTAAACGGATAAGTATGATAATTCACCTGATAATCCGATTCAGCGAAAATGGCACTGACGATGTCAGTCACAATCCCGGAATGCATTTGCCCCTGTTGTTCTATTTGAAATGGCCTTGCTTGGTCGGCGATAACGTAATAGTTCACTTCAGCGGCAGTAGCATAAGTTCCTATCGCAATAAAACTAAAAGCCAATCTAAGTAGAAGTCTTTTCATCGTATCCTCGATTATTATTTGCGCGTGGCTATATTTAGAGTAGCGCAAGTTTATCGGAGCGATTTCATATGGATGAAAAAGAGCGATCTCAACGTCGATTTAGTATCGGCAACCAACTTATGTTGGCGGTGTTAACGTTGAGTTTAATCTTTACTGTCATCATTTCCGCTGTGAGTTTATATCGAGTTTTTAACGAAGATTTAGCCCATTTGCACGTCGAGCTAAAGCAGGTCGAATCCAGTTACTTATCGAGCTTTTCTGCCAGCTTATGGGTGGAGGATAGGGAGCTGTTACTCACTCAAGCAGAGGGCGCAATGCGCATGCCCTCTGTGGATTATTTACGTATCGCTAATGAAGATGAAGTTATCGTCGAATTGGGCACCGCTCTTTCTGAGGATGTCGTAGAAAGAAGTTGGCCGATGCAATATCGTGTTGGTGATAAAACCTATGATCTGGCGACATTGACTGTTCAGGCGGATCTGAGCTCGATTTATGAAGATCTTTGGCAACAATTTTTTTTCTTGCTCACGACAGAAGCGATCAAGATCCTATTGCTCATAATTGGCGTGCTTTGGGTCGCCTTCCGCCTCTTGGTCAATCCTCTCCAACTGCTTTCCGGCGCCGTGAGCGATTTTAGTGGCGGGAAGGTCCCAAGCAAAGTTACGCTCCCAAAGCGTTGGTGTTTTGATGAAGTGAGTGTGTTGGCGGAGAAATACAACCGAAGCGTTGAGAAAGTCCGTGAACATCAGACTGAGCTTGAAGAAGAAAGAGATAGAGCGGAAGTCGCCAACCGCAAAAAAAGTGAATTTCTTGCCACCATGAGCCATGAAATTCGAACACCGATGAATGGCATTATTGGTGTCGCTTCATTACTGGGTGACACCAAACTCGATCCTCAGCAAAAAGAGTTTGTAGAGATCATCGATAGTTCTTCTCACTCTTTAATGACGATCATCGACGATATTCTCGACTTTTCTAAAGTCGAAGCAGGTAAAGTCGAATTAGAAAATGCAAGCTATGATCTGCGCCGTATTTTGGATGATGTGATCAGCTTACATACTGTCAAAGCCAAGCAGAAGAATCTGCAATTGCTTAGCGATATTGATCCTCACTTGCCAGCGGAAGTGCAAGGTGATGCTGCACGCTTAAAACAGGTATTGAACAATTTGTTGAGCAACGCGATCAAATTTACTGATCGTGGTCATGTGAAGCTTCTTGTTGAGTTAACACGTCAAGAGCATGATGTCGCCATGATTCGATTTCGCGTCGTTGATTCTGGCATTGGTATTGCGAAAGAGAACCAACAAGCTATCTTCGAACGTTTCCAACAAGCCGATGGCAGTACAACCAGAAAGTACGGTGGTACCGGCCTTGGTTTGGCGATTGGTGCTCAGTTGGTGAACTTAATGGGAGGAGAAATCCAACTGACAAGTGAGTTAGGGCTCGGTAGTTGTTTTGAGTTTTCGATTCCAGTTGTAGTAAAAGCACGGTCTACCTACACGGAACGACCTAATGTTTTGACGTTTCCAAAAGTTGAAGATAATGAAACCAGCCTCCAGCATGGCAATCAACCTTGGGTATTGATTGTTGAAGATACCATCGTAAACCAGAAAGTCGTCCGTATTATGTTGGAAAAGCTCGGCGTTCGAGTGAGCGTCGCAAATCATGGTGAAGAAGCGCTTCAGCTATGTGAGAAGCAAGCTTTTGACTTGGTGTTTATGGATTGCCAAATGCCAGTGATGGATGGCTTCATTACTACTGAGCGTATTCGACAAATGGGAGAGTGGGGGAAACACGTTCCCATTATTGCGTTGAGTGCCAATGTTATTAAAGAAGATCAACAACATTGCTTTGACGTCGGTATGAATGAGTTTGTCGCCAAACCTGTGACCAAAGATCGGTTGCATCAAATATTCGAGCAGTTTTTACCAAAAGCGCTGAAAATCAGTGCGGGTCCCAAATAGTTAACTTGAAATTGATCAAGTTAAGTGCGTTTCTATTCTGCAATTGTAACTCTGTATGCTATAGTGCGCGGCTAGTATTTAAAGTACCTTGAGGCTGTAAATGTCGTTCAATCTATCCCTATTGCCGCCTGATGAAAAAAACAAAATCGAACTGGATAAACAAGCGTCGTTTTTGGTTTGGAAGCTCAGAGAGGCCAAATCTGGTCCTGAAGCAATAGAAGAACAGTTGTCCAAGATTAACGATGCTGATGAAAAAGCGTTTTTTCAGCAATCGGTCGAAAAGTACAAACGAGTAATGGGTGTCGCTTAACGCGAATCGTGACAACGGTATAAAACTATGTGGCGAATGAGGTAACCTCCCCATTCCTTTGCTAAGCGAAATTGAAAAGGTTTCGCTTTTTGCTAAAATCCTTCGCATTAAATTTGAATTTAGAGAGACATCCCGATGGGAAGAAGTTTTGAAGTGCGCAAAGCCTCTATGGCGAAAACTGCAGGCGCGAAAATTAAAGTTTATTCCAAATACGGTAAAGAAATTTACATGTGCGCGAAAAACGGCGGTAGTGACCCAGACATGAACTTGTCTCTTCGCCACCTGATCGCGAAAGCGAAAAAAGATCAGGTACCAGCGCATGTTATCGACAAAGCACTAGACAAAGCGAGTGGCGGCGGTGGTGAAGATTACCAACCTGCGCGCTACGAAGGCTTCGGCCCTGGCGGTACTAGTGTTATCGTTGACTGTCTGACCGATAACGGCAACCGTACTTTCCAAGATGTACGCCAATGCTTTGTTAAAGTGGGTGCGAAAATTGGTGTTGAGGGCTCAGTTTCTCACATGTTCGATCACCAAGCGGTATTCCAGTTCAAAGGCGACGATGATGAAATCATCCTAGAAACGCTAATGATGGAAGATGTAGACGTAACTGACGTTGAGCTAGAAGACGGTGTGATCACTGTATTCGCTCCTCATACAGAGTTCTTCAAGACGAAGACAGCACTAAATGGTGCGTTCCCAGATCTAACGATCGATGTGGAAGAAATCACTTTCGTTCCTCAAACTCACACTCCAGTAGCGGGTGAAGATGCTGAGAAGTTCCAGAAATTCCTAGATCTTCTAGATGACTGTGACGACGTTCAGCAGGTTTACCACAACGCAGAGCTATAATTTCTTAGCTTCCACCGTTGTAAAAAGGCTTCCCTCGGGAAGCCTTTTTTGATCGCACTCTTTGCTAGCAGCATTATACGTTGCGATATTTGGAATAACACAGTGACATGATCACACCAAAGCAGATGCCTTGCGTCAGCATGGCCGTGCCGCCGTAACTAAAGAACGGCAAAGGGCTTCCCATTACTGGCAACAAGCCGCTCACCATGCCTGTATTGATAAAAGCATACAGGAAAAAGCTCATCGCTAATGCACCACTCACAAGCCGACTAAAAAAGTGATCAGACTGACATGCAAGCAACATGACGCGCGCGGTAATAAACAAGTACAGTGCGAGCAAGACTAAACTACCAACAAAACCCCACTCCTCGGCATAAGTCGAAAAAATAAAGTCCGTATGACTTTCTGGAATAAAGCCAAGTGTTCCTTGCGTAGCATTCATCCAACCTTTGCCTTTCATTCCGCCGGAGCCTATCGCAATTAAAGATTGGATGATTTGGTAGCCCGAACCTAACGGATCCGACTCCGGGTGCAAGAACTGAGTAACGCGGCTTTTTTGATACGTCTCCATGACGAAGAACCACAAAATTGGCGCCAACGTTAATATACTCGCGACAAAGCCACCGATTATTTTCCAGCTCATGCCAGCTAAAAATAAAACGAATAAGGCGTAAATGACGGTAAAAACCGCACCGTCTAAATCCGGTTGTAGCGCGATTAATCCGGCAGGAATCATAGTGATGAGTAAGCAAAATGCAATTTTCCTACTATCTGGTCTGCCGCCTTCAATATGTAGCATCCACGCGATCATGATTGGAATCGAGAGTTTGATTAGCTCCGAGGGTTGAAAGCGAAAAAAGCCAATATCGAGCCAACGTTGAGAGCCATTAGTGCTATCGCCAAACAAAGCGACAGCAAGTAGCAGCGCAACCGCAATAATGTAGAGATATGGAGCTGAGCGTTGATAGCTAGCGGCGGGAATCGATGACATGACCAATATACAAACCAAGGTCAGTCCGCAGCGTGCTAAATGCTTGAAGAGCATGGCCTCATTAAAGCCACTGGCACTCCAAAGTGTTAGTGTACTCAATAGCATGATCGGAATGATCGCCATCAGCAGTGGCAAATCGACCCTGGGGAAAAAACGCTTATTCATTTTCTACGACCTAATAACGCACCCAGTTCGAGCGCGAAAACAACCAGAACTCGAGAGTTCGAACTATTCCGATGCTAAGAATCCTATTTGGAAATAACAGACACCATGCAAAGGTGTGTATGAGAGGAGCGTCGATGTCGTCTGTTATGGGTAAGCTGCTTGGAAAGCTGTGGAATGGATAAATACACTAGACGCAGGTTTTAAGCCAGTATTTTTATTCCTATTGTGGTGAAAGACAGACGCTTACAAACAAGCTGGGATAAATGTTCTCTTTAAGGATGGAATGTCATTCATCGCAGCAAACAACCATTCACTCCGCATAACTGCCATTGGTCGCATGCAAAAGCAGCGTGCGATCTTCTCCCTTAATCTGAAACCATCAAATCACGTTCAACTAAGGACAGTACATGATGGTTTCTCAATCTCGCTCAATCAAAGCTCTTAAACTGGCAAGTACGTTTATCGCCGCATTTGCACTTAGCAGCAATCTGGCGCTGGCTAATCCAAGCGAGCGCACACTCAGTCAATTCAACCAAGCAGCGCAAGGCGACTCTGGCTTAGTTGATACTGTTTATGGCGAACTATCCAAACAACTCGAAGAGCAGGGCGCAACGCCGGTGACCTTGGTTTACTTGGGTAGTGCGGAGACGTTGCAAGGTCGTGAGGCGTTTATGCCTTGGAACAAGATGAAGTTCACCGAGCGTGGTCTTGCCACTATCCAAAAAGGTTTGGATTTAATGGCGAATCAGCCAGTACCACTGCAAGAGCAACAGCGCTTACAAGGCTTGCCGGAATACCAATTAGCCACCGCCATGGCAGCCACCACATTTACTTCTCTACCTGACATGTTCAATCACTTTGAGCGTGGCTACGAGCTGTACCTTTCATTGCTCGATGAGCCGAGTTTTAGTCAGCAACCTTTCGCCGCAACGTCTTGGATTTATCGCTACGCCATTGAAGCTGCATTGCGTGCTGAAGATGTTCAACAAGCCAAAACATGGTTAGCGCAAATGGAGCAGTTAGGTGATAGCAATCTAGAAACGCAAACCGCGAAAGCGCTGCTAGCGAAATATTAGGGAGGCGTCATGATCGTTTTTAATCAACTTAGCCGCGATTACGCCCTTGGTAGCCAAACCGTGCGTGCATTGCGAGACGTGTCTGGTGAAGTATTTGCCGGCGAAATGGTGGCATTGTGTGGACCGTCTGGCTCAGGCAAAAGCACCTTACTTAACGTGCTTGGCATGCTGGATACTCAATACCAAGGTCAGGTGACATTTGCCGGTAGCCCATACCCAACCGAGCAAATGCAGGCGGCGAAAATGCGCCGTGAAAAGCTTGGCTTTGTGTTCCAAAAATTCAACCTTGTGCCTGTGATGACGGCATTGGAGAACGTGGCTTATCCGCTGCATCTCAACGGCTTTTCAAAAGCAGAACAAACCGAGCTCGCCACACAAATGTTAGAACACGTTGGCTTGGGCGAGTTTATTCATCACATGCCCGATAACTTGTCGGGCGGTCAGCAACAACGCGTGGCAATTGCTCGTGCGTTAGTGCACAAACCAGCATTGGTGATTGCTGATGAGCCAACCGCAAGCCTTGATAGCCAAACTGCCAACAAGGTCATCGACATTATGAAAGGGCTCGGACACGAGCTTGGCACCACTTTTATCGTCGCCACTCACGACCCTCGCATGGCATCCCGCTGCGATCGAACCATTGAGCTGGTGGATGGCAAGATTACCCAAATACACGAGAGTGTGGAGGAGGTTTCATGGGCAAGCTAATTCCAGTTTCCGTTCGCCTTGCTTGGTTGAACCTGCAACGCAATCGCCGTCGCAGTTTGTTGTCGATGCTGATCATCGCCATTGCCGTGTTTGCCTTAACCAGTGCGGGTGGTTTTGGTCTATACACCTACGACAGTTTGAAAGAGTCGACAGCGCGTGACACGGGGCATCTGACGTTAACCACGCCAGGTTACTTCGCTAAAGAAGAAGAGATGCCACTAAGTAACGGTTTAACTCACGCCGACGACATCACCAAGCAATTGATTGGCTTAAACGAAGTGCGAGGCGTGCAGCCACGAGTCGAGTTCAGCGGTTTGATTTCCAACGGCAACAAGTCCTCGATCTTTATCGGCATTGGTGTTAACGAACGCGAATTCGATATGAAAGGACCGTTTTTGGATGTGCGCGAAGGGCAGACGCTGTCCAACATTCATGCATCGCGTTATGACCCTGCAGAGCCAGAAGTGATGCTTGGCGTTGATTTAGCGAACAATCTAAGCGTGCACGTTGGCGATTGGATTACCTTACTGGCGACCACAACCGATGGTGCATTGAACGCGTATGACTTCAAAGTGCGTGGCATCTACTCAACAGGCGTGCCTGAGCTTGATAAACGCCAGCTTTACGTACACATCAACAGCGCGCAATCGTTGTTGGGCTCCGACAAAGTCAGTGCGTTATCGGTCTTCCTGTTCGATACCAATTTAACTAATCAAGTCGAGCAACAAGTGGCTTCGGTTCTGAGTAAGCAAAAACAGAACTTTGGAGATCAAGATATTGAGATTACGCCTTGGCAAGAGCGTGCGTTCTTCTATCTCAAAGTGAAAGATTTGTACGACCGCATCTTCGGCATCATGGGCGCAGTAATGGCGTTGGTGGTCTTTGTCGCGCTGTTCAACACCATGACCATGTCGGTCACCGAGCGTACACGTGAAATCGGCACCTTGTCAGCACTTGGTAGCTACCCTCGCGAAATCATTACTGGGTTCTTGCGCGAAGCAGGGTTACTCGCGGTGATTGGCAGCTTAATCGGCGCTTTGTTCACTGCATTAGTCACCATTTTACTGATGGTCGTGGATGTGCAAATGCCGCCACCGCCAGGACGCACAGAAGGTTACCCATTGACGATTTACTTCTCTTGGGAGTTGGTGGCTGTCGCAGGATTCGCAGTATTGATGATTTGTTTGATTGCGGCGTTTTTCTCGGCACGCAAAGGGGTGAACAAGCCAATTACGGAGACACTGATTTATGTTTAATTTCAAATCACTATTACCAATTGCATTGCTGACGGCAAGCGGTGTTGCAAGCATGAATACCAGTGCGAATGAAACAGCACTAGATGCACAGCAAGTCGCGCAATTGATTGAAAAAGCTGATAGCTACCGCTTGCAAGATGATTCCTCCAAAGTGGTGTCACTGGTGCGCTTATATCAAGACCAAGAGTTAGATAAAACCCGCCTTTACCACGTTTACACGCGCCCAAACCGTGAATCGCTGGTGGTGTTCAAATCGGCAGTCGAAGCTGGGCAAAAGATGTTGATGATGGGCGACAACTACTGGCTGCAAATGCCAAAGAGCCGCCGTCCGATTCGCATTACGCCAATGCAAAAGCTACTTGGGGAAGCGTCTATCGGCGACATCTCAACCCTGACGTGGAGCCAAGACTATCAAGGTGAATGGATAGCGACAGAAACCGTTTCGGTGAACGGAGAAAGTGTCGCGGCTTATCATCTTGCTTTAACCGCGAAAACCAAAGGGGCGAGCTATCAGAAGATCGACTTGTGGTTGTCTGAGCAAGATGCGTTTCCAATCAAAGCTGATCTTTACTTGCGCTCGGGCAAACTCGCCAAGCAAGCGCAATACGGACGTGCAACCGACAACGGTGAAGACTATGTCAGTGAGATGACCTTGCTTGATAGCATTCAGCCGAGCAAAAAGACCGTTATCGAGTACCAAGAAATCGTGTCTTGGCAGCTGGATAACAAGTTCTACAACCCAAGTTATTTGCCGAAAGCCAATACGACTCAGCTTTAGCCTGAACTCCGTAAATAGAACCATGAAAACGAGCAAGGAAGTCACATGAAATCGCACCAGCCTAACCTTAACAAAAGCCCCAGTTTGTTGATTGCTGCCTCATTGTGTGTGGGCGCGTCAGCCCCTGCTTTTGCCAATGATGAACTGAGTTTTGAGTGGGATTGGGCTGTCAGTTACGAAACTGCCAAGCAGCGTGACAGCGCATTTATGCAGGTGCAGAGCAGTTCTCGTGATTCACTTAATGCACTCTTGGATGTGCAGGTGAACTATCAAAACTTCAGTGGCTTGTTCGCTCTGTACAGCCAAGGTTTGTACCTCGATCAACAAGGAGAGAGTGATTGGTGGAGTGAAGCTGATAATCAACTGTTGATTAGAGAGCTGGCTTGGCTAGGGGAGTGGCAAGTCGGTGATACCACTCTTGATGTGAGTTTGGGTAAGTTGCGCGTGGATTGGGGCGTGGGTTATGGCTACCGACCTTTGGATCTGTTTAAGCCTTATCGACAAAACCCTGTTGGCTTAGTCGCAGAAGAAGGTGCGGGTGTGTTTTCACTTTCACACTACGATATGGCCGGCGAGTGGACCGTCATAGCGACGGATTCAAGCTGGGGACAACAAGACCAAAGAGCACTTGATCAAGCCGCAGAGCAACAAGGTATTGGTATTCGTCGTTATGCGCTGGTGGGTGACTCCGAGTATCAACTTATTGGTTATTACGATGATGTGCGCCGAGGTTTACTCGGCGCCAGTGCCATTGCCGTGTGGGATGAATCCATCGCCATGCACGGATCAATGCTGTGGCAAAAGCAAAGTGTCGGCTATCAGTTTCAGCAAGACGATCTTTACCAACCCGTTTCGGTTGAGGAGCAGGGCAGTGCATTCCAAGCCTTAGTTGGGGTGAACTGGGCAAACCAAGCCGGACACAACGTGATTGCTGAATATTGGTACGACAGCCGAGCATGGTCGAAAAGCGAATGGCAACAAGCAATGGAGCGTGGCGAATTACTTTCTCAGATCCCTGATCCTAACAACTCTCTGTTGGCTAGCAGCGCTCTACTTGCGACAAGCTACGCCCAAGGGTTTCAGCATGCCAATATCGTTCAGCATAACGTAATGCTGCACTGGAGTTGGGATGTAGAAGCATGGGCTGCATGGAACGGTAAAGCGGATATGGGCTGGTTAAGCGATATAACACCCACGTTGGATGTGATGTTGTCGCCGCAAGATGGCGGTGTGATTGTCACGCATTGGCTTAACTACCAATGGATTGATACCGGCGATCAAAGTGTAGAAGTGGAAGTTGCCGCACGCTTTTTAACCGGAGACGACCAATCTACTTACGCACAAATCAATGATAAGCATATGATTGTATTTAACATCAAAGGGAAATTCTAAATGTATTCAGCTAAGTTAATGGTAGAAAGTGGATGGCTACGCAGTGTGGTTGTCACGACTTTATTCTGTTTGTTTATCTCGGTAATGACATTGTCTGTTTGGGGTGGTCCTTACTATGTACATGTATTGGTGAGCTTTGGTTTTGGTTACTCCGCCTTGTTCTTCTCTTGGTTAGTCGACAAGTTGTTTCCTAGCATCCCTCGTAGACTAGAAATTGCTTTGTCACTGACCGCCTGTTTGTTGTTTGGCGTCATTAATGCGCAGTTTTGGCTCGGTGAATACTTCGGCATTTCGGGCATGCTGCCAGTGTTGCTGATGGGCTTGTTATTCAGCGGCATGTGTTACTTTTATTTTCACTCACGAGAGAAAGAAGCGATTGCTCAGCGTGAATTAGAGAGTATCAAGCGTGAAAAGGCAGAGCAGGAACGTGCGCTGTTGCTAAGTCAGCTTAAACAGATGCAAAGCCAGATTGAACCGCATTTCCTATTTAATACCTTGGCAAATATCAGCGTGTTGATGTCCCAGGACGTTGATAAGGCCAAGCAGATGTTGGATCAACTTACCGCACTATTACGTGCGACGCTAAAAAGCTCACGTGAAGAGCACACCACGATTGAGAATGAAATTGCCTTAATTGAAGCCTACTTGAGTATTCAGAAGATACGTCTGGATGGACGTCTAAGCTACAAAATTGAAGTAGAAGACGGTTTAGGAACAACAGAACTGCCACCGATGATGTTGCAACCTTTGGTGGAGAATGCCATTGTTCACGGTATTGAGCCAAAGCGAGAAGGCGGCGAAGTCAGTTTGCTCATCAAGCGCGAACAACAGAACTTGCAGATTGAAGTCAGAGACACAGGTGTTGGCTTAAATCACGTTAGTGGGCACATGGGCTCCGGCGTGGGTTTGAGTAATCTCAAACAGCGAGTTGAAGCTTTGTTCGCAGGGCAAGGAGAGGTTGTTATCAGTGAGTCTGCTCAGGGTGGCGTTTGTGTTCGCTTGAGCTGGCCAATGGAATCGTAAGCAAGGAAGAAAGGAATGAATACAGGGTTTACTGCCATTATTGCTGATGATGAACCGTTATTGAGGCGTCATCTTGATAAAAGCCTAGCTGAAGTGTGGCCAGAGCTAGAGGTAATAGCCAAAGTCGCGGATGGTGAACAAGCGTTGCAAGCTATTAAGCACAACCAACCTGACATTGTGTTTCTTGATATTCGTATGCCAGTTTTGGATGGCATGACACTAGCGCAAAAACTCAATCAACTCGCCAATCCACCTTTGATTGTGTTTGTCACTGCGTACGATGATTACGCCATCAAAGCTTTTGAGCAAAATGCCGCCGATTATTTGCTCAAGCCTATCTCGGATGAGCGCCTCCTGACGACGTGTGAAAGAGTGAAAGCACGCCTTGCTAAGCGAGAGCAAGAAAGCAGCAATGTGCAGATGAACAGCCTGTTAGAACAGTTACAACAATTATCCGCGCCACAAACGCCGCAATATCTTCAGTGGATCAAAGCAACGCAAGGGGAAGATATTCATCTGATCGCCACGTCTGATGTGCTGTATTTCAAAGCGGAAGAAAAATACGTTTCTGTGTATGCCCAACAAGGACAAGGTAAAGTGCAGGAGTATTTGATTCGCACATCGTTGAAAGAGTTGATAGGGCAGCTTAACCCAGAACAGTTCTGGCAAGTGCACCGTTCAAGCGTGGTGCAAGTGTGCAAAATTAGCAAAGTAAACAAAGACTTTGCTGGAAGAATGTTTGTTCACATTGGGGAAAACAAGCTCGCTGTGAGCCGTGCATCTCAAAGTTTGTTCAAAGGGATGTAATCGCTAGAACTGCTCACTCTTTACACTGTAAACTCGCTGCTCTTAACCTACATTATCAAGGAAGATAAATGAGTTATCGCGTCACCCTCTTAAATGCGACGGGAGAGTTGTCTCCACTCGCTGAGTATTTACATCAGAAACTTGATGACCTGAGCTCACAGCTTTCTAGTTACTTTGATTTAAGTAACGTTGACCTGACCATTAGCCCGTTTGATCGCAATGACGTACCGCAGACGGGGATTGGTGGCTATTGCTTAAGCGCCCATCGTGTAGAAATTTTGCTTGATACTCAACGTGCAGATATTAAAAACGTGATTGAGAAAGAACTAGCTGCGGTGCTAGCGCATGAGTTGCATCACCTTTTCCGTATGCGAGCAGGAGAGAATGGCGTTGCACTTGGTGATGTGCTGATTATGGAAGGGTTAGCTTGTCATTTCGAACGTAAGGTGAATGGTGGCGTCACTCCGAGCTTGTTTGAGAACATCAAAGATCAAGATTGGCGTCCTTTCTATGCTGAGATGAAAGACAAGCTGACCAGTTTAGATTACAACTTCGATGCTTACTTTCTTGGCAGTGATGAAAGCCGCTGGCCGAAGTACATGGGGTATTGGGTCGGGTACAACCTTGTCGCGGAATATCTGGCTGATTTTCAGGGCTCTGAGCTGGATTTGGTTGGAGCAAAAGCCGAGCTTTTCTATCAATAACTCCGTTACTAAACTTAAACTAATAAGCTGAGCCTTCAAAACAAAAAGCGCCTAAGTCATAAGACGTTAGGCGCTTTTATCGTTTTATAGTGACGACTTCTTCGAAGAGGCGAGTGTGCTTATTCGCTGATCGTCACCTTCTCAATAATGATTGGATCGCATGGCACATCATCGTGACCAAGTTTAGAGGTCGTTTTCACTTTCGCGATACGGTTTACGACATCCATACCCGCGGTCACTTTACCAAACACCGCGTAACCCCAGCCTAGGTTGGTGGTTGCAGTGTGGTCTAGAAAATCATTGTCTTCCAAGTTAATGAAGAACTGAGCTGTTGCAGAGTGTGGTGCATCGGTACGCGCCATTGCGATAGTGCCAACAAGGTTCTTTAGACCACGGTTTGCTTCGTTTGCGATCGGAGCGCGCGTTGGCTTTTCTGCCATGTCTTCGGTGTGACCGCCACCTTGGATCATAAAGCCGTCGATAACGCGGTGGAAAATGGTGCCGTTGTAGAAGCCATCTTCACAGTATTTTTTGAAGTTCTTTGAGCTAACTGGTGCTCGTTCTAGGTTCAGTTCAATCTCGATGTCACCGAAATTGGTGGTCATAATAATCATCTGGTTTTGCCCTTGTGGGTGCTAAGTTGGCGGCATTATAGCTAAGTCGCATTATGATAGCAGAAATAAAAACAGCGACGTTTTGGCGTCGCTGTTTGCATGTTGAGTGCTTGAGGAAAGCTCTAGACCGTAAAGCGACCGACTAAGTCGTACAGCTCGTTGGCTTTGTGGTTAAGGTTGCCACTGCCTGCACGGTTTTGATTCGCAAGGCTTGCCGACTGACTGCTTTGTTGAGAGATCACTTCGATGCGCTGTGAAATCTCTTGTCCAACTTGGCTTTGCTCTTCGGTCGCGGTAGCGATCAGCGTGTTCATGTCCATGATATTCGCAATCGCTGCTTGAATATCTTGCAGCGCAACCGATGCAGCACGTGCTTCTTCTACTGTCGCTTCGCCACGTGCTTGGCTAGATTCCATCGCTTTTACTGCGGCATCCGATCCAGCTTTAAGTTGATCGATCATCTTGTGAATGTCACCTGTGCTGTCCTGAGTGCGGCTTGCAAGCTTACGCACTTCATCCGCTACAACTGCGAATCCGCGTCCTTGGTCGCCCGCTCGTGCCGCTTCAATGGCGGCATTTAGCGCAAGCAAGTTGGTTTGTTCAGCAATATCTTGGATGACTTCAAGTGAGGATGAGATGTTCTGCACGTCACTCTCTAGACGTGAAATTACAGTGCTTGCTTCAGATACCTCATTTGCTAGCGCTTCAACGGAGTTAGCGGCGGAGTCCACGATGTGCTTCGCTTGTTGTGCGTTGTCATCGGCGTTTTTAGCGGAATCGGCGGCTTGGTTTGCATTGCCAGAGATCTCGTGAGCGGTGGCCGTCATTTCTGTCATTGCAGTCGCGACTTGTTCCGTTTCCTCACGTTGACCAGAAGCCAATTCATCCACTTGTGAGGCGCGTTGAGACATGTTGTTCGTTTCTGATACTACCTCTTGTCCGACATGGCTGACGCTCTTAATAATTCCTTGCAAGCTCTCAACGAAGATATTGAAGTTATGCGCGAGCTGCTTAAATTCTGGCACGCTAGATTCTTCCATCCGCGCGGTTAAGTCGGCGTCACCTTGCGCGAAAGATTGGATTGAGCTGTCAAACTGTTCGATAGGGCGCATAATGCTACGGTTGACGAGTACGGCAAAAATGGCCACGACAACGGCAATAGAGACACAAAACATAGCAATAGCGGCTAAGGTATTGTTTAGCTCATCGTTTGCTGTGTTTTCCATATCTGTAATGATCGCATCGATATCATCAGTATAAAAACCTGTGCCAATCATAATATCCCACTTGGGAATGAAGATGGAGTAGCTGAGTTTTGGTAATGCTTCGGTTTGTCCTAACTTAGGGAAGTAGTAGGTTGTGAAGTCACCCGTTTTGGCGTTTTTCAACAGGTCTTGGATCAGGTAGTTGCCTTTTTTGTCTTGAAGGTTATAGAAGTTTTCTCCAACCCCTTTGTTGTTTTTTCCGACAACAACACGCACGCCTTTTGAGTCGTACGCAAAAATATAACCTGATTGGCCGAACTCTAGCTCTTTGAGCACTGGAATAGCTTCTTGCAATGAGGCATTACGATCCAATAACGGTTTGAGTGCGGAATGAGCCATCTGCACATAGTTTTTCAGTTCCGCTTTCTTCATCGCCATCATCGTCGTGTGCGTATGATTGATTTGTTGTTGGTTGTAGGTACTGGTTTGGAGGTAGGTAAACCACATCATACCCAAAGCAATCGTTAACACGGGAATGATGGAAAGAATATAAAGTCGCTTTCTTATCGTTAGATTCATAGGTACTTCCTTACGTCTCGGCGCAGCGTTACAAACTGGTAAACTTCAATAGCTTTACCAAATAAAAGTGTTAATAATTATTTTTGTACTGATTGCAGATTAACCGAGTTGGCGGGTGAGAAGTACAGGAAGTTGGTGATCGTGGACGAGAGAGACTCACATTTTTAAGCAGGATCACAATTAGCGAGAGCATTGGCCCGAGTTGCAGCGGGAGCTACCAGTAAGCCAGTATGAGACACGATACCTATTGTTGGCAAAGCGCAGGTAAAGCCAGTCTGCAATTGGCTTGAGTAATGGCCAACGTAGTGGAGCATATAGCCAACCTCGTCCTACCAACTGCCATGCTCGGTGAGTCACATCAAGACCAAGTATCAGTTCATTGTTGTCATTCAGCGCATGCAAAATAGTATTGGCTTTTTGCGCGTCTATCTGTGGGTAATCAGAAAATTCATCGCTGTAGATATCGACGATTTTTATCGCTTGTTTTACATCTCGTCGCTTAAGTGCGTGCATTTCTTTGGCGCACAGTGGGCAAGTTCCGTCATAAAATATGGTGAGTTTTGTCATTGCGATCGTCTTATTATTTGATTTGTCTTACTGAGTTCTACGTGGCGATTTTTCTTTTGGTTCATTATGTTGCAGGTAGTGGTTCCAATTCGCGCGTATGTTCTCGTAGTTATATTGGCAAAAGTCTTTGCGATCTCGTAGGTAGTCTTTTTCAACTTCATCGAGAAGCGACTTGTACTGTTCCGGATCACTGCCGTACACTAAACATAAGGTAGAGAAGTAGCGTTGCAAATCAAAACTGTGCTCATCAATGTACTCACCGAAGTCGTAGTAGTCCGGTCTGTCATCGGACTCAAATGCGAACATGTCGGCGGCGCTAATGGCCATCTCTGCGCCATCTTCTAGGAAGTCAATCATTAAGATCGTGGCAAAATTATCGACGGCATCTTCTTCTTTTCCGAGAACAGGGATGTTTTGATCTTCGATGTAAGCATGCCCGGCTTCATGCAGCAAGGCGTGTAATAACGTATCTAACGCCCCTGTTTTTGGGGATTTTCCAAGGCGTTCTTCATACTGGTTATTGGAGAAGTAATTGAGTGATTCCAAATAAAAAGTGTAAGGAATGTGTATCGTGTGCGTATCGGGATCGTACATTGGGCCATCTTCTCCGCCGTAAATCAGTGTGAGTGGTTTGCGAAATGGAAAGTGGATCTGAGATAGCTCAAGAAAAATTGGGTTTACATCGCTGTTTTGGATAGATTGCAGGGCGATGTTTTCATGGGTTGTTTCCACGGGAGAATATTCAATACGGATATTTTCCGCTGCAGTGGCAGATGAGATGGCACAGAGTAATAGCACAGGGAAAAGCAAATGAATTTTCATGTAGGGCTCTTGTTATTTGAATAACTTACATAAAAATTATACATGTTTTTGTGTGATTCATAACTGGGATTGTTTTTATCACCCAGAATCGGGTAGTTAGCCTCGAAAGACTACCATGACAACACCGTACATTTTGGTTGCTGGGCCCTCCAAAAAGCCTATCAAAACACGTTTTATTCAGGAGACGATAGATAAGTGATTGGCTTTTAAGGTTTATTTTTTGGTGAGGCTAAGCTGAATTGGCTTTGCTCTTTTGTCTGTAAAAATGCTATTCAGCAGTTAATCATTATGGAATGAAACCATGGGATTGGTGAATGTCACTGAATTGAAGAAAATTATCAGCAATATGTTATAATCCGGCTCCGTTGTGACGAAAACGTTTGTTGCAGCTTGAGAGTTTCCTTGGATTCGGCTCGTTTACACACCATGAGCCAGAGTTGAAAAACTACGACAGGAACAAGCAAACCCAATTGTTTTGAACGCGATCTCGGCGTTTAGAGGTTACAACGGGAAGGAACTTTGTTTGATAGTAATTGACACATTCTGTTTAAGTAAGGGAGCCCCACGTGGTTCAGAAAGTGTCACCCAGAATTTACTCACAACACTATACCCCAAGCAGTAACGCACAGGTATTGCGAGGGGGCATTTGAAGGAGCTATATCGGCTCCTTTCACATTTAAGGGCTGGCTAACAGCGGAAAACTGACACATCGCTAAAGGAGCGTCCCTTAAACTAGCCTAAGGCGCATCTACACCAACTTTTGAGTATTTTCGAAACAGTAAAGCGAGAACATTTGCTATTGAATGAAGGTTAAATTAACACTCGATCATTACGGAGGATGAAGAGAACAATAATAAGAGGCGATATGAATCATTTAATATCTGTAGGTGCACTGGAGTCCTTCTTGGTCGCAATCAGTGTGCTTTTCCTGGGGCATTTTATTAATGCTAAGCTACCGATTTTAAAGAAGTTCAACATACCTGAGCCGATTGTAGGTGGCCTTATTGTGGCCTGCATGATTACTGCTCTTCATTTCAACGGCATCGACTTGGAGTTCGATTTGCCGTTACAAAATACGTTTATGTTAATGTTTTTTGCGACGGTTGGTTTGGCCGCAAATTACACTCAGTTGATGAAAGGAGGTGCGAAGGTTTTTATCTTCTTAGCTGTCGCATCGTTTTACATCATCATACAAAACGGCGTTGGCGTTTCACTCGCGGCGGCGCTCGGTTTAGATCCTTTGATGGGGTTAATTGCTGGCTCGATTACTCTGTCTGGTGGCCATGGTACAGGTGCTGCGTGGTCACAAACCTTCCAAGACGTGTATGGATTGGATAACGTTTTGGAAATTGCGATGGCATCAGCCACTTTTGGTTTGATCATCGGCGGTATCATTGGTAGCCCAGTGGCACAGCGCCTCGTAGAAAAAAACAGCATTGAATCGGAGTATGGTCGTGGTGGTCGGGATGCCAAAACTCACGAAAAATTCCCTGAGTTGGTGACCTACAACGAATACGAAGAAGATAAAGTAACGGCGAAAAAAGTGGTGGAGAAACTCTTCTTCCTACTGATCTGTGTTACGGGGGCGAAGTATGTTGAGCAATGGGTTAGCACGTATGAAATCTCATGGTTGATGATTCCAGACTTTGTTTATGCGCTGTTCATTGGTGTGATCATCACGAACTTCTTAGAGGTGACCAAGCTTCGTAAGTTAGACGCAGAAACCGTCGATATGCTCGGTACCGTTTCTTTGTCATTGTTCTTGGCGATGGCATTAATGAGCTTGAAGTTATGGAATATCTTTGACTTAGCGATTCCATTCTTGGTCATTTTAGCTGTGCAGTCTGTGGTCTTAGCTATCTTCACTTACTACGTCACGTTCAAAGTGATGGGACGCAATTACGACGCTGCGGTTATTGCGGGTGGTCACTGTGGTTTTGGCTTGGGGGCAACCCCAACAGCCGTGATGAACATGGGCTCTATCGTTAACCGATTTGGCCCGTCGCCGCAGGCATTTATGGTGGTGCCAATTGTGGGGGCTTTCTTTATCGACATCGTTAACTTAATCATTTTACAAGGTTACATTTCATTCCTTGGTTAAATTTAAGTTCATGATCTCCTGAGGTCGAAATAAAAACGGTCACAACACAGGTTGTGACCGTTTTTTTATGGCTCGATTTTGGCCGTTTATCGAACGACGGATTATTGAATGGTTCGGCTGAACTTGAGACTAGCTGTCCAACCAAGAACGCCGATGAAAGCGTAAATGCCAACGTTTAACCAACCCGCTTGAGGAATTGCATTAAATGGGCTTGGTGCAACAATGGCGTGCAGTGGAAGGTAAAGCACTTCGGAGAAGAACTGATCTAGGCCGTAATAGCCAAATAGTGCGATTGGCATCCAGCGCAGCGCATAAATGGCGATAAACAAAATGACCAGTGGTGAGTTCACTTTCTGAGAAATAGCCATTGCGGTTAATGCCAACGGTAACAGTAGAATACCGGCGAACAACATTCTGATTAAAAACTCTCCCCAATGCAGCAGCACGTAACCTAACGAGGCTTGGCGGTACAATAAAGCCAATTGGTGATCGGTAGAGGTGTTCAGCAACCACAGCATCAAATCTGCTGCGAGCACAAGCGCCGAGCAAACGAGCGGAATCACCAATAAGCCAAACCCTAGCTTCACTAAGTGAGTTTTTATATCGCTGACCGGCATACTACGCCAAAACATAATACTGCCCTCTGCGCGCTCTTTGCGCAGTGTTCTCGGGAAGTATTGAACGGCTAACAAGATAGACAGCAGTCCCGCCCCGCCGGTAATCAACATGTTTACATCGTCACCAAGCTCTTTGTGAATGTCACTAACATCACCACCAAAGCTCATTTGAAAAAACATATTGTGTTGTAGAGTGTCGTTACTCATTAAACTGACAAAGAGGATAAGTCCACATGCCAACACAAACAGTGGAATACGTAAAACAAGAGGGTTTTCTAACCACTCTTTTTGCAACATCGCGACAACTGAACGCATTACGCTGCCTCCTTCTGCAATGCTAAAAATAGATCCGCTAACTTCACCCCATGGATGGCCCCCATTGTTTCTGCTTGTTGGGCATACTGGGCTTTGAGTAACCATTTCGTTGAACCGAGCCCTTTTTGTGACGAGAGTGGGTTCATCGCTTCAATTTGTGTGCGGTATTCGTCGCTGGCCTCAAGGATGAAGTAGTCTTCACTGATACTGTCCATCGAGGTTTGCAGAACGGGGCGGCCATGCTTGAGAATCAGCACATCAGTCAGCAAGTGCTCAATCTCTGATACTTCATGACTGGCGATGATCAACACGCGCTCGCCGTCGTGAAACCATTCCAATAAGTGACGATAAAACGTATCACGATACACGAGATCTAACCCGAGTGTCGGTTCATCCAATATGAGGATTTGGGTGTTGGTCGCGATTACAATCGCAAGGTGCAATTGCACCTTCATCCCTTTGGATAAAGATTTGATGCGCGCACGAGGTTTGATGTCCGTTTGACGAAGCAGCGTATCTGCTTGGGCGCGATTGAACCCTGGATGCACGCCTTCGGTATAGTTAAGCAGTTGAGCGACAGTCATCCAATCTGGCAGAACGTTCACATCCGAGATGTAGGACAAGCTCTGCATTATTTTGTCGCGTTGCATAATGGGTTCAAATCCGTTGATACGAACAGTGCCTTGATATTCATGTGCGCCGAGTAGGGCATTAATAAGCGTTGATTTACCTGCGCCATTATGGCCGAGTAAGCCAAGTACTTGTCCTGCATGTAGGTCGAAACTCACTTCATGCAGTGCTTCTCCTTGTTGCTGATATTGCTTGGAGACGTTGTTTACACTGACTAATGCGCTCATTGGTCACCTTTCAAGTGTGGTTTTAGTTGTTGAATGAATTCGTCGAGTGACATATCCAGACGCTGTATTGTGTCGGCTATCTGCGGAATTTGTTGTTGAAGAAAACGTGCCTTCTCGTCTGCGAGCAATTTGAGCTTTGCCCCTGAAGCGACAAACATACCTTGACCGCGTTTTTTCTCTACTAACCCCTCATCAACAAGCAATTGATAGCCTTTCATGACGGTGAGGTGGTTAATTTTCATATCCGCAGAGATGCTACGAACTGAGGGTAGAGCATCGCCTTCTTGCCAGATACCTTGCAGTATTTGTTGAGTGATCTGGTCAGCCAACTGTCGAAAAATCGGTTGGCGATCATGCCAATTGGTCATGAGTGAATCTCTTGGCTGAAATGGTGTTATATATAGGTATAACACCTAGTGTGCCAGAGAGAAAGTAATAATTTAAAATTAAGCGTATGTTCCAGCCTTCGCTTTTCCTAAATATCTACCTATGTGATAGCTAATTTGAATACTCTGTTATGAGCATAAATTAAACACTTCTCATAAGTTGAGAAGTGTTATTTTTCTAATCCAATCAAGGCATTTACCACCAGCTTGGTATTGGTATTCTCATCTAATGATAATCAGTGAGATTTTGGGTACATCCATTTCTTACTTGATGAGAATTGACGGCAAATACACCCTAGAAAACAAAAGGTTCGAGAGGCAATCTGATTGACTTAGGCACCTATCTCACGTTGGGCGCTTGCTCAATGAATGAGAAAGAGGAGAGTAAAGAGGTCTCATGAATCAGGTAATATCTATCGGCCCACAAGAGTCGTTTCTCGTCGCAATTTGCGTGTTATTTTTAGGGCAGTTCATTAACACCAAATTACCAACCTTAAAGAAATTCAATATCCCAGAGCCAATTGTTGGTGGTCTAGTTGTGGCTTGCGTGATCACGACGATGCACTTAAATGGTGTGGATGTATCATTTGATTTGCCACTGCAAAACACCTTTATGCTGATGTTTTTTGCGACGGTTGGCTTAGCCGCGAATTACACCCAACTGATTAAAGGCGGTGCGAAGGTTTTCATCTTCCTTGTTGTGGCATCGGTCTACATTCTTATCCAAAATGCGGTCGGCGTATCCTTAGCAACCGCATTGGGGTTAGATCCACTCATGGGGTTGATCGCCGGCTCTATTACGCTTTCTGGCGGACATGGAACTGGTGCGGCGTGGTCGCAAACTTTTCAAGAAATGTATGGTTTGCACAATGTCCTAGAAGTGGCGATGGCTTCTGCTACGTTTGGCTTGGTCATGGGCGGGATTATTGGCAGCCCTGTCGCGCAAAAGTTACTCAACAAGCACAACTTAGAATCGGAATACGGACGCACCAACCAAAGCCATCAGAGTTTCCCTGAATTGGTGACCTATAACGAACATGAAGAAGATCGTGTCACGGCGAAAAGAGTTGTAGAAAGCTTATCCATTATTTTGCTTTGCGTGACAGGCGCGAGCTATCTGGAGAGTTGGGTGAGCAGTTTTGGCATCAAGTGGTTGATGATCCCAGATTTTGTTTATGCGCTGTTTATTGGTGTTGTCATCACCAACATCATGGAAGTGACCAAGGTGCGCAAGGTTGATTTAGAAACCGTTGATATTCTTGGTACGGTTTCGCTATCGCTGTTCCTTGCCATGGCTCTGATGAGCTTGAAATTGTGGAATATCTTTGATCTTGCGATCCCGTTCCTTATTATTCTTGCTATTCAGTCGGCCGTACTCGCGGTGTTCACTTATTACATAACATTCCGCATGATGGGCAGTAATTACGATGCCGCGGTGATCGCCAGTGGACACTGTGGTTTCGGTTTAGGTGCCACACCGACTGCGGTCATGAATATGGGCTCTATCGTGAGTCGTTATGGTCCATCACCACAAGCATTTATGGTAGTACCAATTGTCGGTGCATTCTTCATCGACATTGTGAACTTAGTGATTTTGCAAGGCTGCATTGCTTTTATTAAATAGCCCCCGCTTCTTTCAACTTAACATAACAAAGCCAGTCCCTTGAGATTGGCTTTGTTATTTGTAACACGAAATCTTGTTTCTCTGACTTCAAGCCGTGAAATCAATACGTTACTATGATGACATAGTGTTCAGTTTTACAGCAGCATGAGGTACCCACATGTCTGAAAAAATATCGACGTCGGCATTAGCTAAAATGCGCAAGGTTGAAGCCAAGCTGTTGTTTGCCGATCTCAAACGTGCCGGCTACATTGTTCGTCAAGACGAAAAATGGATTCTGACGGAAGAAGGCGCCAAGTTTGGCGGCGAGTATGTGGATCACCCTAAATTTGGCCAGTTCATCGTCTGGCCGACCAATTTACATATTGAGCTGACTTCCAGCTCAGGGAAAACATTAAGCGCCACGCAGCTGGGTGAAAAGCTGAAACTGAATGCGAAGCGCATGAACCAACTGTTGAGTGAGTTGGGGTGGATCGCCAAATCTGAAGAAGGTTGGAGTGTCACTGAAGCTGGTATACGCGCTGGTGGCCAGCAAAGAACCGATAAAGAGACACAAAATACCTTTGTCGTATGGCACGATGTGGTGCTGCGTAATAAGCGTCTTAAGCAGTCTGTCATTGAATTTTTAGGGCAAGATGCCGAGTCACACTCCACGGATAAATCGTACTCAAGCTTTCGCCAAAAGTTTGAAGCCAAACACCGAACATTAGATGGGCATTACGTGCGCTCTAAGGGGGAGTTGCTCATCGACAACTGGCTGTACTTGGCTGGTGTGGTGCACGCTTATGAGCGTCAACTGCCGATTGACCAAGGTGTCACCAGTGATTTCTATTTGCCAGGCGGTAAAGTCTATTTACAGTTTTGGGGAAGTGATACTGGGGAGATGGCTGAGGCTGACCGTGAGACCATTCGTACTGTTTATGAGCAGCATCATTTTAACCTTATCGAAGTCGAACCGAGTGAACTAGACAAGTTAGATGAAGTGCTGCCTAAGCGTCTTCGTCAGTTTGGTATTAAAGCTTATTAACGGCTTAAGCCCGCTGTTCAGATAAGAAAAAACCCGTGATCAATCACGGGTTTCGTATTTTTAGCGTGCATCTAGGCTGTCATCCTATGGATTAAAAACCTTTGATGTTTTCCGCTTCTAGCTCCGAGAAGTACTTCACAGTCTTCACTTTCAGTTCTTGTTGAGCTGGCTCGTCACATACGATCACTGCTTTAGGGTGAAGTTGAAGTGCAGAAACCGTCCATAGGTGGTTTACACAACCTTCTACTGCTGCTTCAAGTGCTTGAGCTTTGTTATGACCTGTTACCAGAATCATCACTTCTTCTGCGTCTAGCAGCGTACCCACACCGATAGTCAGTGCGTATTTAGGCACTTGGTTGATATCGCCGTCAAAGAAGCGAGAGTTCGCAATGCGAGTGTCTTCAGTCAGTGTCTTGATGCGAGTACGAGAAGACAGAGATGACGCTGGCTCGTTGAACGCGATGTGACCGTCGTTACCCACGCCGCCCATGAACAAGTTGATCTTGCCGTAAGACTTAATTTTGTCTTCGTAACGCTTACATTCTGCGTCGTGATCGTCAGTGTTGCCGTTCAGTAGGTTGATGTTTTCTTCTTGGATATCAATGTGATTAAAGAAGTTGTTGTACATGAACGAGCGGTAAGACTCTGGGTGATCTGCAGGGATGCCAATGTACTCATCCATGTTGAAAGTCACGACGTTTTTGAAGCTCACTTCGCCGGCTTGGTAAAGCTCGATTAGGGCTTTGTAGGTTGCTAGAGGAGTGCCACCAGTTGGTAGACCCAGAACGAATGGACGCTCAGCAGTAGGTTTAAAGTCGTTGATACGCTTAGCGATATGCGCAGCTGCCCACTTACCTACTTGTGCTGCTCGAGTTAACGGGATAAGTCTCATTTTGTGCCCCTAGTTATTGGAATTTACGATGTACCGAAACATTAATTCGCATTATAAAATAAGTAATGACGAACTGCTATTGTTTTAGGTCAAAATTTTGCTTTTTCTTTAACCAGTGTTGATTTTATCGACTGTTTTTATATCTAAATGCTTTTATAAGCCGATTTTTTACAAAGAAATTGCATTATGAAACTGACGAATTGATAGATAAAATTTATGATCTAAATTAAGTTCTGTCTTCGCACTTAACCTTGTTTTTTAACAACCTACAGAGTGTGAAACCGCACACGAACTTCAAATATTATGGGATGGACATGGCACGACGCTCATTCCTTAACCATAATTGAAATGTGTAAACCAGTGAGGAATTCGGTATGAAAAATGAGTTAGATCCGAGCAAAGTACTACAGGCTTACGAATGTGTGATGAACAACGGTACACCAACCGAATTTGGCAAAATGTATGAAGGTGTAGAAGCGTTTTCCGATTACGACGGGTACAACGTTTTCTTACGAGGGAATGGTGTTGAGCTAAAGGTTGGCTTCCACAATACCTATCAATTGGAGTACGACCAAGAGCACTTGAAAGAGAGCTTTTTGAAAAAGATCGCGATGCTTGCAAAGTAGACTGGCAGCACTAAATACTAAAAAAGCCCTTGGGAGAACGCGCCCTTGGGCTTTAGGAGAAGAAATGAGCTTGTTTTGCTCGCTCAGTCAAACCAAACGAGCTTTCGCCTACTGCTAGAAAAAGGCGAGAATTAGTTTATTTGGTTATTAATCGTCTTCGACCAAACTCTCTTCAATGTAATCTTCTGTCGCGTCAGGCTTATTACGACCATTTAGCGTGTGGAAGCGCTTGCGACCACGAGCAAGTTGGGTGTACTTTAGCCACGTACGCTCAAGTTTTGTTTTTGCTTTGCCTGGGTTTTCTAGCACCTTGATGAAGTGTTTCTCTTCGCTATTTTCAGGTGTTAATTCGCCTGACTCTAAGCCAAGCATAGTATCCCCATAAATTGTTAGGATTTCCTCTTCCGAGAGAGTAAAATCGCCAGACTTTGCAAAGCCGCGTGGGAATTTTACGTTGTCGTAAAAACGTTTTTTGCCATGACGGAATTCAGTGTCAGACATGTCAACAGCCTCTGTAACCGTTATTGATGAATGTAGTGAACTACGGCGAAAATTAGGCGTAAAGCTAACAAAAGAAAAACAAAACTTTTTTGTCGTCATGATTTTAATTAGTTGTTAATCTGGTTTTATATTAACCAGGAGATGGTTTATGGATGTAAAAGTCTTTCGAACATTTTTAGAGCTGGCAAGGGTTCGTCACTTCGGACGCGCCGCTGAGAATCTTTATATTACCCAAGCTGCAGTGAGCGCACGTATCAAACAATTGGAAAGTTACTTCGATACGCAATTGTTTATTCGTGATCGAAATAACATAAAGTTGACCTCTGCAGGTGAGCGCTTAATCAGTTATGCAGAGGTGATGGTCACCACATTGCAACAAGCGAAGCTAGAGTTATCGCTTGAAGATGGTAAAGCGCTGCAATTAACGTTAGGTGGTACGCCAAATATTTGGGACGCCTACTTGCAGAACTGTTTAAGTGTCGTCACGGATTCATTTGGAGGCTATGGCTTCATGGCTGAAGTGATGGGGCGGGAAATGCTCAGTCGCAGCTTGCTAGAGCGCACGTTAGATATGGCATTTGCGTTCGACCAAATCAAAGCTGATGAGCTTAACTGCAAAAAAGTGGCCGATGTTGTTCTCGTTCTGGTATCGACTGAGAAAGACTCTTTAGACACCGTTTTTGAAAACAAATACGTGTATGTGGATTGGGGAACGCGCTTCTCATCAGAACATTCTGAACGTCACCCTAAGATCCCGGCTCCGTATCTGCGCACGTCAACAGCGCGTATAGCATTGGACTTTATTTTAGAGAAGGGCGGTGCCGCTTACTTACCCATCTCTCTGGTAGAGCCATTTATCGCTAACGGGCAGCTTCACAAGGTGTCTGGCGTAGAAGATTGGTGTCGCCCTATCTATTTGAGCTATCGTAAAGCTAGCTCGTCTGTAGACGCGATTAAGCAAGTGGAAGAAATTGTCAAAGAGATTGATCCACTGACGGCTTACAGTTTTCAGCAAATTGGTTCCGGCACTTCCGACGAATAGCGTTGAGTGAAAAGTCAGAGAAATTAAAAAGCCGCCTTGGCAAATCCAGGCGGCTTTCTTTTTATCTCGATGAATCGATAGCTATGGCAAGTCAAATAGCAGGGCGGTTGTGCTCTCGTTCGATGTATTGCGTAAAACAACCTTACTTTGTTGTTCGATCTTCGCGCCGTCGCCTGCCGTCAAGGTGGTATTGTCGATGCTAAGGCTTCCCGTTACTTGGTGAACGAATAAGTTTCTACCCGATTCTATCTCAAAGTTAAGTTCGCTATTTGGTTCAAGAATTAACTGATGTAATGTGGCATCTTGCTTAATAAGTAGCGTACCGTTTTCTCCTGTTGGAGTCGCGATAGTTGTTAATCCAGGCGTGCGACCAAAGTCTTTTTGCTGATAACCTGGTTTGGTTCCAAATGTATTTGGCTGAATCCAAATTTGTAGAAAGTGCAGCGTGTCGCGGTTCGACGCATTGTACTCACTGTGGTAAATCCCTTTCCCTGCCGACATGAGTTGGAATTCCCCAGCAGGTAATGTTTTCACGTTACCTTCGCTGTCTTTGTGTGCGATAACACCTTCCAGCACATAGCTGATGATCTCCATATCACGATGGCCATGTGTATCAAAACCTGCGCCAGGTTGGACTACATCGTCATTGATGACTCTCAATTCAGAAAAGCCCATATGTTGTGGATCGTAATAGCTACCGAAAGAAAACGTATGTTTGCTATCAAGCCAACCAAAGTTTGCTCGACCTCGGTCTGCTGCAAGTCTTACCGTAATCATAAGACCTCCCTAAGAGAGCTTTTTGTTCAAGAAGTTATCTAGCGCGACCTTACCTGCGCCAGAAAACGCCAGTGAAACACTTGCTGCCAGTAAAGCTAAGCCAAACTCGTAACCGTTGTTTGCCATGAACAAACCGTTTTCAAAGTGGACGGAGAATATCGCTACCACCATCGTGAACGCTAAAGCAACGGCTGCTGGGCGAGTTAGCAGGCCAAGCAAGATGAACAAGCCGCCAAAGAACTCTGCGCTGCCAGCAAGGAATGCCATTAGCACGCCAGGACCTAAACCGATGGATGCCATCCACTGACCTGTACCTTCTAACCCATAGCCACCAAACCAACCAAACAGTTTTTGTGCGCCGTGCGCCATAAAGATAATGCCGATTGGAATGCGAAGTGATAGTGCGCTGTAACCTGCGTTTGAAGTGGTGATTTTCTGTAATAGTGCTTTCATGATTCTGTCCTCTGACTCTTTTCAATGAGTGGGAAGCGTGTGCTCCCGTGCTGTTGAGAACAGTTTAGGTGGCGGTGAGAATAAAAATAACGGGAGTATTTTGATAAACTCGTTCTAAAAAGTTGAATAATGGTTTTTTGTTATTTTTAATCAGTTGCTTGAGTGTTTTTTATGAGTTTTTTATGCCAGTTTTGTCGTGTTTTAAATCAGGATCCATCATTATTTTCGATAAACATTTTTGCTGTTAAACAAAAAAAGAGCACAGGTTGCTGTGCTCTATTGCTTTCGCTATTAACAAGGGAGAAAGGTGTGTTAAAGAAAACCGTCAGAGGTTCATTAAGCTCTCTAGTGACTCCTCTACATTGTTGTAGTGATAGGTTCGAATATTACGCCCATCCGTGGCATTAATTTGAATTTCTGAGATCTCGTTATCTGAGTCTCGTTCGATAATTCCAATTGAATGATCTACGGATTTACTGGTAATAACCTTTTGGTTTCTTAGTACAATTACGCAAGTGTGTAAGTCCATGCCAATTCCCTTTAGCCGACGTTGTTGTGATGTTCTGAATCTAACTTTAGTGTACAAAAGCGCTAATGCCAATAAATCTCAATATTGAGTTCCGAAAATGGCTAATTGTAGACGCTTAAGCAAGCTACAATAACATTATATTGAACGATGCCTATGAACAATAAATGACAAAAGGCATGAGCAAGGAAAGCACTATGTTTATTCACCCCCATACCTCACTGACTTTCGAGCAGTGTCATAAGGCGCGAGTCGCGCGAGACAGCCGCTTTGATGGGCGATTTTATGTGGCTGTGAAAACAACGGGGATCTTTTGTCGCCCAATTTGTCCGGCTAATTTACCTAAAGAAGAAAATGTAGATTACTTCACCGATAAAGCGCAAGCTCTCCAAGCGGGGTACCGTCCATGTTTGCGCTGTCGACCTGATAGCGCGCCGGGTTCTTGGGCATGGAAAGGCGTAGAAACGACCTTTCAACGAGCGATTTCGTTAATTGATCGAGGGGAGTTGCATCACCACTCGGTGTCTGAGCTAGCAGAGCGTGTTGGGATTTCGGATCGCTACTTACGTATGTTGTTTGAGCAGTATCTAGGCATGTCACCCAAGCAGTATGCGCAATATCAACAATTAATGTTCGCCAAACAGTTACTTCATTCCAGTTCTATGTCGGTCACGGAAGTAGGCTTTGCCGCCGGTTTTAATAGTACACGCCGCTTTAACGATGCTTTCCAAAAGTTTCTCAAACTGACGCCTTCTCAAGTCCGTCGCAAAGAGTTTGACGGTATGGGTAGCAATCGAATTGCCTTGCCTTATCGAGGTGAATTGAATTGGCAGCACATGTTGGACTTCTACCGTTTACGAGCGATTGAGGGGGTTGAGCTGGTGAGTGATGAGAGTTATCAGCGCAACGTTTGTCTGGATACCAGTAAAGCGTGGTTTAAAGCAACCAAAGGTGAAGGGTACCTAGAGCTAGCGTTTGAAATTGAAGACGTAACGAAGCTGCAAAACTTGGTGTCTGACATTCGTCGTATGTTCGATCTTGACGCCGATATTTGTACTGTTGAGCAGCATTTGGATTATGTTGCACCAGGGCTTGTGTCGAGTAAAGGTATTCGGATTCCTGGTGTATGGAATGCATGGGAGGCTGGAGTTCGAGCGATTTTAGGCCAACAAGTGTCGGTTAAAGCGGCGATTGGTCAACTTAACTTATTGGTGACCACACTTGGTGGAGAGTCAGAAAAACGCTTTTTCCCGACACCAGATGCGATAGCGAATGCCGACGTGAGCTTTTTGCGCATGCCGCAAAGCCGTAAAGAGACGCTAGTGCGCTTCGCCCAGTTCATGCAGGATAACTCAGACGCCGACCCCCAGCAGTGGCTAGCCTTGAAAGGCATTGGACCTTGGACAGTCAGTTATGCTCAACTGCGAGGGCAATCTCAACCCGATTGCTTTTTAGATAAAGATTTAGTGGTGAAAAAGGCGATGCAGCGTTACCCATCACTGAATACGCACACTGCGGCCCCTTGGGGAAGCTACGCGACGTTTCACTTATGGAATCAATCATGAAAACATTTTATACCGAAATGCCGAGCCCATTAGGAACGGTGACCATCCAATCTAACGCTGAGGGCTTGCTTGGCATTTGGTTTGAAACATGCACCACTAAGCCGAGTGAACTGGGAGCGCGAGACGCTCAACACCCAGTTTTGCGCCAAGCTGTTACCCAGTTGAATGAATATTTTTCTGGCCTACGTAATGAATTTGAGCTGCCTTTGGCGGCTACAGGCACGGATTTTCAAAATCAAGTTTGGCAGGCACTAACTACCATTCCATACGGCGAAACGTGGAGCTATCAAGATCTCGCCAACGCGATTGGCAACCCTAAAGCTGTGCGCGCTGTTGGGTTGGCAAACGGAAAAAATCCTATTTCTATCGTGGTGCCTTGTCATCGCGTTATTGGCAAAAGCGGTAAATTGACAGGGTATGCTGGTGGAGTAGAGCGCAAGCAACGTTTACTTGCGTTGGAGCAAGGTACACCGCTTTAAGTGAGGCGATTCTCATATTGTGACTAAGCGTGCTGCACAGGGGAAACGATAGTGTAGAGTTTCATATTCGTTATACGAATAGAAAAAGGATAATAAGGACATGCCTTTCAAAACGGATTTTGATGCATTCATGAGTGAGTGTTGGCAGCATCACGAAACACAGCCCGAACAAACTTATGCTCAATTGGAAACGGCTCTGAGTGAGGTGGAAAACGTTAGCCACATCGAGCGAATATTCGCATTGATGCTGCACACCGCGATTGGTCACCTCCAGTGCCCAGAACAGTTTCTTACCTGTTTAGAGCACTTTGATGAACGCAAGGTTGCCGAGAGTTCGGCATTGCAACGCAGTATTGCCGTTGCGCGCTTTTTCGTTGATGGCACTGACTGTGTGGGGTTGTTAGCAGAGCAAGACCAACGCCGAGTTTACGCTCTGATTTCGAATGAACTTTCTGCACTTACTCAGCTTGAGCTGGCGAGCCAACGGCTGGCGAAAGCCGCGCTAGGTATGACACCACAAGATGCTAAAGGGCCGCTAGCGCGCTCTATCGCAATCACGGCAAACAACTTGGCGTGTCAGTATGAAGCGCTGGCTGAGCGCACGGATATGGAAAAATCGAGGATGCTAGAAGCGGCCAAGCTCGCGTTGGACTACTGGAAAGTGGCGGGTGGTTGGATGCAAGAAGAACGTGCAGAGTACCGCTTAGCGATGAGTTTACTCAAAGCGGGTGAAGCCGGACAAGCCAAGCAGCATGCCGAGCGCTGCGAAGCCATTTGTCAGCAAAATGGTGGTGACGCGTTTGAGCTGTTCCATGCGCATGATTTGCTGATGCAAGTGCACTTCCATCTTAGCCAGAAATATAAAGCTCAAGTGGATGTGGGGATGCAGCAATACTGCACAACGAGTTCGTTGACATGATCTCAACGTTGAATAAAAAAGCCCCGAGCGAATGGCTCGGGGCTCATATTTTGTAAGTTCACTCATTACACGATGTTGATTATGCTATTTGCGCTTTTGCCTGGTATCGTCCTGGTTTATGGTTCATCGCCAAAATCAAGTTTGTCGCCACGGCACCCAGGACGGATAGAGCGATAAGGTGCACATCCACAATGAACAGCGACATCACTACGATGGCACAATCGAGCGCCATCTGAACTTTACCAGCTCGAATCCCAAAACGTTCCTGAAGGTACAACGCTAGAATGTTAAAACCGCCTAAACTCATCTTGTGACGGAAAATCACCAACATACCTATTCCAATTAACCCACCACCTAGAAGTGCTGCATAGAAAGGTTCGATTCGTGAAATTTCAATCACATGGTGCAGATGATCGACCGCAAAAGAAACAATCGAGACCGCAATGAAGGTATTAATGGTGAAGCGCCATCCCATGCGCATTACAGACAAAATATAAAAAGGGAGGTTGAGAGCGAAAAATATCTGACCAAAGCTGAAGTCACTCACTTTGGTAAGGAAGATCGCCAAACCAGCCGTACCGCCAGTGAGCAATCCTACTTTGCTGAAAAATATTACCCCAAGCGACACTAACGCACTGCCGAGCGTCAGAGCCAAGAGGTTCTCTCTTAGGCTATGATCTTTATCCATAAAATTTTTTCCTTGGTTTAAAAAACGCGCCGGAGACAACACGTCCATCCAACGCGATAAACAGTTGCCAAAGTAGCAACTAACAAATCGGCCAATAAAATGTCGCGAAAAGTGATGAATGTCGAGTTTTTGGACAAGATTGTGCTGATGCTAGCCTGTTTAACATAATGTACACAGGTAGAAAAACAACAAGGAAAAGTTATGATTAAGACAGTCGGCACTACCCAAATCAACGCATTACATCGACTGAGTTGTCACTGCGGAAAAGTTGAGCTGGAACTTGCATTACCTAATGGTATTGAGAAGCCGAGACGATGTGATTGCTCCATGTGTCGACGTCGCGGCGCGATTGTGGCATCTGTGCCTCTGAATGGTATTCGTATCGTGCAAGGCGAAGACGTTTTGAAGCTGTATCAATTTAACACTCGCACAGCGAAGCACTTTTTCTGTGGCGAATGTGGTATTTATACGCACCATCAGCGTCGCTCTGACCCGAGTGAGTACGGCTATAATGTCGGCTGTTTAGAGGGCGTCAACCCATATGAATTGGGAACTATCGAAGTGATGGATGGCGTTAACCATCCATCCGACAGTTAGGTTATATCGCAAGTTAAGCGCCTGACTCACGGTGCTTTTAGGTAAATAAACCGCTATTCATCCACAAGTGCACTGCAATACTGGCGGCATAACCCAAGGCGATGACGGGAGCCCATTTTAGGTGGCCAAAGAAGGTATATTGACCACGCGCGGCTCCCATTAATGCGACACCTGCCGCAGAGCCAATTGAAAGCAAGCTGCCCCCCACACCCGCAGTCAATGTGACAAGTAACCAGTTCCCCATCGACATGCTTGGTTCCATAGTCAGTACAGCAAACATAACCGGAATGTTATCGACGATGGCAGATAGAACACCAACCATCACGTTGGCCCAGACAGGGTTCCATTGGTTGTACATGACGTTTGAAACCAGTTCGAGATAGCCAAGTAAGCTCAAACCGCCGACACACATCACTACGCCGTAGAAGAACAGCAAGGTGTCCCATTCTGCGCGAGATACACGGTGGAACACGTCAAACGGAACGACTGAACCTAAGCGTTTTAATGCGTGATCGTCGCCATTGGCAATTGCCATGGCCGCTTTTTTTGCCAAGGAATGTTTGAGTGTTTGGCGTAAGAAGTAGCCGAAAAATTGTAAGTAGGCCAAGCCCATCATCATGCCCATAACGGGTGGGAAGTGCAGCAAAGCGTGGAAAGAGACTGCGGTGGCAATCGTCAGAATGAATAGTGCGACAATGCGTCTCGCGCCGCGTTTCAGTTCTACGTGTTGGTGAATCGTATTCGGTTTGGTGTTTGGAACAAAGAGTGACATCAAAAATGCAGGAACCAAGTAGTTCACCAGTGACGGGACGAATAACGGGATGAATTCAGCAAAGCTGACATGCCCGGCTTGCCACACCATCAGGGTCGTAATGTCACCAAATGGGCTGAATGCACCGCCAGCGTTGGCAGCGATAACAATGTTGATACAGGCAAGATTCACGAATCTAGGATTATCACCAGAGACTTTCATCACCACAGCGCACATCAAGAGGGCTGTGGTTAAGTTATCGGCAATCGGTGAAATAATAAAGGCGAGAAACCCCGTCAGCCAAAACAGCTTTTTGAAGCCAAAGCCTTTGCCGACCATCCACGCCTGTAAGGCATCGAAGAGTTTGCGCTCTTCCATAGCATTGATGTAAGTCATCGCTACTAACAAAAACAGCAGCAGTTCCGCGTATTCCAACAAGTTGTGCTCTAGTGCGGATTTGGCGATTTCTGGCTGGTTGTGTTGAGCAAAAGTGTAGCCAATTAGAATCCAAATTAACCCTGCAGCGAGCAGCACAGGCTTGGATTTTCTCATTTTCAGATACTCTTCCAACATAACCAGTATGTAAGCAATCGAAAAGATAATGAGAGCCGCGTAACCGACACCAGAATTAACAAGGTTCAGTTCATTGGTGGGGGCAGCAAAGGTGGCGCTAGAGAACAACAAACAGCAGAAAGCTACAATTGGATAGATTGGCATAGACATTTCTCCTTTGTCTGGTTGGAGAAATATTAGCCACAAATTAATGAGTTAGTTGTGAGAGAGCTCGAATTAACAGTAGGAGTTAGGAAATGATAGTGTGCGCCACTATTTTCTGAGTGACGCAATGCTTGCTGCGCCAAATAAAACCACAGCGGCATACAAACCGTAAGTTAACCAATGGCTAATCTCTAAAAAAGGAACGAGTCCTTGACCTGCCCACATACAGCCTCCGTTTAATGAGCAATGTTGTAATAGTCGAGCCAATTTAAAGGAAATGAACAATGTTTTTTGTGAGTGACGGCAAATTCTGAAGGATTAGAAAGTCAAAAATTGGTCAGTGAGAGAGAAATCTCATTTTTAACTGGCTAGCTCTAACCCTTTTGAGCTAGAGCTAGCTATATCGAGCGCTGAATGGATTTAGCGCAGCAGCCATTTTCTCAACGGAGAAGCCTCAATTGCTTTCACAAGTATTGTGGTTGCGACAATCGTTGCAGGATAAATAAATGCGTCTTTCGCGAGGTGTTGCAACCCGATAAATCCAGCGACATTCATCATTATAATTATCACAAGCAGATGGCTAACATAAATGCCTAACACGCTAGGAGATAGTTTGAATACCCAAGGCATATCGCCAAAATGTGGGTGGACTAACAGCCACATGAAGACACCCAGGGCCCAGATAACAGTACCAAACAGGAAGTCGTGAGAATTAAAAGCGACCTCGTGTTGCATTAGCCAATAAGCTTCACCAAAATGCAGCGCCATACCAAGAAGAATGCATCGAATCGTATTGTTTCGCGACCATCGCCATTGTTCTTCTCGTGCTAGATAACCCAGTGTTACCAGCAAAGTACTGAAAAACGGCCCATTACGAGTAAAGAAAGGCGCTGGCAGATCGGTAATGGTCGAATAACTGCCAGCAAACACGCCGTATATGTATAGCAATACGGCGGTTGGCAGTACCAATTGAGCCATATTGATATGCACGAGGAAGGCAATTAAGGCAACGGCAATGACCAGAGCTGGAATAAACCACAGGTGAACGAGCCCGCCTTCGACGAGTGAATTGAACGGGGTCGACATTAAGTAGCCCCAGTAGCCCTGCCTTTCGGCGAGATACCCCGCCTCAGCGACAGTTTGCCACTGGAATGGCATCAATAAACTGATCACGCTCCAAATGAGCCAAACCTTCATCAGTGGTTTGGCGTAGTTTTTTAGTGTTTCGATAGGTGCGCGGCTTAACTTGGGCTGGATAAGATAACCAGAAATGAGAAAAAACAGTGGCACAGCAAAACGAGCCAATTGGTTGAGCATATAGCCAACCCACGGTATTCCATCCCATTGCCAGTATGTCAGGGCCATCTGGCAGTGCAATCCTATAATTGCAAACATCGCAATAATACGCGCAAACTCTAAGCTGGCTATTTTTTGTTTCTTTGCCATTACATTACTTACCTAAATAAAAAAACTTAGGTGAAAGTAGCAGGTTGTGGCTGAATTAATGCGTGAAAAAGTCAACAGACTCGCGCTTACACTGAAGCTGTGTTTAAATTTAAGACTTACTTCAAACTTCTTAATTATTAACCCATTAACCAACTCAATACGTGATTAGCGAGTCGAAAATGACACTAATGTATGGTTAGACCAGTTAACTCTAGATTGCAAAAAAGAACGATCGTGCTAAAAATAAGATTATGCAAAAAGGAAAAGTGACAAAAGAGTTTATTCTGCAACGGGCTTTTGAGATCGCCAGCGAAGACGGATTAGAAAGTCTTACGATTGGTGAGTTAGCCAAGCAATGCGGTATGTCGAAAAGTGGTCTGTTTGCCCACTTCAATTCGAAGTTGAATTTACAACTATCGGTATTGGAGCACGCCAATAAAGTGTTCGCCGCCCGAGTTATTGAGCCTGTTCGTGAAGCAGGGGATGGCAATATCGAACGTAAAATTCGAGGGTTGCTCGACTCTTGGATGACTTGGAACCACGCATTTCAAGGAAGTTGTATGTTTCTAGACGCTTGGAATGACACGGCAGATAAAGATTGCCCACTTCAGGCCGGACTGCGTAAATCCATAGACACTTGGCTGAGCTATTTGGAGATCCAAATAACGAAAGGCAAAGAGAAGCAAGAATTTGCAGCAGACTTAGATACACGCCAAGCAACGTTTGATTTATACGGTCTTTATTTGAGTGCGCATGTTTTTTACTCAATTAAAGGTGAGGAAGAAAGCTTGCGCCTGTTTTGGCAAGGGATCGACAACTTATTTTCTCGCTGGAAAGGCTGATACCAGTTATTCGCTTTCCAGATTTGTAGACATAAAATCATAAAGAGCGGCTGAGTTCGCTCTTTCTTATCAGCATAAAAAGCACGACCGTTCTATTTTTGTGCGTAGCTGATAGTTAAGGACATAATCATGAGTGAAAAAATTTACTTTAATACATCGCAACGTTTCAGTATTAAGCGCAGTTTGGTGAACATCAGTACGCGTTTACACCATACGCTGGCCCCTTCCCATGCAAAGAATACCGCGCGTAAGTTGCTCCTGACACCTGCTCGCACAGCACCTAAAAACACCGAACCTCAAGGACTTGCCAAAGGTGAAATTAAAGGACATGCAGGCATTATCAAAACCTACACTTTGGGCTCTGGACCTATTTGGGTGTTAACTCATGGTTGGTCTGGCACCGCAAGTCAGTTTTATCCGTTGATGGAACATATTGCGTCGAAAGGTTTCACCGCTTTGGCATACGATCATCCAGCACATGGTGAGAGTGAAGGGCAGTATGGGCACATTCCGGGTTTTGTCAAAGGGTTAGAAGATGTGTTAGATACGGTAGACGATATTGTTGGTCTAGTTGGGCACAGCATGGGCACCGCTTCTGCTCTTGAGTGCAGACATAGCAAATTAGAAAACAAGCCTTTACTGCTTATTGCACCGGTATTGAATTACGTAGAGAACCTATTCGGTAGCATTGCGCGTTCAGGTTATTCGATGAAGCTTTTTAATGCTGTGGTTTCAGAAGTTGAAGATCAATTTGGTTACCCATTACAGTCAATTGATCCGCTAAAGCGTTTGGCTGAGCGCTCGTCTCCAGCCATCATTGTTCATGATGAGCAGGATAAGTTCACTAAGTACAGTATTTCTGCACAAGCCGCTGAAGAGATTGAAAATGTTGAGTTAGTGACAACGCAAGGTCAAGGCCATGGCCGAGTGATGAAGTGTGCACAAGTCTTCAGTAGTTTTGACCGTTTACTCGATCGTTCTTGGTAATCTTCATGCTTGCTAATTGGCTCGATCCGTTTTGGGCTAATTCGATTTGAAAGTAATACCTCGGATGGTTTTTCGTCTATGGTATCGCTTTTCTCGTTATGAGATAAAAACAAAAAAGGACAGCCGAAGCTGTCCTTTGATCGTTAACTTTACAGAAAGTCTGCAAGGTTGGGCTTAGTTACAGTTAGCTACGCCAACTTCTTTCCAAACGCCCCATTCGCCAGATTGGCTAGGATCGTCACCCTGAGTCCACCATTTCGCTTCCCAAGTTTTACCTGCATGAGTGACTTGGTTGCCGCCTGTGTACACTGCGCTTGCATCCCATGCGTTGTCACAGGTACCAGGGTTTGGATCGGTGGTATGCTGTGCAACAACAACAGTTGCGCTTGCCGTTGAAGACGCTTTGCCATCGCTCACACTTACGGTAAAGCTTAGGCTAGTGTCTTGCGGGTATTCAGCAGCAGTGAAAGTTACTTTAGAACCTTCAACCGTTGCGTTCAAACCTTGAGGCAGCGTCCAGTTGAAAGTAAGAGTATCGTTGTCTGCATCGCTAGAGGCTGACGCATCTACAACCACAACGTCACCAGCGTTTGCTGTTGCTGGAGCAACAACTTGCGCTACTGGTGCATTGTTCGCTGGGTCAACCACACCTGCTGGTTTCACCGTTACTACAACAAGGTCAGATGCCGCTGCCCCTTCGTTGTCAGTCACCGTTAACTTGAAAGTTAATTGCTCCTCAACAGTAACTTCTGCTGCATCAAAGCTTGCTTTCGCAGTGTTGGCGCCAGCTAGTACCACTGCAGTGCCAGAGACTTGCTCCCAAGCGTAGCTTGCGATAGTGCCGTCAGAGTCTTTCGATAGGCTGCCATCTAGAACCACACTTGCAGGGCCAGTTACAGATTGATCTGCGCCAGCAGCTGCGGTTGGTTTACGGTTTGGTTGAGGAACTACACCGCCAGCCATACCTTCGTGCATTGCGTTGAGAATGTCGCCGTTATCCGCGTCGATTTCCCAAGAGAATAGACCCGCAAGACCTAGAGACTTAGCGTAGCTACCTTTTGCTAGCACTGAACGGTGGTCATCAAATGTGATCAACTCGCCCGTAGTACGGTTCCATACCCATGGTGCTTCTGCTTGTGCATCGTAGCCGTACTCGAAGCCGTTAATGCCAGTGTTGTTGGCACCTAGCATGAATGACTTAATGCCTTTGTAGTCAATTACGCCATCTTCCCAAACACCTTGCGCTGTACTGCCCTTCAGTTTACCTGTAGCAGTACCTGTCATTGGGTCATTTGGATCGGTTAGCGTATCTGGAGTTACGCCTTCCCAGCCACGACCGTACATTGCTGTACCAAGTACTAGCTTGTTCGCAGGAACGCCTTGAGCAAGAAGAAGCTGGATGCCGTTATCTGCTGTGTAAGCAGGACCTTTGTACGGTTCGCCGTTCTCATCAACGCCACTACCGTCACACTGACCAGGGCGCATGAATGAACCACAGTAAAGCGCAGTCTGGTGACCAGGAACGTTGTTCCAACCGCCATAGAAGTCGTAAGTCATCGCGAAGATGTAGTCCATGTATTGAACCGCATCTGCATAGTCTACGTCTTCAATCTTGTCGTAACCGACACCGATAGCTGACGTTAGCTCGTAAGTACGGCCTGTCTCAGCTTCTAATTCATCAAGCATCACGCGCAGTTCGCGCATCAGTGCGATGTAAGCTGGGCCATCGTTTACAGGGTCGCCCTTATCCGCGGCTGCACCGCCACCACCAGGGAATTCCCAGTCGATATCAACACCGTCGTAGAATTTCCAAGTTTTCAGGAACTTCTTAACCGATGCGACAAATGTGTCTCGGTTTTTCTTGTCCACGAAATCGAAGAATGGGTCAGACAGCGTCCAGCCACCGATAGATGGGATGATTTTTAGATCAGGGTTACGTTGTTTCAATGCCATTAGCATTGCGTAGTTACCCTTGATAGGTGTGCTGTATTCATGACCAGCTTGTGGGAAGCTCTTCTGATAAGCGGCCCAAGGGTCGTGGATCACGACTTCGTAGTCAGGCACACCTGTACAAGCGGTTTGTAGTGCATTGAAACTGTTGCCGCCAACAGACTTCACAGACTCATTTGGGCCACAAATTGGGATAAAACCGTAAAGGATGTGAGTCAAGTTGTCGACTGGCATGTTATCGACCGTGTAGTCACGACCATAGATGCCCCACTCAACAAAATACGTACCCATCACGACGCTTGGATCGGTATTGTACGTTTTGTTGTTTGGATCAACATTCATCGTCAGTGGCTTCAAGTGAGAACCATCGGTATCTGCAATCGTGATTTCAGCTGGTGCGCTTTTCGCACAACCTGTCGCATCACACGCCTCGATTTCCATTTGGTATAGGCCGCCCTGACCATATTCAAATGTCGCTGTTGTTTGGCTACCAGTGATTGGGCCGGTTGCTACTTTTGCACCATCAAAATAGACGTTGTAAGTATCACCTGGCGTGCCACTCCACTGGTTAAACTTAACAGTGATCTTCGCTTGCTCATGGTATTTCACCATGTCGTAGTAGCCTGACGTGGTTTCCATCGCGAGTTCAATTTTAGAAAACTGAAGGTTGTTGGAACCGTACATATCGATACTTGGCGCGGTTGGAGCCGCAACTGCAGCACCTGATAGTGCTAAAGCAACGCCAGCTGCACATAGGTTAAATCGAATCATAACTTCTCTCTCAATCCTTGGATTCATGTTCTACCTAGAACATAGGCTGCTCTTGCACCAGATAAGATGATTGGATTTACTCCATGTGCAAAAGCATCACACTCAGCATTTCAGAGAGTTTTTTTTCGTCAAAAAAAATTAAGACGGTTTTCGAGGCACTTGAGAGAACTTAACTAAAACTCGCACTCTGTTACACAGAAAGTGTCAGACTGAGTCAATAATTTATAAAATCTCAGCAGAAACTAAAATTATTGTTTACTCAGTAGCGAGTGTGATAAATGCGATGAATACCTTATTTCATTGTTTATTAAGGTTTTGTTTCATCGAAATAGAAAGAGAATTGAAAGGAGAAATAGCCGTGAAGACGTGCTAGTCACGGCTGAAATGTTCACTTAATGCAGCGCGACGTTTTGAAGCCGCTCCGGTTTCTGAGCCTTGAACGGTATGCTCAAATCCCTTACGGATGAATCGTTGATCTGGAATAAGAGGCTCAATACGGCGAATCTGAGGTGAAAGGTGAGAGCCCGAGAGCTGGTACGCGGTTTTTCCTAATCCAGTGTTCAACGTGATGACCTTTCCATCGAATTCAAATTCCGTCGTGATGAGTCGATGGTTTCGATATACCCCATCTTCTGTGAAAGTCAGACGTTCTGTTTGGTAGGGTGGCGCGCCGATCTCAATCCACTCGCCGTAGACTTTTTTCGGGTCAATATGGTCTTGATAGGATAGGTGGATTTGATAGCTGAAAAACGTCAAAAGACCCACCCCGAAAACGGCAAATGCGCTTTTGAGGGCTTTGGATTGGTGGCGAGCCCAAAATGAAAGTTTTGGTTCCTGTCTTGTTTTCCGCCTTCGGCGAGCTGAGTCCGTCATTGGTCTACTTTTCTTCCCTTTTTTAATATGGTGGAAACCTTCCTTCTCAAAAACAAACAATCCCGCCATTAAGACTAAGAAATTATGATCTAATGTCCACTTTTACATTCGGATACACTCTTATTGATGGTTTTATTGTTTGCTAGCGTTAACTAATTCACCGACTTTATCTCACTAATTACGTCGTCTGGTTAAGCCTAGAAAAAGGTGGCCTCGCTCAGTAGCAAAGGATGTGCTTTATAACGTTGAGCTTAATGGCTTTCAGAGCTTGAGTAACAGGAAGAAACAAGGTAAAAAAGAGCGGACTTTTGATAAGGAAACCAATAATGAGTATTAAGGAAAATAGCTATTTTGCAGGTAGTGTAAAATCACTAGGCTTTAACCAGAATGATCAGGACGTTAGCGTTGGTGTAATGCTTCCTGGTGAATACACGTTCGGCACTCAAGCGCCTGAGCGTATGACGGTTGTAAAAGGTGCACTTGTGGTCAAGCGTGTCGGCGAGAGTGATTGGACGACTTACCAAAGTGGTGAGTTTTTTGAAGTGGAAGGGAACTCCTCATTTGAGCTTCAAGTGAAAGACGCGACTGCGTATTTATGTGAGTACTTCTAAAGCGTCCTTTTTGCCTGTAACAAAGCCACCTTCGGGTGGTTTTTTCGTCTATGTCCTTCACTTATAACGCATCTTTTGGTTATTTGGGTATATACTTAATAAAAATGTACCCATTGGCCAGGGAGGAAGTGATGGCAGTACAACGCAAGCATTCTGATCTCCCTCCTCGTTACGAGGACAAAGATCTCACCAATGAGCAAAGACATCGTTTTACCGAGGTCGCCAATGCAGCCCATAAGAGACGTGAATTCTATCGACGTGCTCTAGGAAAAGGCTTAATGGGCAAAGTGAAGGACCGTGCGTTTAAAGGCCAATTCGGTCGCCAGCAAGATAAGCCGAGCAGAGTGCTGCAAGCTGTGTGGCTAATCGTATTTCTGGTGCTGGGGCTATGGGTGATGCATGTATTCGCTTAACCGTTAGCAAGCTTCTGACACAGCCGGCGTTTCAGAGGCTGACTTCTCTTCGGTATTGCAGTGTTCGTAATACGCGTATTGGTTTTTCCCTGTGTGTTTAGCCGCATACATTGCTTTATCTGCGCACCGAGTCAATTCAGATAAATCCTTCGCATCTTGTTTGTAGATAGCAGCGCCCACACTCATTGTTAACTCGTTAATCATATCGTAGCTTCGGTAGCCTTTTGGGAATAGATTCACAATACGCTTCAAAATGCTGTCGAGGTCATCTTTACTGTTTATGTCGTACAGCATGAGCACAAACTCGTCGCCCGCAAATCGAGCGATGGAGTAGTCGTGTTTGTCGGTTTTTCTGTCTTTATGGCGAACATTGTTTTTTAATCGAGTTGCAAAGGCTTGAAGCACTTGGTCACCAATATCGTGTCCGTAGGTGTCGTTAATATGTTTGAAGTTATCAATATCTAGGAAGACCAGAGCAGTGATACTGTCATCAGATGAATGGTTGATCTCATCGAGCTTTGCTCGCGCCCAAGTTTCAAAGCTCCAGCGGTTGGCAAGCCCTGTGAGTTGGTCAAAATACGCCAACTCTTCAATCCCTTCACGATAAAGTGTTTGAATGTAGTTGAGGACTTTTGTGTAGTAATACGAGAATGTGTGACACACAAATGCAGTTGCTATCAGGGTCAGCATAAATCGTCGTTCTATGATGTCACTGGCTGTTGGTAGCCGATCTAAAAAAACGACGCCAAAAAAGATCAGTAAGATATAGGTGCCACTAAACAGCAGACCGACTTTAAACTCATTGATCAGCACCAGAGTGGCGACAATGGGGTATAGCCATAATAGTTTACCTGAGGGGGCATCGTTATACAGAAGTAGCAATAACCCTTCGAACATCAAGACTGCACTCAGCCATAGGTCGGCATATTGATGATGTCGTTGGACCTTTATTACATAACTGATACCTAAACAGGCTAAGGCACACAGAGCATGGAAAAAGCTTAATCCCCAATTATCCTCAAACAATTGAGCAATGGAGCCATAAGTTAAACATGCCGCGGCGATACTGGAGCATAAAAAGACAATTTTCTTTTTTCTTGTTGAGCGGATATCCGCCATTTCCTCTAAGCGTGCTCCAGCCAATGTCGACATTACGTATCCTTGCTTAATTAACGTGTACGCTTATTCTAGGCGGTATTTTAGCGATGAATAGAACAACAAAGTTTCCAAATGTGATGTCAGTCATTTTTAGTATGGGCCTAGAAGTGTGGTTTGGTGAGAGTGCTCAAAGCTCAACAAAGGCTTATAAAGTTTTCCATGGCGGATCTTTATGGCTTCAGATGGTTCGATTAATAATTCAAAGTAATGCATTTCCACCGCCGTATTTGCAGGATCTATCCTGACTCAACTCTGTTAGGAGTAGCATGAACTGCGCCTTCTACCTATTGAGCTCATTGTTCGTCAATCGACGATCTCTAAATTCCGGCAATGAGTTTTTCGTTGTGAAAAAGCATTAGAAATATTTTTCCGAAACAGATCGAAATATTGTTGTCGTTGTGACCAATATGCGACTAGAATCCGCGCTAAATCACGACCTCATATCGAGCTTCATTCGAGTTACTCTTTTTCCAAACTGCTTCACACATTTTGTGAGGCAGTTTTTAGTTGTAGGAAAGGTTAAAAACATGCCTAAAAGCCAAAACATCAACCAACGAATGTCCATCGTGGCATTGGCTTGGCCGATTCTTGTCGAAATTTTGCTACGGACGGCTTTAGGAACCAGTGACGTGTTCATGCTGAGTGGCTACTCAGACAAAGCGGTATCCGCTGTTGGTGTGATCACGCAGATTACCTTTTTCTTAATCATCGTTTCGACGTTTGTCAGCAGCGGAACGGGGATTTTGATTGCCCAATACAACGGCGCTGGGCGCGAGCAAGAGTCTGTGAACGTCGGCGTTGCAAGTATTGCGCTGTCCGTGATTGTCGGTGCGTTCTTGAGTGTGATTGCCGTGCTTGGCGCGATATTCCTGCTCCCGTATTACGGTTTGGAGGCACAAGTCGAGCAATACGCACGTGAATATCTGCTGATCAGCGGTGCGATGACGTTTAACGTTACGATTGGCGTTGTTTTTACGACCATTCTGCGTAGCCATGGCTATTCGCGCTCTCCAATGGTGGTGAACTTGATCTCGGGTGTGTTCAACATCATTGGTAACTATATTGCGCTTTACCAGCCATTCGGTTTACCTGTGTATGGTGTGCAAGGTGTAGCAATAGCAACCGTCGTCAGCCAAGTCATCGGTACGTTAATGTTATGGTTTATTCTCGCTCGCAGCAGCATTGAACTACCAATGTCGACCATGAAACAAGTGCCCGCAGAAATTTACAAAAAGATCTTAAAAATCGGCGGTATGAACGCGGGTGAAGTGCTGTCTTACAACGTGGCGCAAATCTGCATTGTGTACTTTGTGGTGCAAATGGGGACGGCATCGTTGGCGGCTTTCACTTATGCACAAAACATTGCCCGTTTCTCGTTTGCTTTCGCGTTGGCAATTGGTCAGGCTGCGCAAATTCAGACTGGTTACTACATCGGCAAAGGTTGGGTGAGCAGCATTTTAAAACGCGTACAAATCTACTTCTTAGTGGGATTTGTGGCATCAACGGCGGCAACCACACTGGTTTACCTGTTTAGAGAAGAGATTCTGCGCGTATTTACCGATCAACCAGAAATACTCGCATTGGCAGGTTCGTTAGTCATGGGCTCAATTTTGCTCGAGGCCGGACGTGTGTTTAACCTGATTTTTATCGCGGGGCTCAAAGGCGCGGGTGACATCAAGTTCCCAGTGCAAATGGGGATTTTGAGTATGTGGGGACTAGGCGTGTTTTTCTCCTACATCTTTGGCATCCACATGGGTTATGGCGTTTTAGGGGCTTGGATGGCAATCGCTCTCGATGAATGGGTGCGTGGTATCATCATGGCAAGGCGTTGGCGCTCTCAGGTGTGGACCAAGTTTAAGGTGAGCTAACGGTTTTCGGTATTGCGCATCACGCTTATTCTGTTGTTAGAAACCCAAAAAGGCACTGTTAGTCAGTGCCTTTTTGTTATTTAAAATCTGGAAGAAGTTAGAATTCGCACTCAGCTTTGAACACCATGCGCTCTTTGCTGTATGGATGATCCAGCTCTAGCATCTCAGCATGCAGGTGTAAGCGATTCGCTTTTTCGCCGTATAAACCATCACCAACCATTGGCATGTTTAACCCCATGTGATGAGCACTGTGTACACGTAGTTGGTGAGTTCGCCCGGTTTTCGGATACATGTATACCTTGCTGCGTCCATCTTTGACTTCAATCAGTTGCCAGTAGGTTTCTGCATGTTTACCGTGTTCAAAACACACCAGTTGACGTGGGCGGTCGTCTGGGTCACCACGCATTGGCAGTGAAATTTCTCCTTCCGGCTCGTTCAATACGCCTTCGAGTAGTGCCATATAACGTTTTTGTACGCCGCGAGCCATAAACTGTTTTTGCAGACTTTTGTTCGCGCGTTTAGTTAAGGCAAACACCAAAATGCCAGAGGTCGCCATGTCGAGGCGATGAATCACAAACGGCCCTTCCACATCAGGGAACATCGCTTGTAGGCGCGTATAAGCAGAGTCCTTGATAGTTTTACCTGGCACTGAAAGTAAGCCCGAGGGCTTGTTGACGACGACCATAGCGTCGTCTTGGTAGATTATCTCTAGTTCTTTGTCTTCTGCCCAATTCTCCGCCAATGGGTTAGGTTCTACATCCAGCCCTTGCATCATATGGCCCAAAATCGGCTGACATTTGCTATTACACGATGGGTAGAATTTTTTGTGTTGGCGAACTTCAGACTTTGGCGAAACACCCCACCAAAATTCTGCCAGCGCCAGCGGTTTGAATCTGTGTTTAAATGCGTATTGGAGCAGTTTTGGCGCAGCACATTCCCCCGCACCTGCTGGTGGGATTGGGTTTGTGGTGTCCGCAAAAATGTCCACCAAGTCGCGTGCTTCGCCATGGCTGTTTAGGAAGCGGTATTGTTTATGCAGTTTGTGCTGTAAAGCGTTGGAGAGTGTCTTGCGCTGCTCTTTCAGGTGAGCAAGTTGCTGCTCTAACTCAGCCAATCGCGCTTCTTTGATTGCAAGCTTTTCATCCCACGCTTGCTTTAAGTATTTGAGAACATTTTTCTCGGCGACACTTTGCTTACCCAATTCATCCAACAAGATTTTGAGATCATCGGCATTGAGCGTTTGCTCTCCCTGTTGGCGCTGTCGTTTGCGTGCGGCGCGGCCGTCTATCATCACTTGGCGCTGTGTTTGCTCTTCTTGCTGATAAGCGGCTCGGTCGGCTTGGATTTGCGCTTTAAGATCTGCCAATTCCGGATTCGCAGCACAGGTTTTGTACTCCGCATTGGCGGCGTTGATGGCATCCGTTTCTGCGCGGAAGAAGCCTTCATCGGTCAGCATGTCGTACACAGGAGGGACAAATCCTGGAATCAAGTTTTGGTCAGCAATTTTGCCAGAAAATGCACTTAAAAAGCCGAGCTCGCCTTGAGGGCTTTCTACCAGCAATACGCCAAACATTTTGCCTCGCCCCGTTTCTTCATTAACCAAACCAAAATCGTGTTCGAAGTCGGTTTGCGCTAATAAGTGCTGTTGCAATTGCTTTGCGGCCAAAACGCAAAGAGGATGCGGCGTGTAGTAGAACGGAAACGTAAACTGCGTTGGTAATTCATAGTCAGAAGTATCAGCAGTAAAACGTGTAAAACAATGTTCAGGCGAGTGCATGGTGGGTATCCGCGCGAGTAAAAATTCGAGCGAGGATTGTACCTGTTTGAGTCAGGATTGCCATGTCGGTGTTGGCACTCGCTCTTGGCTTAAGAACAAGAGCGAGTGGGGAAGAGCTTATTGCAGTTTTCGTAATGCAAGCTTCCACTGTGCCGGTTTGTCGTAGTAGGTCGAGTGCGGCAAGGTCAAGTACTCGCCATTTACTTCTGCAATCAGGGTTGGATAACCACCAACGTGTAACTGGCGCATCAACTGTCGGCTGGAGCGAATTCTTTCGTTTAGCTCGGCTTCGCTTAACGTCATGTTTTGCTCCCACGCATCGTTTGCTAAGCCTAGCGATTCTGCAATGGCTTTGAGCGTCGATGCTTCATTTACTTTTAACCCGAGCTGATAATGCGCGGATTGGATGGCCTTTAGCATGTGCCATGGATTCAGCCCCATTTTCTCCGCACTCAAGATCGCTTGTGTGGGTAGATAAGAATCAAGAACAAACGCATCTTCGCTTTTCACGCGTTGCAGATATGCTTCACCAAACGTTGCTCCGGTTTCGGTTGCGATACGAGCGTCACTGTTGATGATGTGCTGACGAAATTCAGGCTCAATCGCGCGTTTCTCAATCATGCCGCCGGGATGAAGCACTACCTTAAATTGAGAGGTGTCCATCAAGGCTTCGATGAGTGGTGATGCCCCGTAGCACCAACCACACATGGGATCGAAGAAGTAATGCACGGTTACCATGACATTTCACCAGTATGCACTTTTGCACCGATTTCTAGCGCGATTGGTAATTGAACTTCTGGGTATTTCGCTGACATGGTGTCAATGAGTTGAGCGCTGTTATTGCTGTGTTTTTTCGCTTGCTGAAAATCCTGCAAGTATTGTTGCGAGTAGCGAATGGTGTCTGCGTTCAGCTTTGTGCCTGCTTTCATGTGACCAGGAATGACCACTTGAGGTTTAAGCGCAAGCATCTCGCTAAGTTGTTGCTCCCAAGCATTGATAGCGGTTTGGTCAGCGGCATCGGCCATCCACAAATGTACGTTTGAGTACACGGCTACGTTACCTAGAATCGCTTTGTTATCTGGAATCCATAGGTAAGGGCGGTGTGCTGATGTGCCATGGTTACCACGGATTTCAATCTTATGACCTTCTAGCTCTAATGATGCTTTATCGTACGCGACAGGGATCACTGGTTTTACCGGTGCGTTTGCGCCAAGCTTTGGCCCCCAGTACGCCAGCTTTCCAGCCAATTTCTCTTTAATAATTTTTTGAACCGCAGGCGTTGTGATGATCTGCGCATCAGGGAACTGTTGGTGTAAGGCCTCTGCGCCAAAGTAGTAATCTGGGTCCGCTTGGCTGATAAAAATGGTTTTAAGTGTTTTGCCTGAGTCCAGCACTTTAGCGGCAATGCGCATCGCGTCAGCTTTGGTGAAGCCAGTGTCGATAACCATGGCGTCAGTCTCACCGTATACCAAGGTTGAGTTTACGTGGAAGCTGTTACCGTCGGCGTTGTAAACCTCAAGAGTAAGGGGAGAGTGGTTTGCCGCTAGAACAGGGCTTGCCATTAAAATGGATGCAGCAATCAAAGTGAATTTTTTCATAATAAGCTCCTAAAGAATTTGGGGCCAAGCGACCATGGCTTGGGAACGGGAGCTATATTAGGAAATTGATACGCTCGGAAAAATACACAATAATGTGCATCACTATTTCTTATTTCGAGCAAATGTATGGACAGAGTAACGGCAGCAAAAGTATTTGTGGATGTGGTGTATTCTGGCAGTTTTACCGCGACCGCCGAGCGGTTAGACATGTCTCGGCCAATGGTGACTCGTTATGTAGAGGCGATGGAGAACTGGTTGCAAACTCGTTTGTTGCACCGCACCACGCGCAAGGTGTCGCTCACCACCGCAGGGGAGCGCAGCTTGCCTCAGATTGAGCGCTGGTTAAAACAGGCCGATACGTTGACGTCGAACATTGCCGTTGATGGTGAGCTGTCCGGAAAAATCCGTCTCGCGTCGAGCACTTCATTTGGGTTCTCACAGTTGATCCCAGCAGTAAACAGTTTTATGCAAAAGCACCCCAAAGTGCATATAGACATAGATCTGCAAGACTCAGTGAGTGATCTAACCGAGCAACGCATCGATCTGGCAATCCGAATTGCGTCAGATCCCGATCCTTCTTTGATTGGTAAGCCGATTGCGGTGTGTGAATCGGTGTTGGTGGCATCGCCACAATACTTGCAAACTCACCACGCGATCGCGCATCCGCGAGATTTATCTTCACACGACTGTTTGGGTTACAAAAACTTTGAGCGTCACGTGTGGCATTTGTCTCAGGGCGACCTGTTCGAATCGGTGGGAATTGAGTGTCGCCTAACCAGCAATGAGGCCACGGCGTTATTGCATGGCGCTTTACAAGGCATGGGTATTTCGATGTTGCCAACCTATTTGAGCAATATCTATCTGCAATCGGGTCAGCTTGAGTCGGTGTTGCCGAATTGGAAGCCAAATGATCTCAACATTTACGCGCTGTATTCATCGCGTAAACACTTGTCTCCTGCGGTGAGAGCTTTCATCGATCACAGTGAAGATTACTTTAAACTACACCCTTGGTAATCGCGAAAGGCGTCGTCATCCCGACTTGAGATTCATACAAGATCCTGTACCTTACATGGATTATATTTTCGCAGCGTCATTTAGAGTTTTAGTTAATGTCACAAGTTCGCATCAAATTTATTGCTTCCGATATGGACGGCACTTTGCTTGACCAATACGGTCGTTTGGATCCAGAGTTTTTCGATCTGTTTTTGCAATTGGAAGAGCAAGGTATTTTGTTCTCCGCTGCGTCTGGTCGTCAGTATTACAGCCTGCGTGACACGTTCGCGCCAATCAAAGATCGAGTGTTGTATGTGGCCGAAAACGGCACCTTGGTGATGTACCAAGACAAAGAGCTCTACAGTTGCACCATTCCTAAAGCGGAAGTGGCGGAGATTGTGAAAGCGGCTCGTGAAATTGACGGGGCGAACATCGTATTGTGTGGCAAGCGCTCGGCGTACATCGAAACGCATGATCAGCAATCACTGGAAGAGTTTCAAAAGTACTACCACCGCTGTGAATACGTGCCGGATTTGCTTGAGGTCGAAGACGAGTTTATTAAGGTGGCAATTTGTCACTTTGACGGTTCGGAAGAGCTCCTGTTCCCGACCATGAACGCGAAGTTTGGCGCAACGCATAAAGTTGTGGTGAGCGCAAAAATTTGGCTGGATGTGATGAATGCCGAGGCGTCTAAAGGCGCGGCCATTCAGCACCTTCAAGAGACGATGAATTTTACTCCGGCAGAAACCATGACGTTTGGTGATTACCTCAACGACCTCGAAATGCTGCAAGTCAGTGAGCATTCGTACGCGGTTGCTAACGCGCATGAAGAGATTAAGAAAATCGCTCGTTATTCTGCGCCAAGCAACCAAGAGGCTGGGGTACTAAAAGTGATTAAAGAGAAAGTGTTAGCGAAGTAACGCTCATCCTTTCGATGTTCTTTTCTTGTTAACGTAAAAAGCCCCGCAGTGCATGCGGGGCTTTGTTTTTTTGTGTGTGTGGTGGGAGGGGGTAGTAATGTTCCCGTTTTTTAGCGCACGTACTTAGCGGTTGCGCTGACCAAAAAGTGCTGCAACTTTCCATTCGATTTTGGTACCCACAAGTCGTTGTGGTATTGGTAGATACGGCCATTGACGGTCACAGACAAGGTGTTATCACCCGTTTGTTCCATGCGAATAAACTGATCCGAAGTGACCAAAAACGGCTCTTGCTCTTCAATGCTCTGGCCAGTTGCCAATACGAAGTAGCCGAATCGGTTGCCAGCATCCGGATCGGTTGAGTAGATTCGATGCCCAACGAGGCTGTAGTCGTCGTTGAGTGCCTGCTCAAGCGTTTTTTGCCCGATGGTTTCGTGCGATGGAATAAATACCCAAGCCAACACACCTGCCGCAATGACTGCCAGTAGAAGCAGTATTTGCATGAACTTTCTCATCATAAATACCGTTTAACGTTGAAATTTCATTTTGTACATGCGCTTATCCGCTATGCTGATAAGAAAGTCAACATTGTTACTGTCTTTTGGGTATTGCGCTAAGCCCATGCTGGTTGATAGTGTTGCGACGTTGTCGGAATTTAGTATTGGCGCATCAAATACCGCATTGATATGCTCACGAACGCCTTCTTCATCAACATGCTCCCCTTCGAGGATGACGGCGAACTCATCGCCTCCCATGCGATAGACGGTAAAATCATTCAACGCCATAGATTTAAGCCGTCTAGCAATTTCACGCAGTACGGTGTCTCCCACTTGGTGACCGTGTGTATCGTTGACACTTTTAAAACCATTTAAATCTAAAATCCACAGAGAAAAAGGCCTTTTCTCTTGAGTGAGCTCATTTAGGTTGATAAATAGTGCATTGCGATTTCCAAGATGAGTCAGTGGGTCGCTGAGCGCCAGTTTTCTATGGAAATGGGATTCACGATAAAAGAAATAAGTCAGAGACAGGATCGACAAAACGAATGTAGCAAACAGCATATACTGCGCTTGCATTAACCGTTGCGTTTCTCCTTTCTGTGCCTCATAGACTTTGCTGCTTAGGCGAAAGTTCTGATTAACGAAATCGACCAAGCTTAAGTACAGTGTTTGAGTGGATCGATAAAATTGAGCCGCAGCTTGGCTATCGCCAGTTCTTGCTTCAACTAATTGCGCTTCCAGCCCCTGAAATTCCTCAAAAAGATCAATGAAATACTGATGCATATTATTTCGAGAGAAAAAAGTGTAGGCTTCATTACTACTAATTAATAAATCGAATCTACTCCAGGCCAATTCATATTGCAGCTCTGCACCTTCGATATTTAATACATTTTCATCGACTCGTCTCGCTTCTCCGACAAGCTCCGAAAGCTCTTTAGAGAGTTGGAATAAAAACCAGGTTGCTTGTTTTTGCTCATTATTAAAGTTTTGTGACAGTGCGCGTGTCTGCTGCAGAAGCAATACATTTGCGAGAAGCAAAGAAGTGGCAAACACCACAAGCAACATTTTACTGGTTGTAGAGTATTGTGGTGCTCTCTGCTTTTGATAGGTGGGTTCTGATAACTTCATTCTTATTATTTTGCTTTCATCTCATTTACTTGCCAGACCATTTGCGCGTGATATTTATTGTAGTTGAGCTCAGGATAGAGACTAAGAGAGTATATTATCCAAAATGGCCCCTTATTCCTGACTTTTATATAGTGTTGATCTTGTTGGTAAGCCAGTATTGGTTGGTATCTAAGAATGTCTTGTCGAGACAGTGTCGAGTGATAGTCATTCAAGCTACTGACATCAACTTGTTCTGGCACTTTGCCATAGACGTGGGTGAGGAGCGTGCTAAGTTTGACCCCAAGAAATTCAGAAGAAGCAGGGATCCAAGGCAGCGTGGTTGTGTAGCTGGTGGTTGGTAAAGATTGAATCTCTTCCAGTTTTAATGTGACACTAGGTTGTTGGCTACTGCTAAATACGATCGTACTTGCAGATAAGAATGGCGCAACAAAAAACAGACCTAGCGCGACTATCTTTTTCATCATATGCCCTTTGAGTTTTATTCTTTTTGCTGAGCTAGGACAAAGGTGCTAGCGGTACTTTATTTGTAATTGTAATAATAGAGCCAACCGGATGAGATTTTATAATATGTTATGTTTGAAAAGTAACTGTCGGTTTACTGTACGTCAAGGTTATTAAGTGACTTCTTAATTAAAAGGTCAGAAATATGCGTTATTATTTCGCTCTATAACGAATTCGTGTCAGTTCGCAGATTTTTAATGGAAATTAATCCTATTTTCAACCGATGAATTGTATTGTGAATGAGAATTAGAAGGGTTAATGATTGAGGTATAAGCAAATCCGATTTCATCCTTACATTGTTCTCTATCTTTATTCCAATGTTATTTAAGATTGGTATGTTAATACGCACCAAAAATAAAGCCACCTAGGTAGGTGACTTTATTTTTTAATTCATCAAGTTACTTCTATGAATTAGGCAAACAAATACTTCGCATGGAAGTTGAGATGATCGTCAATAAAGCTTGAGATGAAATAATAGCTATGGTCGTAACCAGATTGCATTCTTAAGTTCAGGTTTGAATCATGCACTTTTGCTGCAGCAACCAGCGCTTCTGGCCTAAGTTGCTCGTTAAGGAAGCCATCAGCATCACCTTGATCAACCAAAATAGGAAGTGGTGATGGTTTTTGCTTGAGAAGCTCACTTGCATCGTATTGTTTCCAGCTCTCAATATCTTTGCCTAAGTAAGCAGTAAAGGCTTTTTGTCCCCAAGGGCATTGGACTGGGTTACAGATAGGGCTAAACGCCGATATTGAGCGATATTGTTCTGCGTTTTTCAGACCAATGGTTAATGCTCCGTGACCTCCCATGCTGTGCCCAGAAATGGATTTTACTTCTGAGACAGGGAAATTGCTTTCAATGATCTCTGGTAACTCTTTAGTCACGTAATCGTACATGAAGTAATGCAGTGACCAAGGTGCTTGAGTCGCATTAAGGTAAAAGCCAGCTCCTTTACCCAGGTCATAGCTTTCATCGTCAGCGATACCTTCGCCTCTTGGACTCGTGTCCGGAGCAATGATCGCAATGCCAAGCTCGGCCGCCATACGAAATGCGCCCGCTTTCTGCATAAAGTTTTCATCGGTGCAGGTTAAGCCCGACAACCAGTACAAAGCGGGTACGGGGTTCGATTTAGTGGCATTCGGTGGTAAGAAAATCGCAAAGCGCATCGTGCAGTTTAGGGCTTTGGATTCGTGTGTATATTGTTTGTGCCAACCGCCAAACACTTTGGCCTGGCTTACATTTTCAATGGTCATGAATAAACTCTCTAACAACAGAATGAATTCAGGCTCCCCAAAAGGAGAGCCTGAGGTAGCATTATTGATCCATATGAATAACAGTACGGATGCTCTTACCTTCGTGCATCAGATCAAACGCTTTGTTTACGTCAGCCAATCCCATTGTATGAGTAATGAACTCTTGCAAGCCAAACTCACCAGCCATGTAACGGTTTACGATTTCTGGAAGCTCAGAGCGGCCTTTAACACCACCGAAAGCCGAGCCACGCCATACACGACCAGTTACGAGCTGGAATGGACGAGTTGAGATCTCCTGACCTGCCCCCGCAACACCGATGATCACCGACTCACCCCAACCTTTGTGACAACACTCAAGTGCCTGACGCATCACGTTTACGTTACCGATACATTCGAATGAGTAGTCAACACCACCGTCAGTCATTTCAACAATCACTTCTTGGATAGGCTTGTCGAATTTCTGTGGGTTAATCACATCGGTTGCGCCTAGCTGTTTTGCAAGATCGAATTTGCTTTCGTTGATATCGATACCGATGATGCGGCTTGCACCCACCATGCGTGCACCGATGATCGCTGAAAGACCGATACCACCCAGACCGAATATCGCAACCGTGTCGCCTTTTTCAACTTTTGCCGTATTCATAACTGCGCCCATACCGGTTGTTACGCCACAACCTAACAGACACACTTCTTCAAGTGGTGCATCTTTGTTTACTTTCGCTAGCGAGATTTCAGGGAGTACCGTGTACTCAGAGAAAGTAGAACAACCCATGTAGTGGAAGATGGTTTCACCGTTGATAGAAAAACGGCTCGTGCCATCTGGCATCAGGCCTTTACCTTGTGTTTCACGCACGGCCTGACAAAGGTTGGTTTTGCCCGATTTACAGAACTTACACTCGCCACATTCTGCGGTGTACAGTGGAATTACGTGGTCGCCTACCTTAACGCTAGTGACACCTTCGCCCACCATTTCAACAATGCCGCCACCTTCGTGACCAAGAATAGAAGGGAAGATGCCTTCTGGATCGTCGCCTGACAGAGTGAACGCATCAGTATGACAAACACCTGTTGCGACGATGCGCACTAGCACTTCACCCGCTTTAGGAAGCTGTACATCCACTTCTTCCATTTTCAGTGGTTCGCCAGCGGCCCATGCAACCATTGCCTTGGATTTGATGTGAGTTTGACCAGGTTTGATTTCAACAGTCATTGGATTTTCCTTTATATTCTCAGTATATGGAGTGACGTAATAAGCGTAGTTAAGGTTTGCTTACTGCGCTGCGTCGTTTTGTTGGTATCTATTCTAGGTGTTTCAATAAAAATGATAATCCGTCCATTTTGAAAATGATTTTTACATATACGTAATAATGGTAAGGTAAGCAGATTATAAGAGTGTGACGTCTCCTCAACGCGGCAGGGAAAGCGGAAAGGCAGTTGACCTGAAGTTAGCTAGAGGGGCTAGAGTAGAACGCAATCAACCCATCAGCGAAGTAAGAGTAATTATGAACAAGACGGATCTGAATGCCTATTTAACCAAGCTCGGTTTGCCAAGAGAGCTACCTGCCGATTTAGAAACATTACACAAAGTACACGCGGCACAGCACCGCAGCCTGCCGTTTGAGAACTTTGATATTGCCTTGCAGCGCGGCATCTCTGTTGAGATTGAAGACATCATTCAAAAAACGGTGTATCACTCTCGCGGTGGTTACTGCTTTGAATTGAATGGCTTAATGCTTGAGGTACTCAATACTCTCGGATTTGAAGCACGCAGTTTACTAGGACGTGTGCATGTGTCGGGCACACCAACGGGCCGTAGTCATCAAATCACGTTGGTGACGCTAGATGAACAAGCATGGATTGTTGATGTGGGCTTTGGCTCCAATACGCCGCGTGCGCCATTGCCGTTTATCCTCAACCAAGTGATTCAGACGGATTTACAAACCTTCCGCTTTGTCGAAGATGCTCAGTTTGGTTACTTCCTTCAAGTGTTGTCAACGGATGGAACGGACACATGGAACAACCTTTATAGCTTCGATTTAGAGTTTGTGTTTGCGGGTGATATCGCGTGTGGCAACTTTTTTACTTCCACTTCTCCTCACTCGCGTTTTACCAGCGCAAGAGTTGCGGCGAAAGCAACAGAAAGTGGGTTGGTGACATTGCTTAACTACACACTCAAATACACCAGCCAAGGTGAGCAGACAGAATTGGAGTTAGAGCCAGGCCAAGCCTATCTGGATGCATTGAAAGAATACTTCGGCATTGAACTTGATGCGCAGTACGGCGATCTTCGTCCGTTGCCTGATGCGTAAAATTCTCCCGTTTTCAAAGCGTAGCGCGACGAGAACATTTTCATCACTATTTGTCTAAAAGAGGTCGACAGGAATACAGCATGGCGAATTGGGAAGGGGTCAGCGAATTTGTTGCTGTGGCGGAAACCAACAGTTTTACCGGAGCAGCAGCTAAGCTGAAAACATCGGTGGCACAAATCAGTCGTCGGGTATCAGCACTTGAAGAACGACTTGCGGTGAAATTGCTGCATCGCACGACGCGAAAAGTCTCCCTGTCTGAAGCCGGACAACTCTATTACCAGCAGTGTAAACATTTGGTGGAAGGGTTAGAACTGGCCGAGCTTGCCGTAACGCAAATGCAGACCGAACCGCGCGGTTTGCTGCGCGTGACGGCTCCTGTGACGTATGGGGAAATGAACCTCGCGCCGCTTTTGCATCAGTTTTTGGAAAAGTACCCCCGTGTAGATCTTGATTTAGTGCTGACCAACCAAAAGCTGGATTTGATTGAGCAAGGTGTGGACGTGGCGATTCGTCTTGGCCGCTTGCAAGATTCCAGCATGATCGCCAAGCGCCTTTCCTCACGTCAAACCTACGTGTGTGCCAGTCCGATGTATTTGGAGCGTTTTGGTGAGCCACATACGTTGTCGGAATTGGGACGGCATCAGTGCTTGGTTGGCTCGGTCGACTATTGGCACTTTAAGGAAAATAAACGCGATAAATCTTTACGCGTGTCGGGACGAATTAAATGCAACAGCGGTTTTGCTTTGGTGGACGCAGCGAAACGCGGTCTGGGTTTAGTGCAGCTGCCGGATTACTACGTTCAAGAAGCGTTAGACAGTGGTGAGTTGGTCGAAGTGCTGACCGATTACCGCGACGATCGCGAAGGCATTTGGGCGCTGTATCCGCAAAGTCGCAATTTGTCGCCAAAAGTGCGGTTATTGATCGACTTTTTGGCGCAAGAGCTTGTTGATTAGCGGTTTAAAGTGCCTCATTACAAGGTATGTTGCTAAAACGCCCGGTGATGCCGGGCGTTTTTATTAGGATGAGAGCTGGAATCGAATAGACATGAACCACTATTGGTTGGATTCCGCGTCTTCACGTTTAATCACTTTGTGCCCATCTTCAGACACGCCTTGCTTCCAATAGCTGCTGATGTAGATATTCTCGCGATCGACTTCTTTCTCATTGCGGAAATATTGGCGCAGCGCACGCATTGAATCGAACTCACACGCACACCATATCGAAGCGTTACCATCTAACCACTCGAGTTCGCGAACGCTATCAGCCAAGGCTTGCCCTTCGGTTAACCAAATCAACTCCATGCCTGCTGGCGCATGTAGGGGTTGGATGTCGGCTGGAGACATCACGCTGATCACTGCATAGCCTTTGGCCTCTTCTGGCAACGTACGAACTTTCGCAGAAAGCGCTGGAAGTGCCGTCATATCGGCAGCCATGAAGAACCAATCCGCCTCCGTATTTAAGTTGGAGATGCTACCCGGCCCCACGATGCTGATCGTGTCGCCTTTTTGCGCGGCCATTGCCCAACGTGCTGCAAATCCGCATTGCAGATCTTGCGTTACGTGTCGGACGAAATCCACTTCGATTGAGCTGGTTTCTGGATGAAAGCGTCGAATTGTGTAAGTGCGCATGATTGGTCGGTCGTCTTCTGACAGGATGCTCAGATCCGAGCCACCCATATCGTTAAACAGTAATTTGATGTAACTGCCTTCGCAGTCACGAGGAAAGTGGCTCAGCGCCTCACCTTGCAAGGTAATGCGCTGCATGTTTGGAGTAATTGTCTCTGTGTCTGTGACAACAATCGTTTTAGGTTGAGGCTTCTTCTTCATCTTTGACTCTACTCGATAATTATTCTCTTTCTCATTTAAGGTTATCAAGATCTCTCATAAGAGGGTAGTGTCTTTATATAAATTTACACTGTGAATTGAGCTGGATTATTGGAGTATTGCAGTGGTACTGGGGGCTGGGGCGAGCAAAATACGTAGAAAAAATAAGAAAGGGCACGCCAACATGCCCTTTCGAACTTAACGATGTAAAGGCTTACTGAGTCTGCTCAAGTAAATGTGTTTTTAGGAATCTATCCATCGCTTGGTAACCATCAAGACGGTTCTCCAAAGAGCGGAATCCGTGCCCCTCATTTTCCTTCACGATGTATTCGACCTCGACGCCTCGTTCGCGCAGTGCATCAACGATTTGGTCTGACTCGCTCTTCACCACGCGTGGATCTTGTGCACCTTGTAGGACCAATAAGGGTGCCTTAATTTGGTCGACATGGAACACTGGTGAGTAGGCTTTCATCATTTTCGCATCTTCAGGATCATTCGGATTGCCTACTTGCTCGTGTAACATTGCAAGGAATGGTGCCCAATAAGGTGGAATGGAGTCCATAAAGGTAAATAAGTTAGATACGCCAACGTAGTCGATTCCGCACTTATATAAATCAGGAGTGAATGTCACCCCCGCCAGAGTTGCGTAGCCGCCATAAGAGGCACCATAAATACATACGTTGCCATCTTGTGCGTAACCTTGTTCGGTAGCCCATTTGACACCGTCGGTAATGTCATCCTGCATGGATTGTCCCCATTGCTTAAACGACTTCTCCCAAAACTCGCGACCATAACCAGTTGAGCCCCTGAAGTTCATTTGCAGCACTGCGATACCGCGGTTAGCGAATAATTGCACCTCAGGCTGAAATCCCCAGTGATCACGAGCCCATGGACCACCGTGCGGGAGCACAAGCAAAGGCAGATCTTTGGCTTCTCGACCCTTCGGCAGCGTTAGGTACCCATGAATGGTATCTCCATCGCGAGCGGTGTATTGGATAGGCGTCATCTTCGCCATATGTTCTGGCTTATGCCATGGAGCGTTTTCTGCCAATTTCTCCAATTTGTCTGCTTTACGATCGTAGAAGTAGTAATTTGGTCGATCGACATCGCTGTAGGTGACGACAATCATTTTACTTTCATCTCGCGTCGCACTGGTTACAGAAATTTCTACATTTGGCAGTTTCTCTGAGAGGCGTTCGAAGGTTTGTTGGTAGGAATCATCTAAGAAGTGATAGTGGTTTTTATCTGTCACGTAAGAGACTGAAACCAGCTTATTAAGCGCTTCAGAGTAATGAGCGCTATTCACGTCAACTTCCGGATGAGAGAAGATTTCTCGTATTTCTTTATTGGCTTTTACATCGTATTCAACGATGGCTGATTTATCACGCGTAATTCGTGATGCCACATATAAGTTTTTGTTGTCCGGCGTGAATGAAATGGGGCTAAAGCTCTCTTTGAAAGTGAGATTCTTTAGCGGCTTAAATTCATCTTCAACCGTATCGCGATATAAAACGGAGGTATTAACACCATCTGATGTGGTGATGACACGAATGTTGCCATCGTGATCGGTACCCCATGAGCGCACATTGCCCGGGTTTTGCGCGACGAGAGTATTTTCGCCTGTTTTTAGATTATGTCGATAAACATCAAAGACTTGTGGGTTACGCTCGTTACTCGAAATCAAAATGTCATCGGGTTGATTGTCTAGCGTGTCGATAACGTATGCCACAACACCGGATGTCGGTGTGATGGTTTTCTCTTCGCCTGTTTTGACATTAACCGTCACGAGATAAAAGTTCTCATCTCCTCCCGTATCACGAGAGTAAATTACGGTGTCTTCGCCAACCCAGTAGTAGTATGCGATGTCGCGCCCTGTTACGGATGTGACGCGTTTTATCTGATCGGGGTTATCTGTGGGATAAACAAAGACGTTCTTACGGTCTTGCCATGGCTTCATCATTGAGATGTAGTCACCAGCAGGAGAGATTTGATAGCTAGAAACTTCGCTGTTTTTAAAGAAATAATCCACTGGATACTCGGGTGGAATCATTTCAGCATTGGTTGTGGTGGATGTTTGACTGCAACCCGCCAATAATAATCCAAAAGTGGCAGCAAGAATAAGCTTGCGAGTGTGCATTGTGTAACGCTCCTTGTGTAAAGGGCCTTAAGCTCATGAGCTTTTGGCCAGGGTGATAGATTCATCGCAGTTACTGCGAGCAAGCAACGAACATTAAAATAGCTGTGGCTTATGATTAGTGTGCTTTTAATAAATAGCGCATTGCTTCGCTACTATGACCCTGGCATTGTCCAAAAGTGGCGTTAGATTGTGATTATTGATTCAGTATCTACCTGAACTTTGTATTAGATCACGGTTTTACGGCTATTTTGTCTTCTATATCATTGGGATAGTCGACAGCAGTAAAAGCGCTGCCATCCCATAGTTAAACCCTTTTACACGCCTAGATGTGGTCAACCAGCGTTGAAGTTGCATGCCTGCCGCGGTCCAAAATGTTACCGATGGCAAGTTAGCTAAGCAGAAGATACCCGCGATAAAAGTCAGCTCTAGCCATGCGCCACCGCTGCTGTACACGGTAATAGCCGTTAACGCCATCGACCAACCCTTCGGGTTCACCCATTGGAATGCCACCGCCCCTAAAAAAGACATTGGGCGAAAATCGTGTTTTGCTTCGGTTTTGCCGCTCGTGGCGATTTTGTACGTCAAGTACAGCAAATAACTCAAGCTCAATACTTTCAAAATGGAGTGAGTAATCGGGTAAGCGTTGAAGAGACTCATCAAACCAATGCCTACTAAAATCAGCATGGCACCAAAACCGAAGGTAATGCCCAACATGTGTGGAATGGTGCGTTTAAATCCAACATTTGCCCCTGAGGTCATCAACATAATGTTATTGGGACCCGGCGTAAAAGTGGAGACAAAAGCGAACAACGCCAAAGCGCCCAGTTGATGATATTCCATAGATTGTTCCTTGAATCAGTTCTCGATAAGTTGAGAACAACTATAAGTAGAACTGAGGTCAATATTGTGCTTTTATTTGATGATTAGAAACTAAATAAGCAATGAAACATCATCATGGATAGATTTGACGAAAGAATATTGCAAGTGCTCAAACGAGACGGAAGAATCTCCAATGTGGAGCTGTCGGAACGCGTTGGTTTATCTCCGTCTGCAACCTTACGCCGAGTGCAAGATTTAGAGCGTAAAGGCGTGATCAAAGGCTACCGAGCAGTACTGGATAATCAGCAACTTGGCGTGGGTTTTGTCGCTTATGTGTCGATTGGTTTGGCCTCGCACTCTAAGCAAGCACAGCTTGGTTTTGAAGAACACGTGCGCTTTGTGGATGAAGTGGTGGAATGTCACAATATTACGGGAGCTAATGAATATTTAATACGCGTAGAAACGCAAAGTTTAGCCGCATATAAAGCGTTCCATGCCGATGTACTGGGTGAGTGTGAGCACGTCAAGTCGATCACAACCATGGTGGTAATGGACACACCGAAAGACGAACGTTAGTCGGTCAAGAGTGGCATGGTTTTGTGGCACATGAATTTGAAGTGACTCGAAAGAGTCAGTCGAGTATGAGATAAGTACACAACAAATGCTGGAAAGCAGATGGCACTCTTACAATTTCCACCTTTATTCTCACCTTCGAAATAATCTCATCCTGCTAGTTTTGCTTAAACCGCTTGTGTTCATGAGCGGCGAGTCAGCAAATTTAAGGATGAACGATGAAATCACATGTAACACTTCCTCTTTTGAGCTTAAGCGCTGTTGCCGCATTGAGCTCATTTAACGTCAACGCCCACGGCTGGGTAGAATTTCCAAGTGCTCGTCAGAATACGTGTTATCTAGACGGTGGTTTTTGGACCAATGAGATCCCCAACCAAGCGTGTAAAGCGGCTTTTGAAGAATCTGGTGCTTACCCGTTTGTGCAACGCAGTGAAATTGCAGCAAACGTACCAAATTACCGAGATATGGAGCATGTTAAAGCCGTAGTCCGTGACGGCGAACTGTGTTCTGCTGGAGATGCGGCTAAGAAAGGCTTGAACATTCCTTCTCCAAACTGGCAGCGCACCAATGTTACGCCAGATGCAAATAACCAGATTGAATTGGTGTTTTACGGCAAGGCGCCGCACAACCCATCATACTGGGAATTCTATCTCACCAAGCCGACCTATGATGATTCAAAACCGCTTACTTGGAGTGATTTAGAGCTGATCGACATCGCAGGTGATGTGTATGTTGATGCGGAAAAACGCTACCGTATTCAGGTGACTTTCCCAGCTGAGCGCTCGGGCGATGCGGTGCTTTATACTCGTTGGCAGCGCATTGATGTCGCTGGTGAAGGTTTCTACAACTGTAGTGACATTACGTTAAACGGAACAGGTACGACGCCGCCGACTGACCCCGTTGATCCAACCGAACCGGGTAATAATCTGACATCTCTGGGCTACTTTGTTCAGCAAGGTTTTGGACCAGTAGAAGCGGGTGACACCATCCGTTTCCGTACGTTTAATGCGACAGGCAATGAAATTGTTGATATTTCACTGCCAATCAGCGCAAACAATACGACGACTTGGGCGGCAGAAATTGCGGATCAATTTAACGCGCAGCAAACGGGCGATTGGTATGTGGGCATTTGGCATCAAGAGATGAACCACTACATGTTCGATAGTAAGAACGTGAATGCGAACCAAGTATTAGCGCCAAGCGCAGACTTCAGTTATGCGTTGTCACTGATCAAAGCGGATGTACCGCCACCAGTTGAACCAACCAACTTGTGGGACAAGACGGCTGTTTACGACCAAGGTGATGTGGTGACGCACAACGGTAAAGAATGGACTGCCCAGTGGTGGACGTCTGGTGAGGAACCAGGCACAACGGGTCAATGGGGTGTATGGCGTTAAGCCATTTATTCGGGCCCTGATCAATAAAACCCTTCTCATGTGAGAAGGGTTTGTTTTTTCAGTCTAAAACGACCACTTTGGTGGAGTGGTTGTCTTGAAAATCAGAGCACATATCGTTATTCGCTTGCTCTCCACTCGATCCAGTTGAGCATCGCGTAGTCTGCCAGTTTGAGCATCGGAATGTCTTCGTGTGTATCACCGTAGGCATAAATAGACTCAAACTCGTCGAGCGAAAACGCCGCCTTAACGCGCGAGACTTTTCTTTCTAAACTGCAATCACCTTGCTGGTAAAAGCCACTCAGTTTTGGCTGCTCTGAGATCAGTTCACTGCACAGCAAGTGGTAACCGTTCGCTTCACACCAAGGCTTGAGATACGCATTGAGTGATGCCGACACCACCACAATGGTATCGCCTCTGTGTTGATGCCAAGTCAACCTTTCCATCGCTTCTGGCCGTAAGTACAGCGGGATCACTTCATGGGCAAACTGAGCGCCAATCGCTTCAATTTGCTGCGTTTCTTTCCCTGAAAATGCAATAAAACTGCTGAGCGGACGCATAAGACGAGCGGGTAACACTCCGAGTTTGTACAGCGCATAAAATGGCATGATAGCGACCTTTCCTACTCGTTTGCGCAGGCCATAAGCAGAATAGTGGAGGAAAAGGCTAAACATATCCTCTCGGGTGATGGTGCCATCAAAATCAAACAGTGCCAGTGACGGCTTGGTAGTATCGAGCAAATTCAGCGCCTATTTTTCGATTTAAGATCGTTTTGTGTTTATTGATAAAACACTGCCAACCAAATGGTTTCTTGCGTTGGGTCAGTCCAGCTCACTTTGTGTTTGGTATGCGCTGGAATCGTAACGTGATCGCCTGCCTCAAGTCGTGTCACTACACCTGATTCAAAAGTCAGCTCTCCAGTTCCTTTAAGAACCAATACCCATTCATGTTCTTCTTGATCGTACCAGCCACTTTTGGGCGAGGTTTGCCCTGTTGAGACAATGCGTTCTATACGCAGGTTTTTGTGGGTCAGCAGGTCTTCGAACACTTCCTCGTCGAGGTTATTCGGTAAGTCTTTAAACAGGTTCATGGCCTTTCCTTAGATAATGATCAGTCCAAAAGGCGCAAGCAATTGCTCTTGTTGCCAATCACAAATTTTAACACCAAACAGAGAAACGCGGCGAACATCCAGCCCGTCTAGTTCGACATGAGTCAGATCACATTGCTCAACGTTAAAGGTTCCCCATTGTTCTGGCGAGAATTCGCAGCGAGATAAATCCGAGCCTTTAAGAGTTGCCCCCGCGAGGTTCGCTCCGTTCCAACGGTTTTCAAAGAGGTCACATTTTTCTAGTAACACTCGCTCGAAGTTACAGTAGGTGAGGTTGCAGCCAGTAATAAAAGCAGAACAGAAAAACATGGTGTTACTGACGCGATTAGCAAAGTTCGCACCTTGGAAGTTTGCCCCTTTGAGATCGCACTTACGCAGCTCCAAGCCCATACAATTTGCGCCGTTAAACAGGCTCATCGCCAACATACAGTTCGTGAAGCTGGCATCTTTTAAGTTCGCGAAGCGAAAACTACACCCTTCTAGCGCTTTGGATTCGATAAAGCGACAGTCGATGAACTTAGCATCGCGCAGATCGGCATGGTCGAAACTGCACATATAAAAGTGGCAGTTTTTAAAGGTGGCATTCTGAAAATCGTGGTGAGAAAAGTTTTCTCGTTCAAAAATGAGATCGGTTTTTAACATATCTTCTCCTTAGCTGCGAGCAGACTAGCACTCCAAGTGACTGATCTTCCAGAAAAATAACTTCTTGTATTTCAGTGTTTTACAAACCCCTCAAATCGCAATTTTAAGGGGTCAAACGAGCGTTTTAAGTGGGTTGTTTTTTGAAAATAGAAGACGTAGAGGAAGAAAAAAGTTTTTGCTGGCTACGAGCCCTAGCGAGAGGATTCGTGTTTTTGAGTAGGCATGGCTTCTCACACGCACAGTTTGCATTACAGAATTGTATCCGATTTGCATAATTTGTTGATCGGTATGGCGTTTCTCTATACAAAAAACCTATATTTTTCACAAATTGATTTCCATCAAAATAGTAGGGTTTCTATGTGCTAGATTGCGCGCAGCTCAAAAAAATATAGATGCCCGTGTGCTTCAAGGCGCTGAGTTTACTTGAAATCTAAGGCCAGTCAGCAGGCACACCTTTGGGTACGACATAACGAAGCCCTATAAAAGGAAATAAAAAATGAAAAAAACAATCTGCAGTCTAGCAGTGGTTGCTGCACTCGTGTCACCAAGTGTTTTCGCTCATAAACAAGGTGACTTCGTTCTTCGTGTTGGTGCGGCGTCTGTCGTTCCTAATGACAGCAGCGATAAGATTCTTGGTTCTCAAGAAGAATTGAAAGTGGATTCAAATACGCAGCTTGGTTTGACGTTTGGCTACATGTTCACAGATAACATCAGCCTAGAGCTTCTAGCAGCAACACCATTCAGCCACGATATTTCGACAGATTTGGTTGGTAGTGATATCGCGAAAACCAAACATTTACCACCAACGCTAATGGTGCAGTACTACTTTGGCGAGCCACAAAGTAAGTTCCGTCCATACGTTGGTGCAGGTCTCAACTACACCATGTTCTTTGATGAGGGCTTCAATAGCACGGGTAAAGGCGCTGGTCTTTCAGATCTTAAGTTGGATGACTCATTCGGTCTAGCAGCGAATATTGGTGTGGATTACATGATCAACGATCAATGGTTCCTCAACGCTGCTGCGTGGTACGCAAACATTGAAACAGAAGCAACTTACAAAGCAGGTGGAGCGAAGCAAAAAACCGACGTCAAAATTAACCCTTGGGTATTTATGATCAGCGGCGGTTACAAGTTCTAAGAAAAACCAGTAGTTACACGCACATTACTATTATTGGCATGACTTTGGGGGCGGTTACGGGGACTGCCCCTCTTTTTTATCCTCGTTTTGATTGCACATCATTTACTCAACTTAGCAACACGCAAAATTGGATCTTTACCTTGCAGATCATTTTATTGTCCGAAGATCGAAAAGTCCTACACTGATCACATAATTGAACAAGTGGACAATATAAATGAGCGACGACATCGCGAAGCATTCTTCCTCCAGATCTAAGCTGGTAAAAACTCTTTTCTTTACTCTCTGTGTTATCGCATTTGGTGCGATGTATTGGTCTTGGCAGTATTCAGACCGTCATCCAAGCACGGAAGATGCCTACGTTAGGGCAAAAATTTTGTCGGTAGCGCCTCAAGTCAAAGGCCAAGTGGTTTCTGTGGATGTCAAAGACTTCCAATCTGTTAACAAAGGTGACCTACTGCTGAAGATAGATTCACGTCCATATTTGTTGGCAGTGAAGCAAGCAAAAGCGGCATACCAATTGGCGGTCCAGCAACATGACGTTGCCGATAAGCAGGTAACTGAAGCTGTGGCGGGCTTAGATGCGGCGCGCTCTAACCTGACAGAAGCGCAAGTGGAGTACAAACGTACGGATTCTCTAGTGAAACGCAAACTGGCGTCGGACCAAGATTTAGATACGGCGAAAAACAAACTTGCTAATGCCCAAGCGAGCCTAGAGCAAGCGCGTGCGACGGTAGAAAAAGCCATTGCGAACCGTGGTGAAGAAGGCGTAGAGGCTGCGGTTGTTCAACAAGCGGCAGCGCAGTTAGCGCAAGCGGAGCTGAACTTGAGTTACACCGACATTACGTCACCAGTGGATGGCATTGCCGGAGAAATCAATACGCACGTGGGCTCGGTCGTTAGCGTGGGTCAAACGCTGTTCCCTGTGATTTTAAAAGACAGCTATTGGGTACGCGCGAACTTTAAAGAAACCGATCTTACGCATATCAAACCTGGCATGCATGCGGATGTGGTGATTGATATGTACCCAGACGTGGTGTGGAAAGCAACGGTAGCACAACTGTCGCCTGCGAGTGGTACATCGTTCTCCTTGATGCCACCAGAAAACGCAACGGGTAACTGGGTCAAAATCAAACAGCGTTTCCCTGTACGTTTGGCATTAGAAGTACCAGTCGATGCGCCGCAACTTCGCGTGGGTGCGAGCTCAGAAGTCACCATTGATTTGCAAAGTAGCGTGCAATGAGCCATCAAATTACGGCAGACAAACGGGGTATTGCCACCGTCGCCGTGATGCTTTCTGCCATCATGGTGTTAATCGATATGACCGTTGCGAACGTGTCGCTATCGCACATGATGGGCGCGTTGGGCGCAACAGCAGACCAAATTACTTGGGTGCTGACGGGTTACAGCATGGCGGAAGCGATCTTCATTCCGATGACCAGTTTCTGGGTGTCTCGCTTTGGTGAACGCAAAGTCATGCTGGTTGCTGTGATCGGTTTTGTGATTGCCAGTGCGCTTTGTGGGCAAGCACAGTCTCTTGAAGAGATGGTGCTATTTCGCATTATCCAAGGCGCTTTCGGCGCGTCGGTGATTCCATTGGCGCAGTCGACGTTAGTGCAGATTTATCCGTATGAGCAAAAAGGCAAAGCGATGGCAATTTTCTCCATTGGCATTTTGCTTGGTCCTATTCTGGGCCCAGTCGTGGGTGGCGTGATCACCGACAACATCAACTGGCGTTGGATTTTTTACATCAACTTGCCATTCGGTTTGATCTGTACCTCTTTGATTTATCGTTATATCCACATCGACAACAAATCCAAACCTAACTTTGACTGGTGGATCATCGGTTACATGGCGTTAGGTGTGGGCGCGTTGCAGTTTGTGTTGGATAAAGGGAATGAAGACGACTGGCTCGACTCACGCATGATTCAGACGGCGATATTGCTCGCAGTAATGGGATTGGTGATGTGGATCTATCGCAGCTGGAAAACCAAAAGTCCAATAGCGCCATTGTGGCTACTGAAAGACCGAAACCTTATGGTCTCGTCATTGATGATTGCCGTGGTGTCGATGGCGATGTTTGGTCTGACGACTCAACAACCGATGCTGTTGGAAAGCTTGCTGGATTATCCGGTCTCAACCACTGGCTTATTAATGGCACCGCGTGGGTTGGCGTCAGCGGCGATGTTAATTTTGGTGATTAAACTCAATCCGCAATTCGATCCCAGAATCAAAATAGTCTTTGGCTTGAGCTGCATCGGGATTGGTAGTTATTTGATGACGCAATACTCACTGCAGATCGATACATTTTGGATTGTGATGCCGAGTATGATTCAGGGGATGGGGCTTGGCTTAACCTTCTCGACGTTGTCCACCTTGGCGTATTTAACGATTCCGAAAGAGCAGTCTGTCGCGGCTGCGAGTATTTACAATCTGTTCCGTACCATTGGTAGTTCGTTTGGTATCTCTATCGCCACCACGTTCCAATATCGTGATAGTCAGCAGCAATGGCATGCGCTGGGAGAGGGTATAAATCCTTATAATCCTAACTTGCATGACTGGGCGGCCAATCAGGGGCTTTCCATTACCGACCCGGTTGCGTTAGACCAATACCAACAGATGTTGCAGCAGCAATCGCAAATGGTCGCGTTTGTGCACACCTTCCAGCTTGTGGGAGTAATGTTCGTGATCATGATGCCGATGCTGGTTTTCATCCGATCGCGTGAATAACAACAAGTTCAGGTGAACCGTGTAAGAGAACGCCTCTCAAGTTGTGTCAGCTTGAGAGGTGTTTTTTATTGGACGCTGTCAATGAAAGACGGACGTTTACTCAAACGTCACTTCGTCAAAATGCGGATTGGCTTTGAGCGCGCGCATTGCGACTAATTGTTCAGTCGGGAAGGCGGTGTGCTCGCCATCCATATCTAAAAACAAGCACTCTTGTCGCTGCATGTCGTAGCCTGTGTCGAACGCGTTGCCCTGATGAGTTTCACCATTTTTTAGCGTGATCTCGATAGGGAGCTTAAACATACAGGCGATTTCAATAAAATCGTATTGGCTGCAAGTCACCATAGTTTTCTCCTTTCAAACCGACGCAGTATTCAGAAGGTTTGAGAACCGTATCCTTAAATAGAAGACGTTTGATTGAAACTGAATCTTCATCTTACACCTCATTTTGGTCACGAAATAGACATACACGCACGTTTTAATAAACCTACTGTTGAGCGTTCGCAAGCGAGACAAAACTACGATATGTCTGAGACGATACTTAAGCGCACATACCTAACGAGTGAACAAAAGACACAAAAGCCAAGTTCACTGATTCCACCTCAAACCTACCATGCGCAGTTGGCGCACCGTGTTCACCACTCGCCTCAATTTGAAAACGGCCGCGTTAAAAACGAGATGCCAAATGTGCCTAGTCCGCAATCATTCTGGCAGGTGTGTTGGAGTTATCTTGGTGGTAGAACGCCGTTGAGTCCTAACCAACATCTGCCACATTCCCCAATTCAACCTACGCAGTTTGCGCAGCGAAGTGAATCGATGCGCCTTACTTGGCTGGGCCATTCCACTATGCTGGTGGAGGTCGATGGCATTCGAATTCTGACCGATCCGGTATTTGATTACGCTTCTCCGTTCATCGCAAAAGCGTGGTTTGAACGCAATATTCCCAATACTCACGCCAGAGATTGTTTGCCGATTCCTGAAATTATCGTGATTTCGCACGATCATTACGACCATTTAGAAGCGTCGACCATACGTTTCTACGCCGATAAACCCGTGACGTTTTATGTACCCTTAGGGGTTGGCAAGCATCTGATAAAGTGGGGCGTTTGCGCAGACAACATCGTGGAATTCGATTGGTGGGATAGCGTGCACTATGCCGGAATCGAACTGATTTGTACGCCCGCTAACCATAATTCGGGTCGTACTTATTTCGATAAAAACTCGACCTTGTGGGCTTCTTGGGTCATCAAAGGCAAAGAAGAGACGCTCTATTTTAGTGGCGATTCAGCTTACGACTCGCACTTTTCCGAGATCGCACAGCGATGTGGACCAATCGACATTGCCTGTTTGGAAGTGGCTGCTGATGTGAAAGGCCAAGGTTATCCGGTCGAAAACTGGGGGCACATGCAGGCTCATCATACCGTGCAAGCGTTTCGCGATTTAAATGCGAAAAAACTGTTGCCAGTACATTGGGCTACATACGAACTGTTTACTCACCGCTGGGACGAACCGATTTTAGATTTGCTTGCCCATTGTCAAAAAGAACATATAACGCTGCTGACGCCAATGCCGGGGGAGAGTTTTTACGTTCATCAAGAACATATAAATAAACAATGGTGGCGAGAAAAAGAAATATGTGAGCCAGATATAATTTTGACTTAATAACATGATCTTACTTCAATAATTATTTTATAAATTAACCTTGTTATTTTCAGAATATAACAAGGTTTTTACTGGTCATTGAAATTCAAAATTTCCATAGGTTCACTTTCCAATTGTGATCTCACGCTTTTATAAATCGATTGGTGTCATTTTTTGATACTTTTCATCTGAAAATTTGCGCTCTTATCAGAAAAGTTTTAGTAAAAATCTTTGCCATCTTAATTTTACTCTTCAAAACAATTATACTGACTATTATCTTGATAAGCCCATAGTGCAATGGCCATAACTTGTTCAGGGTGGGTAAAATGCGTCCAGTTAAAGAAAAGTAAAAAATTTTAATGGATAAGATATGTTTTACGCCAACAAGATAGAATATTGAGACCAAAATCACAAGAGTAGGACTCTCTTAAATTTATCATCATGGATGCTGAATAAATAAAATACAGGCATTGTTAGATGAATAATTCTGCAACGTATTTACTTGCTGCTTTACGAGAAAAAATAAAAGAAAAAGGCATTGGATATTCCGAGCTTTCTATTGGACTTGGAATCCCGCTTTCTACTATAAAAAGGCAGCTTCACAATACGTCTCTTGGTTTAGATAAAATCTTGTTGTACGCCACGCACCTTGATACGGATTTGGTTGAGTTATCCATGCGAGGTAAGCAGCTGCAGCAAGAGAGTGAACAGTTTATCACCGACACCAACAGTGAGATTTTTCATCAATATCCTCACTTATTTGATTTTCTTTATCTTTTGCGTCGACCTGAGTGGTCTTTAGAAGAGATCGCTCGGAGATACCAGCTGAGTGATACTTCCGTTGCGCTCTATTTACGTGCACTAGAAATGATGGATTACATTGAACTGAAAGGGGATAAAAACTATCAATTTAAAGATACAGGCCGCTTTATTTTTGAAGAAGGTTCACATTTAGACACGCTATTTGCACAGCGCTTTCGTGAAGAAGTGTTTAGCCACGATATTCGACCTCCAATTTGTGTTGGACGCATTGCGATTACCGAAGAACAAGAAGAAAAACTGGCAAATGAAGTGTACAACAAATTAATTGAGTTTGATGTTCAAAATAAAACCAGTGAAAACAGTCAACGCCTAAAAAACGTTTTACTCACTTTTACGCCTGGTAATCAGATATTTTTGGCTGACACAATTCCGAATATTAATGGCGATTTATTAAAAGCCATCACTGTCGCTAAAGAAAAATAAAAGAATAATTATCAGAAGCTTGTGCTTATTTAGTGCGAGCCGGGCTTCTGCACACTAAAAACACTCATTTATATAAATGAGAATATAAAAATAACGTAAATAATAGGGAAAAAGTATGTTTAAAAAGAGCACACTTGCCATTCTGATCGGGGCTACTATTTCGCTTGTTGGATGTGGTTCCAATGATAAAACTGAAATCCGTTTACCACAGGCGCCAACTTCGGAATTTACTAACGTGATTGATCGTACTGGTAATCCAACTTACCTGCGTGATTACGACAGTTATTCGAACCTGAAGTACAACGCGTTGACGGATAACGGCGCGTGGCATGGCCATTTGCTACCTGAAGATGCGGCGGGTTATGGCGCTTTCGGCGGTATTATGCAAGTGACGCAAGAGTACGCGCATTTTATGTCTGGCCAAACGTTCGACAAGCTCACGTTGACCGACAAAGTTAGTGGCCAAACTTACGACTTATCGAACGCAGAAGCGAAAGTCTATTCCATTCCAGGTGCGTTAGTGCAGGTGTTGGACTTGGAGGATATTCACGTGCAAATGGTGCTGCGCTTCGTAACTGATCGCTCTTCGCTGGTGGAAACGCTCATCACTAACAAAACTGATCGTGATATGAACTTGGCGTTGGAGTGGGACGGCGAGTTGGTGAAATACGCGCTGTCGACGCGCAAAGACCAAACCGTTGCGCAGTACTACCCAGATTACAAGCGCCAGATTTCGACCATCGAGAACGGCATTAAAATTAACTTTAGCGAGATGAAAGACAACTGGGCGATCCGTAATGACCGCGATGCCGAGTTCCGCATTACTCGTTCTCTACCGACGAAGACGTTCACCAACGAAACCTCATTCAGTTCTACCGCGGAGATGAGCCTACCAGCTGAGCAAACATCGGCGGTTTATACGGCGTATTCTAACCTGCATAATGCGAAAGAAGTGCAGTCAGAATCGTTGAAATTGCAAGATGTATTGGCGAATCCAACTCAATACATGGAAGCGTCGAAAGCGCGTTGGGACGGCTATTTAGCGAATGGTCTTATCAACAAAGAAGCGACAGCAGACCAAGCTCGCGTAGCGGTAAAAGCGATGGAGACCCTAAACGGTAACTGGCGCTCTGCGGCGGGCGACATTGAACAAGCGACAGTCACGCCATCGGTCACTGCGCGTTGGTTCTCTGGTAACTTAACATGGCCGTGGGATTCGTGGAAACAAGCGTACGCGATGGCGCATTTCAACCCAGATGTTGCGATGGACAACATTCGCACGGTATTCCAAGAGCAAGTTCAAGCTGATGACAAGATTCGTCCGCAAGACAAAGGCTACTTGCTGGATGTATTGACGTACACCAAACCTGTTAGTCGTGGTGGTGCTGGCTCTGAAAACTGGAACGAACGCAATACGAAACCATCGTTGGCGGCATGGTCTGTGATGGAGGTGTATCACGCTCTCGTGAACCAGTTTGATCGCCCAGAAGACGCGCAAAAATTCATTGATGAAATGTATCCGAAGTTGGTGGCATACCACGATTGGTGGCTATCAAACCGCGACCACAACCAAAATGGTGTGCCTGAATACGGCGCGGCAGTGGACCCAGCACACAACACGGAAGAAGGTGTGATGTACGTTTGGGTAGAAACGCGCGATCCTAACTTCACGACCATTATTCCGGCAGAAGACATCATCGAGCAAAACGGCAATTCTTATAAAGTAAAAGGCATGGCGTCTTACAATAAGATTCTTGATGAAGTGGATTACATGACGATTCACGTCGGCGCACAAGAAGCGGCTGGCTGGGAATCGGGCATGGATAACGCGGCTCGTTTTGGCTTTATCTACAACATCCACAACATGAATTCGCAAGCTGAAGACATCAGCAATCCAGACAAAAATGTGGATCAACTTGGTCGCTACGCGGCAAGTGCGTACGGCTTTGATAACAGCATCAAGCTGGAAGGCGAAGAGTGGGTGTACAGCAATACGTCAGCGGAAAACTTAGCGAAACTCGATCTAGCGAAGAAAGATTGGGAAGTTCGTTTTGCAGAAAACCGCACCAACAATAACGCTGCGGACGGCGAGCTGCTTGGCTTCTCTATGCTGCAAGAATCGGTGGATCAAGCCTCTTACATGTACTCAGACAACAAATACTTAGCGGAAATGGCGAAGTTGGTGTCCGATGGCGTAGAAGGTAAAGATCGTGCGCAAGAATTCCTTAACGGCGCAGAAAAAATCAAGACGTACATTAACCAATGTATGTTTGATGAAAGCACAGGATTCTTCTACGACATTCACTTAAATGTGGCTGAAGATGGCACTACTCCTGCGCCTCTTGCAAATGGCTGTGCGGGTTTGCCGATTGTAGAGCGTGGAAAAGGCCCTGAAGGTTGGTCGCCGCTGTTTAATGGTGCAGCAACGCAAGAGCATGCCGATAAAGTGATCGCGGTGATGCGTGATCAAGACGAGTTCAACACGCCAGATAAATTCCAAGGAACGGGTGTGCCTTTGCCGACCGCATCGCAAACTAACCCTGCTTACGGTAAAGATGTGTACTGGCGTGGTCGCGTGTGGCTAGACCAAGTGTACTTTGGCTTCCGTGCGATGGAAAACTACGGCTACAAAGAAGAAGCGATTGCGATGGCGAATGAGCTGTTTAACAACGCAGAAGGTATGACGGGTGACATGCCAATCCGTGAAAACTACAACCCAGAGACGGGCGCGGTACAAGGTGCGTCGAACTTCTCTTGGTCTGCGGCGCATTTGTACATGATGTACAACGGATTCTTCAAAAACTAGATCGCACACATTAGGCGCTTTGGATGACCCCCCTAGCATTCGTAGCGCTTAACGAACGATAATTTATTGATAAATAAGACAAACCGGACTGTATTGGCAGTCCGATTTTTTTATGTCTCTTGTCACAAAGATTTTAGTGCTGGGTCAGGGCGTGTTGCCATATCGAAAGCATCTCTTCACTAAACAAGTAAAAGCGCATGTCGAGTGCCGCGTATTCCGGTCTTTGACAAACGGCCATCGAGACTTCTGCTGCTTCTTGAGGTGGGTAACCATACACTCCGCAAGAAATCGCAGGCAGCGCCACACTTTGGCAGTGGTTGGCGAGCGCGAGATCCAGCGAACGTTGATATGCAGATTCCAACACCGCTTTTGGATCGGCGAATTTATCGTAAATCGGGCCAACGGCATGAATGACGTAACGCGCGTTTAAATTGCCAGCCTCAGTAATGCGTGCGTCACCAAACGGGCATCGAATACCGTCGACATCATCAACGGCATAACACGCATTGATAAGCGCAGGCCCTGCTGCGCGATGAATGGCACCATCGACGCCACCTCCGCCGAGCATTCTCGGGTTTGCTGCATTCACGATGGCATCGACATGTGCGGTGGTGATGTCGCCTTGGACTAACGAGATCGCGTTCATTTTTTTGAGCCTTCTACAATGGTGAGAAACAAATGGTCAGTAACAGAGTTAAGTGTAGCTTACTCATCAATCACTTGAGGTTTTAACTCGACGACATTTCCTTCCGGATCATGAATATAGAGTGAGCGACCGAACCCTTGTGCGCCGTAGCGCTTCGCAAACTCTTCGGTTTCAATGCCGTTCGAACGCAGATATTCCAGTATTTCATTTTCGCAAAAAGGCGCTAGTTGCAGGCAAAAATGGTCAATATTACGACCATTTTGAACTGGTGGCTTTCCGCCAAGTTGCCCTAACTCGCTGTCCACCGTCACCACATCAATCAATGCGTTACCAGCCCTAAGCTGGGTTAAACCAAGCTCCATTACTTCGCGCTCGACTGGGCAACCCAAAACATCTCGATAGAAATGCAACATGGCGTCGAGGTTGCACGTTCTTAACACGACATGATCAAGGGCTTGGATTGCGATTGGGTTGTTGGTGGGCATGCTTCACTCCTTTTGTGCGGTTATGGAAAAGTATACGACCTGAACGTCCATACTGATCGTTAAGCCATTTTTAACATACGCACCTTTGGTCATAAAGAGTGCGTTTAAGAAGAGAGAAAGAGTGTTTGGCGAAACGCCTTGATGTGCGACCGCGTCAGGCGTTTAGGCCTGTAGCAAATTGGTCACGCGCCCAAGCTCGCAAACGTTGATGGGAAGTACTCGACTCATCTCGTTTATGGAAAATCAGTTTATAGCTGACCGGCTCGGAAAACATTGGAGTTTGAATGACTTGCAGATTCAAAGCCGATTGCCATTTCTGCGCCAAAGACAGGGGAAGCACGCCTAAGCAATCGTGTTTCGCCACATAAAGCATCATGCCAGAGAGTGATGTTGTCATCATTTCCACATCACGCTCTTGCTGCCCTGGTTGGTGAACTTCGGTGTTGCTAACTGGGAAGTCTTCGTCTCCGACAAACCGACAGTGCTTTTCAGAATAAAACTGTTCTTGTTCGATTTTTCCTGCGATACGTGGGTGATCTTGACGACAAATCACCACCATTGGCTCTTCAAAAACTGATTCACTGATAAATGATGGGTCATGAATGGTCGTTGGGCTAATAATCAAATCGATCTGTTTAAGTCGTAGATCATTCAATAACGAAGGTAAATCCGTATCGGCGCAAATGCTGATCGTGTTGGTTGGTGTGATGCGGTAGATCAGCGCTTCGTTACAGCTCAGGCGGAAAGTGCTTTGATCGGAAATGGCATCATTGATCATCGCAAACGCCTGATGAAATTTAGGTAGCAACTGATGCGCTACAGAAGTGAGTTTGATTTGTCGCCCATCCTTCACAAATAACGATTTGTTGGTTTCTTTTTCCAAACGCTTCATGGATGCGCTAATCGCTGGCTGAGTTAGCCCTAGGTGCTCTGCGGCGCGAGAGTAAGATTGATATTCAGCAACAATTAAAAAGGTTTGGATTAGATTAAAATCCATACGATACCTAAATAAAAATAATCACTAGATTGAGTGGGTGGCTCTTTGATTTTTGGGCTTGATGTTCGCCCTAGACACCCACCTTGAAATAAGCCCCCTTAACGCACTTACGAGCTAAGGAGGCGACAGAGCAGTGGTTCGTTAAAACGAATTATTTAACTACTTTGATTTCAGGCATTTGATACTCACCACTTTGGATTGCATCGTCTGCGCCGTAGAAACGCATGATGGCGTAGAACGGTTTTTCAGGTACTGGCAAGAAGTTTGGATCGTCTGCACGGCCTTTCTCGTTCGCACTCATGTAAATGGTGTAGTAACCGTCTTTGTCCGCTTTCATGGTTCGGTCGCCACGGCTGTGACGGTTTAGGTCGTTTTTCGCCATCAAACGGTTGTCGTTGCCGTAAATAGTAACAGACCAGAATTCGCTGACGTTCGGCGCTTTAAAGCGCATCACGTAATCATGCTTCGAACCATCCAGTTTTTGACCAGTGCTGTCGAAATCTGATTTACGGTAAGACGCTTCGATAGGTGGTAAACCCCACTGACCAAGGTAAGTACCTTCTGCAAAAATATCGCGTGGCGCATCACCCAAGGTATCGCGTGTACCAAGCAACGTACGAGCATCTGTCATTTTAGGTGCAAGTTCGATGAGGTGTTCCATGCCTTTCTTCTCACCAACTTTTGCCAGTTTTAGCTGCTCAGGTGTGAAGTCAGTTTTGCATGGTTCAACGCCGATAGATTGGTATTTGTCCAACCACTGTTTGTCTGCATTGCCCATCGAGCCATCACATAGCACGAAGTTCACGCGTTCAAGCCATGTTGAATTTTTTGGATCTGGATACGTTCTTTGTACTGGTTTTGGCCCGTTCTTACCTAAATATTCCGATAGGGTACGAATGTTCCATTGGTCCATGTAGTTAAGCGCGACTTTTGCGTCTTCGTCATTCACTGCCATGATGCGACCCATCAGCTTCACAAGATTGCTGTCTACGCGAACCACTTCGTCGACAGACGCTGGCACTTCACCTTGCCAATCTTGTGCTGCAAACATGAACTGGCCGCCTTTTGTGCCGCGAGTACGAGAACTGAACGCTGCGTTGGTGTAGTGGCCCATGTCCATTGTGTGCAAGATCCAGTAACGGCCTTCATCCATATCAGGCACGCTCACAATGACAGGTTCTGCAGCAACATCTAACCAGCCCATAAGGTGAAGCGTATCGTTATTAATGGTTGGGTGAGAGGTGTAAGAGTCATCAGCTAGAGCACGAATATTCTGAAAGCGGTTGAGCGGATAGTTGTTTTCTACCGCCGTGTGATAGAAAAACTTGTACGCTTCATCGATAGAGTAGCCGTAGATATAAGCATCTTCTGCAAGATTAACATTGGTGTTAGCCGCAAATACAGGGCTGGCTCCTAGCGCTGATAATCCCAATAGAGTAACGAGTAATTTTTGTTTCATGGCTGGTTTCATCCATTTGGTTGTGAGGATATATTTCCAGCTAAGCTTAGTCGTTAACCCGTTTATTACAAAAATGAACTGTGGGTATTTAGTCTATATCAAAAGTGATATGGTTTGAGAAAAGCTAAAGAGATAACGTTGATGAACTTTGATTACAATTTGCTCAAGGTGCTTGCAGTGATTCTTGAAACACGCAACACCACAACGGCTGCGGAGCGTTTGTGCACCAGCCAGCCTGCTGTGAGCCGAAGCTTGCGTAAAATTCGGGATTTGTTTAACGACGACATTTTAGTGCGTAAGGGCACTAATATGGAGCTCACGCCGAAAGCCGAAGAGATCAAAGCGCAGCTTTCTGGGATCATCAACGACATCGACAAGCTGGTGAATGTTTCTCATAGTTTTGATCCCGCGACCGAAAGCAGTGTGCTGCGTGTTGCGATCAACTCGTCCATTGCGCAATGGTTTTCTGCCGCGTTTACTCAACTGCTAGCCAAAGAAGCGCCGTTTATGAACTTGGTGATCGAAGACTGGACGGAAACCACGCCAGACAAAATCGATGCGGGTGAAATCGCTTTTGGTATCAACTATTTCCCTATGGAGTTGCCGAAGCATCTGGTTCAGAAAAAAGGCGGGCGGGACGACTTTGCTCTGGTCTGCCGCGCGACGCATCCGCATGGTGGTAAACGCATGTACTTGGATGACATTTCAGAGTACGCGTACGCGGTTCACATCATCCAACATTGGAATGAAAAAGAAGATCACATCTCGCGCTTATTACAGCCTTTTTCAGTTGTCCCAAGAATTCAACTGCGTACCACGCACATCAACACCATTTTGAATTTGGTTGCGGATAGCGATGTGCTGTTTCCTTGTTCGCGTCACTTGATCAATCAGTTAGATAAGCGTTTTTCTTTTATCGAATTTGATGACGCGCTGCCGAAATTAGAAGGTAACTTCGGTTACGTTTACAGCGTAAAGCGCCGCAATGATCCGTTGATATTGTGGGTTAACAATACCGTTGAATCGTTGATGAAGTCGTTAGGCATTGAGTCGTAACAATGGTTGGTGAAACGGTTTGAGCAACCGGGTTCAATAACGCACTGATCCCGGTTGTGTTGCTTGATGTAATTACTCGTATTCAGAAGCGTAAGTTTCTTCATAAGTGTGCGAGTAAAGCTCGAACAGGTTGCCGAATGGGTCTTCTAGATAGACCATTTTCGCAGGCTTGTTATCGTCTTCTGGGTGGTAACGCATGATGTCCATACGAACTTTGCCACCCAACGCTTCAGTGCGCTTGATTGCGCCTTCAAAGTCGTCCGTCTGCAAACAGAAATGGAAGATACCGATGCGAGAAAAATCCACTTCATGGCGTTCTTGACGCTCTTTCATTTCAAATAACTCAAGTCCGATGCCATCGCTTGTCACTAGATGTGCAATGTTGAAGCCTTTAAAGCCCTCACCAAAGACCGCAATACACATTCTGCCAATTGCGGTTTCGCGTTCTTCAATCACTTTCGTGTTGCCCATAACGACTTTTAGACCAAGCGCTTGCGTGTAAAACTCAACCGCTTTATCCATATCTCCGACCATAATACCGACATGATTCATTTTCATTTGTTTGCTCCCAACATGTGTGCTTAAACGTTGTTTTGTTTCGATGTGGAGAGTATATGGTGCGGTTTTAATTACATGAAATTATCATAAATTATAAAAATAATAATTTTGTGTAATCATCATGGGCGGGGTTCGAGCTAATTGGCTAATGCCTCAACAGCTTGCTGTACCGAGGTGAAGTGAATTTTGATGATGCACCTTTGTGCGAGACTAAACTCATGCGACTGGATGAGCGACGTAACTTCCTCGACGGACAGAGTGCGTTCTCCCGGTTGTAAAACGGTGGTGTTCGAATCGTTGTATTGAAACCCGAACGTGTTGCCATTTGAGTCAATTACGTAATCATCTGGCCCCAAAATGAGCGCTTCGCATTCGGAATCAAGATCAGCATGAGAACGCAAATAGATAAGTTCATCGTCGCCATCGAGTTTCAATAAACATGGCCATGTAACCATGGGGCCTCCGGTGTAGTGGCTAAAATTGTTTCAATGTCTGAAAGGGCAAAGTGAGTGCTGGCAGCATTCAAGGTGTTGGCCTTAAACCGCAGTCAAAAATTACGTGTGTTGAGCAATAATCGAAAACAGCTCGTCAACCGTTCTTGCCACGTAATCTGGTTGCACGCTCCAATGCTCTGGCATCGCGCCACTGTACGCTGCTGCAACGGCAATCACCTTACTTTGGCTACCCAACTGCTGTTCGATGTTGCGTGCGAATTGCGTGTCGGCTTCATGGTCACCGATGTACATCAGCTGTCGATTTTCTGCGTGACCAAAAATCGACTCAACGCATTTGATGCCACTGTACGCATCGGGCTTTTGGTGCCCATTCGAGACGTCATCATACCCGACGATGGATTTAAACGGCGCGCTGATGCCGTTGTCGGACAGCACTCGACGAATATTGCTTTGTGAGTTTTGAGAACAAATGCCGTGAGGCAGCTGCACAAACTCTTTAATAACGCCATTAATGCCTTCAAACAGGGTTACTGGTGTTTGGTTTTTCTCTTGATGCTCTGCCCATAAACCACCAGCTTTTAGCATTTCATCATGGGACATGCCGTAGTAATCCACGTAGAGCTCTTGCCAGTTTTTCGCCGCGTGGTTTGCGTAGTGATAGTTGGCTTCTGAATGGAGATATTTCGGTAAATTATCGCCAGTTAAATGCGGAGCAACGATGGCTAAGATCGCTTTGGTGATGTCGATGTTTTTCGGTACAGAGTTTACGAGTGTCCCATCGTAATCCCACAATATGGCGTCTAATTTCATTCAACGTTCTCGTTGTTATTGATGGTTAAAAGCTGGAACCGGGTTGCTGCAAAAATGCTAACTCTTCAGGTGTGCTTTCTCTTCCCAAGATGGCGTTGCGATGTGGGTAACGTCCAAATTGGTCGATGATGGCTTTGTGTTTTAGCTCAAAATCGTAGTTATTTTCAAGCCCTGATGCGCGAAACAATTTCTCTGCTTCGACATGAATGAGGCGAGATTCGCTGTGCATAAAAGGCATGTACAAAAAGCTTAGTTGCTCAGGCACTAATTCTTGATCGTGTCCTAACCGAATTGCTTCTTGAGCCAATGCTAATGCGAGCGGGTCTTGCGCAAACGCTTTTGGGGTGTTGCGATACACATTACGTGAAAACTGGTCGAGGACGATGATTTCGGCCAATCGTCCTTGTGCGCTGTCACGCCAATTAAACAGTTCACAACGAGCGGCCTGTTCTAGTACCGAGGCAAATCGTGACGCAATATGTTTGTCCAGTTCTGGGTCGTTTTCAAACCAGTTTTGAGGCGTTAGCTCTTCGAACCAGAACTTGATGATTTGTTGATGCATGGCGCTTCCTTTTGTTGTGCCTTAATAGTAAAAAGCCAGAAGCGTGGCTTCTGGCTATTGGCGTGTTATCGACCGTAAGTCTCTACGATGTAACGTTCAAAATCGTCACACATTTGTTCGTCAGAGATGACGTTGCTTGCCAGTTCTTTACTGCCGTCGACGACTTTAATCGTCGCGTTCAGTGAAGCAACTGGTGCTCGTTCTCGTGTTGCAAGTGAGTCGATTTTCTTCTGCTGTACTTCCCACGCTTGCTCTGGCGATAGATTACATACATCTGCCAAGTACTTAGCATTGAACCCCTCGCCAGTCAGGCTGAAAATGGTTTCGTTGTGCGACAAATGATTGCCTGCATGCCAGTAGTGTTTTGCCAGCAGTGGGCCAATTTCTGGGTTATCCGTCAGATAGCCAAACTTCTCAAGGAAGTATGCACGGGTCTGGTACACCGCCATGTGCGCGAGTAGGTAACCTTGATACGCACAAGCCGCTTCGTCGGATAGCAAATGTGGAATCGCCATCAGTGGGCGAGGGCTGCATTCCAAACCAAGGATCTGTTTTTCACAATCGCGAGCCAGCTTAGTGATGCGCTCTGGCGTTAACTCGTCATCGCTAATTTGATATAACGCGCGTTCAAAGTACGGCACAACCAAGATGCTACGTTCTTCATAAGCTTTGAATGGCTGACGACTGTTGATCATCGCTTGAATGATCTCATCAGGAACCGGATTCCCTTCATCATCCAGTGCGTATTGTTTTAGCCAATCGGCATCGTTTAACAGGCTGTCACAGAACATCGACTGAGTTTCTGCATAAGCCATTGAAGTCGGCGCAAACTCCTGCGAGAAACAAGGTGCGTTCATTTTTACGTTCGCAAAGTGTGCTGCGTGGCCACCTTCGTGGAACAGCGTGTTGATACCATCGTAGCCGCTGCCCACTTGGTCTGGTTTGGCATTGCTGGTGAAGTTCACCTGTGCTGCGACCCATTCGCCTTGATTGTAGAAAGAAGGGATAGGGCCGTGGCAGAACCCGTTCGGGTACTTACCTTTGCGGTCTAACAAATCAAGCGTTAGCGTCGCGCCAGAGTAATCAATATTCAGACGACCAAACGATTCTACCCAGCGTCTCAGAGATTTTGAGAACGGCACGTATGGGTCAAGGTCACGCATGACGTCACCCGCGAACGAGTAAACAAAGTTGAAGCCTGTTAGCGCGCTTGCGCCTTTCTCTTTCGCCAAGTTTTCTAAGCTGTTTAGGTGCGCATCTCGCGTGCGTTGTTCGAAATCTTCCAAAATCTCGAATAGCTGCTCAGAGCTCATCTTTTCCGTTTTTTGCACGGAGTAATCAAAGAAGGTCGCATAACCCAGTGAGCGAGCGAACTGGTTGCGCAGTTTGATCAGTTCTATAAAGCCGTTTTGCAGTAGCCATTGTTCAAGGTTCAGCAACGCTTGGTGAGCCGATTGGCGAACTTCTTCATGATTGCTGGTGCGAATGGTTGAGCTCAATACTGGCAGTGAACCTTCTACTTGCTCGCCGTTTTCATCGGTAAACGTTTGTACGTGGTTCTGTTTTTTCTCGAACAGCTCAGCTTCAAAGGCAATGAGCTGATTTTTCAACGCTTGTGCTTTTTCGCCCTCGATTGCGTGAGATTCAAACATCGCCAGCCAACCAGAAAGACCCGTAATGGTTTGCTGTTTCTCTTGTGGGTCGGTAATTGAGTCCGCGGCTTCAAGCTGTTGTTTGATGGCAGTAATTTGCTCGGCGTTGCTCAAAAAGCTTGTCCATGCGGTTTGTGCTTGCGTCGAGCCATCATGGTCATCGCTGATCCCCATGTAAGTTTCCCAAAAGAAATCTTCTTTGGTGCGGTGAATCGCGAGGTAACGTTGATTGAGGTCGTTGAGATAATCCGTTGCGGTCATTTTGATCCTTCAAATGGTTGGGAGTAGACCCCTAATTATTGCACGCTTGTTGATAATAAAGGAGGGACAAATTAATTTGCTGGTAGTGTACTGCGTAAACGTGATTTTACTATTTGTTTACATTTTAATGAGTTAGCAAGAGTTGTTACGCGTTCGGAGTGCGCAGTGTTAAGGCTGGCACGGGTTTTACAGTTCATCAGTTAATTAATCTGCGAGGCGCTCTCGATGATCTTTGTCATGTGTAATAATATTTCTATATCGCGGCAGTACATATGGAAACGATATGATAAATAAGACAAAAGTTACGCTATTGGCGCTAGGTACGATTTTGGTTGGATGCTCTTCTGTCACGCCGCCAAGAAATGATGCGGTTGAGAACATTCAACAAAAGTGCTCTGTAATTTTAAGCAGTGATGTTTCAGGTGAACAGCGCTGGCAGACATACAATGGCTTGCTTGTAGAATATGCTGTGCATGGCATTAAAACTCAGGCGCAGTTAGAACGCTTTGAAGCGTTTGTGCAGCGAGTACAAAATGATGAATCTGGACAGTTAGTTACCGAGCTGATTGAAGTCACCGATTGGGGATGCTCAAACGGCAATTATCTTGAAGAGATGGGCTTGTTTATTCAAGAAGTTCAAAAGTAAAAAACCGAGCGTTAAGTCGCTCGGTTTTTCTGTTTATGGAGCGCTTTGTGCGCTGGCCCGTCAGGACGTTTACTCCTCTGGGTACTCGCCCATACCTTGCGTTTTACCTTCCGCTTTCCAATGCTCACCGGGGTCAAATGCTTCATCGCATAAATCTACGGTGTAGCCCATTTCTGTGATTTCCTTTAATGTGAGGTTATCTGCAATTTTTGCGACTTCACCCGATTTATTACGTAATTCCATGTTGTTTCCTCCTCTGTAGGTAGACGAGCGGTATCGATGCACAGTGACGAATGCATCGGTGACCTTTGTTCTAAGTATATAACTCTCAGCTCAAAATGAGGGTTTAATCCATTTTTATCGTGTGGTTAATTGAGTAATGCTTTGAGCTGCTTCAGTTATTTTTAACTGTATCGTCGCGACAGTTGGCTATTTGTGATTTATTGAATGATTAAATTGTCAATCTGGAAAATCGAAATGGTTATTCTCGACCACTCCCTAGCACAGCAAATTGTCGATCGAACCATGTCCATCATTGGTCACAATGTGAATGTGATGAACTCAGCAGGCATCATTATTGGCAGTGGCGATCCAAAACGCGTTGGGCAAGTGCATGATGGCGCGGTATTGGCGTTGAATCACGGCGATTCGCTAGAGCTGAATGAGCAGCAATGTTTGACGTTGCAGGGTGTCAAACCCGGAATCAATATGCTGTTGAAATTGCATGGTGACGTGGTCGGTATTGTTGGTGTGACAGGTGAGCCGGAGAAAATCCGAGATTTCGCCAAACTGGTCAAAATGACTGCTGAACTGACAATCGAGCAAGCTGCGCTGGTGGAAAAATTTCAGTGGGACAGACGTCATCGTGAAGAGTTTATTCTGGCTTGGATCAATGGCAAATTGACCGATGAAGAGCTGAAAGATTGGGCGATGCGTCTTTCTATCGATGTTACTCAACCACGGGTGGCAACGGTGATTGAAGTCTCGACACCGTCCGCCTCTAAAAGCATGAAGAGTGTGCGCAATATTGTTGAGTTGCTTGAATACCCAGAGCGTAACAACCTAGTTGCGATTGTCTCAGTGAATGAAATTGTGGTGCTGAAACCGTGTCATTCCGCCAAGCAGTGGGATAGCCAAATCGAAAGTGAACGCATTGATAAGTTGATGTCGCGTTTAAGCGATCACGATTCACATACGTTTCACATTGCGCTAGGGCAGTTGTTTAATGAGCCTAAAGATGTCGCGTTGTCATACCAAAGCGCGAAGCAGGTATTAGCCATTGGCAAGCAGTTCTACCCAGAGAAACGTAAGTACCTGTTCGACGAACTTCGTTTGCCTGTGCTGTTGGCGCCGTTGGCGGATATTTGGCAAGGTGAACAAATTATTGATGGCGTGAAACGGTTGAAAGAGAAAGACAAATCCGGGCAATTGCTGAAAACCCTAGATGCATTGTTTGAATGCAATGGCAATGTGACGGAGTGCTCTAAAATGCTGTTTATTCACCGGAACACAATGCGCTATCGATTAGAAAAAATCACCGAGATAACAGGGTTGCCAACCACCAATTTTGTGGGGTTAGCGGAGCTTTATATTGCGACTCGGCTCTCAAAAATGTCGTGATATTGTGCATTTGCACAATACGCGTCATTTTTTGACCACATCATTTGTCGATCCGCCTAAAGGAATTCGAAAGCAAACGATTAATAATTCATGCGTCCCTACATGTTGAGTGAGCCAACACGGACTCGCTCAGCAAAATAAGAATAAATGGAGTTATCATGAACCTTATATTAATCCTGCTTGGGGTGATCGCATTTATTGTGCTCACGACCACCAAATTCAAATTACATCCCTTTTTAGCGCTGATCATCGCAGCGTTCCTTGCGGCATTTGCTTACGGCTTACCGGCAGATAGCATTGCCAAAACCATTGCTTCTGGCTTTGGCGGCATCCTTGGTTACATTGGCTTGGTTATCGTTTTAGGTACCATCATCGGTGTTATTTTGGAAAAAAGTGGTGCGGCGATCACCATGGCCGATACGGTCATCAAAGTGTTGGGTGAGCGTTTCCCAACATTGACCATGAGCATCATTGGTTACATCGTTTCTGTTCCGGTATTTTGTGATTCAGGCTTTGTCATTCTGAACTCGCTCAAAGAATCACTCGCGAAGCGTTTAAAAACCTCAAGCGTTGCAATGAGTGTGGCGTTGGCAACTGGCCTATACGCAACACATACGTTTGTGCCGCCAACTCCTGGCCCTATTGCCGCTGCGGGTAACTTAGGCCTGGAATCTAACCTTGGTTTAGTGATTGGTGTGGGTGTGTTTGTTGCAGCAGTTGCGGCGTTAGCGGGTATGTTGTGGGCGAACCGATTCCAACATGTTGAACCAGATGGCATTGAAGCCGCAGATGAAATTCAGCATGACTGGCAAGCACTCAAAGCGTCTTACGGCCAACTGCCAACGGCGAGCCAAGCATTCGCTCCTATTTTTGTTCCAATCTTATTGATCTGTTTTGGCTCTATCGCGAAATTCCCAAGCTTACCGCTAGGCGAAGGTTTTGTGTTTGATGTTCTGACTTTCTTAGGACAGCCACTAACGGCATTGGTGATTGGCCTGTTCCTTTCTGTTCGCCTACTAAAATCAGACAACAAGATTGAAGAATTTGGCGAGCGAATCAGCCAAGGTATTACGGCTGCTGCGCCTATTCTTTTGATTACTGGTGCGGGTGGCGCATTTGGCGCGGTATTAAAAGCAACGCCGCTAGGTGAATACTTGGGTACGACGTTATCAGCGCTAGGTGTGGGCATTTTCATGCCATTTATCGTTGCGGCTGCGCTAAAATCGGCGCAAGGTTCGTCAACGGTTGCATTGGTGACCACATCGGCTTTGGTTGCGCCTATGCTTACGCAATTGGGGCTCGATTCAGAAATGGGCCGCGTATTAACAGTGATGGCGATCGGTGCTGGTGCGATGACGGTTTCTCATGCAAACGACAGCTTCTTCTGGGTAGTTTCGCAGTTTAGCCGCATGTCGGTGGGCTTAGCGTATCGCGCGCAAACCATGGCTACGCTCGTTCAAGGTGTCACGGCAATGGCATTGGTGTACATTTTGAGTCTCGTTCTCTTATAAGTTTCTGGAAATACGTATGAAAGTGGTAATTGCACCTGATTCATTTAAAGAAAGCTTAACCGCCAAACAAGTGAGCGAGGCGATCAAAACGGGTCTTGCTCGCGTATGGCATGATGCCGAGTTTGTTACGGTTCCGGTCGCAGACGGTGGCGAAGGCACGGTTCAATCTTTGATAGATGCAACTCAAGGCGAACAAGTCTTTACAACGGTGACCGCGCCATTAGGGAATGATGTTGAAGCGTTTTATGGCATCCTCGGTGACGGCGAAACCGCGGTTATTGAAATGGCGGAGGCCAGTGGGCTGCACCTTGTACCGAGTGACGCTCGCGACCCAAAACTGACCAGCAGCATCGGTACCGGACAGCTGATCAAACACGCGCTAGACCGCGGTATTCAACGCTTAATCATTGGTTTGGGCGGCAGCGCTACCAATGATGGTGGCGTGGGCATGTTGACCGCGTTGGGGGTAACGTTTCTTGATAAATCTGGTCATGCAATTACCCCAAATGGAGGCGGGTTAGCGGCGCTTGCCTCCATCGATATTTCTGGTCTTGACCCACGTTTAGCAACTTGTGAAGTGTTGGTAGCATGCGATGTTGATAACCCACTCTGTGGCGACAAAGGCGCATCGGCTATCTTTGGCCCGCAAAAGGGAGCGACGGTGTTAGACGTCACACTGCTCGATAACGCATTGCGCAAGTTTGGCGAGTTGACGGAACAAGCGACGGGTAAGCATGTACTGACTCGTGAAGGGGCGGGTGCTGCTGGTGGTATGGGCGCGGCCTTGCTCGGGTACACGCCAGCACGTTTGCAACCGGGAATTGAGATTGTGCTTGAAACGGTCAAGCTTGCTCAGCATGTTGCGGATGCGGATATCGTATTTACAGGCGAGGGTCGAATCGATCATCAAACCGCACATGGCAAAACGCCGATGGGCGTTGCTCAGGTGGCTAAGCAGTGTAATTTACCAGTCATTGCATTAGCAGGCTGTGTGGGCGACAACTATCAGGCGGTTTATGAGTGCGGCATTGATGCGGTGTTTGCTTGTGTACCAAGGGCAATGAGCTTGCCTGAGGCCATGAAAGAGGCCGACGTCAACGTTGCCAATTTAGCCGAAAACGTCGCGAGAATGTGGCAAATTAAGTCGCACTGAGGGCGATAACGATACGAAAAAACTCCACCTTTACGTGGAGTTTTTTGTTGTTACCAGTCTACGTATGCGGGCATAAGTTCATTTAGCAAGAGCGAGTTAACGAACATGCTTTGCTATCAACTTTGCCAGTGTTTGCATCGCGTGAATCCAATCGGTTTCACTACCAAAGTTTGCTACGCTGAGGCGCACGCAATGTCGATATTGTCCTTGAGTGCCAAATACGGTACCGGGAAGTAGGCTGATTCTGTGTTGATTACACGCTTGATACAACGCATAGCTGTCCGTTTCTTTGGGCAGGCGCAACCAAAGCAAGAACGAACCTTGCACGGCGTTGATCTGGTATCGATTTTTTAGAGATTCGTATTCATCTAAGTATTGATGAAGCATCTGGATAAATCGGCGCATGTTGTTTTGATAAACCCGACCCATTCGCGCAGTATGCGTTCGATACTTGCCTGACGTTAGAAACGTTGCCACGGCAGATTGCATCAGATTCAAACTGCCCATGTTCTCACACAGTAGATATTGCTCAATTTGATCTCGATATCGCCCCGCCAACATCCAACCAATTCTCAAACGCGAATCGAGCGTTTTGGATAACGAATTCACGTAAATTACGCGTTGCTTGTCATCGAGCAACCTCAAGCTTGGCAAAGGCTTGTTATAACTTAACCCGCCAAACACATCGTCTTCGATAATAGGAATATTGCCAGACGCCAATAGCAATTGCTGGCGCTTTTCTAGCGGCATCATGGCACCAGTTGGGTTGGTGAAGTTTGGCGTTACGATGATCGCTTTTATGTCCCATGTCGCCATTGCTTTTGCTAAGGCTTCGGGGCACATACCGTCTCGTGGGCAACTCGGAATTTCCACCACTTTGAGGCCGAGTGATTCGAGCATCAATAAATTACCAAAATAGCAAGGGGACTCCACCGCGACGATATCGCCTTTTTGTGTCGTTGCGCGCAGCGCTAGGCTAATTGCTTGCTGCGCGCCGTGCGTCACCATGATCTCATCCAACTTGGTTGGCGTGCCCAAATCTTGTGTGATTTTCGCCAGTTGTTTGATTAAGAGGTGATCACCGGGTGGCAATTGGTAATGGCTCGGTACATGCGTTTGCTGGCGGCTGTGGCGGCCAATCTCGGCGTACAAGCTTTTGATCGCGGGGGAGTCAATGTTTGGGTGGGCAGAGCCTGCGGGCAAACGCTCTTGGTATTCAGGGTACGTGAGGATTTCTTTGCAGATCGAGAGCAAATCCACGCGAGTCGGATCCGGAATTGAGCGAGAGGTCGGCAAGGCGATTTTTACTCGATAACCCGACTTGGGAACCGAGTACACCAAGTTTTGCGCTTCCAGCTCTTGATACGCACGAATCACGGTGTTTTTACTGACGCTTAATTCTTGGCTCAATGAGCGAATGGAGGGCAGTCGATCATCCACTTGGTAAACGCCACCATTGATGGCTTGTTTAAGGTGCTTTTCCACCACGAGGTACTTATTCCCTTCACCGCTTTCCAATAAATCTGTACCCATAAAAACACTTCCATCTGTCACTTTTTGAAAACACTGTACCTAATTACATTAACAGTATCTCAAAACATAAAACAAGCGTGAGTGAGGCGATCATGTTAATCCGAGCCATCCCTTTTGTATTTGTCATCCTTTGGGCGTCTGGATTTGTTGGTGCGCGTTTTGGTTTGCAGTATGCCGAGCCAGCGACACTACTTTCTATCCGTATGGCATTCAATGTCTTACTGTTTTTAGTTCTTGTGGCGATGTTGCGTAGAAGGTTGCCAACAGGAAGCGATTTTTGGCACAGCTGTGTGGTGGGTGTGTTGATCCATGGCTTCTATTTAGGCGGCACTTATTTCGCTATTGATTTGGGTATGCCTGCCGGGCTGAGTTCGTTGTTGGTGGGCATTCAGCCGATTTTAACCGCGGCTTTGCTGGTGGTGTTTGTTCGTGAGGAATTTAAACCCTCGCAATGGCTAGGTTTGGCTCTTGGCTTTGTCGGCATCGCTATGGTGCTGATGGGAAACATGGAGTGGCAGTCTGAGCAACATAAGTTCTTAGCCATTGGAGTCTGTTTACTGTCTTTGGTTGGTATAACGTTAGGGACGCTGTATCAGAAAAAACATTGCCAACAGGTGGATATGGTTGGTGGTGCGACGGTGCAATATTTGGCCGCACTCATCATGTTTCTGCCTGTTGCGATGCAGTTTGAAACCATGCAAGTTCAGTGGGAACTGGAGTTTATTTTGACCGTGTTGTGGTTGGTCGTCGTGCTCTCTTGTGTGGCTATCCTACTGCTGCTGTACATGGTGAGAAATGGCGCGTCTTCGAGTGTGGCGTCTGTGTTTTACCTCGTGCCGCCAACAACCGCGATTCAAGCTTGGCTCGCGTTTGGTGAGTCGTTTGATTGGATGGGCATTTCTGGCTTTGCATTGGCGGCCACGGCGGTCTATCTAGTGGTTAAAAAGCCAGATCTGACGATAAAAAAATCGGTTCAAACAGAATATACCTAAATTGGGTAGGGACATTCACGTGCCAGTGAGTACAATTCTGCTTCATCTTAATCCGTGGAGCAGAGTGATGACGGCAAAGCCAGACCGAATGACCGCGATGCGTAATATCATCGAGCAAGTAAAAGCTGAACTACCGATTTACGAACCGGAAACCTTTGTGTGTGGGCCGGAAGGGCAGTGCATCGGTTGTCCAAAGAAATTATTAGAAATGGTCGATTCAGAGGTTACTTATTGGGAGTCGGCAATGGAGCGGGGTGTGATTCCGCAGTTTGATGAGATCCGTCGTTTCGGGAAGATGTGCACTAACGTACGTCGCGGACTTGTTCGTAATAACGTTCCACTACTCGGGTAATCTACTTCAGTAAATAAGTGATTGATAAATAAAGTCCTAAAATTGACACATAAATGTGTGCGTTTGCATAGTAACTTGGCGAGCGGTCTCAACTTTGGCCCATGACTCTTGTTTGTCATCTACTAGGGCTTTAAACGTTTTAAATCAGCGATATATTGGCAAGGTCTCACATGGATGTGAGGCAAACGACCATTCATTCTGCTGAGATAAAAAAGTGAGATTAAAGGGATTTACTCTGATGGAAATCACCATAGTGCTCGCCACTTTGGCTTTCATCGCTTTGGCTGCGTTGCCAACACTACTCCACATTCATCGCCAAGCCTATGCGTCGATGTTACACAGTTCCAATTCGTCATTGGGTACCGCGCTTAAATTTTTTAACGCCCGAGTGGTGATAGACAATGCTGCCGAGCAAAACCAAGTCCACTATATTGATAGGAACGTAAAAACCTTAAGTGGTATGCCAGAAGCGAGCGCCAATAGCATTGGCGCGTTATTAGAAATCGATTTGCCGCAGAGTGGCGTGTCCAAAATTGATGTTCCCTGCAAAGGCAGTGACTTTTGTATTATTGGTCAGCAACACCCAAATAGTACCCACTTTGTGTCTATTCCCGATTATCAATTTGTCGACCAGTCAGGTCTTGATCGGGTGGTGTACATTTGGCCGCAAGGGTATACCTTGGCAGAAGAGGCATGCTATTTCTATTATGTAAATCAAGCATCCACAGAGTCTATCGTCCGAGGGCACGTTACTGAGGGTTGTTAGGCGCGCTTAACATCATCTTCTGACTCATCAACACTTCGCCATTGGGGAGAGTGACTTCTCCTAGTTCACCATGGTGCTCAAATCCAAATCGTTCGTACAACGCTATCGCGGCAAGGTTGTCCTTATAAACATTAAGTACAATGGTGTCGTAACCATATTCCCAGGCACTTTTAAGTGCGACAGACAATAGCTGCTTACCTAGCCCTTTTCCTCTGAATGTTCTATCAATATGAATACCTAAAATGCCTGTGCTAGTGAGTTGACCGCCTTCATAACCGCACAGTTCGGCAGGAAAAATCTCTACACTACCAATCAGAACGTGATGGTCCAAAGCAACAAATTGAGGAATCGATTCAAGTTCTACGCGACGTAAAATATTGGTCAGGGTGTCTTTATCTGGAGCCGGACTGCGCAGGTATTTACCTTCGGCATAGACTCGGTTCCACAGTTCGGTAAAGCGCTCGATATCGCTTACCTGGATGGGTCTGATTTGCATTCATCTTCCTTGATTAGTGCAGGTTAGTGATGGTTAAGGTACGAGTTCAGATAAACAGCGAATTTGATTCGGAATGGGATCGGCTGGCGCATTGGCTCCTGTTGGATTAAACCAAATCGTATTTACGCCAGCTTGCATTGCAGGGTAAATGTCTTTATAGGGCAAGTCGCCAACCATAGTTAACTCACTCACGTTAACCCCTAGCTGTTTTGCGATAGCAAGATAAAAATCAGGTTGGTTTTTAGCGATGCCGAGATTGGCAAAACAAAAGTAGCCATTTAAGTACTGGTCTAAGTCGACGCGGACGAATGCACGCTGAATCTCTTCCATGTTGGAATCAGACGCACTGGTCGCAATGTAAATAGCATGATTTTGGGAAAGTGTTGCCAGTGTTTCTTTGGCCAGAGGAATCGTTTCTACGTGTTCCCAATCGCACATTTTTCCTTGTGCGTGAGGGAAATCCACCATTAAGGTGTTCCCCCAATCGAAAAGATAAATCATGTTCGAATCTCCTTTATCCGCACATCATATCGTCTTTTCTAAAATCAGGGGATAAATTGCATCGATAAATGCGATTTAGGTGGCTTTAGTCGTGAAAAGCGCTTAATTGTCGTTATCGTTACAAATGTTTCAGCATAATACGTGAGTTAGTTTTAAAACCTTGTTTGTTGTAAAACCGCTGTGCTGATTGATTGAATTCCATCACTTCTAATCGAACTTGTGTAGCATTGGCATCGCGAGCCCATTGCTCACAAGCCTCAAGTAGTTGGCGACCGATGCCTTGTTGCTTTTGCTCCTCATCGACAACAATCGTTCCTACTCGACAAATAGGATCTTTTATCAGAAAGCTGACGGTTTCATTCTGAGTGATCATCGCGGTTAAAAAGCCGACTACCTCCTTTTCATGTTCTGCGACTAAAAACAAGCGTTCATCATTCTCGAGAGCCTGAGTGAGGAACGCTCGGTCGTCTTCCGAAGGTGCTACAAAAGCTTCAGGCGCATTGGCAAAATGCAGTGCGTTGATTTGTAGGTTTAATTCAAAAATTGCATCCAAATCGTCGGGACTTGCTTGTCGAATGTTGACTTCCATTTTACTTACCGCCTGAAAGATCGATAAAAGAGCCTGTAACATAAGAAGCTTCATCACTGAGTAGCCAAGCGATCGCATTCGCCACTTCTTCTACCGTACCGCCCCGTTTCAGTGGAATTTGAGGGCTGAGCCTATCCACGCGGTTTGGTTCTCCACCATCGGCGTGCATATCGGTATAAATGAAACCAGGTCGAACGCCATTGACGCGAATATTTCGGTCTGCCAATTCAAGCGATAGCCCTTTGGTTAAGGTATCCATTGCGCCTTTTGATGTGGCGTAATCGACATATTCAAATGGTGCGCCTGAGCGTGATGCCCCAGAAGAAACATTCACAATTGCGCCACCAGTACTGAATCGCTTCGCCGCTTCTCTACAACAGAGAAAGCAGCTATTCACATTAGTGTTCATTACTTTCTGAAAGCGTTCCAAGCTGATTTCCGCCAACGGTGACTGAGTAAATAGAATGCCAACGTTGTTGACCAAATGGGTGACTGAGCCTAGTGCGTTTTCTGTTGCATCGAAAAGGTTGAGCACTTGTTGCTCGTCAGATACATCGGCTTGAACGGCGATCGCTTTTCCGCCATTTGCTTGTATGTCTCTGACCACTTGGTGAGCTGCTTCACTTTGCGCACGGTAATTAACACACACGGCATAGCCTTGCTCGGCCAGTTTTTTCGCCGTTGCGGCTCCAATGCCTCGGCTTGCGCCTGTAACGATGACTACTTTATTCAAAATACATCCTTATTTTTGTAGCGAGTAGATTTTGTCGGCGTAACGCTTGTCGCCAATTTGGTATGCGTCAGGAATGACTTCAGATAGCTCGAATCCGCACTTCATGAGAACACGCTCTGAAGCAATATTCCCTTCAGTGACCGTAGCGGAAAAGCGGTCGATGTCATGTGTTGCTCTCGCCCAATTTAGAAGCGCTTGAAGGGTTTCTGTTCCAAACTGTCGGCCATGAAATTCAGGCAAAAGTAAGTAACCCACCTCTGCGTTACCTTCTTCAATGGCAAGGCCAGTGACGCCAATCGGTTGTTCAGATTGCTTATCGAGTATGATGAGGCAAAGCCAGTGCTGACTGTCTGGTGTCCATGGTAATAATCGCGAAGCAAATTTTTCTTTTATTTGTTTTTCGCTCGGGCGATCAAAACAGAGCTCAATGATCTCTGGTTCGGAATGTAATCGCTGAAATAGTTCCCAATCGCTGGCTTCGATAGGTCTTAATTGGCTTCGGTGAGTCTCAATATAAACTGACATGCGTGTCCTTACAGCATTTATGTAGAGAGCCAGTTTCTCATCCTCTTATCTCTTTAATCAAACGGTTGCACTTACAAAAGTGATTTGTGTGGTGAATGTCTAGTTGGGGAATGAATTCTTACTGAATATTCATTTGTGGGATGAAAATAACGAAATTTCATACTTGAGATACATAGAGCAACACGGAAATGATGTGGATCAAGAGAGAACTACCCATAAAGTAGTATTTTGCGATCTATAATTACATTTTATTTGGAAGTGTTGCTAATTATGTCAATAAAAAAACGATATGTTGCACTGCTGGTTGCTGCCGGCATTGGTGTGGGCTGGTTAACATTAGGTGGTACTGCAGCGGTAATGCATTACACCTCTGATACTGAGTTCTGTCTCTCGTGCCACTCTATGGAAATCCCTTACAAAGAGTATCAAGGCTCAGTGCACTTCAGTAATGCGAAAGGCATTCGTGCCGAGTGTTCTGATTGCCACATCCCACAAGAACCGATGGACTACCTGATCACGAAGATTCGTGCATCGAAAGACATCTACCATGAGTTCGTGACTGGCAAGATCGACACGCCAGAAAAATACGAAGCGCACCGCAAAGAGCTTGCGGAGATGGTGTGGGAGCAGTTCCGTGAAAACGACTCTGTAACGTGCCGTTCTTGCCACGACTTTGACGCGATGGAAGAATTTGAGCAATCTCGCGATGCAGCGAAAATGCACGAGTACGCAAAAGCGAACGATCAAACGTGTATCGATTGTCACAAAGGCGTTGCTCACTTTGCACCAGAAGCTGAGCTAGACAGCAAGGCATTTGAAACGTTGATGAGCTTCACCACAAAAACATCACCTGGTGCCAAAGTCGTTTACCCTGTGACTGAAATCGCAATGGGTGAGATGGGTAAAATTAACCCAACGACGAAGTTAGAAGTAATCAGCTCTGAAGGTGATGAGCGTACTGTTAAGTTGGACGCATTCCAAATGAAAGGCGCAGAGCAAGTGCTGTACATGGGTGAAGGTCAACGTGCAATCGTAGCAACGCTAACCGAGCAAGGTCAGCAAGCTCTTGAGGGCGGTGAGTTTAAGGCCGACGTTTACGGCAACGAATGGCGCGCAGTGTCACTAACAGGCACGATCGATTCTCCGGTTGTGGATACACTTGACCCAGTTTGGTCATACGCAGAAGAGCTAGACAACGTTTATTGTGCAACTTGTCACGCGAAAATTCCTTCAAATCACTTCACAGTGAACGCTTGGGGACCAGTGGCGAAGAGTATGGGTGATCGAACAGACATCACTGCCGAAAACCTAGAAATTCTTACTAAGTTCTTCCAGCACCACGCGAAAGATGTGGTTGGTCACTAACGATAAATAGAAGGATAAGATTATGACTAATTTAACCCGTCGTGGATTTCTAAAAGGCACAGGTATGGCGGCTGGCGCCATGGCATTTACTTCTTTTTCGCCTATGTCTGTTGCGTCTTCAAACCAGCGTGGCAAGGGCATTTTGACAGCGGGCCGCATGGGCCCAATGTTATGTGAAGTGAAAGATGGCAAGCTAGTATCGACTACTAATGCTCTTCCACAAACTGTACCAAATAGTCTACAAACTACTGGGCCTGACCAAGTGCATACCAAGGCGCGTGTGAAGTACCCAATGGTACGTAAAGGCTACTTGGCAAACCCATCGTCGCCAGAAGGTGTGCGCGGTAGTGATGAGTTTGTGCGTGTGTCTTGGGATGAGGCTTACAAGCTGATCCACGAACAGCACATGCGCATTCGTAAAGAATATGGCGCGGCTTCTGTGTTTGCTGGCTCTTACGGCTGGCGTTCAAGTGGCGTGCTGCACAAAGCACAAACCTTGCTGCAACGTTACATGAGCATGGCGGGCGGCTATTCAGGCCACTTGGGTGACTACTCAACGGGTGCTGCGCAGATCATCATGCCGCACGTTGTGGGCTCTATCGAAGTGTACGAGCAACAAACTACATACCCAGTGGTACTAGAGCACAGCGATGTGGTTGTGCTTTGGGGCTTAAACCCAATCAACACTCTAAAAATCGCGTGGAGCTCAACAGACTGTGCTGGTCTTGAATTCTTCCATCAATTGAAAAAATCAGGCAAGACGGTTATTGCGATTGACCCTATTCGTTCTGAAACCATCGAGTTCTTTGGTGAGAATGCGGAGTGGATTGCTCCTCACCCAATGACCGACGTAGCAATGATGATGGGTATCGCACACACCTTGGTGAAACAAGGTAAGCACGATAAAGCCTTCCTCGATAAATACACCGCAGGCTACGATAAGTTTGAAGCGTACCTGATGGGCGAAGAAGACGGCGTAGAAAAATCAGCAGAATGGGCATCACAAATCTGTGGCGTACCTGCGAAGCAACTTGAGCTACTGGCGGACATCTTCAGTAAAAACCGCACCATGTTGATGGCTGGTTGGGGTATGCAGCGCCAACAATACGGTGAGCAGCGTCACTGGATGCTGGTTACACTGGCAACGATGTTGGGTCAAATCGGTTTACCGGGCGGTGGTTTTGGTTTCTCTTACCACTACTCAAACGGTGGTAACCCTGCTCGTGACGCTGGCGTGCTTCCTGCGATTTCAGCATCACTGGGTGGCGGCTCTTCTGCGGGTAACGACTGGGCGGTATCTGGCGCGGTGCAAAGCTTCCCTGTGGCGCGTATTGTCGAGGCGTTGGAAAACCCAGGTCAATCCTACCATCACAACGGTCATAAACTGACGTTCCCAGATATCAAGATGATTTGGTGGGCAGGTGGTGCGAACTTTACTCACCACCAAGACACCAACCGCTTGATTAAAGCGTGGCAAAAGCCTGAGCTGATCGTGATTTCAGAACCTTATTGGACAGCAGCGGCGAAGCATGCGGATGTCGTTCTGCCAATCACCACATCGTTCGAGCGTAATGACTTAACGATGACAGGCGACTACAGTAACCAACACTTGGTGCCAATGAAGAAAGTGGTTGAGCCGCAAGGTGAAGCGCGTAATGACTTCGACGTATTCGCGGACATGGCGGAGATGCTAGCACCGGGTGGCCGTGATGTGTACACCGAAGGCAAAACCGAAATGGAATGGCTGTACGGCTTCTACAAGGCGGCGCAACAAGGTGGCCGTGGCTCTCGCGTAGCAATGCCGAACTTCAGCAAGTTCTGGGAAGATAACCAACTGATCGAGATGAAGTGGAACGAGAAGAACGCACAGTTTGTTCGTTACGCGGATTTCCGTGAAGACCCGATCATGAATCCGCTAGGTACGCCAAGTGGTAAGATTGAAATCTTCTCGAAAACGATTGAAGGTTACCAGTTGGAAGACTGTCCTCCACACCCAACGTGGATGGCACCAACCGAGTACACTGGCAATGCAAAAGATGGCGAGTTGCAGCTAATGACCGCGCACGCAGCGCATCGTCTACACAGCCAGTTTAACTACGCGAAGATTCGCGAAGAGTACGCAATTGCAAACCGTGAGCCTATTTGGATTCACCCTGAAGATGCGAAAGCGCGTGGTATTAAAACGGGCGATCTAGTTCGTGCGTTTAACAACCGTGGCCAAGTATTGGTTGGCGCAGAAGTGACTGACCGAATCAAGCAAGGTTCAGTGTGTATTCATGAAGGCGGTTGGCCGGATTTGGATCCGAAAACCGGCATTTGTAAGAACGGCGGTTGTAACGTGTTAACGTTGGATATTCCGACCTCTCGACTTGCAAACGGCTGTGCGGCGAACTCGGCATTGGTTCGTATTGAAAAATACACAGGCCCAGAATTAGAACTAACAGCCTTTGAACCACCAAGAAATGGCTAAAAAAAGTAGCGCTTGAAAGCAAGAAGCCAGCGAATCGCTGGCTTCTTTTTTATCTAGTCATCGTTCACATTAGCGCGAAGCGAGAGAAACAAACGGCATCTGTTTCTTAATCTGAAATGTCGGGAGTAAAGTAAATACAATCGCGACAAACAAGACCGAACCTATTAAATCTTCAGGGCGATGCATGCCCAGCCATAAGCGGCTATATGCGACGCTCATTCCCCACATCCACAATGACAGTGCAGAGATATAGCACTTGTTCTGTAAGAACAACCCACCAAAGAAAGCCAGACAAATCGAAACGAAAATCGTATGGCCGGACGGGAAAGAATAGTCTTTCTCGCCTTGCCAATGCCGCGTCCGCCAATCACTGACGTGTTCAGAAATCTGGTTAATTACGTTGGCTTGTTGCTTTGTCTCCAACTGATAAAACGTTTCTGGTGTTTCAATCAATTGTTCTGCTGCGAGCAATTCCGTGTACGGGCGCGGGCTTTCTGTCATCAGTTTTAGCCCCGTTTTGCTGGCAAAGCCAATCACAAGTAACAACCCTAACATTGAGAGTTTTTGCATCCACTCAGTGCGACTTGGCTTAAAGCGAAATAAAGAAAGCAGTAGCAGCGTTAAGGTAATTAAAAAGCCTTTGCTGCCAGCAGAATCTGTGAGCAAAGTAAAAGTAATACCCATCCTTTCAGGCACCTGTGAAGTGAGATTGTGATAAGAGCCAAACAGCGACATTGGGATGATGCCAAGAACAAACAAGGCGAGCATCATCAATCCATATTTTTTGGTTTTCATTGAGAGCGTTTTGTTTTTATTGAGGGTTATTCAACCACGTGAAAATAAGGGGCTTATCTTACGTTATCTGGCGTGAAAAACTTATCAACGCTTTGTCAATTTGACGAGAGAATGAAGGCTGAGTGATGAATTGATGACATTTATCCGGAGGGTAAAGGCGCTCATCCTTAAGCGTTGGGGGCTTAATCCATCAGAGAACGTAAGTATTCTGCTGCTTTGGTTGGGTTTTCTGCATGACAAATGGCAGAAACCAAAGCCAAACCATGCACACCTGTCGCACTCAGGGCAGGAATGTTGGTTTCGTTGATGCCACCAATAGCGACGATTGGTAAGGACGTGGTGTTCAGCGCCATCTTCAAACCTTCAATACCCCAGTGTTTTTTGGTGTTGGTTTTGGTTGGTGTAGCGAAGATGGCACTCAAGCCGATGTAATCAATGGGCAGAGACCCCGCCTCTGCCAACTGCTCTTCAGTCTCAATCGATAAGCCGAGAATTTTGTTTGGTCCAATCAACTCGCGAGCGATAGTTGCGGGCATATCTGATTGCCCCAAGTGGACACCATCAGCATCAACAGCAAGGGCAACATCAACACGATCATTGATGATTAACGGGACTCCAGTGCCTTCAAGGATCGTCTTTACGGCTTGAGCTCGTTCAATAAATGCACGAACGTCACCATGTTTTTCACGCACCTGCACCATGGTGACCCCACCTTCTACCGCCTTTCTTACAACGTGTTTGAGAGTGGATAAATCTTGTTGGTCGTCGGTGACCAAATACAAACGATAGGCGTTCATTGTGTTTCCTTTCGCCTCCCACTTTCGTTGGAGTGAGAGGCGTTTAAAGCATTGAGAAGCGAATTATCTCACTTGTAATGTAAGACGTGTTGCAAGTGTTTCTTCATCCAGTTGGTAAAGCTCATCCAAAAGATGCATTTGCAAGCTACCTGGCCCTCGCGCTTGCTCAGCCGCAATTTCACCCACAACGCCAAGCACCGCTGCCGCAGCAAGGCCTGTTTCGTCGCCGATTGCTGCGAAAGCGCCAGTCAGTGCCGTCAGTGTGCAGCCCATGCCCGTCACGTAAGGCATCATCTCGTGACCATTATTCAACTGGACGGTTTGCTCTTTTGTCACGATGTAGTCAGTTTCGCCGGAGATGACCACGCTCGCTCCGTATTTTTCAACTACGAAGTGAGCCGCCCCAAGGGCTGCATCACTACTGTCGAGTGCATCTACACCTTTGCTTTGCGCTTGCTCACCAGCGAGAGCAATGATTTCGGAAGCATTACCACGAATGATTAACTTGTTTGCAAGGCGGGCGATTTCGCGCGAGGTTTCGGTGCGCAGTGAACTTGCACCGCAACCGACAGGGTCGAACACAACGATTTTACCGTTCGAGTTGGCTTGCTCGACGGCATAGCTCATGCGCGGCGTCCAAACGCTGTCTAGGGTGCCGATGTTGATCACCAAAGCGCCAGCAAACGACATCATTTCTGCCATTTCTTGCTTTGAATGCGCCATGATTGGCGAAGCACCGATAGCCAATAAAGCGTTCGCCGTGTTGTTCATCACCACGTAGTTGGTAATGTTCACGACTAAAGGCTTTTTCTGACGCACTGCGGTTAATGCTTGAGTGATTTGTTCTATTAACATGAGATTCTCCAATTAACCTTATTGTGCGTTTAGACCTTGTTGCCAAAACGCCACTTCCATACGCGTTGCGGTTTTGAAGACCTGAATCAGGTTTTGACCGCGCTGGCTGTGGATGTCGATTTCAGCCAGCAACTGGTTAAAGTGTTCGGCCCCACTTGCCACGCCTGATTGGAACTCTTCACCGCCGTACAAGTTAATCCAACTTGCGTAAGGATTGCCTTCGAATACCGTGTTTTCATCTTCAATCAGCATTTTACCAATGACGGCGTAGCCGATGGAGCAAGGGGCGAGCGCGGCATACAAGTCAACTAAGTCGCCCGTCATGCCTGCATCCAATACGTAGCGCGTGTAAGCCACCGTGCCAAAATCTTCCGGCTCGTTTTCGAGATCAGATTCCGTCAATCCCCACTGACCGCAGTAGGTAACATGGTGGGCAATCTCTGAATCTAAAAGCGCATGTACGCTTGGTAGTGCGCGGCGCATGTCGTCTAACGTACGTGCTTTGTAGATTGCCAGCGCATAAGCTCGCGCGTACTGTTTTAGGAATAAGAAATCTTGCTTCAAGTAATGTAGAAAACAAGGTTGAGCCAGTGTGCCTTTGGCCAATTGCTGCACGAAGGCATGTTCTGTGTATTCTTGCCAATCTTGGCGGCAAGCGTCGATCAAATCTTGGTATTTCATAATGAGACTGCCTCGTAATTAGTCAAAGCTCGGTACGTAATCTTTCGCTTTTGGTAGCGTTTCGATGATTTTTTGTGAGTACATGAACTCGGCGTAATCGTCATAGCGCTTTAGATCGACGGCTGATGGACGAAGAGCGAAACGAGTTAGCGTGTCGTTCCAAGCGCGTTGGTTGAGCTCGTTGTTGAGCGTGTCTGGTGAATAAGCCACAAACTCTTTCCACGACTCTTTTGGATGGTTAACGATGTAAGTGGTTGCTTGTTCTAGTGCTTTGTTGAATGCCTTGATGGCTTCTTTGTCGTAGGTTTTCGCATTGGCTACGAAGACTAACTCGTCATACGCTGGCACGCCGTGTTCTTCAGGGAAGAAGGCCTTAGCTTTATAACCTTCTAATGCAAGTTGGTTGGTTTCGAAGTTACGTAGACCGCCCCAAATCGCATCCACCTTGCCAGACGCAAGAGACGAAGACAGCGCCCAACCTACGTTGATGATTTGTACGTCAGAAAACTTCACGTTTTCTTGCGCTAGCATGGTGCCGATTGTCGCTTCTTCGTTGCCTGCGATCGCAATACCGATCTTCTTGCCTTTCAAGTCGCCAAGGTTTTCATTCTTACCGTTATCCAGCACCATCAACGTGTTGAGGGGAGTAGCAATCAAGGTCGCAGAGCGAATTAATGGCAAGCCAGCCGCTACGTCGATGGTCAGGCTAGGTTGGTATGAAATCGCCATATCGACTTTGCCAGCCGCAACTAGTTTGGGTGGAGTGCTTGGGTCGGCGGGTTCTTGGATATTGATCTTCAAACCTTGCTGTTTAAAGTAGCCGCGCTCTTGTGCGATCACGATAGGGCCATGGTTCGGGTTAACGAACCAATCCAGCATTAAAGTAAGCTCCTTTTCGGCAGCAAGTACGTTAGTTGAAACGATTGAAGCGAGCAGAGCAGCAGCGCTCATGAGTTTGTTTTTATTCACGGGGTTCTTCCTTTTTCTTTCCCTATTTGTTTTCCCAGGGAATAGCTTTTTTCAGTAATTTGTCAGTGGTGAAATAGAGTGCGATAGACAGCGCGGCGAGGATGAATAGTGCCGCGAACATCTCATCGATGATCATGCGTGCGTTGGCTTGCAGCATCAGATAGCCTAGGCCCTCACTTGAGCCGACCCATTCACCTACCACAGCACCAATCGGCGCAATAACCACGGCAACGCGAATACCAGACGCTAACGTTGGTAGGGAGGCAGGTAGTTGAATATGGCGCAGTAATTGCCATTTCGATGCGCCCATGGTTTTGGCAAGATCGAGATAGCCGGTGGGGGTGTTGCGCAGTCCGTCATAACAACAAGTTGTTACAGGGAAAAAGATGATGATCGCCGCCATTACTACTTTCGATGCAATGCCGTAACCCAGCCAAAGCATGAGCACTGGCGCGATAGCAAATACTGGAATTGCTTGGCTAGCAATCAGAATTGGGAGTAACCAACGCTTCAGCGGCTCGAACATCAGCATTTGTAAAGCGAATAGCAACCCCATCGATAAGCCGAGTGCGAGGCCAAGAAGGATCTCTTGCGCGGTGACCCAAGTGTGTTTGAGTAGCACGTCGTATCGAGTGATTAATCTATCCAATACTTCTATTGGCGAAGGCAAGATGAAGCTTGGCATGTCAAACACCACTACAATGAGTTGCCACAAACCTAAGATCACGGCTGCGCTGGTCAGCAGACGCAACGCCGGATGAGTTACGCGTTCCTTTTTACTAATACGCGCCGAAACGGAGTTGTACTGAGTCATATCACTCATAGTCTTTCTCCAACTGATCCAAAATCGCCTGCTGTAGCGCTGCGCACTCTCCATTGAGAGATCTTGGTGGCTTGGAGTCCGGAACAACCAAGTGCTGCGCTTGAGCAGGCGTGCCTTGCAACACATAGAGTTGGTGTGCCAATCGCACCGCTTCTTGCGGATCGTGCGTAATCAAGACAACGGTTTTGTCCTTAAGTAACTCGGCAGAGAGAGTTTGCAATTTGTGGCGAGTGACCGCATCTAGCGCGGAGAAAGGTTCATCCATCAAAACCAAAGGTTTGTCTTGCATCAGAGTGCGAGCAAGGGCTACGCGCTGTCGCATACCTCCGGAGAGTTGAGCGGGTTTGGCGTAAGCGTAATCTGCCAACCCAACGTGCTCTAACAAGTTGAGAGCGCGTTGTTTCTCATCCGCTGGATTTGAATTGGCGTGAGAAAAGCGCGAGCTGAGGCAGACGTTATCCAGCACGTTAAGCCACGGTAGCAATAAATCCTGCTGAGCCATGTAAGCGATACGGTCATGCAGTGCAGCGCCATCGGTTGTGATGAGTTCGCCATGCCAGTCAACTTGGTCATCCAGTAGGCCAGCTAAGTAACGCAATATTGTGGTTTTCCCGCAGCCACTTCGTCCGAGTAATACCGTCCATTGACCGACAGGAATGGTCATGTTCACTCCCGCTAAAGTCGGTGTTTGGCTGTCTTTGTATTGCAAACTGGCGTCGGAAAGCTGAATGCCAATCGCGTTAGCGAACATAAGTATGACCCGAAAAAAAGTGATTCACAGGGCCGTGACCTTTCCCCACTTCCAATTCATCAGCGTGTGCGATAGCTTGGCTGATGTACTGCTTACCAAGGTGCACCGCTTTGTGCAGGTTGTTGCCTTGACTAAGGTAAGACGCAATGGCGGAAGACAGTGTACAGCCCGTACCGTGGGTGTTTTTGGTCGGAAAACGCTTGGCGCTGATTAACTCCGCACTGTTTTGCATGATCAGCAGATCGTTGCTGTTTTCATTTTCTTCAAGATGACCGCCTTTGAGCAGAATAGCTTTGGCACCAAGTGCACGAAGGTCGGTAATCATATCGTTCATTTCAGATTCTGATTGAGGCACTGGCTTACCCGTCAGTGCTGCACCCTCTGGCAGGTTAGGGGTGATGATGTCTGCCAGTGGAATTAACTCTTCTCTTAATGTGCTGATTGCTGATTGCTCAAGTAGCAAATCACCGCTGGTGGCGACCATGACGGGATCAATCACAAGATGTTTAGGTTGGTATTGCTTAATCTTGTTAGCAACGACTTTAATGATGTTCGAATCCGCCAGCATGCCGACTTTTACCGCCACAATATTGAGATCGGTAAACACTGCATCGAGTTGGCTTTCAACGTGATCAAGAGGAATAGGGAAAATCGCAGAAACGCCTTGCGTGTTTTGTGAGGTGATGGCGGTAATCACTGAGCAGGCAAAGCTGCCAGTGGCGGACATCGCTTTGATATCGGCTTGGATGCCTGCGCCGCCGCCGCTGTCGGAGCCTGCGATGGTTAAGACAACTGGGGTGGTTATAGGTGATTGTGCCTGGTGTAAAGATGGCTGTGATTGCTGCGTCATGGTCGCTCCTACTACAAGACGTATAGGAACTGACTTTGACCGTTGTGGATAGATCGATTGTTCGATCGTTTCGCTCGCCGAAGAGGAGCGGCGAAAGGCAAAGTGCGCATAGTTCCCTACGTCAGTGCTAACTGAATCAGGTTCAACGGGTCTCGAATCTCGATCTCAGCCAACGCTTATCGCGTGGCCCCCCGACTATTTCGCTCGGATGATAGCAGGACCCTTGTAGAAGGGATACGTTTTTTGAGAGTAATTATTATTGAGTATTCAATTATGCGAGGTGAGTGATAGAGTAAGCATCTAAATGGTTCGTCGTGTGGAATTTACTAGTGCAACGCTCTGGTGAAAGAGCTGAACCTGGAATATTTAATAAATAATCGTGGTCTCGTTAAGCAAGGATTAGCACAAAACAAGGTTAAAAAACTGTTAAAATTTAACGCGTTGCCAATTTAACTTTGTTGAACTTTTCGACAGTTAATTAGGAAGGCTAAGACGATCATCGAGCAAGGAGACTTCATGCTTAATTCTGCAACAGCGAAGTCAGTGATCGATCATGCACTCTTTTTGGGGGCTGATTTCGCTGAACTATTCGTTGAACATCATCAAACTAACACCGTCCAGATCGCATCTGGTGAGGTGGACAAGATCAATTCGGGGATTGATTTTGGTATCGGCATTCGCCTCTTCTTCGGTCACAAAGTGCTTTATGGATACACCAATAGCACGGACGAAGCCGAGCTAAAACGCGTAACGTCATTGCTTGCGGCAAAAGACAAGCGTGAACAAATCGCGTCAGCAGGTTCTTTGAATTTGAACCGCTACCCAATCCAACACGGTTGCCGCATGCCGTTAAGTCAGGATGCCAACTTAGATTCAAAAATCGCGTTTCTATTGAAAGTTGACCAAGCTGCGCGTGCAGAAAGTGAGTACATCAGCCAGTTCATTGGTAGTGTGCTTCAGCGCGAGCAGCAAGTGTCTATCTTCAACTCAGAAGGTTTGCATGTAGACGATACGCGTCACTACATTCGTGTGGCGGGTAACACCGTTGCTCAAAAAGGTAATGAGCAGTCTTCTGGTATGGAAGGTCCTGGCGCTCTTGCTGGTTGGGAGTTCAGCGAACAGCTTGATGCGAAAGAGCTGGGTCAAACTATCGCGCAGCAAGCGTTAGTGAAACTTGGCGCTGATGCTTGTCCATCAGGTGAAATGCCAGTGGTGATTGGTAACGGCTTTGGCGGCGTTATCTTCCATGAAGCGTGTGGCCACTTACTCGAAACCACTTCGGTTGCGAAGAAAGCGTCCGTATTCCACGACAAGATGGGCGAAATGGTTGCTCACACCGCAGTGAATGCAGTTGATGATGGCACCATGACCAACGAATGGGGCTCGATTCATGTTGATGACGAAGGCATGAAGACTCAGCGCACTCAATTGATCAAAGACGGTAAGCTAACCAGCTTTATGGTCGATAAAATGGGTGGTATGAAGACAGGTTATGAGCCTACGGGTTCTGGTCGTCGTCAGAACTACAAGTTCGCACCAACCTCGCGAATGCGTAACACCTTTATTGAAGAAGGCGAGCATTCACTTGATGACATGCTGGCAGGTATCGAACGTGGTATCTATGCGAAGAAGATGGGTGGTGGCTCGGTTCAACCGGGAACAGGTGAGTTTAACTTTGCTGTTCGTGAAGCTTATCTCATTGAAAATGGCAAAATTACCAAACCTCTGAAAACAGCAACGCTGATCAGTACGGGCCCTAAAGTGTTGAAAGAAATCAGCATGGTCGGTAAAGACATGGCGCTTGCGCCGGGCATGTGTGGTTCAGTAAGTGGTTCAGTACCAACAACAGTCGGTCAGCCAACACTGAAAGTAGATAATATTCTGGTAGGAGGCGGTAACTAATGAGCCAAGAAAAACAACTTCTTAATGCGGTTGATTACGTCCTATCAGAAGCAAAGCGTCAAGGCGCAGAAGCGGACGTCATTGTAAACCGCAACAGCAGCTTTTCTCTGAAAGCGAACCAAGGAAAGCTGGATGAGTACAAAGTAAGCTCAAGCCAAGTTCTGGGTGTTCGTGTTGTGAAAGATGCTCGTGTCGCGACAAGTTATTCTGAATCACTAGAGCAACCAAGTTTAGATTTGATGCTCACAAACGCGCTGCAAAGTGCTCGCTTTTCCAAGCAAGATGAACATCAAACCATCAGCTGCGTAAACAGTAAAATCACCACTGATATTGCAGAAATTGCGCAAGACGATACCACATCGGTCGATGAGAAAATTGAACTGTCCCTTGCGCTTGAGCAAGGTGTTGTGGCTCTGCCTCACGCTTCAAGCTCACCATACAATGGTTACAGTGACGGTGAAACTCAGCTCATCATCGCGAATACTCAAGGTACGTTATGTCAACATTTCGAGCGATCGTTCACTTGTTACGCGTATACCTTGTTTGAAAAAGACGGCAAACAGTCGATGGCGGGAAGAATGTCGCTAGGTCGCCGTTTTGATGAGTTGGATCCAGCTTATTGTATAGAAGGCGGTTACAACCTTGCTCGCGATCTTCTTGAAGGCGCTCCGGTTGCGACAGGTAACTATCCGGCCATTTTCCACATCAATGCTTTAAGCAGCCTGTTTGGTGCATTCGGCAGTGCGTTTTCTGGTGTGAGTGCGATGAAAGGCATCTCGCCACTGGGTGACAAGCTTGGTCAAAGCGTTGCAAGTGAACTGATCACCTTTACCGATGCGGCTTACATGCCAAATGGTATGGCAATCGCAAGTTTTGATAGTGAAGGCTTTGCTACTCAAGACAATGTGTTGATCGCCAATGGCCAACTGAATACGCTATTGCACAATAGCCAAACAGCGAGTTATTTGGGTGCAGTGTCGACGGCAAGTGCATCTCGCTGTGCAAAATCGAGCCTAGACGTATCGGCAAATCATAAAGTGATTGCGACAGGCAACAGCAGTGCGCCAGAAGTCAAAGTAGGTGAATACCTAGAATTAGTCGAACTGCAAGGGGTTCACTCTGGTGCAGATGCTGTCAGTGGTGATTTCTCATTTGGTGCGAGTGGCTTCTTGTGCCGTGATGGAGAGCGCGTTCAACCAGTTCGTGGGATCACGGTAGCCGGTAACTTCTATAAGATGCTGCAAGAAGTAGAAGCTGTGGGTGATACGCAGCTTATTAATGATAGCCGCACTTTCTTCGCGCCAGATGTGCGTTTTGCTCGATTGAGCATTGGCGGTAAGTAAGCGCGGCATAGAAAGTCAGAAACAAAAAAGAGGACTCAATCGAGTCCTCTTTCATCATCTAGCAACATATACGCGAATAACTAGAATTCGCGGATATCCAGTTCGTTGTGGATCAATACCACACACTGAGAAGCAAACAGCATCTTAGGTCCAAGGCTGATTTTCTCAGTACCTAGGCGCTTCAAGCTGTTGAACGACTTCTTCGGCATCGGAATGTGGTCGGTTAGCAAGAAACATGGGTTTTCACCAATTTCTGCATCACGAACAAATTCGCCTTTCTTGTCCAACATATAAAGTTGGTGGTCTTCTGCCAGTTCTTGAACCAAGCGTTCGAAGCTCACTGTACGAACCGTAATACCCGGCTCAACTTCACGAAGCTGCTCTTTACCCATACCAACAGATGCGTCCAACGCACGGGCAACGGCAGCGATCAACGTTGACTCGTGAAAACCACCAATATTGGTAATGTCGTTTGAACGAATGGTAATCGTGCGCGAGTAATCCTTCGTGCTCTCTAATACCAAGTGGACAACCACATCTTCACGGTGAGATTGTGCCACGAACATGGTGTTCATCATGGTATGAGCAAGGATCTCGGTATGCGCCTCGTTACCAACACCTTCTAATAGTGCTTTGCTGGTCGTTGGCGCCGCGCGAGCTCGTAAAACAAAAGAGCGCATGAATTTAGCCTCTATATAGGAAGAGTGAATGCGCGGAAGTATATACCCAAGCAGGGAACGGATGCGAGTTTAATAGTAAATGTGAACTTACTTACAAAGCTTCGATTGTCGTGCGGAGTGTGCTGGTTAGAATAGGAGGCAACCCTGTTAGGAGCGGTATATGGAAATCAAAAAGATAAATAAAGACATTTATAAAAAGAAAGTAAAACTGGTGATTGGCGGTTTTGTTGCGTTGCTCGCTATCTCATCTCTTGCCTTTAGTACCTTGCTTATTGTTTTGTTTGGCAACACTGAAGTCGTACCTGAACAATCAACGGGAAACTTTCATTGGAATTTGATTGGTGTCCTTCTCGCAGTCGCAACTTCCCTCTCTTTATTGAATCAAATTAAAACTCGACCATACATGGAAGAGGTGCTGTACGTTTGGAAGCTCAAGCAACTGCACAATAAAATATTTCGTAAACTAAAAAGCATTAAAGCAGCCGCGAGCAATGACGATGTAAAAGCGCTCACTACGCTTAAGTTCTATTACAAAACTCAACAACAAGTGTTTGAGTTAGACAACAACACATTGACGATGAATAGTGTAAATAAAGAATTAGAGGCAATTGAGCAAATCGAAGCGGCGCAATCACTGGATCTTGATATCACCAGCTTTAAAGAGAGCTGGGTAGACACATACTGATTGCCTATTTGCTACTTGAAGTTAACAACTGAGTGCTAAAAATAAGCGTTTGAGTGAGATTTAATCATTCGACGCTTTTTTTTAGTTTTTTTTCTAAAAAGGGGTTGCCAAGAAAAATCATCTCCCTATAATGCGCCTCCGTTGTCAGGGCAAAGCGGAAACGCAAAAGCGGTTGGCAACAAGGCGAAAGAAAAGCTTCTAAAAATTAATTTAAAAAAGTGTTTGACACTGAAAGTTAATTCCTTAGAATACGCCTCCACTTCGATAGCAAAGCTTACGAAGCAAGCTCTTTAACAATATAGACCTATCAATCTGTGTGGGCACTCGTTGATGATAATCCAATTAGAAGCTTCGGCTTCAAATTAGGTTTCAATGAAACGAAGTGACCATTCGAATTGGAAAGCAGCCTTGAGCTGTTTTATTTCACTTTTTAAAAGTGAAAACCAATAAGAGCACAGTCAATTCAAACATTACTTTATGTAATGTTCAGTATTCATTGAGCCGACAAAATCTTAAATTGAAGAGTTTGATCATGGCTCAGATTGAACGCTGGCGGCAGGCCTAACACATGCAAGTCGAGCGGAAACGAGTTATCTGAACCTTCGGGGAACGATAACGGCGTCGAGCGGCGGACGGGTGAGTAATGCCTAGGAAATTGCCCTGATGTGGGGGATAACCATTGGAAACGATGGCTAATACCGCATGATGCCTACGGGCCAAAGAGGGGGACCTTCGGGCCTCTCGCGTCAGGATATGCCTAGGTGGGATTAGCTAGTTGGTGAGGTAAGGGCTCACCAAGGCGACGATCCCTAGCTGGTCTGAGAGGATGATCAGCCACACTGGAACTGAGACACGGTCCAGACTCCTACGGGAGGCAGCAGTGGGGAATATTGCACAATGGGCGCAAGCCTGATGCAGCCATGCCGCGTGT